>NZ_SDKM01000030.1 GCF_004519545.1 Nocardioides guangzhouensis
CCGGTCTTGCTGGCCGAGGTGCCCGGTCTCGCTGGGCGAGGTGCCCGGTCTTGCGGCCGGCGCCTCACGATTCCCCGGCCGCCCGGTGGATCAGTGGGTGGTCAGGCGTTTCGATGCCTGACCACCCACTGATGTCCCTGACAGGTCCCGAGGTAGGACGCGAGCAGGCCGCGATTCGGGGCACCTCGGCGCGCAACTCGGGGCACCTCGGCCAGCAATTCGGGGCACGTCGGGCAGGCGTTTCGCACGGCTCGGGCCGTTATCTCGGACGGTTCGGCGTCAGGCGGGGAGGGGCTGGTCGTCGTCGCGAGGGCCGAACACCGGCACCCCGTCGAGCTGCTCGGCGGTGAGGGCGGGGCTGCCCCACGCCTGCATCTGGGCACGGGAACGGCGGGAGAACAGCGCCCGGAACAGCTCGTACGGCGTGACCACGGCCTCGGCGTCACCGCTCCCCCACACCTCGTCCCCGCAGCGGACCCGGGCGGGCGCCCCGGCGAGCCGGTAGGGGCCCACGGCCGCGAGCACCGGCTGCCACAGTGCCGCGTCGAGGACCGGCAGTCCGAGCGCCTCGTGCACGTCGGCCAGGTGGACGCTGATGTTCCAGACGATCGCGGGCCGCGGGTTGCCCTCGGTGGACGCGGCGACCGCGGCCTGCGTGGAGCGCAGTGAGGCGGCCAGCTCGCCCGGCGACCGGCCCTCGAGCTCGGCGACGTGCCGGGCGGTCCACTCCGACCCGGGCGCCCCGTCCATGCGGCCGGTGCTGGCGTCGGCAGCGCTTCCGGCCAGGTGGGCGATCACCTGGTGCACGGTCCACGCCGGTGTCGCCGGCACCACGCTCGCGAGCTGCTCGGGGGTGAGAGTCGCCGCCAGCCGGTCCACCTCGTCCAGGCACGCGTCGTACAGGTCGGCCATCTCGGTCATCGCGGCACCTCCCGCCAGGACGCTAGCTCTGTCCCCGTCCCCGCGGAACCGGGGAGGGCGGATCGGGGCACGCCGGCGCCCCTAGTACATTGCTGCGCATGCGCCGGAGCCTCGCGAGACGCCTTGCCCGTCTCACGGGTCGTGACATCCAGCCGATCGGGGCCGGCTGGTGGGTCCAGCCTTCCGCGAGGCGGCACATCCCTCGCGTCCAGGGCGCCCTGGCGCGCCACGGCGACGACGCGACTCCGGGGCAGGCACGTGCCCGGGGCTAGGCGGCGCGGGGACCGTCCCCTGGTGTGCACGGTCAGCACCGTCAAGGACTCGGCCGCGAACATCAAGGCGTTCGTGGAGGGCAACCTCGCTGCCGGCGCCGACCACCTGTTCGTGTTCCTGGAGGGGGCCGCGGAGGAGGTCGCCGAGGCGCACCAGTACCTCAAGGAGCACGAGTCCGTCACCGTCGTGCGCACGGGATCCCGGTACTGGAACCCGCGGCGGCCGGGTGACCTCAACAAGCGGCAGATGACCAACGCCACCCTGGTCAGCTGCGCCCTCGCGATCCTGCCGGCGGTGCACTGGGTCTTCCACATCGACGGTGACGAGCGGCTGGACATCGACAAGGAGCGCCTGCTCGCCCTTCCCCCGGACGTCCCGTGCGTGTCCCTCCGGACGCGCGAGGCGGTGAGCCGGCCGCACTGGGACGGTGAGGTCGACATCTTCAAGGAGCTCCTGGACGAGGACACCTTGTGCCTGCTCACGATGCTCGGGGTGATCGCCGAGCCCGCGAACACGGCGTACTTCAACGGCCACACGCACGGCAAGCCCGGGATGCGCCCGGCCCTCGACCGCTACCTGCGGATCCACCGGGTGCTCGACACCGACAAGCAGGAAGTGCCCGCCCACTCCTCCGACGACTTCCACGTCCTCCACTACGAGTCTTTCTCGGCGGAGGAGTTCATCCGGAAGTGGCAGAACCACACCACGAGCGGGACCCGGGCCAAGTTCTCGGGACGCCGGGACCAGCTCCGGGGAGCCATCAGCGCCGTCGTCACGAACCCGGCGCTGACCGACGCGGACAAGCGTGAGCTGCTCACCACGATCTACCGCCGCGAGGTCGAGGACGACCTGCCGACGCTGCAACGGCTGGGCCTGCTGGTCACACCCGACGCGTCCCACCATGCCTACGGACCTGCGGCCTTCGGCGCGGAGGATGCCGCGGCGCTGGCCCAGGTCATGGCCCGGCTCCGGACGGTCGACAAGCGCCACTTCGACCACAACGACCTGGGTCTGCACCCTCGCGACCTCTTCGCGCAGATGCGAAGCGAGCTCCGGCCCGACGAGGCCGCTCTCGCGGCCCGGCTGGACGCCTACTTCCGCACGGACCCCGGGCTCGGCAGCCGGTAGGACGCCCGCGTGGTCCGGGGCGTTGCGCAGGTCCGTGACCTCGATCGCCCCAGGGCGGGCAACCTACCGGGGTGCCTGCAGAGGCCAGGGATGCGCCGCTTCGAGCTGCGCGGCCAGCGAGAGCAGGGTGGTCTCGTCGTCGGTCCTCCCGACCAGCTGGACGGCGGTCGGCAGGCCGTCGGCGGCGATCCCACAGGGCACGGACGCGGCCGGGTTGCCGGTGACGTTCCAGAGCGCGGCGTAGCCGATCGCCGGCAGCGAGGCCAGCGACGAGCGCACGGTGCCCTTCCCCGTGATCACCCCGATCTTCGGGGGCCGGTGCGCGATCGTCGGAATGAGGAGCACGTCGCACTCGTCGAAGACCCGGTTCGCCTTCGCCGCCACCTTCTCCCCCTGCTTCAACGCCCACGACAGCACGCCGGGCCGCACCCAGGCGCCCATCCGGTAGCTCTGACGGGTCCGCCGCTCCAGCCGCTCGTAGTGCTCCATCGCGTCCGCCTCGGCCCGGATGCCAGCGAAGAACTGCGGCACGAACGCGAACGTGGTGTCCGGGTAGTGCGGGTCCACCTCGACGACCTCGTGGCCGAGGTCGGCGAGCCGGGTGGCCGCCTCCTGCAGGGTCGCGACGTGCACCGGGTCCGGCCGCACCCCGCGGGTCGGGCAGGTCGCGGACCAGCCGATCCGCAGCCGTCCGGGATCGCGCCCGGCGGCCTCGACGAACGACCCGGTCGGGCCGGCCCGGAACAGGTCGGTCTCCACGTTCCCGCGGATCACGTCGTAGACCATCGCGCTGTCCAGCACGCTGCGGGCCAGCGGCCCGGCGGTGCCCAGGGCCCACCAGAGGTGCTCGGTCGGTGCGGTGGTCACCCGGCCCCGCTGCGGCTTCAGCCCGAACAGGCCGCAGCACGCGGACGGGACCCGGATCGAGCCGCCGCCGTCACCTCCGAGCCCGACCGGGACCATGCCGGTGGCCACCGCGACCGCGGTGCCGCCGCTGGAGCCGCCGGGCGAGCGGCTCCGGTCCCAGGGGTTGTGGGTGAACCCGCGGGCCACCGACTCGGTGTACGGGAACGCGCCGAACTCCGGCATCGTGGTCTTGCCGACGACCACCGCGCCGGCCGCGCGGAGCCGGCGTACGACCTCGGCGTCGGCGGCCACCGGGGTGCTGTTCGCGACGCCGCCGTACGTCGTGACGCAGCCGGCGACGTCGATCTCCTCCTTGATCGCCACCGGTACGCCGTGCAAGGGCCCGGGCGTCTCGCCCGCGGCCAGCGCCCGGTCCCGGTCGGCGGCCTCGGCCAGCGCGGCGTCCCCGAGCACCACCGAGAACGCGTTGAGCTGCGCGTCGATCGCGGCGATCCGGGCCAGCGACGCCTCGACCGCGGCGACCGCGGTCAGCTCCCCGGTCGTGGTGAGCCGGACGGTGTCGGCGACCCCGAGCAGGGTGGGGTCGATCGTGTCAGCCATGACGGGAGGCTAGCGGTGAGCCGGCTGCGTCAGGAGAGCAGCCCGCGCACCACCCGCAGCCCGACCGACATCCGCGCCAGGTCGGCGTCGTCGTCCGCACAGATCTCCTCCAGGGTCTGAGCCGCACGGGTGACCACGACCTCGTCGCCGACCTCCCACGTGGCGATCCTGACCGGCGCCGGGTCCTCGGACGACGTGGCGGCCAGCACCTGCGAGGAGAGCGCGGTGTGCACGCCGTGCAGGTCGTCGCGCAACGCGGCCCGGGCCATGGTCTGCCAGCGGTCGTCGCGCGGCAGCGCCAGGATCCTGGACACCAGCAGCGGCAGCCCGAGCCGCTCGCCGAGCGCGAAGTGCACCCGGGCCACCTCGAGGGCGTCGAGGCCGTCGCGGGCCGCGGTCTCCACGATCCCGAGCACCATGTACGCCGGCGGCAGCACCGCCACCCGGGTCGCGAGGTCCTCCGGCACCGACTGCGCCACCAGCGCGTCGCGCCGCTCCTCGAACGCGAGCAGCTCCCGGCCGGTCATCAGCGACGGCAGCTCGTTCATCACCTTGCGGGCGGTCACGCCGAAGAAGTCGACGGTCGCCTCGCTGTCCAGCGGCGGGCGCCGGTTGGTGACCAGCCAGCGGGAGGCCCGCTCGACCAGCGTGCGCATCTCGATCCGCATCTTCGTCTGCACCGCGGCCGGCAGCTTGTTGTCGTACGACGCGAGCTCCTGGCGCAGCTCCAGCGAGCCGAAGATCTCCCGGGCCACGAAGTTCGCCCGGACCAGCTCCGCCGGCGAGGCCCCGGTCTCTCCGGCCAGCCGCGGCCAGAACGTCATGCCCGCGCCGTTGACGAGGTCGTTGACCACCTGGGTCACGATGATCTCGCGCCGCAGCTGGTGCCCCTCCATCTGGGAGCGGTAGCCCTGCCGCATCTGCGACGGGAAGTACGCGAACAGGTCGGTGCGCAGGAACGGGTCGTCCGGCAGGTCGGAGTCGAGCAGCTCGTCGGCGAGCACGATCTTGGTCCATGCCATCAGCACCGACAGCTCGGGGACCGTGAGGGACCCGCCCCGGTCGAGCCGACGGCGTACCTCCCGGGTCGTCGGCAGCGCCTCGAGCTCGCGGTTGATCACACCGTCGCGCTCGAGCTGCTTCATCCAGTCCTCGTGCACGTGCAGCAGCCCGGTGGCGTTGGCGGCGGCGTTGGCCAGGGCGAGGTTCTGCTCGTAGTTGTCGCGGAGCACCAGCTCGCCGACCTCGTCGGTCATCGACGCCAGCAGCTGGTTGCGCTGCTTGGCGGTGAGGTCGCCGTCGGTGACGACCCGGTCCAGCAGGATCTTGATGTTCACCTCGTGGTCGGAGGTGTCCACGCCGGCCGAGTTGTCGATGAAGTCGGTGTTGATCCGGCCGCCCTCGGCGGCGTACTCGATCCGGCCGCGCTGCGTGAACCCGAGGTTGCCGCCCTCGCCCACGCACTGCACCCGCAGGTCCTCGCCGTTGACCCGGATCGCGTCGTTGGCCTTGTCCCCGGCCTCCGCCTGGCTCTCCCCGCGCGACTTCACGTAGGTGCCGATGCCGCCGTTCCAGAGCAGGTCGACGGGCGCCAGCAGGATCGCCTTCATCAGCTCGGCCGGGGTCATCGAGGTGATCGACGCGTCGATGTCGAGCGCCTCGGCGACCTGCGGCGTGATCGGGATCGACTTCAGGCCGCGGGAGAAGATGCCGCCGCCCTCGGAGATCAGGCCCTTGTCGTAGTCCTGCCACGACGAGCGGGGCAGGTCGAAGAGCCGCCGGCGCTCGGCGTACGACGACGCGGCGTCGGGCGTCGGGTCGAGGAAGATGTCGCGGTGGTCGAACGCGGCCACCAGCCGGGTGTGCTCGGAGCACAGCAGCCCGTTGCCGAAGACGTCTCCGGACATGTCGCCGATGCCCACGCAGGTGTGGTCCTCGGCCTGGCAGTCGATGCCCATCTCTCGGAAGTGGCGCTGCACCGACACCCAGGCGCCGCGGGCGGTGATGCCCATCGCCTTGTGGTCGTAGCCGACCGACCCACCGGAGGCGAACGCGTCGCCGAGCCAGAAGCCGTAGTCCTGGGCCACGCCGTTGGCGATGTCGGAGAACGTCGCGGTGCCCTTGTCGGCGGCGACCACGAGGTAGGAGTCGTCGCCGTCGTGGCGGACCACGTCCTTCGGCGGCACCGTCCGGCCGTCGCGCAGGTTGTCGGTGATGTCGAGCAGGCCGGAGATGAAGGTCTTGTAGCACTCGATGCCCTCGGCCAGCCACGCGTCGCGGTTGGACGGGTCGGGCAGGTTCTTGGCGAAGAAGCCGCCCTTCGACCCGACCGGGACGATGACGGTGTTCTTGACCATCTGCGCCTTGACCAGGCCCAGCACCTCGGTGCGGAAGTCGTCACGGCGGTCGGACCAGCGCAGGCCGCCGCGGGCCACCGGGCCGAACCGCAGGTGCACGCCCTCGACCCGCGGGGAGTAGACGAAGATCTCGTACTTCGGCCGCGGTTCGGGGAGCTCCGGGATCGCGGACGGCTCCAGCTTGAACGAGATGTAGGGCTTGGTGCCGCCGTCGGCGGAGGTCTGGAAGTAGTTGGTGCGCAGCGTGGCCCGGATGTGGGTCAGGTAGGAACGCAGGATGCGGTCGTGGTCGAGGCTGGCCACGTCGTCGAGCGCCCGACCGAGCCGTTCCTCGATCTCGCGGACCTTGCCGAGCCTCGCGTCCGCGTCGGACGCGAGGTTGTCGCGGCCGGGTGCGTACCGCGCCTCGAACAGCTGCACCAGCAGCCGGGTGATGTCGACGTTGTTGCGGAGCGCGTGCTCGATGTAGTCCTGCGCGAACGGCGTGCCGCCCTGGCGCATGTACTTGGCGTACGCCCGCAGCACGGTCGCCTGGCGCCAGGTCAGCCCGGCCGCGAGCACCAGCGCGTTGAACCCGTCGATCTCGTTGTGGCCGTCCCAGACCGCCAGCAGCGCGTCCTGGAACAGCTCGCGTGCTCCGGACGGCAGGGCGCGGCCGTAGCGCAGCCCGAACTCGTAGATGTACGACGGTCGCGGCAGGTCCTCGAGCTGGTAGGGCCGCTCGTCGACGACCTCGACCCCCATCGAGCTGAGCATCGGCAGCACCTGGCTCAGCGACAGCGGCGAGCCGATCCGGAACACCTTGAGGCGGGCCTCGCCGCGGCCGGCGTCCATCTGCTCGTACATCGACAGGTCGATCCCGTCGCCCCCGCTGATCGACTCCAGCCGCCCGAGGTCGACCGAGCCGGTGCGTGCGGAGAAGTCCTCCTTGTAGGCCTCCGGGAAGGAGTTGACGTACATCCGGCCGAGCCGCGAGCCGGCCTCCTCGCCGTACTCCGAGGTGACCGCCGCGGTGAAGTCGTCCTGCCAGGAGCGGGCCGCGTCGACCAGCCGCCGCTCGAGGTCCGGGACGTCGACGTCGCCGAGCAGCTCGCCCTTGGGCGGGCGCACCACGAAGTGCAGGCGGGCCATGTTGGACTCGCTGACCCGCGCGGTGAACTCGACCGACTCGCCGCCCAGCCGCTCCTTGAGGATCGCGGCGATGCGCTCGCGGACCGTCGTGTTGTAGCGGTCGCGCGGGAGGTAGACCAGGCACGAGAGGTAGCGGCCGTAGGTGTCGCGGCGCACGAAAAGCCGGAGCTGGCGCCGCTCGCGGGTGTACATGACGGCCTCGGCGATCGGTGCCAGCTCCTCGACCGGAGTCTGGAACAGCTCGTCGCGCGGGTAGTTCTCGAGCGTGTCCATCAGCGCCTTGCCGGCGTGGCTGTGCGGGTCGAAGCCGACCCTGGCCATCACGTCGGCCGCCTTCTCCCGCAGCATCGGGATCCGGTTGACGGACTCGGTGTACGCCGCGCTGGAGAACAGGCCGAGGAACCGGCGCTCGCCGACCACCTCGCCGCTCTCGTCGAACTGCTTCACCCCGACGTAGTCGAGGTACGCGGGCCGGTGGACCGTGGCCCGGGAGTTCGCCTTGGCCAGCACCAGCAGCTTCTTCTCGCGGGCCTTCGCCTTGACCAGCTCGGGCAGCTTGCCGAACGACGCCGACATGTCCTGGTCGGCGCGGAGGATGCCGAGCCCGGTACCGGGGATCGCGCGCAGCACCTCGTCGTCGCCCTGCCTCTCGAGGCGGTACTCGCGGCAGCCGAGGAAGGTGAAGTGGTCGTCGGCCAGCCACTCGAGCAGGGCCCGCCCCTGCTCGATCTCCTCCACCGGCAGCGGCGGCGGGCTGGTGGCGAGCTCGTCGACGATGTGACGGATCGCCGCGTGCATGCGCTGCCAGTCCTCGACCGCCTCGCGCACGTCGCGCAGGACGTTCTGCAGGGACGCCTCGATCGCGGTGACGTCCTCGTGCTCGGGGATCCGGTCGATCTCGACGTGCATCCAGGACTCGCGGATCACCGCCTCGTCGGTCTCGGCGACGGTGTCGTCGGCGGCGCGGACGTCCTCCAGACCACCGGTGATGTCGCGGCGCACCTCGAACTGCGGGTGCACGATCACGTGGATGTTGCGCTGCTGCGCGGCCAGCTCCATCGTGATCGAGTCGACCAGGAACGGCATGTCGTCGGTGACCACCTCGACCACCGAGTGCGCGTTGGCGGACCAGCCGTGCTCGGCGACGGTGGGTGTGAACACCCGGACCTGGGCGGTGCCCTGCGGGCGGTTCGCGGCGAGCTTGTAGTGGTGCGCCAGCGCGCCGTAGAGGTCGACCTCGGAGCGGTCGCAGACGTCCTCGGGGGCGACGTGGCGGTAGTAGGCCTTGAGGAGGCCGGGCACCACCTCGGCGGGGGGCCCGCCGGTGCCCTTGCGATGCACGGCCAGCTCGATGGCCTTCGCGATCAGCTCGGACTTGCTGTCATCGAGGGTGTTCGACACAACCCGACACTATGACCGCCGATGTGACCCCGACAACTCGGGCCCGGGCGGGTCGCGCACGGGGTCCGGACCGGCCGCCCCGGGGACCTCAGAGCAGCGAGCGCAGCTCCCACAGCAAGGGGTAGTAGCGCAGCGGCAACCGACTGGCCAGGTAGGCCGCGCCGGAGGACCCCCCGGTGCCGGTCTTGGAGCCGATCATCCGCTCCACCATGACCACGTGACGGGCCCGCCAGGCGGCCGCCAGCTCGTCGTGCTGGAGCAGCGCCTCGGCCAGCGCCCACACCTCGGGGTACGACGACCGGTCGTGCGCCGCGGTGCGCAGGCTGGCGCGGATCTCGTCGTCGTCCGCGGCCGCGAGTCCCTGGTCGACGAGCACGCCACGGAAGGCGTCCCACAGCGTCGGCTCCTCCAGCCGCATGGCCAGCCGGGCCTTCTCGGCGTCGGTCAGCCCGCGGAACCGGTCGACGTACGACGGGTCCTTGGCGCCGGAGAGGAACTCCAGCTCGCGGAACTGGACCGACTGGAAGCCGGAGGCCGGGGCGAGCCGCTGCCGGAACTCGAGGAAGTCCTGCGGGGTCATCGTCTCCAGCACGTCGATCTGCTGGACCAGCACCCGCTCGATCACGTGCATCCGGTTCAGCAGGTGCTGTGCCCACCACAGCCTGCCGTCGTGCATCGCCTGTCGGGCGTTGGTGGCCTCGTGCAGGAGCTGCTGGAACCACAGCTCGTAGACCTGGTGGATGGTGATGAACAGCAGCTCGTCGTGGGCCGGCGGGTCCGACTCGAGGTGCTGCGCGTCGAGCAGCTGCCCGAGACGCAGGTATGACCCGTAGGTCAGCTGCGCGCCCTGCTCGCCGAAGTGCAGGTCCGGTGCCGCCGTGTCGCCGTGGCTGTTCGTCTCTCCCATGGCCCGGACATTAGCCACCCCTCCGGGCATCGGCCATGATGACCGCCATGAAGCGCATCTCCCACGACCTGACCTATCCCGGGGCGACCGCCGACCAGGTCTCCGCGATGCTGATGACGCCCGCGTTCCGGGAGGCGGTCTGCGATGCGCAGCGCGACATGGTGCGCCGTACCGTCACCGTCGACGGGACCGCGGTGACCGTCGACCAGACCCAGTCCGGCGACCGGATCCCGGGCTTCGCCAGGACGTTCGTCGGCGACGAGATCCGCATCGTGCAGCAGGAGTCGTGGGGCAGCCCCACCCGAGGCGACATCGACGTCAGCATCCCCGGCAAGCCCGGGCAGATCAGCGGCACCGCGACCGTCGAGGAGGACGGCTCCGGCGTCGTCGAGCGCGTCGTCCTCGAGATCACCGTCGGGATCCCCCTCGTGGGTGGCAAGATCGAGGGACTGGTGGGAGACAAGCTGCTGAAGTCCCTGAGGACCGAGAACGAGGTCGGTCGGCGCTGGCTGGAGGAGCACGCATGAGCCTGAAGTTCCACAAGGAGATCCGTTTCGAGGCACCGCTCGAGCAGGTCTACGCGATGCTGGGCGACGCGGCGTTCCGCGAGAAGGTCGCCGCCGAGGCGGGAGCCGACTCCTACGACGTCTCGGTCACCCCGAACGGCCCCGACGGCTTCGCCGCGGTGGTCGAGACCCAGCAGTCCTCCCGGGACCTGCCCGGGTTGGCCCGCAAGTTCCTCGGCGACGAGTACACCATCCGCCAGGAGGAGACCTGGGCCGAGCCGGACGAGGGCGCCCTCGACATCACGATCCCGGGCACCCCGGGCGTGATCGGCGGCATCGTCTCCCTGCGGTCCGAGGGCGACGCCACGGTCCAGACCGTCGACACCGACATCCACGTCGGCATCCCGCTGATCGGCGGCAAGGTCGAGAAGCTGATCGGTCAGGTGCTGGGCAACCTGCTCAAGCTGCAGGGCCGGGTCGGCAACGACTGGCTCGCCGGCGGCCGCTGACCCCTCCCGACGGATCTGGCCAACTGGTCCAGAACCCCGGCACGTGTGTCAACCTGAGACGCGGTCGAACGACTCTCGGGCATGACGAGCTCCGTGCCGGAGGAGATGCTGCCGATGGGTGGTGAGGGGCGTGCCGACGGCGGGTGCGGGACGGCGACGCCGGCGACCCGTGTCGAGCTCGTCGACGTGCTGTTCCGCCGTCACTACGCCGCGCTCCTCCGTCTCGGTGTCGTCATGCTGGGCAGTCGCGAGGCCGCCGAGGACGCCGTCCAGGACGCCTTCGTCTCCCTGCACCGCCAGTGGTCCTCACTGCGAGACCCGGAGGCCGCCGAGGCGTACCTCCGTTCCGCGGTGCTCAACCGCTGCCGGTCGTGGGTACGGCGACGATCAGCGAGGGGTCGGTCAAGGCCCACACCCATCGCGGATTGCAGGCCCTGCAGCAGCGGATCGAGGTGACCCGATGAGCAGCATCGAAGAGCGACTCGCGCGGGACATCGCGGCAGTGACACGAGGTGTCGTGGTGACCGAGCAAGACCTGAGGAATGCAAGCAACGCCGTGGACGAGCGGCTCGACACGCAGCGGAGGCTCGGCCGTCGCCGTACCCTCGCCGCCGTCGCGGCTGCCGCGGTGGTGCTCCCGATCGTGGGGGTCGGCGTCTACCGGACGCTGGGCGACGACAGGTCGGCCCCGCCGGCGGGTCCCGCGCCGGCGCCGTCGCCCTCCGTCGACGTGAACGCGGACTTCCTCGCAGGGGACGCGCCGACGCCCGACCTCCTCCAGGGGGTCTGGCGAGTGGACGACGGCGTCGTCCACCTGCGGTTCTCGGCCCCCGACTACGTTGCGTCCGACGACCGGGGTCGCCTGTTCGACGACCCGGCCGTCGAGGGCAGGTACGAGATCGAGGGCGACCTGGTCACGGTGCACGTCTCCGGGGGACGCGCCGGCTGTGCCGGACAGACCTTCGCCATGCGCGCCTCCCTCCCGGAGCCCGGCTTCGCGCACGTCGTGCACACCCAGCCGGGAACGGGCAGCTGCTCCCAGATGCGGGACGCGCGGTGGGTCCTGGAGCAGGTCGCGCCGTCGAAGGGCCTGGAGGACCTCGGTTTCTCCGCTGAGCCCGGCTGGGGGCCGGCGACGGGCCTGCCGGGGTCCCTGTACGGCGTCTGGGTGGCCGAACGTGGTGGGCACGTGCTGGAGATCGACCCCGACGGCTCCTACTCCGTGATCGACGAGTCCGGTGAGCCGGTCGACCGTGGCCAGTGGTCGCTGCGCGGCAGGGGCCTCACGCTGACCAGCTCCGCGGACTCCAGCGCCTGCAGCGCGGGAGACCGCCTCGTCTGGAGCGGGCTGGAGCAGGTCGACCCCGGCACCACCGGCATGCGCGGGACGGTGGCGGAGAACACCTGCGCGGCCGCCTGGGCGGACAAGACGTGGGTCCTGGTCCCCCACGAGGGCAGCTGACTCCAGCGGCCAGGTCGTGCGCGCCGAGTGGCCAGCGCTTGCGCAAGACCTGGCCACTGGTCCCGCAAGGGCTGGCCGCTCGGCGGTGCTGCGTCGTGGTCAGCGGCTTCCGGCGAAGAACGACCGGAGGTCGGCGACCACGTCCTCGGGCACCTCGAGCGACGCATAGTGGCCGCCGCGCGGGAGCTCCGACCAGTGCTCGATGTTCGCGTTGTCCCGCTCGGCGAAGGCCCGGATGGTCTGGAAGTCGTCCTTGAAGACAGCCACCCCGATCCGGCCCTGGCTGACCACGGGCTCGGCGCCGGCGTGCTGCTCCTCGTAGTGGTAGCGCGCCGCCGTCGCGTAGGTGTTCGTGAGCCAGTACAGGGTGGCCTGCGCCAGCACCTGGTCCGGCGACACCAGGCTGGTGCCGTTGCCGAAGCTCTCGAACAGCTCGCTGTAGGCGAGCACCGCCACCGGGGAGTCGGCGAGCCCGGCCGCCACCGTCTGCGGGCGGGTGCCGTTCATCGCGTTGTAGCCGCCGACGCTCTGGAACCACTGGAGGTGGGCGAGCGCGGCGTACTCCTTCTCCCCGAAGCCGTCCATCTCGCCGGGCGCGCCGGTGGGGAACGAGAACAGCTGCAGCACGTGGGCGCCGAGGAAGCCCTCGGGGTCCAGCACGGCGAGCTCCCGCGAGACCAGCGCGCCGCCGTCGCTCCCGTGCGTGCCGTAGCCGTCGTAGCCGAGCCGGCGCATCAGCGCGTCGTACGTCCGCGCCACCCGGGCCATCGTCCACGGACCGTCCGCGACCGGCGTCGAGAAGCCGAAGCCGGGCATCGACGGCACCACGACGTGGAACGCGTCCTCCTCGCGGCCGCCGTGGGCGACCGGGTTCGTCAGCGGCTCGATCATGTCGAGGAAGTCGAGGACCGATCCGGGATAGGTGTGCGCGAGCAGCAGCGGCCGGGCGCCCTCGACCTCGGAGCGGACGTGCAGGAAGTGGACGGTCTGGCCCTCGATCTCCGTCAGGTGGTTCGGGAAGGCGTCGAGCCGGGCCTCGACCTCGCGCCAGTCGAGCTGCTTCCAGCGCTCGACCATGTCGCGCAGGTAGGACTGCGGCGTCCCGTAGTCCCAGGAGTCGCCGGGCGCGGCCGGCGCGAAGCGGGTGCGCTCGAGCCGCTCGCGCAGGTCGTCGAGGTCGGCCTGGGGGAAGTGCGGGTGGAAGGGACGGATCTCGGTGGTGGTCGCGGTGGTCATCGTGTGCTCCTCGTTCGGTGTGACCTGGTACGTCGACGGTAGGAGGAGTGCCGGAAGGACAACTTCCGGTATTCTGAACGGTCAGACAGCTTCCTCGATCCGTGTTCGGAGGCGGCATGCGCGAGACCTCGGCCCGGATGCTGGCCCTCCTCGGCCTGCTGCAGTCCCGGCCCGACTGGTCCGCGGCCGAGCTCGCGGAACGTTTCGGCGTGACCGACCGGACCGTGCGCAACGACGTGACCCGCCTCCGCGAGCTCGGCTACCCGGTCGACGCCGGTCGCGGTCCCGGGGGCCGCTACCGTCTCGGCGTCGGCGCCAAGCTGCCACCGCTGCTCCTCGACGAGGACGAGGCGGTCGCGGTCGTGGTCGGCCTGCGCGCCGCGACCGGCATCGGCGGGTTCGAGGAGTCGGGCGGCCGGGCGCTCACCAAGCTCGAGCAGGTGCTGCCCGACCACCTGCGCCAGCGGCTGACCGCGCTGCGCCAGGCGACCAGCGCCGGACCGGTCAACACCGAGTCCAACGTCGAGGACCCGGTGGTCGACGCCGAGGTGCTCAACGAGATCGCGGCGGCCATCCGCGACCACCGGGGTCTGCGTGCGTTCTACGGGGAGGACCGCTGCGAGGTCGAGCCCTACCACCTGGTGGGCTGGCAGCGGCGGTGGTACCTCGTCGGCCGGGACCCGGCCTCCGGCGCCTGGGCGCCGTACCGCGTCGACTGGCTGCACCTCCGTGTCCCCGGCGGACGCCGGTTCACCCCACTGCCGTTCCCGGGCGACCTCACGGCGTTCGTGGTCCGCGAGGTCGCGCGCACCGGCTGGGCCGTCCACGCCCGGATCCGCGTCCACGCCCCGGCAGACGAGGTGCTGGACCGGATCAACCCCGCGGTCGGCACGGTCGAGGCGGTCTCCGACACCGAGTCGGTCCTGGTCACCGGCGGCGACAGCCTCGAGGTCGTCGCGGTCTGGATCGGGATGCTGGGACTGGACTTCTCGGTGGACGAGCCGGCCGCGCTCCGCGACCACCTGCGGACGCTGGCCCGGCGCTACGACCGCGCCTGACCCGCACCAGCGGCCAGTTCTTGCCTCTCGGCTACTCCTTGTCCAGCGGCGGGTCCGGGTCGACCGCGGCGGCGGCCCGCTCGTCGGCCAGGTCCTGTCGCCGGCGGAACCAGACGACCACGCACAGCACCACGAACGGACCGAACGCGATCGCCAGCACCAGCAGCTGCTCGAACGGGTGCAGCCCGCCGAGGTGCAGCGGGAGCGGAACAGGCACGGGCTACTCGGACGGTGTGAGGTCGCCGCTCCCCGAGCCGGTGTCCATGTACGGGTAGCGGTGGTCCTTCGGCGGGACGAAGGTCTCCTTGATCGACCGGGGCGAGGTCCAGCGCAGCAGGTTGACCGCGGCGCCGGCCTTGTCGTTGGTGCCGGACGCGCGGGCGCCGCCGAACGGCTGCTGCCCGACGACCGCGCCGGTCGGCTTGTCGTTGATGTAGAAGTTGCCGGCCGCGAACCGCAGCTCCTGGCGCGCCCAGGCGATCGCCTGCCGGTCCTGGGCGATGATCGCGCCGGTCAGGGCGTACGGCGCGAACGACTCCATCTGCCCCACGACTGATCCGAAGTCGGCGTCGTCGTAGACGTAGACCGCGAGGATCGGGCCGAAGTACTCGGTGGAGAACATCTGGTCGGTCGGGTCCGTCGACTCCACGACGGTCGGGCGGACGAAGTAGCCGACCGAGTCGTCGAGCTGGCCACCGGCCACGATCGAGAGGTTCTTGTTGCGCTTGGCGCGGGTGATCGCGGACTTGTGCTTTGCGAACGCCCGGTCGTCGATGACCGCGCCCATGAAGTTGGACAGGTCGGTGACGTCGCCCATGGCGAGGCCGTCGACGTCGGCGAGGAAGCGGTCCTTCATCTTCCGCCACACCGACTTCGCGACGTACGCCCGCGACGCGGCGGAGCACTTCTGGCCCTGGAACTCGAACGCACCGCGCAGCAGCGCCACCCGGGTCACGTCCGGGTCGGCCGAGGGGTGCGCGACCACGAAGTCCTTGCCGCCGGTCTCGCCGACGATGCGGGGGTAGGAGCGGTACTTCGCGATGTTCTGGCCGACGGTGCTCCACAGGTGCTGGAAGGTCGGGGTGGAGCCGGTGAAGTGGATGCCGGCCAGGTCGGGGTGCGCCAGCGCGACCTTGGACACGTCGAGGCCGTCACCGGGGAGCATGTTGATGACGCCGGGCGGCATGCCGGCCTCCTCCAGCAGCTCCATGGTCAGGTGCGCGGCGAGCTGCTGGGTCGGCGACGGCTTCCAGATCACCGTGTTGCCCATCAGCGCCGGCGCCGTCGGCAGGTTGCCCGCGATCGCGGTGAAGTTGAACGGCGTGATCGCGTAGACGAAGCCCTCGAGCGGCCGGTGGTCGGTGCGGTTCCAGATGCCCGGGCTGTTCGCGATCGGCTGGTCGGTGAGGATCTGCTTGGCGTAGTGGACGTTGAACCGCCAGAAGTCGATCAGCTCGCACGCGGAGTCGATCTCGGCCTGGAACGCGGTCTTCGACTGGCCCAGCATCGTGGCCGCGTTGATCCGCTGCCGCCACGGTCCGGCCAGCAGGTCCGCGGCCTTGAGCAGGACCGCGCAGCGCTCGTCGAAGGCCAGCGAACGCCAGGCCGGCGCCGCCTCGGTCGCGGCCGCGACCGCTTCCTTCGCGTCCGCCACCGTGCTGTTCTTGAGCACCCCGAGCACGTGCTGGTGGTCGTGCGGCTGGACCACCTGGATCTCGGCGCCGCCGCCCATCTTCTTCGCGCCACCGATGGTGCCGGTGAGGTCGTGCTGCGTGGCTTCGAGCTTCTCGATCTCCGTCACCAGCGCGGCCCGCTCGGGGCTGCCCGGGGCATAGGTCAGGTTCGGCTCGTTGACCGGAGCCGGAGGAAAGGTGATCGCGTCCATGCGGCCGAGACTAGCGACCGGACCGCCCGTCGAGCAGGTCGGGGATCTCCTGGGTCGCGAACCAGGCCAGGTCGGCCTCCGGGTCGGGGTCGTCCTCGGTGTCCGCGTGCACCGACACCCAGCGCTTGCGAGGCAGGTCACCGTCCGTGTCGGCGACCTCCGCGACCAGCACCACCCGGCGCCCCGGGCCGTCGAGGAGCAGCGCCGCATCGTCCGCGGCCGCCATCAGCGCGTCGTACTCCGCCTCCTCGTCGTCCCCCGGCGCGACCAGCCGCTCGTCGGCGGCGGGCACCCGCCCCGCCTCGACGTACGCCGCGAGCCGGTCGAGGGTGGTGGGGACGTAGACCCGGGTGCTCACTTCTTCACCGGCTTCCGGCGCCCACGAGGCGCCCGCGGCCGGGACTCGCTGGAGCTGTCGACGAGCTCCTCGAGCGCCTCGGTCACACACTGGCCGAGCAGCTGTACGTCGGGCAGCGCGTCGCGGTCGGCGGTCAGGCCGTAGTAGACCCCGCCGTCGTACGACGTGATGCCGATCGCCAGCGCCTGGCCCGGCAGCAGCGGCTGCACCGGATAGGTCTCGAGCATCCGCGCCCCGGCGGCGTACAGCGGGAACTGCGGGCCGGGCACGTTGGTCACCGCGACGTGGAAGCCGCGGCGCACCTCGTCGGCGGCGACCCGGGTGCCCAGCGCGTGGAACGTGGTCGGCGCGAAGCCCGCGATGCCGGCCAGCCGGTTGGCAGCCACCGCACGGCCGGTCTCGCTGTGCGCCTGGAACGCGTAGGAGACCTGGTGCAGCCGGACCACCGGGCTGGCCTCGCCGATCGGGAGCGCCACCAGGTGGCCGGTGATCTGGGTTCCCAGCGAGGTCGCCTCGAGGTCGTCGTCGATCACCGACATCGGCACCATCGCCTTGAGCTGCCTCATCCCCGACGACGGCGTGCCGCGCGCCATCAGCCAGGCCCGGAGCGCGCCGGTGACCGTGGCCAGGACGACGTCGTTGACCGAGCCGCCGTGCACGGCCCGGACCCGGCGGTAGTCCTCGAGGTCGGTGCGCACGGTCACGAACCGGCGCTGCTCGGACAGGTGGGCCGACAGCGGCGACTCGGGGTGGGGGCGGCGGTTGGCCAGCGCGTTGACCACCTGGCCTACCCGGTCCCGGGTCGCGGACGCACCGCGAAGCAGCGACTCGGCGCGGCTGCGCGTGGTCGCGGCCAGGGTGTGCGGGTCGCGGACGCTCTCGACCACCGCGTCGACGGCCAGCCCGGTTGCCGTCGGCGGGCGGCGCGGCATCCAGTCGTCGGCGTCGAGGTCCTTGGCCTGGGGCGTGGTGTCGAGGAGCACCTGCCCGAGGTCGACGGTCTCGACCCCGTCGACGAGGACCTGGTGCGACTTCGACAGGATCGCGACCCGGCCCTCGGAGAGGCCCTCGATGAAGTAGACCTCCCACAGCGGGCGGCTCAGGTCGAGCGGCCGCGACATGATCCGGCCCACCAGCTCGCGCAGCTGCTCGATGGTGCCGGGCCGGGGCAGCCCGGACCGGCGTACGTGGAAGCTCAGGTCGAAGCGCGCGTCGTCCACCCACACGGGGTTGGCGATCCGGCCCGGGACCTGCTGGATCCGCTGCCGGTAGCGCGGGACGAACGCGATCCGGTCCGCGATCAGCTCGGTCAGGCGCGCGTAGTCGAACCCGGAGTCGCCCGGGTCGAAGACCTCCAGGGTCGCGTTGTGCATCGGGGCCGAGGAGGACTCGCTGGCCAGGAACGCCAGGTCCCGCGGCCGCAGCCGCTCACTCATGCTCACTCCTGTGTCCGCGACCGGTCGTCGAGCGCTCCCACGACCACCGTCCGGCCCCGGTGGTCATCTCCTTGCCCTGCATGGGATTCTGGCAGAGACCCGGCCCGGGTGCGGGTGGGTCCCCGTCTCGATCGAACCGTGTCCGAGGAGTACGTCGTGCCGCGTCGCCGCAGGTGGGTCGCCCCCGCCGCTGCCCTGATCGTCCTGACCGGAGCGCTGCTCGCCGGTTGTGCGAGCGCGGAGGACGACTCCTCCCCCGCCGACCCGGCGACCTCGCAGGAGTCGACGCCGACCGACGGTGGCACCGGCTCGCCGAGCGCCGAGCCCCAGGGCACCGTGGTGGACATCACGTTCTCCGGCGACTCGGTGACGCCCAACGGCGAGCGGATCGACGCCGAGGTGGGCGAGCCGCTGACGCTGGACATCACCGCGGACAAGCCCGGCGAGCTGCACGTGCACTCCACCCCGGAGCAGGAGGTCGCCTACGACGCCGGCACCTCCACCCACCAGGTGACCTTCGACCAGCCGGGGATCGTGGACATCGAGTCGCACCACCTCGACAAGGTCGTGGTCCAGGTCGAGGTCCGCTGACTTGAGGTTGTTCGCGCACGGGATCGGCGGGGCCAAGGACCTCCCTATCCCCGCCGAGTACGCCATCGCCGGCGCCTGCGCCGCCCTGGCCGTCTCCTTCACCGTCCTCGCCCTCGCCTGGCGCACCCCGCGCTTCAACACCGGCGACCGACGGCCGCGCCCGGCGCCCGGCTGGGTGGCCGACATGGTCGACGGGCCCTGGTTCGCGCCGCTGCTGCGGGTGCTCGGCTTCGCGTTCTTCCTGTACGTCGCGGCCGCGGCCGTGTTCGGCAAGGACCTGCTGATCAACCCGTTCTTCGGGGTGTTCTTCGTCCTGCTCTGGGTCGGCATCGTCCCGATGTCGCTGTTCTTCGGCCCGTTCTACAAGGCGATCAGCCCGGTCCGCACGATCAACCTGCTGCTCGCGAAGCTCTCCGGGTCCGATCCGGAGGTCGGGCTGCGCGACTACCCCCGGTGGCTCGGCCACTGGCCGGCGGCCGTCGGCCTGTTCGCGTTCGTCTGGTTCGAGCTCGTGTACCCCTTCAGCACCGAGCTCGGGCCCGCCCGCCTGTGGTGCGCGGCGTACGTCGGGGTGATGTTGATCGGTGGTGCCGTGTTCGGCAACCGGTTCTTCGAGAACGCCGACCCGTTCGAGGTGTACTCCACGCTGGTCTCGCGGCTCTCGGTCTGGGGCCGCGACGGCGACGGGAACCTCGTCGTGCGCTCTCCGCTCGCCAACCTCGACCTCACCCCGGTCCGACCCGGCCTGCTGGCGGTCTGCTCGGTGCTGCTGGGCAGCACGGCGTTCGACTCGTTCAAGGACTCCTCGACCTGGCTGACGACCATCCAGTCGACCGACATCGACACCGACTGGCTGAACCTCGCCGCCCTCCTGGGCTTCGTGCTCGCGGTCGGGATCCTGTTCGGCGCGGCCACGATGATGACCGGCATCCACGACGACCACCACCGGCTCAGCCTGCCCGGGCAGTTCGCGCACTCGCTGGTGCCGATCATCGTGGGCTACGTCGTGGCCCACTACCTCAGCTACCTCGTCGAGGTGGGCCAGCAGACCGTGATCTACCTCAGCGACCCGTTCAGCACCGGCGCCAACTTGCTCGGCACCGGCAACCGGGCGGTGAACTACTGGCTGTCCAACCACCCGACCTTCCTGGCGCTGACCAAGGTCGGCGGCGTGATCACCGGTCACGTGGTCGCGGTGATCGCGGCGCACGACCGGGCGGTCAAGCTGCTGCCGAAGCGGCACCAGCTGACCGGTCAGCTCTCGCTGCTGGTGGTGATGGTGGGCTTCACGATCGGCGGGCTCTACCTGCTGTTCGGCGCCTGAGCAGCCCCCGCTTCGTCGGGGTCGCGGAGCGCGGCACGAGGTCGTCGACCAGCCGACCGAACGCCCGGGTCAGGGCCGACTCGCCGCCCTCGGCCAGGGTGCGGCCGGCCACCATCGCCCGGTCCACCGCGGCCCGGTCCTCGGGCAGGAAGTGCAGGGCGGCGACGGAGCCGAAGTCGCGGACCATGCTGGCCACCTCCGCCTCGGCCCAGCCGAGCGAGGCGCGCATCCGGTTGACCACGACGACCGCCGGCCGACCACCGGCGTGCTCGGCCAGCTCGACCAGGGCCCGGGCCAGCCGGGAGAGGCCGACCGGGTCCGCGCTGCCGACGACGACGACGGTGTCCGCGGCCGCCAGCGCCTCGAGGGTCATCGCATTGCGGCCGGCCCGTCCGGCGTACGCGTCGGTGGGGTCGTGCTCGAGGGTGAAGCCGGTGTCGACGAGCACGTCGCCCTGACGGCGGCCGAGCCCGAGGACCGCGTCGACGGTGCCTTCACGGACCTCGACCCAGCGGTCGGGACGCGGCAGCCCGGTGACCACGCGGAGGCCCGCGACCCGGCGCTGCAGCCCGAGGAACCGGCCTGGCAGCTCGGTCTCCGGTGCCAGCCGGGCGCAGGCGAGCAGCCCGGCCACCTCGTCGAGGACGCCGAGGTGCTGGCCGACCGCGCCGCCCCACGGGTCGGCGTCCACGACCAGCGGGTCGACGCCGCGGCGGGCGAGCTCGCCCGCGATGCCCAGCGTGACCGTCGTACGGCCGGGTGCGCCGCCGGGTCCCCAGACGGCGACGACCTGGCCGGTGCCCCGGGCGGCCAGCGGGCCGGTGCGGGTCGGCTCGTCGTCCCCGCCGGGCCCGGCGGCGACGAGCACCGCGTCCGGGAGGCGGTCGAGGCTGCCGACGTCGACGGTCGTGACCGGTCCGAGCCGGGCCACCCGGGCTGCCGCATCGTCGGTGCCGGCGACGACGGTCACCGACGCCACCGCGTGCCTGCGCAGGTGGTCGACCGCCGCCGGGTCGAGCCCGGGTGCGTCGAGCGACAGCACCGCCACCTGGGCCTGGCCGGTCGCCGCGGTCGCCATCAGGTCGGTGACGTCGACGCACCGCTTGAGCACCACGATGCCCGGATGGCTGCCCAGCGCGGCCAGGGCCGCCGACTCCCAGCCCGCGCCGGCCGCGACGACCAGGACCCCCGTCCTCTCCACGCCTCAGCCCTGCCGGGTGATGACGACGCGGTCGTCCTTGGCGGCGGCGAGCGCCTGTCCCACCTCGGGAGCCGCCCCGTCGGCGACCCCGACGAGGACCTGGCGGCTGCCGCCGGGACCGAAGGAGTCCTCGCCACGGGGTACGGCGATCACCAGGACGTCGTCGAGGACCAGCACCGAGCCCTTCGCGCTCGCGCCACCACCGGGCGTCGGCGTCACCCAGACGTCGACCAGCGACCCGGGTTCGACGCTGGCCGGGATCACCTCGGCGGGCGCCCAGATCGGCACCTCGGTGAGCCCCTCCTCGGCCGAGCCCAGGGCTCCCGAGGGCAGCAGCTCGCCGTCACCGACCGCCCGGGTCAGGGTGGCGTCGTCCGGGAGCGGGTCGCCGACGCGCAGGTAGCGGTCGACGTCGACGGCCTCGGCAAACCGGACCCGACGCGCGACCAGGTCGCCCTCGGTGACCGGCTGACCGGCGGCGAGGTCGCCGCCGGCCGACCAGACCTCGACCGTGTCGTCGGCGCCGCCGACCAGACGGGCGCCCACCAGCACCGAGGCAGCGACCAGGGCGACGCCCAGCCACAGCCGGGGGTCGCGCCAGCCGGGCGTGCGGGCCCGCTGCGCGGGCGGAGCGTCGAGTGTCCCGAGATCACTGCTCACGGGGGTCATCATGGACACAACGGGCGGGATCCGTCACCCGCTCCCTCCACAGGGGTTCGTTCCACGGGCGTCTCTCCACAGTCCCGGGTGGCGGGGCGCGCGAGGCGCCGCGGGAGTGGCAGAGTTGCCCCCATGCCCGGCGCCCAGCGGTTCCTCACGCTCGCGGAGGTGGCGGAGGTGCTCAACACCTCCGTCGCGCAGGTCTACGCACTCGTCCGCCGCGAGGAGCTCGAGGCGATCAAGATCGGCGGTCGCGGCCAGTGGCGGGTCGAGGTCGACAAGCTCGAGGAGTACATCCAGGGCGCCTACCGCGCGGCCAAGGAGCACATCCGCGACCACCCCTTCGACGACGCCGAGACCCCCGTCGACTGACCCGCCCAACCGTCCGAAATGGCGCCGGGCCTGCTCGGACCCATCCCCATTGCGCACGGTTCGCGGCACCATTTCGCACCGTTCGGCGGCGACTGGTCAGGGAAATCACTGCCCGGTCAGGGAAAGCATTCCCCGACAGGGCATGGATTCCCCGGCCGTCCGGGGAATTGCTGCCGCTACTCGTCGGGAAGGGCGGGCGCGACCTTGGGCAGGATCCGGTCGTAGGTGAGCGTCCGGAGCGGGAGGAACGACGAGCCGTCGCCGGAGCGGGTGCGCACGCCTCCGACGTACGGCGCGGGTCCGTCCGCCAGGACCGCGATGGTCCCGTCGGGCACCTCGACGACCGTGGTGGTGCCGGGCTTGAGCCGACCCCGCCAGTCGCCGCCCTTCGTCGCACCCACGAACGTCACCTCGAAGGCACCGCCCTTCTCGGCCCCGGTGGTCAGCATCAGCGTCCGCTCACCCTTCTCCGGCGCCGTGGTCGCGGTACGGCCGGAGGCCGGTGCCACGGCCGGCAGCTGCACCAGGTCGGAGTCCACGACGTCGCGCAGCGTCCCGGTGACCGGCACGGTCGAGGTCAGCTCGAGCGCAGTGTCCTCCCCGTTGAGGGCGCCGGCCAGCTGGTCGGTCAGGTCGGTGACCACGACCTGACCGGCGGGGACCTCGATCGGCTCGAGCCCGGCCGGGGCGAACGTGCTCTGCTTGCCGGTGACCCGCAGCTTGACGCGCCCGCCGGTGTCGCCCGGGTTGGCCAGCACCAGGGTGCGCTCGTCGGCTTCCTTCGAGAGGCCGGGCACGGCGAGCTTCGTGGCCGGCTCGGCCGACGCGGTCAGCCAGTCCTCGGTGGGCTTCTGTCCGGGGATCGCGTAACCGTCCAGCACCGACGCGGCCACCCGCCCGCGCGAGACCGTCACCTGCATCGCCAGCTCCCGCGGGTGCGGGGCCAGGTCGCTCAGGTCGATCGTGGTGGTGTCACCGCCGGGGACGGTCAGGCCGCGGGAGCGGACCTCCTCCATCGGGCCGTCGGTGCTCCAGAGGCTCAGGTCGGCGACCGCCGGGCCCGCGTCGGGGTTGGTGAGCTGCAGCCTGGAGTCGTGCACGCCCGAGGAGCCCACGCCGACGAACCAGGTCGACCCGGTCGGAGCGGGGCACTCGCCCGCGGCCCGGCCGGCGCCGGCGTACCGCGACGCGAACAGGCCGGGGGCCAGCGCCCCCTCGCCGCGTACGACGACCGGGTCGCCGGAGGCACGGGCTCGCGTCGCCTCGCCGGCGGACAGCTCGACGGGCTCGGGGTCGGAGCCGCCGGTGCTCACGCCCACGGAGCCCTCGCCGTCCTGCTGGCTGTCGCTGCCGATGGTCACCGAGCTGCTGTCGGCGGACGGGCACGCGAGGTCGGCCACGGTCAGCGGGGTGCGCGCCGGGGCCTCCGGCGGCGGGGGGATCTGCTCGGCGGCCGGCGCCTGGAGCGCCAGCGCGCCCATGGTCACCAGGATGGCGACGAGGCCGGCCACGACCAGTGGTCCGAACCGTCGGCCGCCGGTGTCGGACTCGGCGATCCGGCGACCGGATCCGGTCGGCGTGGCGCTCATCGCAGCTCCCTCCTGGTCGGGCCGCACAGGACGATGATGACGAGGATCGCGAGCACCTGCAGGGTCAGCAGCGGCCCGTGCCACCACGGACCGTCGCCGTCGATCGCGTCGGCCGGGGCCGCCTCGTCGAACTGCCACGCGCGGGTGTCGCGGTCGGCCGCACTGGCCTGGGTGATGCCGCTGGCGGCGTCGAGCGTGGCCGCCACCTGCGGGTCGACCGGTGCCGGCATCACGATGTAGTCGATGCCGTGCCCGGACATGCGGCCGACCACGTCGGGCTCGGGCTGCGAGACCAGCGCAGCCACGTCGCGGTCGAGGGCCGTGTCGGGCTCGGTCAGGGCCAGGATCTCGTCGTCGCCGAGCGTGGTGCCGTCACCGCGCTGGACGAACCAGGTGAGTCCGGACTCGACGTCGCCGTCCAGGACGAGGACGCCGCGACCCGGCGCGGACCGCGTCACCTGGTCCATGTACGCCGGCACGTCGCCCGCCGCGGGACGGTCCAGCTGGTCGTCGGGGCCGGCCAGCCACCAGGCCCAGCCGGCGATCGGAGCGACCAGGATCGTGGCGGTCAGCACCAGCGCGAGCGGCTGCCGCCAGGACAGCCGCTGCCCCCTCAGCTCGGCGCGGACGCCGTGCGCGGCCACCAGCACCGCGGTGACCAGCGCGCCCTGGATGACCAGCAGCAGGAAGCCGAGGCCGGGCCGGGCGTCGCCGGCGGGCAGGTTGATCGTGATCCGGCTGAGCAGCATCGCGAGCACCGCCGCCAGCGCGATGAGGACCCAGCAGATCACCACCGCGATCCGGCTGCGGCGCCGGGCCAGGGCGAGGACCGCCGGCACCACCAGGGTGAGGCCGATCCAGGCCGGGGCGGCGTAGTCGTCGAACCGTCCGGTGAGCAGGCCCAGCGGGCCGGGGGTCGAGGCCAGGCGGCCGGCCTCGAGGAAGATCGCGCTGATGTCGTGGCCGAGCACCCCGAGGGTGCCCGGGAGCAGCAGCACGGGTGGGGCGGCGAGGGCGACCGCGAGGGGGCCCCAGGCGGAGCGCTCGCGCATCGGCGCGCCGACCAGGCGAATGCCGACCGCGACCACACCGAGCACCGCCAGCAGGAAGTACAGCCAGGCGACCGGGGTGAACGCCGTGATCAACGACAGCAGCAGGCCACACCGCCAGCCCGCGCGCCAGCGGCGGTCGGACGACGGCTCGACGAAGCCCAGCGCGGCGTGCGCCAGCCACGGGAGCAGGGCGGCCGAGGCAACCACGCCGAACCTGCCCTGGCCCCAGGCGCCGCTGACCGCGGGCACCAGGGCGTAGGTCGCGGCGGCCCAGCCGACCAGCATCGGCGAGGCCTCGCGGCCCGAGCCGAGCTCGGCGACCACCTTGCCCACGCGCCAGGCACCCCATCCGGCGACCGGCACGGCCAGCAGGAAGAGGACGCCGACGACCACGTTCGGCGAGAAGAAGGGGAGGCTCGACAGGATCGAGAACGGCAGCAGGTAGCCGGGGTCCGGGGCATCGGTCCCCTGACCGAGGTGGTGCCAGCCGTGCAGCACCAGGTCCCACCAGTTCGAGGTGCTGTCGGGGGCCGGCGAGAGCGCCCCACCGGCCAGCGGGTGCAGGGCCTGGCGGGCGGCGTAGAGCGCGAGCAGCACCAGCACGACCGAGACCACCGCCAGCGGGCTGGTGACGAACCGGACCAGCCAGCCGGAGTCGGCGGCCAGCTCCTCGGCGTCGTCCGGCCCGGCCGGGTGGTGCTCCGCGAGCCCGGTGTGCGAGCCGGCGGAGGCGGCCGCGGCCGCCGCGAGGCGCTGGGCGCGGCGCCGCTCGGCCGCGTCGCGGCCCTCCATCGCGGCCGCGGTGCCGAGGTCGACGACGAAGTCGAGCCCGTGCCGGTAGGGCACCCACCACGGCGCCAGCAGCGGTCGTACGTCGACCGGCTCGGCGCCGTGGACGTCGCGCCGCGCGCGCCGGGCCCGGCGGACCCGGAGCGGGTGCGTGTAGACGTGGCCGAGCGCCACCAGCTCGTCGGCGGCGTGGCCGGGCTGGCGCGCGAGCAGGAAGCCGAGGACCCGGACCAGGCTGCCGAAGAAGAGCCGGACCAGCATCCACGGGAGCCGTCGCCCGTTGGCGAGCAGCACGAACAGCGCGGCCTCCCGCTCGGCCCGGTGGGTGCGGGTACGGCGGCCCATGAGGCGGGTGCGGCGCAGGCCGCGGTGGCCGGCCTCGGCGTGGAACACGACGGCCTGCGGGACCACGATCGTCTTGTGGCCGGCCCGGGCGGCGCGCCAGCCGAAGTCGATGTCGGTGGCGAACAGCGGGAGCTCGGGCTCGAAGCCGTCGAGCCGCTCGAGCACCTCGCGGCGGACCAGCATGCCGGCGGTGTTGACCGCCAGCACCTCACGGATGTCGTCGTGCTGGCCCTGGTCGTACTCGCCGCGCTCGAGGCCGGTCTCGCGGCGGCCGGTGGCGGAGATGGTCACGCCGAGCTCGAGGAGTCGGCGCAACGAGGGCCACTCCCTGAGCTTGGGGCCGAGGATGTCGGCGTCGTGGGACGCGGCGGCTGCCACCAGCTCCCGCAACGCACCCGGGTCGGGGTTCGCGTCGTCGTGGAGGATCCAGACCCATTCCGTGTCGATCGTCGCGAGCGCTTGGCGCACGGCGTCGGGGAAGTGGCCGTCGCAGGTGGCGACGGCGTCGGGGCCGAGGGCGTCGGTGAGCAGACCGAGGGTGTCGGGGCCGCTGCCGGTGTCGACGGCGAGGATGCGGTCCGGCGGGAGCTGCTGGTCCCGAAGACCAGCCAGCACCGCCGGCAACCACCGCGCACCCTCGTGGCTGACCAGGAGGGCGGTGACTGTCACGCCGAGACACCCTAGCCGCCGCCTGGTTCGGTCCCGGCATCGCGGGTGCCCGGTTCAGACGAGGACGTTCAGACGAGGACGTTCAGACGAGGACCCCGATGACGGCCCGTGTCACGCCATCGGGCGGTCCCGTCCTGCACTCCTTCCGCACCGGGAGCCCCGGCCGGTCGTCCTGCTCGGTCGGCGCGCGGTCAGACCGCGCGCTTCTTCAGCTTCCGACGCTCCCGCTCGGACAGGCCGCCCCAGATCCCGAAGCGCTCGTCGTTCATGAGCGCGTACTCGAGGCAGTCGTTGCGCACCTCACACGTCAGGCAGACCTTCTTGGCCTCCCTGGTGGAACCACCCTTTTCAGGGAAGAACGCTTCGGGATCGGTCTGAGCGCACAGGGCGCGCTCCTGCCATCCCATTTCCTCGGCTTCCCCGTCGAGGAGAAACAGCTCTCGCACGGCACTCCCCTTTCGACCCGAACTGTCGGTCCGTGTCCCCCGGACCGGATGCTCTTCCACCCCGCGGTGGCGATGTGAAGAACACTATGGGAATTACATGCCTGTCGTCCGGGGAAGTCAAGCCGAAGTCTGATATATGCCCCCGCTGGTCCATCCGGGCTGACCGATCGGGCAGGATCGGCCCATGCGATCCCTCACTGTGCTCTCCGGAGGCATGGGCGGCGCACGGTTCCTGCAGGGTCTCCTGCACGCTATCCGCACGGACAAGCTCGCGGGTGCGGATCGACCGGATGTGACCGTCGTCGCCAACACCGCCGACGACATCTGGGTGCACGGGCTCAAGGTCTGCCCCGACCTCGACACCGTCATGTACACCCTCGGCGACGGCATCGACCTCGAGCGCGGCTGGGGCCGGCGCGACGAGACGTGGAGCGCCAGGGACGAGCTCGCGGCGTACGGCGTGGAGCCGACCTGGTTCGGCCTCGGCGACCGCGACATCGCCACCCACCTGGTCCGCACCCAGATGCTCGACGCCGGCTACCCGTTGAGCGCGGTGACCGAGGCGCTCTGCCGGCGCTGGCAACCCGGCGTCCGTCTGCTGCCGATGTCCGACGACCGGGTCGAGACGCACGTCGCGGTCACCGACCCGACGGCGCCATCGGGCCTGCGGGTGGTGCACTTCCAGGAGTACTGGGTCCGCCTGCGCGCCGACGTGCCCGCCGAGCGGCTGGTCTTCGTGGGCATGGACGAGGCCTCCCCCGCCCCGGGCGTGGTCGAGGCGATCATGGAGGCCGACGTGGTGCTGCTGCCGCCGTCGAACCCCGTGGTCTCGGTCGGCACCATCCTCGGCGTGCCCGGCATCCGCGACGCCCTGCGCGCGACGACGGCGCCGGTGGTCGGGCTGTCCCCGATCGTCGGCGGCCACCACGTCCGGGGCATGGCCGAGCAGATGCTGACCGCGATCGACGTCGAGGTGAGCGCCGCCGGGGTGGCCGGTCACTACGGCGCCCGCAGCGGCGACGGTGTGGTCGACGGCTGGCTCGTGGACTCCTCCGACGCGGCGCTGGTGCCGCAGGTCGAGGCGCTCGGCATCGCGTGCCGCGCCGTGCCCCTGATGATGACCGACCCCGACGCCACCGCGGCGATGGCGGTCGCCGCGCTCGAGCTGGTCGGGTGACCGGGCCGGCGAGCCGGTCCGGCGGGCGGCTCGAGGTGGTCGCGCCCGACGGCGTCGGCGAGGTGCGCCAGGGGGACGACCTGGCCGCCCTGGTGCGCGAGCACTGCGACCTCGCCGACGGGGACGTCGTCGCCGTCACCAGCAAGGTCGTGAGCAAGGCCGAGGGCCGGGCCCGCACCGGCGAGCGCGAGGACGCCCTGGCCGGCGAGACCGCGCGCGTGGTCGCCCGGCGCGGCCCGACCACGATCGTGCGCACCCGCCACGGCCTCACCCTGGCCGCCGCCGGCATCGACTCCTCCAACGTGGAGCCGGGGACCCACCTGCTGCTCCCCGCCGACCCCGACGGTTCCGCCCGCGCCGTCCGCGAGGCGCTGGCCGCCGACGGCGGTCCCAACGTCGCCGTGCTGGTCACCGACACCGCCGGCCGGGCCTGGCGGACCGGTCAGACCGACATCGCGGTCGGGGCGGCCGGCCTCGTCGTCGCCGAGTCGTACGCCGGCCGGTCCGACGCGCACGGCAACCCGCTGGTGGTGACCGAGCCGGCCGTGGCCGACGAGCTGGCCGGGGCCGCCGAGCTCGTCACCGGCAAGCTCGGCCGGCGCCCGTTCGCGGTGCTCCGCGGACGACCCGACCTGGTCCTCCCCCGCGGCGAGCACGGCCCCGGTGCCGCGGCACTGCTGCGGCCCGAGGGGGCCGACCTGTTCGGGTACGGCGCCCGCGAGGCGGTGCTGCGCGCGTTGCTGGGGCAGGGGCAGCACGTGTTCGGCGCGCCCGCCTCGACGGAGGAGCTCGCCGCGGCGCTTCGCGAGGTCATCCCGACCACCGACGTCGACGTCGACGGCGACGAGGTCCGCATGGGCGTCAACGCGCCGTTCGACGAGGACGTCTGGACGGCCGACGTCCTCGCCTTCGCCTTCGGCTGGGAGCTCGACGTGGAGCTGCTCGACAACGATTCGGTTGCCGATCTCCGGTTTCGGCGCACCACTCCGTAGACTCTGCCCCCGTATGCCGAGCGGGACCCCTGCCGGACCGCCGAACCCCCCGCCGAGACCGTGAGAGAAGCCTGAGGATCGTGGCCAAGCAGCAGAAGACCAGCCGGCGCGACGTCGTCGACCAGATCCGGAACCAGCAGAAGCGCGCCGACAAGCGTCAGGGCGCGGTCATCGTCGGTGTGTGCGTGCTGGTGGCGCTGCTCATTGTCGGCGTCGCGGCGTACCGCCCGATCAAGGACTGGTGGGACCTCCGCGAGTACAACGACCTCGGGCTGCAGAACATCGGCGCCCCCGCGAGCGTCTGCCAGGACATCACCACGAAGAAGGCGTCCGGCACCCAGGAGCACGTCCAGCCCGGCACCGACGTCGACTACAAGGAGGCCCCGCCGGCCTTCGGCAAGCACGAGGTCTACCCCGACGAGATGACGCGCAAGCTCTACACCGACGGCGACCGTCCGCGCGTGGAGATGCTCGTGCACAACCTCGAGC
The DNA here is from genome assembly GCF_004519545.1 of Nocardioides guangzhouensis. GTDB lineage: Bacteria > Actinomycetota > Actinomycetes > Propionibacteriales > Nocardioidaceae > Nocardioides > Nocardioides guangzhouensis. The sequence continues at coordinate 29,732 of NZ_SDKM01000030.1, forward strand.
ACGGCTACACGATCCTCTGGTACGACGACACGATTGCGGGCGACAACGACCAGATGACCGAGCTGCGCGCGATCGCCACCAAGCTCCAGGGCACCGACAACTTCCGCAAGAAGTTCAAGGCCGTGCCGTGGACCGAGAGCGACGGCAAGCCGTTCCCCGACGGTCAGCACATCGCACTGACCCACTGGTCGAAGGGCGGCAAGGACGCCTCCGCGGACGACACCTCGAAGCAGGTCGGCGTGTGGCAGTACTGCTCGGCGGTCTCGGGCGAGGCCCTGTTCGACTTCATGAAGAAGTACCCCTACCTCGACTCCCCGGAGCCCCTGGCCCAGTGACCTGCGGGTGACCCCGGGGCTCAGCGGCGCTCGCCGCAGGGTACCCGCTCCCCCGCGGGCACCGTGACGCCGTCGGCGACCACCGCGTCGTCGCCGAGCGCCACCCCCTCCAGCACGGCTCCGGCACCGGCCACGGCGCCCGGGCCGAGCACCGAGTCGACCACGCGGGCCCCGGCCCCGACGCGGGCGCCGGCCATCAGCACCGACCCGCTGACCACGGCCCCGTCCGCCACCGCGACTCCGGCCAGCAGCAGGCTGCCGCCGTCCACGGTGGCGTCGCCGACGCTCGCCTCCTCGTCGACCCGCGCCGGCGGTGCGGCTGCGACGGCCGGGGTCGGCGCGAGGCCCAGCACCACCTCGCGGGACGCGGCGACCAGTGCCTCGGGCGTCCCGACGTCGCGCCAGTACGCCGACTCGACGTACCCCACGACCAGCCGGCCCTCCGCGACCAGGCCGGGGAACGTCTCGCGCTCCACCGACACCACCCGACCACTCGGGATCAGGTCGACCACGTCACGTCGGAAGACGTAGCAGCCGGCGTTGATCTGGTTGGTGACCGGGTTGTCGGACTTCTCCACGAAGTCGAGGACCCGGCCGCTCGCGTCGGTCGGCACGCACCCGAACGGGCGGGCGTCCTCGACGCCGACCAGGTGCAGCGACACGTCCACCCGCTGCCCGTCGCGCGGGGTCTCGAAGTCCCGCAGCTGTCCGGGCAGGTCGTGGCCGGAGAGGATGTCGCCGTTGAGGATCACGACCGCGCCCTCCGGGTCGTCGCCGAGCACGTCCGCCACGTTGCGGATCGCCCCCCCGGTGCCGAGCGGCTCCTCCTCGCGGACGTAGTCGAGGCGCACGCCCCAGCGGCTGCCATCGCCGAGCACCGGCTTGAACAGGTCGGCGTGGTACGACGTCGCGAGGACGACGTGGTCGACCCCCGCCTGGGCCAGCCGGGCGATCTGGTGCTCGAGGAACGGGACGCCGCCCACCTCCAGCAGGTGCTTCGGCCGCCGCTCGGTGAGTGGCAGCAGCCGGGTGCCGAAGCCCCCGGCGACGATCACGGCCTCGGGGCGGGAGGTCTGCGTCATGGCCCATAGGTTAGGGGCATGGCAGCGACCTTCCCGGCACTTCTCCAGGACCTGCTCCGGGCCGACCCCGGCCGCCCGCTGGTCACGTTCTACGACGACGCGACCGGGGAACGGGTCGAGCTGTCCGTCGCGACGTACGCCAACTGGGTCGCGAAGACCTCCTCGTTCTTCGTCGACGAGCTCGACCTCGAGCGCGGCGGCACGCTACGGGTCGACCTGCCCACGCACTGGCTGGGTCCGGTGTTCCTCGGGGCCGCCTGGAACGTCGGTCTGCAGGTGGTCCCCGACGGCGGCGCCGACGCGGTGGTGTGCGGTCCCGACGGGCTCACGACGTACGGTGAGCTGGCCGGCTCGCTCCCGGTGGTGGCCTGCGCGCTCCAGCCGCTCGGCGTACGCTTCCGCGACCCGCTTCCGGACGGCGTCCACGACTTCGGGGTCGAGGTGTGGTCGCAGCCGGACTCGTTCCTGCCCTACGACCCGCCCGGACCCGAGGACGCGGCGGTGCCCGGCACGTCGCAGCGCGACCTGCTCGGCGGCCCACCCGACGGACCGCCCGATGGACCGGCCGGCGGACCGGACCTCACCGGCGGCGACCGCCTGGTCACCACCGCCAATCCCGTCACCCCGGCCGGCCTGCCGTCGTTCGTCGGCCCGCTCGTGCGTGGCGGCTCCACGGTCTGGGTGCGGCACCCCGACCCAGCCGCCTGGGAGCGGCGCCGCGACGACGAGCGCGCGACCGTGGAGTGGCGCCCGGAGGCCTGACGCAGCGGGCTCAGCCCATCAGGTCGTAGCCGGTGAACCCCTCGGCGAGGAACCGGCGCGTCCCGTAGCCGCCGCCGGACCTGCCGGGGAGCAGCCACAGGTATCCGGTCGCCTTCTCGCGCACGACCAGGTCCGCGCGCCCGTCGCGGTCGACGTCACCGGGGCTGAGCACCCGGTCGTAGCCGGTCAGGTCGAGCGAGACCGCTGCGCTCGCGCCGGTCAGGCCGCCCGGGCCGTTGCCGCGGAGCATCCGGAGCCTGCTGCCGGACCGGAACAGGTTGTCCGGCGCGCCGTCCCCGTCGTAACGACCGACGCCGAACTGGCCGCCCGCGCTCACCGCGCTGTGCGCGACGTAGCTCGCCTTGAGCCCGTGCAGCCCGTAGCCCGGGTAGATCCTCATGGAGCCGCCCTTGGGCTGCCCCATCAGGTCGGGGTAGCCGTCGCCGGTGGTGTCGCCGACGGCGGCGATCAGCGTGACGTTCTGGAAGCCGGAGGCGATGCTCACCGGAGGCGCCAGCTTGCTGCCGGCCAGCCCGCGGCGCAGCTCCAGGGTGCCCGAGGAGGTCCGGGTGACGACGTCGTCGCGGCCGTCCCTGTCCCAGTCGCCCACGTTGAGCAGGAGGGAGGCGTTCTGGAAGGCGGACCCGACCGAGACCATCGGACGCACGTTCTGCGCCCCGTAGTGGGAGTACGACACCAGCAGGTTGCCGCGGACCCCGACCACGTCCGGCGCCTTGTTGCCGAGCACGTCCCCGCCGGCGACGATGCCGAGGCCCTTGGCCTGGGTGAACGGGCCGACCGAGTGGCCGAAGCTGCCGTTGCCCCGCCCCGGAAGGACGTAGGAGCTCCCGTTGGAGGCGGTCCGCACGACGAGGTCGACCTTGCCGTCACCGGTGTAGTCACCGAACCCGGTGATCGCGTCGAACTGACCGAACGAGCCGGGCACCTTGACCCGGGCCGCGAGGGTCGACCGTCCGGTGCCGCGGTGGAGCCACAGGGCGCCGGCCTTGTCGCGGGCCAGGACGTCGGCCTTGCCGTCGCCGTTCACGTCGCCGGTCCCGACGGTCATCGTGTACGACGCCCACGCGGTGCTCAGCCCGGCTCGGGTGAAGCCGCCGGAGCCGTTCCCGCGGTAGAGGAACAGTCGACCGGTGCTCGGCTGCCGGGCGACCAGGTCGTTGCGGCCGTCACCGTTCAGGTCGCCGACGGCCGTGACCTGGTCCATGCCCTGGAAGAGCTGGGTCGGCTTGATCCCGTTGCCGAAGTCCCCGGTGCCGGTCCCGGGGCGCACGCGGGCCCCGGTGCCGTCACGGACCAGCAGGTCCGACTTCGCGTCGCCGGTGAGGTCGGGGCTGACCACCACGGTGTCGTAGCGTGACCACCGGGTGAACGTGGCCTGCCGAGCAGCGCGGAAGCGGAGCATCCCGCCGGTGGGCAGCACGAACCCCGTCCCGTCACTGCGCCGCAGCAGGATGTCCGGGTGCGCGGTGCCGAGGACGTCGGTGCTGCGCTCGCGGCCGGTCCAGTCGGCCTGGTACTGCGCGGCCAGCCGGCGGATCTGCGGGATCTTGGCGTAGAGGTAGCGGCCCGGGCAGGCGGTGGAGCCGGCGTCGCGGTGGCCGTTGATCGCCTGGAAGTACTTCGGGCCGACCTTCTGGCGGGTGCTCGACGCGGAGACCCCGTGCAGGGACAGCTTCCAGGCGAAGAGCTTGCCGTAGGCGTTGAGCATCGCGGAGGTCGGCTGCGCGGTCTCGTAGTTGCCGATCGCGGACATCGCGAACGAGTAGTCGTTGTAGCCGAGCGTGTGGGCGCCGACGACGGGGCGGTCGACGCCGCCGTACCGGCCCTCCCAGATGCGGCCGAACTTGTCGACGAGGAAGTTGTAGCCGATGTCGCTCCAACCCTTGGACTGCGTGTGGTACGCGTAGATCGACCGGATGATCCCCGGCACCTGGGCCTTGGTGTAGTTGTTCGCGTTCACCGTGTGGTGCACGAAGCCGGCGTGCACCTCGTAGTAGTGCAGCGACCCCTTGTCGCGCATGCGCTCGTTCGCGCCCCACTGCGCGCGGGAGAAGATCTGCGGCTTGGGGGTGAAGCTGCCGGCCTGGAGCGCGATCTCGCCGTCGCTGGACTCGAGCGTCTGGTCGGCGGCCTGCTCGCTCGTCTGGTCACGCTTGGCGGTGTCGAGGCGGCTGGTGTCGATCGCCGGCTCCTCGACCTCGGTGTCCTTGCTCGCGCCGGGCTGGATCACCGACAGCGTGACGTCGTCGGGGATCGAGCCGTACGTCGTCACCGCCTTCGCCTGCACCTCGTCGACCTCGCCGACCAGCAGCGGGTCGGTGCCGGGACGTGCGTGCCGACCCTCGTCGCTGTCGGGGTCGGGGCCGTGCTCCTCGTGGTACTGCACGGCGGTCCACGACGACCAGGTGCCGTCGGTGCGCGTGCGCACCAGCACCGTGATCTGGTCGTCCTTCAGCTCCTCGCCGTGCTGCCAGGTGACTCCCACGGCGCCGTACCCGGTGACCTTCTCGGGGTCGCTGACCAGCTCGTGCTTCGCGGGGTCGTCCGGCTGGTCGGGGACGGCCTCCATGGGCACCTCGTGCACCACCGGCTGCACCGGCTCGGTCTCCACCCGCGCGGGCTCGCGGTCGGCCGCCGAGACGCCCGGGTCGGCGGCAGGCGCCCGGTCGACGGTGCCGCCCGGGGTGCTGTCCGACGAGCGGTCCGCGGCACCGTCGGAGCCCGTCGTCACCGGTGAGTCGGAGGATCCGGGGAGGGTTCCGACCACGTCGAGGGAGACGACGTTGGCCGCGGGGGCGAGCACGGCCAGCACCGCGCCGAGCGCCAGGCTCTGCTGGCAGGCGGTGACGAAACGGGCCTTGTTCCGGCGCATGTGGGGCTACTCCTGTGCGGGGGAAGATTCACACGAGTAGCAAGTTTCACACCCGTCACACGGGTCCCGGAAGCGAATCCGAGTAACTACAATCTTGTAATTTCCAGTCGACACGCCGGGTGATCCCGGATTTGTCAAGTCGGACTGTCCAGTCGCCGGCCCGGCCCGCGGGATCAGATGTCGGCGCCGATCGCGTCGTCGGCGAGCTCCTCGTCCGTTTCGTTGGCCTCGTCGTAGTGAAGGTAGCGGATGCCTTCGTCGACGGGTCCGTCGTAGCCCACGCGACCGCTCTCGAGCACGATCACGCGGTCGCACATCTTCCGCACCGAGCCGGCCGAGTGGGAGACGTAGAACAGCGTGCGACCGCTGTCCCGGATCTCCTGCATCTTCTCCATGCACTTCTTCTTGAAGGGCTTGTCACCGACGGCGAGCACCTCGTCGGCGAGGAAGATGTCGGAGTCGACGTGGATGGCGATCGCGAAGCCCAGGCGTGCGGTCATGCCGGAGCTGTAGTGCCCGACCTGGCTGTCGAGGTGCTGGCCGATGTCGGCGAACTCGGTGATCGAGTCGAACTTCCGCTTCGTCTCCGCCTCGGACATCCCGAGCACCGCGGCGTTGAGGTAGATGTTGTCCCGGCCGCTGAGCTGGCTGTGGAAGCCGGTGCCTGTGGCGATCAGGCCCGCGATCCGTCCGCGGGTGAGCACCTCGCCGCGGTCCGGCCGCATGATCCCGTTGATCAGCTTGAGCAGCGTCGACTTGCCGGAGCCGTTGAGGCCCATGATGCCGACCGACTCGCCCTGGCGGACCGTGAAGCTGACGTCGTCGAGGGCCCGGAAGCTGGTGGACAGCACCTGCCGGCGCATCATCGCGACGGTCATCTGCTTCATGGTCCGGTGGTGGCGCAGCTTGAACTCCTTCGACGCGTGGTCGACGACGATGGAGGCGTTGTGCGGGTAGGGCGGCGGCATCAGAGGCGCTCCGGGATCTTGCTCTCGAATCGGGCGAACACCAGCTGGGCGAGCACCAGCACCACCAGTCCGACGCCGAGGTGCGCGAACCCGATCGCGAACAGGTGGCGCGGCATGTTGGTGAGGATGGTGAGCTCGGGGTCGGAGGTGGTGCCCACCCAGAAACAGCGCTGGAAGAGCAGCACCGCCTCGGCCAGCGGGTTGTAGAGGTAGTAGGGCGCGAACTCTCCGAAGCGCACCTTCACCAGGCTGTAGGGGTACATCATCGGCACGCTGAACTGGGTGAACATGGTCAGCAGCGAGACCACGTTGCTGAAGTCCCGGAAGAACACGTTGGCCACGCTGAAGAGCAGCGCGCACGCGGTGCCCAGGACCGCGATCAGCAGGAAGCCGAGCAGCCCGGCGGCCATGCCGACAGGGTCGGGGGTCCAGCCCAGCAGCACGCACAGGCCCGTGAGCAGGACCAGGCCCGGGATCACGTGGTACGCCGACACCAGCATCGACGCGACCGGGAACATCTCGCGGGGCACCGCCATCTTCTGCACGACGCCCTTGTTCCGGACGATCGAGCGGGTGCCCGAGCTGAAGGTCTCGGTGAAGTAGTGGACGATCACCAGGCCCGCGAAGAGGTGGATGGCGAAGTTCTCGATGTTCTTGCCCAGGATCACGCCGAAGACGAAGTAGTACATCGCCAGCCGGAAGGCGGGCTGGATGTAGGACCAGAACAAGCCGAGGAACGAGCCCTGGTAGCGCGCCTGGACCTCGCGCCGGACCAGGAGCCCGAGCAGGTAGCGACGACGGAAGACCTCGAACAGCCCGCTCGAGGCCGCAGGCGAGGACAGCTGGTCGATCGGCGCCGCGCGATGCTTGCTCACTCACCCACCTCCGGCGCGATGCCGAAGGTCTCCGACCATGCCTCCTCGGAGGTGATCTCGGCGAGCTGGCTGCGGTACTGCTCGGCCAGGAGCGGCCACTCGCGGTGCAGTCGCTGGTGGATCTCGACGGTCTTGCGGAGCATCTCGCGGAACCGCTCCGGGTCGCGCTGGTAGAGCGCGGCGGAGGTGCCGTCGGGCATGCTGACCACGGCTGCGTCCATCGACGCCAGGCGGTACCACTTGGCGTCCATCGCCGGCACCACGGCCTCGGGGAACTCCCGCGACAGCGGGCGCACCTTGCGGAGCTGACGCAGCGAGCCGAGCCCGGCCGAGACCAGCTGGGCGGCGCGGCTCGGGATCTCGGACTGGTCGTCCCTCTTGCGCGGCCGCTCGCGGCGCGGCGGCGGGAACGCGTCGGGGTCGCTCTTCAGCTGCGAGTCGGTGAACGAGGCACGGACCTCGCGGATCTCGCCGAGCTTCACCGGCAGGTCCCGGTGCAGGTGCTCCGGGCCCGACAGCACGTCCTCGAGCGCCTGGTGGCGGAGCTCGACCGTGGAGTACTGCATGGAGACCAGGTGCTTGACCTGGTGGTTGAACGACTCCCGGACCAGCCGCCCGCCGTGCTTGTACGGCGAGTGGAGGAGCGCCGCGACGAAGCGGTTGCGCTGGTGGTAGTAGGCCTGCCAGTCGAGCGCGTCGTTCTTGTCGGTCCACGGCACGTGCCAGACGGCGGCACCGGGCAGGGTGACGGTCGGGTAGCCCGCGGCCTGGGCGCGGACGCCGTACTCGCTGTCGTCCCACTTGATGAACAGCGGCAGGCCGAGGCCGATCTCGCGGACCACGCTGGTCGGGATCAGGCACAGGAACCACGGGTTGAAGTCGACGTCGACCCGACGGTGCAGCCAGCGGGTGCTGCGCAGGTTGCGGGCACCGAAGTCCCAGTCGGGCTCGACCGACGGCGGGGACATCCACCAGAAGCGGTAGCGGTTCACGATCTCGCCGTAGCTGTGCAGCCGCGACTTGGAGAAGATGCTGAACATGTGGCCGCCGACGATGGTCGGGCGGCGGGCCAGGTCGCCGAAGGTGACCGTGCGCAGGATCGACTCGGGCTCGGCGACGATGTCGTCGTCCAGGAACAGGACGTACGTCGAGCGGTCGGCGCGCAGGGTCTCGAGCTGGGCACGGGCGAAGCCGCCGGAGCCGCCGAGGTTGGCCTGCTCGATGACGCGCAGCCGGCCCTCGAGGGAGGCCTCGGCCTTGGCGAAGTGCGGGTCGTCGACGACCTTCTTCGTGCCCTGCTCCATGACCAGGACCTCGTCGAGCAGCGACCGCACCTCGTCGTCTGCGCCGAGCTGGCCGATCAGCTTGGCGCAGAAGTCGGGCCGGTTCATGGTGGTGATGCCGACGGTGACGGTGCCGGGCTCGGCACGGTCGGCCGGGACCTCGGCGTCCCAGACCGCCTCCTCGAGGATCGCGTCCTCGTCGTCGGCGATGACGTCGAACCAGTACCACCCACCGTCCTGGAACGGGATCAGCGACAGGTCGAACTCGAAGGTCGTGCGCTCGTGGGAGGTCGAGGTCTGCGAGTCGACCCGCTGCGAGCGGCCGTTTGCCATCGACCGGTAGACGACGACGTGGGCGCCGGCGCCGGAGACGGTGACCGTGAGGCGGATGTCGGTGACCACGGTCCAGCGGCGCCAGTAGCCGGCCGCGAAGCCGTTGAAGTAGGTGCCGAGCGACAGGTGGGTGCCGGCGTCCACGCGCAGCCGGTGGCGGCCGAGGATCGCGTCGCCGCGCATCGAGGTGCCGGCGCCGGTGGACTGGCGCAGGGCGGCCTTGTTGAGCGCCTTGGCGGACCTGTTGCCGCCGATGGAGTCCCGGTCGGCGTCGAGCACGGCGGCCTCGCTGTCGACGTACAGCGGGATGACGTCGAGGTCGCGGTCGACCGGCAGGACGAAACGCTGGAGGACCCGGCGCACGGTCTGGGGGGCGGTCGGCTCGGTCGTCGGCTGGGTGCGTGCGGTGTCGGTCATTCGTCCACTCCCCCGCTGGTCAGCGGCGCACCCTCGGCGAAGTGCGGCCTGAGCTTGTTCTCGAACATCGTGAGCGCGGACCCGATGGCCATGTGCATGTCGAGGTACTTGTAGGTGCCGAGGCGGCCGCCGAAGAGCACCATCGGCTCCTTCTTGGCGAGCTCGCGGTAGCGCAGCAGCTTCTCGCGGTCGTCGGCGGTGTTGATCGGGTAGTAGGGCTCGTCGTGGTCCTCGGCGAAGCGGGAGTACTCGTGGACGATGACGGTCTTGCCCGAGATGTAGGTGCGCTCGGGGTGGAAGTGCCTGAACTCGTGGATCCGGGTCCACGGCACGTCCTGGTCGTTGTAGTTCATCACCGCGCAGCCCTGGAAGTCGTCGACCTCCTTCACCTCGGCCTCGAGGTCGACGGTGCGCCAGGACAGGCGGCCCTCGGAGTGCCCGAAGTACTCGTCGACGGGGCCGGTGTAGACGATCGGGACCCGGCCCTTCCACTCCTCGGCGACGTCGAAGAAGTCGGTCTCGAGGCGCACCTCGATGTTGGGGTGGTCGGCCATCTTCTCGAGCCAGGCGGTGTAGCCGTCGACCGGGAGACCTTCGTACTTGTCGTTGAACCAGCGGTTGTCGAAGTTGTAGCGCACCGGGAGCCGCGTGATGATGTCCGCGCTCAGCTTGGTGGGGTCGGTCTGCCACTGCTTGGCGGTGTAGCCCTTGATGAACGCCTCGTAGAGCGGGCGGCCGATCAGGGAGATCGCCTTCTCCTCGAGGTTCTCCGCGTCCGCGGTGTCGATCTCGCTGGCCTGCTCGGAGATCAGCGCCTTCGCCTCGTCGGGGGTGTGGCTCTTGCCGAAGAACTGGTTGATCAGCCCGAGGTTCATCGGCAGCGAGTAGACCTGGCCGGCGTACTGGCCGAAGACCCGGTGCTGGTAGTTCGTGAAGCTGGTGAACCGGTTGACGTACTCCCAGACCTTCTCGTTGGAGGTGTGGAAGAGGTGCGCGCCGTAGACGTGCACCTCGATCCCGGTCTCGGGGTCGGCCTCGCTGTAGGCGTTGCCCCCGAGGTGGTGGCGACGCTCGAGCACGAGCACGTTGAGGCCGAGCTCGTTGGCACAGCGTTCGGCGATGGTCAGTCCGAAGAACCCGGATCCGACGACGACGAGGTCAGGGGTGGACAAGGGCGTTTTCTCCTAGGGATCGGCGCAGTGCGCCAGTCTACGGTCCGAAGTGGCGCTCCCCCGATTCGCCGGCGCGGCCCGGCCGGCTCTCCGGTGAGAGCTCCCGCATGCCGCGGGCGGCTTTCATGGCACGGATCACGTTCGAGGCCTCCGCCTTCCCGCCGCGCAGCGGGCTCAGCAGCACCACGGCGAGCGTGATCAGCAGGGGCTTGAGACGCACCGCTGCGTTCTCGCCGTACCGCAGGTGCACGACGAACAGGTTGCGGTACATGTAGAAGCCCTTCCACGTGTCCAGCGCGTGCTGCTGGTCGAAGTCGAGCTGCCGCACGAGCACCGCGTCGCGGACCGCCGCGATCGGGAAGCCGGCCCGGCGGGCGCGGATCGCGAAGTCGACGTCGTCGTAGAAGATGAAGTACGCCGGATCCGGCAGGCCGATCGCGTCGACCACGCGGCGGTGCACCAGGAACCCCTCGAACGCGACGACCTGCACGGGCACCTCGGCCGGCATCGCCGCGCGGGTGCGGTAGCGGGTCTCGACGGAGTCGGTCTTGGGCCGGATCGCGAGCGGGTTGCGCAGGTCGAAGACCACCGCGGACTTCTCGACGAGGTGGCCCCGCCGGTCCTCGCGGACCGCCATCAGGCACGGGCCGTCGTGCTCGAGCATCCGCTCGAGGCAGTCCGGGGCCGGGACCACGTCGTCGTCCATGAGCCAGATCCGGTCGAACCCGGCCTCGTGCGCGAGCCGCAGGCCGAGGTGGAACCCGCCGGCGCCGCCGAGGTTCTCCTCGCTGTGGGTGACCCGCAGCGGCAGGTCGGTGCGGGCGTCGAGCACCTCGCGGGTGTGGTCGGTGCTGGCGTTGTCGACCACGAGCACGGCGTCGGGGCGCCGGGTCTGGGTGGCCAGCCCGTCGAGCATGCCCACCAGCAGGTCCGCCCGGTTGTAGGTGACGACGACCACCGCGACGGTCTCGTGCGGTGGTTTCGAGACGCTCGTTCCTCGCTCCTCAACCACCGAGGAACCTCCGGTGCCCGGTGAAGTCGCCGCGCAGGCCGGCCCGGACTGCCTCGGCGCTGAGCCGCAGCCGGCCCGCGTCCGGCCGGGTGAAGGTGTAGAACCACACCGTCTTGACCAGGAACGCCAGCACCGCCGGCCAGCCGCGGTAGTCGCGCAGGTTGACGGTGTTGTTGCGGGCCATGCAGTAGTGCTTGAGGTCGCTCGGGCTGTGGTTGTACGTCGTGCGGCCGAACATCAGCGGCGTGCCGAGGTCGTCGGTGGCCGGGTGCAGGAAGTGGCTGTCGACCACGGTGCCGGTGCGGGCGCCGGCCCGACGTGACCGCCAGAGGTACTCCACGTCGTCACCCCAGATGAAGAACTCCTCGCGGGGCAGCCCGATCCGGCCGGCGAGGTCGGCGGTCACCAGGACCCCGTTGAAGGGGATCACGACGTCCGGGATGACGCCGTCGACCGCGGCCGCCTCGACCTCGGCCATCCGGTGCACGACGGCGGCCCGCCCGGGGAGCCGGATCGGGAAGCAGAGCCGCGAGGGCTCCTGCTCGGCGAGCACGGCCGGCCCCCAGAAGTCGAACTCGCCCTGGTGCTCGAGGAGCAGGTCGAGGCAGCCGGTGGCCGGCACCCCGTCGTCGTCCATCAGCCAGAGCAGGTCGGCGCCGCGCTGCAGCGCGATCCGCATGCCCGCGTGGAACCCGCCGGCGCCGCCGAGGTTCTCCTCCAGCGTCACCCCGTGCAGGTCCGCCTGGTCCGCCAGCCACGCACCCGTGCCGTCCGTGGAGGCGTTGTCGACGACCACGATCTCGGCCAGCCGCGGCGTCCGCCGGAGCTCGTCGACGAGCCTCTCGAGCAGGGCGCGCCGGTTGAACGTCACGACGACCGCGACGATCCGGGGCGGGGTGGGGGCGGGAGGCACGGCGACCACCCTAGAGGCCCCTCCTCGGGCTCCGTACCCGGAGGTTCGGCACCGGGTGGCGCGGCACCCGGTGGCTCGGCCCGCAGTGGCCGGGCAGGCGGTGGCTGGGCACCCAGGGCGTCAGCACGCAGCGGACAGGTCGTCGGAGGCGTTCGCGGCGTACCCGCCGTCCCGCGTGCCGAGCGAGCCGCCGGTCTGCACCTGCTGCTTCTTCTTGCCGGCCTTCGTCGCGGGGCGTCCCTCGGACTTCGCGATCGCCTTCTCGACCATCGACCGGATCTTGGGGAGGTCCGGGTCGGCGGTGTTGATGACGGGCGGCACGATCGAGACGGTCGACATCTTCTGGCTCTTGGCCTTCAGCGCGAGCTCCGCGAAGGGGGCGAGCTCGCTGCGCGGCAGGTTGGTCTCGATCATGCCGCTGGTGGCCTTGGCGATGTCACCGAAGTTGCGGACCGCCCGCTGGGGGCTGACCTGGGTGAGCAGGGCGTTCATCACGCACTTCTGCCGGGCCATCCGCGAGTAGTCGTCGGAACCCTCGCGGGCCCGCGCGAACCAGAGGGCGTCGTGGCCGTTCAGCTTGCGGGTGCCCGGCTTGATGTAGCCGGTCACGTCGGACCCGAGCCCGCCGACCGGGATCGGCGCCCGAACGGTCAGGGTGACCCCACCCACCGCGTCGACCAGGTCCTTGAAGCCCTGGAGGTTGACCATCGCCCAGTAGTTGATCTCGAGGCCGGTGATGCCCTCGATGGCCATGATCGTCGCGTCCACGCCGGGGGTCTTCGAGCTCCCGAACAGCTCCTTGTTGTCGCCGGCCCACGTGCTCACGCCGTTGAGGTAGCAGCCCTCGCAGTCGAAGCCGTCGGGGAACTGCTCGTCCATGACCGAGCCGGGGGCGAACCGGAAGTTCTCCAGGTTGCGCGGCAGGCCGACGAGGACCGTCTTGCCGGTCTCCTCGTCGATGCTGGCCACCGTCATCGAGTCCGGGCGCAGGCCCCAGCGGCCGGCGCCGGAGTCGCCGCCGAGCAGCAGCACGTTGTAGCGGCCGTGGTGGGCGTCGGAGGCTGCGCCGTTGCCGAACACGGTGACCACGAAGTCGCGGTAGACCCCGACCTGGTGGGCGCCGAAGAGCAGCGTGCCCGCGACCGTGAAGCAGAGCATGCCGTTGATGCCGACCACCGCGAGCCGCTGGTCCTTGAGCAGGGTGAGCGGCTCACCGAGCCGCCAGGCGTCGATGAAGAGCAGTGCCCAGCCGATGGCGACCAGCATCATCATGGTCTTGAGCACCTCGAGCAGGAACGGGCTGGCGCCGACCCGGAACGCGAACCCGTGCCAGACCAGGCTGAGCAGCAGCAGGCCGAGGCCGACCGCGAGCAGCGCGAACCAGATGCGCAGTGCGATCCGGCCGACCTTCCGGTTGCCGGCGACCAGCTGCGCGGAGCCGGGCAGCACCAGCGTCATCACCATCAGCGTGATCGCCCGTCGGAACCGCACCTTGGCCGCACGGTCCGGCGTGCGGCGGGTGCGCGCGTCGGCGCCGCTGGGGCTGGTGCTGCTGGACTGCTCGGTGGGCTGACCGTGCGACCCGGGGGAAGGAACGGGCGGCATCGACGAACCTCTCTGCTGGGGAAGCGTGCTCGACGACCGGTGGTACGCCAGTATCACCAGTCACAGCCGCCACAGCCGCCACGGCGCGCCGGTGGTCAGCCGCGACCCGAGGCGATCTCCGCCTTCTTGGCCAGCCGGTGCGCCCGGCGGATCTCCGCCTCGCGCATGCGACGTACCTCGTCGGGGGTCTCGGGGACCAGACCGGGGATCGTCCGCGGACGGCCCTCGGCGTCGATCGCCACGAACACGAAGTACGCCGAGGCGACGTGCAGCGCGGGTGCCGAGGCGTCCGTCCACGGCTGCGCCTCGACCCGGACCCCGATCTCCATCGAGGAGTGCCCGGCCCAGTTCACCTGGGCCGAGCAACGCACGATGTCGCCGACGTGGACCGGCTCGAGGAACGCCATCTCGTCGATCGCGGCGGTCACCGCGGGACCGCCGCTGTGCCGCTGCGCGACCGCGCCCGCGGTGGAGTCCGCGAGCTTCATGATCTCGCCGCCGTGCACGTTGCCGAGCAGGTTGGCCTCGCGGTTCTGCGTGAGGATCGCCAGGGAGACCCGCGCGTGTGACGGGGACAACAGGGGTCGTCGCGGATCAGGGTCGGGCACGGATCGCACGGTATCGTCTCCCCTCATGTCTGAACGCCCCCAGGGACCGAAGCCGGGCACGCCGGAGTACGACTGGCTGTACGGCGGCTCGTCGTCCCGTGACGACGACGCGACCGAGGCCATCCGGGCCCCGGGCGCCGGCGCCTCGGGTCGCCCGGCCCCGCAGGACGGCCCCTCGCCGGACCAGACCCGCGTGATCCCGCCCACGCAGCCGACCGCCCCACCGCACCGGCAGCCCCCGCCGCCGGTGCCCCCGCGGCAGACCGGCAGCGACTCCGGTGGCTCCGGTGGCGGCCGCGGCTTCCGGCCCCGGTTCCCCCGCCGTCGGTTCCGCATCGTGATGCTGCTGCTCGTGGCGTGGCTGGTGTTCCTGGTCGCGGTCCCGCTCTACGCCTTCTCCAAGGTCTCCACCGTCGACGCGTTCCCGAAGGGTGCCCGGCCCGACGACCAGGACGGCACGACGTACCTCGTTGTGGGCAGCGACTCCCGCGAGGACCTGTCCAAGGAGGAGCGGAAGAGGCTCGGCACCGGCGGCGGCAGCGGCCGTCGCACCGACACGATCATGCTCATGCACATCGGCAAGGGCCCGAACCTGCTGATGTCGATCCCGCGCGACTCGCTGGTCGACATCCCCGGCCACGGCGTCTCCAAGATCAACGCCGCGTTCGCGTTCGGCGGCCCGAAGCTGCTGGTCAAGACCGTCGAGAAGAACACCGGGATCAAGGTCGACAACTACGTCGAGATCGGGTTCGGCGGCTTCGTGGACGTCGTCGACGCGGTCGGCGGCATCGAGATCTGCCCCGAGCGAAAGATGAAGGACAAGCTCGCCAACCTCGACATCCCCAAGGGCTGCCAGGAGGCCGACGGCGTCACCGCCCTCGGCTACGCGCGGTCCCGGCACACCGACCCGAGGTACGGCGACGTCACCCGCGCCCGGCACCAGCGCGAGGTGGTCTCCTCGATCGGCGACGAGGCGACCTCTCCGTGGACGGTCGTCAACCCGGTCCGCTACTGGCGCGTGAACATGGCCGGCGCGAAGACGTTCTCGGTCAGCGACGGCACCGGCCCGATCGACCTGGCCCGGTTCGCCTGGGCGATGACCCGGGTCAACGGCAAGGACGGCCTGACCTGCGGCGTGCCGATCCGCGACCTCGCGGTGCACTGGGACGAGCAGCGCTCGAAGCAGATGTTCGAGCACATCCGCAACGACGACACCGAGGGCATCGGCAAGGGGCTGTGCACGCCCACCGGCCTGCCGAAGTCGATCACCGGCTGAGTGCTGGTGTCGCGACAGTGATTCCCCGGTCGTCCGGGGAATCAGTGCCCGGTCAGGGAATGCTTTCCGTGACCGGGCATCGATTTCCCTGACCGGCCAGGGGTCGGCAGCAGCATCGGAGCGGACGCCCGCGTCCGAAATGACCGGAAACTGCTGCGTCGGCCAACCGTTTTCCGGTAGACCGTGTATCAGGAGCACGCCTTCCCTCACCTTGTGGGCGTGATGAGCATGCACGAAACGGCGGAGAACCCCTCGTCCTCCTCCGTCTGGGACGCTGCGGGGAGCGCGTTCCGGCGTTGGCGTGACGGGGACCAGCGCGCCCTCGACGACCTGGTCCGGCTGATGAGCCCGGTGCTGTGGCACGTCGTGCGCGCAACCGGTCTCGAGCGGGAGCCGTCCGAGGACGTCGTCCAGAGCACCTGGCTGGCGATGGTCCGCTCGGCCGACCGCATCTCCGACCCGCAGGCCGTCTCGGGCTGGCTGTGCACCACCGCGCGCCGCGAGGCGTGGCGGACCCGCAAGCAGTCCACGCGCAGCACCCCGGTCGAGGACGACGCGCTGGAGTTCCGGCTGCCGTCCCCGGACTCGCCCGAGTCGACCGTGGTGCTCGACGACGAGCACCGGACCCTGTGGTCCGCGCTCTCCCGGCTCAACGAGCGGTGCCAGCGGCTGCTGCGCATCGTCGCCACGGAGCAACGCCCGGACTACACGCGGATCGCGGCGGACCTCCAGATGCCGGTCGGCAGCATCGGCCCCACCCGCGGTCGCTGCCTGGACAAGCTGCGGGCCGAACTGAACCGCACGGGGGGTGCGCGATGACCAGCACCGGAGGTGCCCGATGAACGCTGTGCCCACCGACGACGAGCTCCTCGCCTCGATCCGCGACCTGTTCGAGGTGGTCGACCCGCCGCCGGCCGACCTCGCGGACGGCGTGCTGGCCGCGCTGGCCGCGGCGGACCTCGAGCTCGAGTACGAGCTGCTCACGCTGGTCGAGTCGACCGGCGTGCCGAACGGCGTCCGCTCGGCCGACACCGGAAGCGACACCGACAGCGGCCCGTGGACGCTGGAGTACTCCAGCGACACCTGCCACCTGCTGGTCCGGGTCAGCACGGTCGACGGCACGCGCCGCATCGACGGCTGGGTGGTGCCGGCGGTCCCCATGGCCGTGTCGCTCTCCCCGGTCGGCAGCTCCGGGGTGACCGCCCAGGAGACGCAGGTCGACGACCACGGCCGCTTCGAGTTCACCGCGCCCGGCTCCGGCCAGGCCCGGCTCTCGTTCGTCCCGGCGGCCGGCGACGACCCCACCGCTCCGCGGCCGTTCGCGACCCCGCCGTTCCTCGTCTGACGCACCGCCCGAGTCCGACACCCGACCCCCTCTCCCTACGCATCGGAGTCCTCCCCCATGGCAACACCGCCTTCCGACGGCACGCGCAACGGCGCCGGGCGACAGTCCGCGCGTCTCGCCAACCGCGAGCCCCTCGTGCCGTCCAAGCACGTGCTCGACACCGTTCAGGGGCGGATCCTCAACCCCGCCACCGCGATGCCGGTCGACGGTGCGCCACCACGCTCGACGGTGTACGTCGGGCCCCGGGTCACCATTGCGTGGTCGGGCCGGACCGACCTGCAGATCGAGCGGCTCACCGCCATCGCCGACCGGCTCGGCTGGGTTGCCACCGTCACCCGGGACGGCCGTCAGGGCGAGGGCAAGCGTGCCTACCGGGACCGCGTGCCGGAGCTCGGGCTGGTGCGCCTCGACCTGACGGTCAACGAGAAGAAGGCCACGGCCACCGCGCCGGACGGCTGGGTGCTCATCCAGAACGCCCGCCAGGAGCACGGACCTGCGGCGATGCGGGGTGTCGGTCTCGACCACGTCGTCATGGTCCGCAGCGACCTCGAGGCCAACCCCTTCCACTCGCCGACCCCGTTCCACTCCCCCACACCGTTCCACTCGCCCACGCCGTTCCACTCGCCGACCGGCTACTCCGCACCGGTCTCGTCGTACGGCGCGCCCGGGAGCGGCGGCCGCCAGCCGGTCGCGTACGTCGGTCCGCCGCCCGTACGTCGCTCCGACACGGACGTGACGGGCCGCCGTCCGGTGGTGGCCGTCCTCGACACCGGCTGCGGCGACCACCCGTGGCTGCGGGGGATCGTCAAGCAGGGCGTCAGGCTCGGCAGCCAGGACATCGGCTACGTCGACGACGAGTCGGACCCCGAGAAGTGGTTCGACCAGGTGGGCGCCCTCGACGGCGGCATCGACGCGCAGGCCGGCCACGGCACCTTCATCTGCGGACTGGTCCACCAGGCCTGCCCCGACGCCGACATCCTGGCCTGGCGCATCGTCGGCTCCGAGGGACCCATCGTCGAGACCGATCTCGTCGACACGCTTCGCCAGATCGCCGAGGTCGCCCGCCGGCACCGCGACGACGAGCCCGGCGGCCACCCGATCGACGTCCTCAACCTGTCGATGGGGTACTACCACGAGACCGCCGAGGACGGGGAGTTCGACTCCACCCTGTACGAGATCCTCGAGCTGCTCGGCCAGTGCGGTGTGGCCGTGATCTGCTCGGCCGGCAACGACGCCACCTCGCGGCCGATGTTCCCCGCGGCGTTCGCGCCGTGGAAGGACAGGAAGGGGCCGGTCAAGAACAAGCGGGGGCTGGTGCCGATCACGTCCGTGGGCGCGCTCAACCCCAACCTCGTGGACGACTCGCTGTTCAGCAACGCCGGGCCGTGGGTCTCGACGTACGCCGAGGGCGCGATGCTCCTCAGCACCATCCCTCCCTTCGAGGGCGGGCTCCAGCCGATGGCCCGGACGAAGGCCTTCCAGCGGGACCGGGCGTCGATCGACCCGGACGACTACCGCGGGCGGTTCGCCCTCTGGAGCGGCACGTCCTTCGCCGCCCCGCTGTTCGCGGGTCGGGTGGCCGCGCACCTCGTCGACGGCATCGATCCCGGCCAGGACGGCCGCGAGGACGCGGTGAAGCGGGCACGCGCGGCCGTGTCGGCGGCGATCAGGGACGCAGCCGCACGTGCGAAGAAGGCACTGGAGGACGGCATCCCGGTCACGCCATGATGTGCCCATGGCCGAGTCGGGGGAGGTGTACGCCCGGGCCCTGAGCGCGGCCAGCGCGGGGCGCTTCCCCCAGGCACGCCGCCTGCTCGACCGCGCGCGCGTCCTCACCACCGACGTCGACCTGCTCGCCCGCATCGAGCTGACCTCCGCCTACGTCGTCGCCGAGACCGGCGACCCCGCCGCCGCGACGGCGACCTGTCGCGCCCTGCTGGACCGCTCGGACCTCCGCGACGACACCGTCGGCCGGACCTGGCTCCAGCTCGGCCTGCTGCAGATGCGTGCCGGTGAGGCCGGCGAGGCCATGGTCTCGTTCGGCGAGGCGGCGACCCGGCTCGGCACCGACCCCGAGGCGTTCGGCCGGGTGCTGAACAACCGGGGCAACGTGCACCTCCAGCGCGGCGACGCGGCCTCGGCGGCCGCCGACTTCGCCGAGGCGGACGTCCAGTTCGGCCGGGCCGGGCTCGACGTCGAGCGCGCGAAGGCACGGTTCAACCGCGGCTACGCCGAGCTCCTGCGCGGGGACCTGGTTGCCGCCCTGCGGGGCATGGACGACGCGCGCGACGTTCTCGCGCCGCTCTCGCCGGCGTACCGCGCGACCGTCGAGCAGGACCGCGCCGAGGTGCTGGTCGCGGCCGGCATGTCCCGCGAGGCGGCCCGGGCGCTGGAGGCCGCCGCGTCGGCTTACGGCGCCCGGCGGCTGCGGCGCTTCCAGGCCGACTGCGAGCTCACCCTCGCCCAGACCCTCCTGCGCGGCGACCCGGCCAGGGCCCGGGTGGTGGCGCGCCGGGCGGCCCGACGGTTCCGCGCCCAGGACAGCGAGCTGCCGGCACTGCGGGCCGAGGGCGTGGCGGCCGCGGCCGAGGTGGCCGCCGGAGGTCGGGCACCGGCGCTGCTGCGCCGGCTGGACGAGCTCGCGCGGTGCCTCGACGAGCGCGACGACAGACGGGACGCGACCCCGCTGCGGCTCCAGGGCGTCCGGCTGGCGACACAGCGCGGCGACCTCGACGACGCGGCGGCCCGGCTGGGCGGGGTCCGGGTGCGCCCGGCCGACCCGCTCGCCGTACGCCTGCACTGGCGGGAGGTCCGCGCCGAGCTGGCCGAGGCCCGCGGCCGCCGGGCCGAGGCACGCACGCAGGTGCGCGCGGGGCTGGCCGACCTGCACGACTGGCAGTCGTCGTTCGGCAGCCTGGACCTGCAGAGCACGCTGGTCGGGCACGGCCGCGACCTCGCCCAGATGGGGTTGCGCTCGGCGCTCTCGGACGGCCGCCCCGAGCTGGTGCTGGAGTGGTCCGAGCGGGCCCGTGCCCTGGTCGGCCGGGTGGCCCCGGTCCGGCCACCGCGCGACCCCGCCCTGGCGGCCGACCTCACCGAGCTCCGCGTCCTCCACGGCGCCCAGCCCGCACCCCGCTCGCCCGAGGCCCGGCGCCGCGACGAGCTGGCAGCGGCGATCCGGCAGCGCAGCTGGTACGGCGAGGGCGGCGGCGAGGTGGGCGAGCCGACGTCGCCCGACGCGCTGCGCGCGGAGCTCGCCGCGACCGACTCGGCGCTGGTGGCGCACGTCGTCGTCGACGGCCGGCTCGCCGCCCTCGTGCTCACGCCCGACCACGCCGCGGTGCACGACCTCGGCCCGGCGGACGACGTACGCCGGCTCCTCGACGCGGTCGCCGCCGACCTCGACATGGCGGGCTCGGACCTGGCCGGACCCTTCGCCGCCGCGATCCGCGGGTCGCTCACCCAGCGGCTGGCCACGGTGGGCGACCGGCTGCTCGGCCCGTTGCTGCCGGCGCTCGGCGACCGCCGGGCGGTGCTGACCCCGTCGGGGCACCTCGCGGGCACGCCGTGGTCACTGCTGCCGGGCCTGGCCGCCCGCCCGCTCACGATCCCGACCTCAGCGACCCGCTGGGTCGAGCAGCGCGCTGCGGCCGCACCGGGAGACGCACCGGGAGACGGGCCTGGAGACGGGCCTGGAGACGGGCCGGTCGGCGGTCGGGTCGGCCTGGTGGCCGGGCCGCACGTGCCCCGTGGTGAGGAGGAGGTCACCAAGGCCGGGTCGCGCTGGCCCGGTGCCGAGGTCCTGGTCGGCGCGGACGCGACCGCAGCCCGGGTCAGCGACCTGGCCGCCCGGGTCGACGTCCTGCACCTGGCCGGCCACGGGCGGCACCCCGGTGACAACCCGTTGTTCTCGGCGATCGAACTGGTCGACGGACCGTGGTTCGGCTACGACATCGACCAGCTCGCAGCCACCCCCGACGTGGTGGTGCTCTCGGCCTGCGAGCTCGGCCGGGTCGCGGTCCGCTCCGGCGAGGAGGCGGTCGGGATGAGTGCCGCCTGGCTGCACGCCGGTGCCCGCGCCGTGGTCTCCTCCCCCGCCCTCGTCGCCGACGACGTCGCCTGCGAGGTGCTGGCCGCGTGGCACGGCCGGGTCAGCCACGGCGAGGCGCCGGCCGACGCGCTGGCCGCGGCTTCGGCGGACCTGCCCGCCGGCGGCGCGCCCTCGCCGTTCCTCTGCTTCGGCGCGGGTTGGTGACCTCCGGAAGGAATCCGGAGACGGGATGTATCTATCGCGTTGCCCGCTGCTCCTCTCCCGTAGATCGCCGCGGGGAAACGGGCCGGGTCGCGCGGGGGGCGACCCGGTCCGTACGGGGTCTGGTGGGCCCCGGGTCTGGTCGGCTCGGGGTCTGGTCAACGGGGGCGCTGACCGGTACGCATGGCCCATGGCCGACGAGACCCAGCGCGAGCGCCTCAACCGGAACTGGGAGGAGCTCCTCCAGGAGCTGCGGGTCAGCCAGACCGGCGTGCAGATCCTGACCGGCTTCCTGCTGACCGTCCCGTTCAGCCAGCGGTTCTCCGACCTCAGCGACCTGCAGGTCGCGGCGTACCTCACGGCCCTGTGCGGCGGCGTCCTCTCCACCGGGTTCCTGATCGCGCCGGTCGCCTTCCACCGCGTCCTGTTCCGCAAGCGGGAGAAGGCCTGGCTGGTGACCGCCGCGAACCTCTGCGCGCGCGCCGGCCTGGTGCTGCTCGCGCTCACCGTGTCGTCGGTGGTGTTCCTTGTCTTCGACCTCGTCATCGGGCTCTCGGCCGCGGTCGCGTCCACCGCGATCGCCCTGGCGTTCTTCACCACCCTGTGGGCCGTGGTGCCGATGTCGGCGCCGAAGGTCGAGGAGGAGTGAGCATCAGAGGGTGCGCGCGAGCAGCGCCTCGAGCTCGGTGAAGTGCCGCTCGGTGGCGGCCTCGTCGTAGACCGCGGTGTCCGACATCGTGTAGCCGTGGGCCGCCCCGGCGTACACCCCGTTCGTGGCGGTCAGCCCGGCGGCGTCCAGCGCGCGACCCAGCTCCGCGATCGCCTCGGGCCCCATCGACCGGTCGTGGTCGGCGTGCCCGAACACGAACTCGGCCTGCGCGTCCGCGAGCAGCCGGTGCGGGCTGTCCGGCGCGTCGGTGGCGAGGCTGCCGCCGTGGAAGCAGCCCACCGCGGCCACGGTGCCGGGCAGCAGCGCGGCGGTGCGTACGGCGAGCCGGGCACCCATGCAGTACCCCGTGACGCCGACCGGTCCCGAGGCATGAGCAAGCAGGGTGTCCACCCACAGCCGGGCGTCCGGGTTCGACAGGTCCGGGGTCAGCCCCCGCACCCGGACCATCGCGCCTGCGAAGAACCGCTCCCGTGCACCGGGCTCCCGGAGGTCCTCGGCCGGTGCCAGGTCGGCGGCCCGGCCGTCGCGGTGGAAGACGTTGGGGGCCAGCACGACGTACCCCCACGACGCGATCCGGTCCGCCATCTCCTCGATCCGCGGTCGGAGCCCGATCGCGTCGATGTAGAACAGGACGCCGGGATGCCCCTCCTCCCCGGTGAGGTAGGCCTCCGCCGGCCCGTCGGGGTCGGGATCTCGATCGTGGTGCCCATGCCGGCGACCGTAGCCCTCGTCGGCAACCGGGTGCCGTCAACGACGGACCCGGCGTCGTCAAGGAACCGTCAGGATCGCCGCTCCCGGGCCTTGCGGCCCTGCCGGACCCGCGCGCGGCGACCGACAATGGGAACGAGCCGACGGGAGGAGCAGTCATGGTGGTCGAACGGCGTACCGGCCCGGTACCCGCCGGCTGGCTGCCCGCGATCCGGGTGGCCGCGGCGCTGGTCCCGCTCGCGGTCAGCGCACTCCTCGCGACGGTCCGCGACAGCGTCACCCCGGCCACCACGGTGCTGGTGCTGGTGCTCGTGGTGGTCGGCGCCGCGGCGACCGGGGACCGGGTCTCGGGCCTGCTCGCGGCGGTGTCCGCCGCCGTCTGGTTCGACTTCTTCCTGACCCAGCCCTACCTGCGGTTCACGATCTCCGACGCCGACGACGTCGAGGCCACGGTGCTGCTGCTCCTGATCAGCGGCGCGGTCACGGAGACCGCGCTGTGGGGGTCGCGGCAGCACACCCGGGCCGCGCGGCGCGCCGGCTACCTCGAGGGGGTGCTCGGCGCCGCCCGCGCCGTGGCCGAGGGCGAGGCTCCCACGAGCACGGTCGTCGACGTGGTCGCCCGACACATCACGGAGGTGCTCGGCGCCGACACCTGCCGCTTCGTGGACGGCCCTCCGCGAGACGCGCGGATCGCCGTGCTGGACCACGACGGTGTGGTGACCCGCAACGGCGCTGCCGTCGACGTGGAGCGGGTCGGGCTGCCCACGGACGAGTACGTAGCGGTCCTGGTGCAGCGGGGCCCGGCCGTCGCGGGTCACTTCCTGGTCTCCGCCACCGATCGGCACTCGTACCCGTCCCGCGAGGACCGCCGCATCGCCGTCCTGCTCGCCGACCAGGTCGCGGTCGCACTCGGTCCCACCTGACGGGTCGGCCGCGGGCGTCCGGCCCGGTCACGGCAGCTCGGCGTCACGGAGCGGGGCTGGCTGGGGTACTCGCACGCCGGGGCAGCCGGTCGCCCTGGATCGCACACCGCCAGAGTCGCACCTCGTCGCGGAGGGCGTACGGCACGGGCCGGTCGCGTTCGACGAGACAGGCGATGTACGCCTCCAGCGCCGCCAGCAGCAGGACGTGGGACTGGCTCAGTGCCTGCCGTCCCGGGCTACGACGACGCCGTCTCACCTCGGCGCGCGCGGCGAGCAGGTCCTTCCAGAGCGCGACCTGGACGGGATCGAAGTCGGTTTCCTGCGCATGGCGAACGGGCGAGGTCGGCACGACCCGCACCTCCTCCGGGTGGTGTGCCCGGGAGCAACGCCTCCAGCCCTGGGAGGCCCCAGACTACATCCCGCGGCGCTCCTGCGACACGGTCGCACGGGGTCCGTCAAGGCACGGCCGGGGGCCGTCAGGGATCCGTCAACGCCGCCCCGGTACGGCCTCCGCCCGAGGGAGCCTCGAAGAGGCGCGGAACCTCCGCACCGGCGCCTGTCCGGGCGTCCCCTGTGTCGAAAGTGCAATGACCATGGCCGACCTGGCCTTCGTCCTCGCCACCGTGGCGGCCTTCGCGGCGCTGGCCTGGCTGGCGGGCTTCATCGACCGGCGGTCGGAGCGGTGAGCGCCACCACCGCGGCGGTCCTCCAGATCGTCACGCTCGTCGCCGCGCTGGCGCTGACCGTCGGGCCGCTGGGCCGCTGGCTCGCCCACACCTACACCTCGCCGCGGCACTGGGCCGTGGAGCGGGGTGCCTACCGGCTGCTCCGGCTGGACCCGGACGCCGACCAGCACTGGCGCACCTACCTGATCTCGGTGCTCGGCTTCTCGATGGCGAGCGTCCTGCTCCTCTTCGCCTTCGGCCGGCTCCAGCAGCACCTGCCTCTCTCGCTCGGCTTCCCGGCGCTCCCCAGCGACGGCGCGTGGAACACCGCGGTCTCGTTCACGACGAACACGAACTGGCAGTGGTACTCCGGCGAGGCCGCGACCGGCCACCTGTTCCAGATGAGTGGCCTCGCGGTCCAGAACTTCGTCTCCGCGGCCGTCGGCATGGCGGTCGCCGCTGCCTTCGCCCGGGCACTCGCCCGCTCCGGCGCCGGCGGCCGGGTCGGCAACTTCTGGGCCGACCTCGTGCGCGGCGTCGTCCGCGTGCTGCTGCCGATCTCGTTCGTCGCCGCCCTCCTGCTGGTGCTGATGGGTGCCGTGCAGAACCTCGACGCCCCGCACGCGATCACCACGCTCACCGGCCAGGTGCAGCACGTCACCGGCGGGCCGGTGGCCAGCCAGGAGGCCATCAAGGAGCTCGGCACGAACGGTGGCGGGTTCTACAATGCCAACTCGTCGCACCCGTTCGAGAACCCCACCCCCCTGAGCAACCTGCTCGAGATCTACCTGCTGCTGCTGATCTCGTTCGCGATGGCCTGGGCCTTCGGCATCATCGTCCGCAGCAGGCGCCAGGGCGCGGCGATCATGTCGGTGATGGGCGTCCTGTGGCTCACCGGGGTGGCCCTGCTGACCTGGTCCGAGCTGGCCGGCCCCGGGCTCGCCCCGGCCGCCGCGGGCGGTGCGATGGAGGGCAAGGAGACCCGCTTCGGCGAGGCCGCCAGCGCCCTGTTCGCGGCGTCCACCACCGCGACGTCGACCGGCGCGGTCAACTCCATGCACGACTCGCTGACCGCCCCCGGTGGCGGGGTGGCGATGTTCAACATGATGCTCGGCGAGATCGCTCCGGGCGGTGTCGGATCGGGCCTCTACGGGATGCTCATGCTCGCGATCGTCACCGTGTTCCTGTGCGGGCTCATGGTGGGCCGGACGCCGGAGTACCTCGGCAAGAAGATCGGGCAGCCGGAGATCGTCCTGGTCGCGTTCTACGTGCTGACCACGCCCGCGCTGGTGCTGGCGGGCATCGCCATCGGCATCAGCTTCGAGGACGGCCTCGCAGGGTTGCAGGAATCCGGACCGCACGGCCTGTCGGAAGCGCTGTACGCCGTGACCTCCGCATCCAACAACAACGGCAGCGCGTTCGCCGGCCTGACCGCGGGCACGCCGTTCTGGAACGTCCTGCTCGGCGTGTGCATGCTGTTCGGCCGGTTCCTGCCGATGGTCTTCGTGCTCGCCTTGGCCGGCCGGTTCGCGGCCCAGCAGAAGCTCCCCGAGAGCGCGGGCACCCTGCCCACGCACCGCCCCCTGTTCGTCACCCTCCTGAGTGGTGTCGCCCTGGTCGTGGTCGGACTGACCTTCGTGCCGGTGCTCACCCTCGGACCGATCGTGGAGTCCCTGGCATGACCTACCTCGCCACCCCCCAACAAGCACCGCACCACCACGCGCCGGCGCCCCAGCCGGGCGGGCTCGGTCGGCACCTCCTGGAGGCGCTCCCGTCGGCCGTGCTCAAGATGCGGCCGCTGGACCTGCTGGAGCACCCCGTGCTCCTCGTGGTCGAGATCGGTGCCGTGGTGACCACGATCGCCGCCGGCGTGAACGGTTCTTGGTTCGCACTGGTGATCTCGCTCTGGCTGTGGCTCACCGTGCTGTTCGGCACCCTCGCCGAGGCCGTCGCCGAGGGGCGCGGCAAGGCGCAGGCGGCCAGCCTGCGCGCCCTGCAGCAGACCACCACGGCGCGGCGGATCCGCGGCTCGGCGTCGCAGCTGGAGCGCACGTCCGACCTGGCCGCGCTCCCCACCGACGAGGTCCCGAGCAGCTCGCTGCGCCAGGGGGACGTGGTCGTGGTGACGGCCGGCGAGCGGATCCCCGGCGACGGCGACGTCATCGAGGGCGTCGCCTCCGTGGACGAGTCGGCGGTCACCGGCGAGAGCGCCCCCGTCATCCGGGAGTCCGGCGGCGACCGCTGTGCGGTCACCGGCGGCACCACGGTGCTCTCCGACCGGATCGTCGTGCGGATCACCTCCGAGCCGGGGCACTCGTTCGTGGACCAGAT
Organism: Nocardioides guangzhouensis; assembly: GCF_004519545.1. Classification (GTDB taxonomy): domain Bacteria; phylum Actinomycetota; class Actinomycetes; order Propionibacteriales; family Nocardioidaceae; genus Nocardioides; species Nocardioides guangzhouensis. Next base: position 56,160 of record NZ_SDKM01000030.1, read on the forward strand.
GATCGCCCTGGTCGAGGGCTCGGAGCGCCAGAAGACGCCGAACGAGAAGGCGCTGAACGTCCTGCTGGCGGCGCTCACCGTGCTGTTCGTCCTGGTCGTGGTGACGCTGGCGCCGGTCGCCGACTACAGCAACGCCTCGCAGAGCGTGGTGATCCTCACCGCCCTCCTGGTCTGCCTGATCCCGACCACGATCGGCGGCCTGCTCTCCGCCATCGGCATCGCCGGCATGGACCGGCTGGTGCAGCGCAACGTGCTCGCGATGTCGGGCCGCGCGGTCGAGGCGGCCGGGGACGTCGACGTACTGCTGCTCGACAAGACAGGCACCATCACCTACGGCAACCGCCAGGCAGCGGAGCTGCTGCCGCTCCCGGGCGTCTCGCCGGAGGACCTGGCGCAGGCGGCGCTGCTGGCCTCGCTCGCCGACGAGACGCCGGAGGGCCGGAGCATCGTGACCCTCGTGCACCGCGCGTGGGCGGACCTGCGGACTCCGTCGACGGAGGGCTCCGAGCTGATCGAGTTCTCCGCCACCACCCGGATGAGCGGGATCGACCTCCCCCGGGAGGACGGGACGCAGCACCGGATCCGCAAGGGTGCGGGCTCGGCGATGTCGACGTGGGTGCATGCCACCGGTGGCCGGCGGGTGCCGGAGCTGGACCCGATCGTCGAGCGGGTCAGCAGTGACGGAGGTACGCCGCTCGTGGTGGCCGAGCAGGTCGGCACGGCGCCGGCCCGGCTGCTCGGGGTCGTGCACCTCAAGGACATCGTGAAGGACGGCATCCGCGAGCGGTTCGACGAGATGCGCCGCATGGGCATCCGCACGGTGATGATCACCGGCGACAACGAGCTCACGGCGCGGGCGATCGCCGCCGAGGCCGGGGTCGACGACTTCCTGGCCGAGGCGACGCCCGAGGACAAGATGGCGCTGATCCGCCGCGAGCAGGAGGGCGGCCGGCTGGTCGCGATGTGCGGCGACGGCACCAACGACGCGCCCGCGCTCGCCCAGGCCGACGTCGGCGTGGCCATGAGCTCCGGCACGACGGCCGCCAAGGAGGCCGGCAACATGGTCGACCTCGACTCCGACCCGACCAAGCTCATCGAGGTGGTCGAGATCGGCAAGCAACTGCTGATCACCCGCGGCGCGCTCACGACCTTCTCGATCGCCAACGACGTCGCGAAGTACTTCGCGATCCTGCCGGCGATGTTCGTGGTCGCCTTCCCGGACCTCGACGTCCTCAACATCATGCGGCTGTCCAGCCCCGAGTCCGCGGTGATGTCCGCGGTGGTCTTCAACGCGCTGGTCATCGTGGTGCTGATCCCGCTGGCCCTGCGCGGAGTCCGCTACACACCGTCATCGGCGACGGCACTGCTGCGTCGCAACCTGCTGATCTACGGCGTCGGCGGGCTGGTCGCCCCGTTCCTCGGCATCAAGCTCATCGACCTCGTCATCTCGATCCTCCCCGGAGTCTGACCATGAAGGACCTCTTCCAGCTCGCCCGGCACTCGGTCGCCGGCCTGCTCACCCTGCTGCTCTTCACCGCGGTGCTCGGCCTCGGCTACCCCCTCGCCGTCACCGGGATCGCAGCGGTGTCGATGCCCTGGCGGGCGAACGGGTCCCTCGTCACCGCCGAGGGAGACCACACCACCAACCCCTCGGACGCGGTCGGGTCGCAGATCATCGGCCAGGCGGCCGACGGCACCCTGTTCCTCCCGCGGCCTTCAGCCGCGGGTGAGGGCTGGGACCCACTGTCGTCCTACGGCTCGAACCTCGGCCCGGACAACGAGGACCTCGTGGCGACGATCAAGCAGCGCAAGGCCGAGATCGCCCAGCGCGAGGGTGTCGACCCGGCCGACGTACCGGCGGACGCCGTCACCGCCTCGGCGTCCGGCCTCGACCCGGACATCTCGCCGGCGTACGCCGCGCTCCAGGTGCCCCGCGTGGCCCGGGCGAACGGCCTGTCCGAGAAGAGGGTCAGGGGGCTCGTCGCCGACCACATCGACGGCCGGACCCTCGGCGTCCTCGGGGAGCCTCGGGTGAACGTGCTGATGCTCAACGTGGCGGTGCGCGACGCCGCCCGGCTGGGATGATCGGACCATGACCGTCTCCGACCCCGCCCCGGCGTCCGTGCCGCACACGCCGCGGCGGGGTCGGCTGACGATCTACCTCGGCGCCGCCCCCGGCGTCGGCAAGACCTACGCGATGCTCGACGAGGCGCACCGCCGCCTCGCCCGCGGCACCGACGTGGTCGTCGGCTTCGTCGAGACGCACGGGCGCCCGCTCACGATCAAGCACCTCCAGGGCCTCGAGATCGTGCCCCGCAAGACCATGTCCCACCGCGGTGCCGAGTTCACCGAGATGGACACCGAGGCCGTGATCGCGCGCAAGCCGGCGGTGGTGCTCGTCGACGAGCTGGCCCACACCAACGTCCCCGGGAGCCGGCACGAGAAGCGGGCCCAGGACGTCGAGGACATCCGGGCGGCCGGGATCGACGTCATCACCACCGTCAACATCCAGCACCTCGAATCGCTCAACGACGAGGTGGAGCGGATCACCGGGGTCCGCCAGCGCGAGACGGTGCCCGACGACGTGGTGCGCACCGCCGACCAGATCCAGCTGGTCGACATGAGCCCCGAGGCGCTGCGCCGCCGGCTCGCGCACGGCAACGTCTACCGGGCCGAGCAGATCGACGCCTCCCTGTCGTCGTACTTCCGGGTCGGGAACCTGACCGCGCTGCGCGAGCTCGCCCTGCTCTGGCTGGCCGACCGGGTCGACGACGCACTCGACGACTACCGGCGCGCGCACCGGATCGAGGCGCCCTGGCCGGCCCGCGAGCGGGTGGTGGTCGCGGTGACCGGCGGTCCCGAGAGCGAGACCCTCATCCGGCGCGGCGCCCGGATCGCCCAGCGGGCGGCCGGCTCGGAGCTGATGGCGGTGCACGTGATCAGCAGCGACGGGCTGGCCTCGCGCGACGACGTCCGGGTCTCGCGCGCGCACCAGCTCGTCGAGCAGCTCGGCGGCTCCTTCCACAGCGTCGTCGGCGAGGACGTCGCCGACGCCGTGGTCGACTTCGCCACCGGCGTCAACGCCACCATGATCGTGGTCGGCCTCTCGCGGCACGGCCGGCTCCGGCAGCTGTTCACCGGCGCCACCGGTCCGGGGATCGCGGCACTCGCCGGCAGCATCGACGTCCACCTGGTCACCCACGACCAGGCCGAGCGGCGGGTCCGCACCCGCGCCCGGCGGTCGGCGCTGGCGCCTCGCCGGCTGCTGGCCGGCTGGCTCGCCGCGTTCCTGCTCCCGGCCCTGCTCACCATCGTGCTGATGGTCACCAAGGACGTGCACAGCCTGCCGACCGAGGTGATGTTCTACCTCGCGATCGCGGTGGCGGTGGCCCTGATCGGCGGCCGGGCACCGGCGATCGCCGCGGCGGTGGTCGGGTTCCTGATGCTCAACTGGTACTTCACGCCCCCGGTCGGCCGGTGGACCGTCGCCGACCCGGAGAACCTGGTCGCCCTGCTGGTGTTCGTCGCGGTCGCGGTGGCCGTCGCCACCGTCGTGGACAGTGCGTCCCGCCGCGCGCTCGACGCCACCCGGGCCCGGGCCGAGGCCGCCACCCTGGCCCAGCTCTCCCAGTCGATCCTCACCGGGCAGGACACGGCCGAAGCGGTCACCGAGCAGCTCCGCGAGTCGTTCTCCCTCGACTCCGTCGCGTTGCTCGCACGACGGGAGGGGCACTGGGCCGTGGTCGCGTCCAGCGGCCCCGAGCCGGCCACCCACCCGGAGGAGGCCGACACCCGGGTCACCGTCGACGACGACCGGGTGCTCGCGCTGCGCGGTGGCCGGCTGCGGGCCTCCGACCAGCGCGTGCTGGAGGGCTTCGCGGTGACCACCGGCCTGGTGCTGGAGTACCGCCGGCTGCGGGAGCGGGACGCCCGCGCCCAGGCCCTCGAACGTGCCGAGGCCACCTCGACCGCCGTGCTGCGGGCGGTGTCGCACGACCTGCGCACCCCGCTCGCGACGATGCGCACCGCCGTCGAGGGGCTGGCCAGCCCCGGCCTCGACGACGCCGACCGGGCCGAGCTCACCGAGACCCTGGTGGTCGCCACCGACCAGCTCGAGCACCTCATCGACGACCTGCTCGACCTGTCCCGGCTCGAGAGCGGACTGCTCAAACCGGTCATGCGCGACCTCGGCCTCGACGAGGTGCTGCCGCTCGCGATCGCCGGGTACCCGCGGGACCGGGTCGTCCTCGAGGCCGACGAGTCCACGCCGCTGGTGCACACCGACGGCGGGCTGCTCGAGCGGGTGGTGGCCAACCTGGTCGGCAACGCCGTCCGCCACGCCCCCGCCGGCGAGCCGGTGCGGCTGCAGGCGCACGTCCACCCCGACGAGGTCACCGTGCGCGTGGTCGACCGCGGCCCGGGGGTGCCCCCCGAGCTGCGCGCGCGCATGTTCGACCCGTTCCAGCGGCTCGGCGACACCGGCGGCACCGGGCTCGGCCTCGGGCTCGCCGTCGCCCAGGGCCTGGCCGAGGCGATCGGGGCCACCGTGACCGTGGAGGACACCCCCGGCGGCGGGCTGACCATGGCGGTGTCGCTGCCCCGGGCCGACGCCCCCGGGACCGGGACGGGGGCCTGAGTGGCGACGTACAAGGTGCTCGTGGTGGACGACGAGCCGGCCCTGGCCCGGGCGCTGCAGATCAACCTCAAGGCGGCCGGGTGGGACGTGGTGACCGCCGCCGACGGAGCCGGCGCGCTGTCCGCGATGGCGACCCGGCCCGACGTCGTGCTGCTCGACCTCGGGCTGCCGGACATGGACGGCACCGACGTGATCGCGGGGATCCGCGGCTGGAGCCCAGTGCCGATCGTGGTGCTCTCCGCCCGGCAGCACGGCGAGGACAAGGTCGAGGCGCTCGACCTCGGCGCGGACGACTACGTCACCAAGCCGTTCG
>NZ_SDKM01000031.1 GCF_004519545.1 Nocardioides guangzhouensis
CCCCGGTTGACCGGGGAATCCTGCGCATGACGGGCAGAATTCCGACCGCCAAGTGCAGGTTTCGCCTGTCAAGGTCGGGCGAGCTGCGTCGGCTCGTCCTGGGCGGACCCGGTTTTCGTGCACAGGCAGGTGCGCTCAGGCACTTGTCCACAGAAGCTCGGGAGGGCGCGGCGAGACACGCGCTGTTCGGGCGACGCTCCGGCCATGGAGCAGCGACTGCGGGCAATCTGCGAGGCAGGCGGCGCATTCCTCAGGTCAGACGCCCTTGCTGTGGGGTACGACGACCGGACGATCGCGCGCATGGTCAAGTACGACGTGTGGCACCGCATCCGATGGGGCGCCTACACCTTCGAGGACATCTGGGCCTCGGCCGACGCGCGTGAACGGCATCGGATCACCTGCCGAGCCGTCGTACGCGCGGCCCGGGCCCCGGTCGTGCTGTCGCACACGAGCGCGGTGCTCGAGTACACGGACACGTTCTGGGGCCTCGATCTGGCCGACGTCCATGTCACGCGCCTCGACGGACGCACCGGCCGAGCCGAGGCCGGCGTCCGTCAGCACCGTGGCATCGTCATGCCCGGCGACGTGAGCGGATCCGGCGAGCTCCCGGTGATGTCGCCCGACCGGGCTGCGCTCGAGCTCACCACGGTCACCGACACGGAGTCGGCTCTGGTCTCGATCAATGCCATGTTGAACACAGGTGTGGTTGACCTCGAGGACATGCTCCGGCGCTACGAGTCGATGGTCACGTGGCCGCACTCGCTGAAGACTGGTTTGGTGCTCCGCCGGGCCGACGGACGGCTCGAGTCGGCAGGAGAGTCTCGAAGTGACCATCTCTTCTGGTTCCAGGACCTGCCTCGGCCGATACCCCAGTTCCCGATCCACGACGCCTCCGGGCGCCTCGTGGCCAGGCTCGACTTCGCGTGGCCCGCCTTGCGGGTCTGGGTGGAGTTCGACGGCGTCGGCAAGTACACGAAGCACCTCCGTCCCGGCGAGACCACGTCTGACGCCGTCATGCGCGAGAAGCGGCGTGAGGACCTCGTCCGTGAGCTGACGGGGTGGATCTGCATCCGGATCACCTGGGCCGACCTCCAGCACCCTGCTCGCACCGCAGCCCGCATCCGAGCCGCGTTCGCGCAGCAGCGGGCGGCGTGACGCCTCCTTGTCAGGCACGTCCTGCACTTGTCAGGCAGAACTTCGCCCGTCATGCGCAGGATCCCCCGGTTGACCGGGGAATCCTGCACTACACACCCGTACCCTCGAAGACATGGCTCGGGACGAGATCAAGGACCTCGCGGACGAGGAGGCGCGGAGCGCGCTTCGGTTGAAGTGGGGGGAGGTTCCGGCCGGGACGGTGCCGGCGTGGGTGGCGGAGATGGACTACGCCCCGGCGCCCGTGGTGACCGAGGTGCTGCGGGAGGCGGTCGAGGCGGGGACGACGGGGTACCCGCCGTTCGGAGACCTCGGGGTCGGCGCGGCGTTCTCGGGGTTCGCGCGCCGGCACTGGGGCCTGGAGGTCGCGCCGGAGGCGACGGTCGTCACCGGCGACGTGGTCGCGGCGATCCGGCTGGCACTGGACACGCTCTGCCCACCGGGGCCGGTGGTGGTGCCGCTCCCCTGCTACCCGCCGTTCCGCGTGGTCGTCGACCTCTGCGGCCGCCCGCTGGTGCCGGTCGAGACAGACCCCGACGACGACGAGGCCGTGCTCGACCTGACCGCGGTCGAGCAGGCGTTCCGCGCGGGCGCCCGGACGTTCCTGCTGTGCAGCCCGCACAACCCGCTCGGACGGGTCTGGACGCGGGGCGAGCTCGAGGCGCTGCGCGACCTCACCCGGCAGTACGGCGTGCGCGTGCTCGCCGACGAGATCCACGGGCCGCTGGTCCTGCCGGGCTCGACCTTCACGCCGTACCTCTCCGTCGACCCGACCGCGATCCTGGTGACCTCGGCGTCCAAGGCGTTCAACACTCCCGGTCTCCACTGCGCCCAGCTGGTCACGCTCGACGCCGGCGAGCGGGAGCGGCTGCGCGCGCTGCCGATGCCGCTCAACCACGCGTTCACGACGTTCGGCATGCTGGCCACCACCGCCGCGTTCACCGACGGCGACGGCTGGCTGGCGGCCCTCGTGGAGCGGCTCGACGGCCAGCGACGGCACCTCGCCGACGCGCTCGACGACCACCTGCCGAAGGCCCGGATGCGGCCGCTGGAGGCGACGTACCTCGCGTGGCTCGACCTCCGCGAGTACGGCGTCGACGACCCCGCCGCGGCCGGGCTGCGGCACGGCGTCCGCGTGGCGCCGGGGAGCGACTACCACCCCGGGCTGGCCGGGCACGCGCGGATCAACATCGCGACCACGCCGGAGCGCACCCGGCTGGCGGTGCAGCGCCTGGGTGCTGCGCTGGAGGGGTGACGGTCAGGCGCCGGTGACCGGCCGGTTCTCGTACGGCGTGGACAGCACGATCGTGGTCCGCGTCGCCACGTTCGCGGCCGCCCGGATCCGCGCCAGCAGGTCCTCGAGGTCCGTCGGCGTCGCCACCCGCACCTTGAGGATGTAGGACTCGTCCCCGGCCACCGACCAGCAGGACTCGATCTCGTTGATCCCGGACAGCCGGTCGGGCGAGTCGTCCGGCTGGGAAGGGTCGATCGGCCGGATCGAGATGAACGCGGTCAGCGGCAGCCCGATCTGCTCGTGGTCGACGGTGGCGCCGTACCCCTTGATCAGCCCCCGGCTCTCCAGCCGCTTCACTCGCTGGTGGACCGCCGAGGTGGACAGCCCGGTCGCCTTGCCGAGGTCGGTGTAGGACATGCGGCCATCGGCGGCGAGCAGCGTGAGGATCTGGCGGTCGGTGTCTTCCACAGCGGCACCCTAGCGAAGTCGGGGCACCGCGAACCGCCACGTGAGACGCGCCCGGGATCCCAGGAACCCCGCACGCGACCGTACGGCGCGACGTACCCTCTCGCCCGTGCCTCTCCGCCCCCGCCGTAGCCACGCTGCCCGCCGTAGCCACGCTGCCCGCCTCGCCGCCCTCGCCGCCCTCGCCGTCGCCAGCTGCACCCTGCTGGGAGGGCTCGCCGTCCCTGCGTCAGCCACGGCGTCCGCGCAGACGGGCGGAGGCCGTGCCGAGCGATCCGCGGCCACGGAAGGCGTCTCCGCCAGCGGCCGCACCGTGACGAAGCGGTTCCGGGCGGTCGTCCGCGACCTGCCGGTGGCGCGCGAGACGCGTGCAGGCTACGACCGCGACCTGTTCGTGCACTGGGTCGACGCCGACGGTGACTGCCGAGACACCCGGGACGAGGTCCTGGCGCAGGAGTCCCTGGTCGCGGTGAGCGGCTGCGACGTGCAACGCGGGAAGTGGCGCTCCTACTACGACGGCGTCGAGACCCGCGACTCCAGCGACTTCGACATCGACCACACCGTGGCGCTGGCGGAGGCGTGGGACTCGGGCGCGAAGCGGTGGACCGCGGACACCCGGGAGCGCTACGCCAACGATCTCGCCGACCGGCGGTCGCTGGTCGCGGTCAGCGCCTCGTCCAACCGGTCCAAGGGCGACCGGGACCCCGCCGAGTGGCTGCCGGAGCGCGCAACCTGCCGCTACCTGCGCTACTGGGCCGTGGTGAAGACCCGCTGGCAGCTGCGCGTGAACCAGGCCGAGAAGGACGTGCTGGTCCGCCGGGCGGCCCGGTGCGACAACCTGCGCCTGTCGATCCGGGTCGCCCGCGTGGAGTACCGCTGAGGTCCGGCCGGCTCAGCCGGGCGAGCTGAGCCAGGGGTCGGTGAGGTCCAGGAAGGTCGTCTCGCCGACGCTCAGCGAATCCATCTCCTTCATCATCGCCGCGACGTCCGGCGGCGGCTCCTTCCGCTCCCCCTCGCGTGCCTCGGCCTCGGAGGTGAAGTAGATCGCCATCGTCCACTCACCGTCGTCATGGCCGATCGACAGCGTGCCGAGGATGTCGGGACGGAACGCCGCCCAGTCGGTGTCGTCCTCCGCCATCAGCGCCCGGGCCCGTTCCGGGTCCGAGGACCTGCCCTGCATGATCTGCACGAAGCCTGCCTGCTCGGGGTCACCGGGCGTGTCCGCGTCGACGGTCTGGCTGTTCTTGAACGTCGGCTCGCCGTCGAACACCGACGCCGTCTCCGCCCACCAGGCCCCCTGCTCGGGCCGGTCGCTGTTGGCCTGGGCGGCCTCGGCCGACTCGAACCGGGCCAGCATCACGGCCCGCCCGTCCGCGGTCACCCCGCCGGTGCTCCCCAGCCAGCCCTGCGCACCGGGTGCGAGGTCGGTCAGCCACGCGTCGAGCCGCGCCCGCAGCCGTGCCGCGTCCGCGACCTGCCCCTGGATCACCTGCACGAACATCTGGATCCTCCCTTCGGCCCCCGCGTCTGCCGACGCTACGCCCGGGCCACGACGGGCGGCAGACCCGTGCGGGCAGGCACGGGCGGGTCACTCCCGCCCGGGGTCGGACGGGTCGCGCGACGGCGTCCCGGCAGCGGCCCGGCGCGGCGCCGCCGTAGCATCGCCGCGTGGCACTCGAGATCGGTCCGGAGGACCCCCGCTCCGGCGACGTGGTCGCGCTGCTGGCGCGGCACCTGACCTTCGCCCACGAGCACAGCCCGCCGGGGGACGTGCACGCGCTCGACGTGGAGCGGCTGACCGCCCCCGGCATCACGTTCGTCGGTGCCCGGGAGGACGGCGTGCTGCTCGGGGTCGGCGCGGTCCAGCGGCTCGACGCCACCCACGCGGAGCTCAAGTCGATGCACACGGCGGTCGAGGCCCGCGGACGGGGCGTCGCCCGGGCGATCCTCTCCCACCTCGTCGCGCTGGCGACCGCACAGGGCTACCGGCAGGTCAGCCTGGAGACCGGGTCGATGGCGGCGTTCGCGCCGGCCCGGGCGCTCTACGCCGCCGCCGGCTTCACCGAGTGCCCGCCCTTCGGCGACTACGACCCCAGCCGGCACAGCACGTTCATGACGCTGCACCTCCCCGGTGCTGGCCCTGCCTGACACCGGTGCCGGCGCCACTCCCCTAGGCTCCGAGGCATGACCTCGCGCCCGCAGAAGCTCATGCTGCTCGACACCGCCTCGCTCTACTTCCGTGCCTTCTTCGGGGTGCCGGACACGATGACGGCGCCGGACGGACGACCGGTCAACGCGGTGCGGGGGCTGCTCGACTTCATCAACCGGCTGGTCGGCGAGTACCACCCGACGCACCTGGTCTGCTGCTGGGACAACGACTGGCGCCCCCAGTGGCGGGTCGACCTAGTGCCGTCGTACAAGGCGCACCGGGTGGTCAGGGTGAACCCGGGCGAGACGCCCGACATCGAGGAGGTGCCCGACCCGCTGGAGGCCCAGGTGCCGATCATCGAGGCCACCCTCGAGGCGCTCGGGATCGCGGTGGTCGGCGCCGACGGGTACGAAGCCGACGACGTGATCGGCACCCTTGCCACGACTGCGACGATGCCGGTCGACATCGTGACCGGTGACCGCGACCTGTTCCAGCTCGTCGACGACGACGCCGGGGTCCGGGTGCTCTACATCGCCCGCGGCGTCGGCCGGCACGAGCGGGTGACCAACGACGTGGTGCGCGAGAAGTACGCCATCGACGCGCACCAGTACGCCGACTTCGCCACGCTGCGCGGCGACGCCAGCGACGGCCTCCCCGGAGTCGCCGGCGTCGGCGAGAAGACCGCGGCCACGCTGCTGCAGCGGTTCGGCGACATCCCCACGATCGTGGCCGCGGCCGAGGACCCCGACGGCGACATGGGACCTGGTCCGCGCGGCAGGATCAAGGCCGCGAGGGACTACCTCGCGGTCGCGCCCACCGTGGTCGCGGTGGCCCGCGACATCGCCCTCGACGACACCGACTTCACGCTGCCGCGCAGTCCCGCCGACGCCGACCTGCTGGCCGCGATCTCGGAGAAGTTCGGGCTCGGCGGCTCGGTCGACCGGCTGCTCGAGACCCTGGCCGGCCTGCCCGCCTGAGACGTCCCGCCCGGCCACCGGTTCCCCACACGGGCCGGCCATGGTCCAGACCAGGTCCACACGTCGGGTCAACATCGCCCCCACGATGTCCACAACACGGTAAACAGGACAGCGGAGAGTCCTGCTCTCTGCTGCCATGTGTTCAGGGGGTATGACATGAACGAGACCTGGCTGCTGAACCTGCTCGCCGAGCGCCGCACCCGTCGCGACACCGACACGGAGCTCGCCGAGATGAGCTCGACCGTGCACGCCTGCCGCGTGCGCCTGCTGACCGTGACCACCGTCGAGGCCGCGACCGCCGTGGTCGCCCTCAACGCGGTGACCAGCGGCGTCGACCGTTTCCCGGTCGCCGACGCCTGGAAGGTCCGCACGCCCGACCCGTACACCCGGATGCTGTCGCGCGAGGAGGGTCGCAGCCTGCTGGCCCGCGCCGCGGAGTCCTACCCCGAGCTCGTGGCCGAGGTCCGGCCCTGCCCGGTCCCGGTCGCCGTCGGCATCATCGCCGCGACCATGGGCCTCGGTGCCGAGGACGTCGCCCGGATCGTGGGGTACGACGACATGCGGATGATGCTCTCCGACCACAACCCGGCCGACGCCCACGTCTGGATGCAGCTGCTGCTCCCGGACATCAAGGCCATGGGACGGCAGGTCGCGCACCTCGACGACCCGATGCGGATCCCGGCCACCGGCGCCGCCCTCCTCGGGGCGTTCGCCAGCTGAGATGCCACCGGTGGGCCCGTGGTGTGCGGGTCCACCGGCCTCAGCGGCTTCACCCCACTGACGAGTAGGCGACCACGCCGCGACGCAGCCGGTCGGCGGTCTCGCGGGCCACGTCGCGCACCGGCGTGCCGGCGGCCGCGTCGGCCACCTGCAGCGCCAGGTCGACCAGCTGCTTCATCCAGCGCACGAAGTCGCCCGCAGCCAGGTCCACGACACCGAGCACGTCGTCCAGGGCGTCCCCCTCCGCCCAGCGGTACGCCGCCCACGCGAAGCCGAGGTCCGGCTCGCGGAGGTAGTCGACCCGGTGGTCCTTCTCGAGCGCGTCCAGCTGCCCCCACAGGTGCACCACGTCGCGCAGCGCTTCCCGGGAGCGGCCGCCCGGGATCCGTGGCGGTCGCGCGTCGTCGGGCCGCCGGGCCTCGTAGACCAGCGACGAGAGCACCGCAGCCAGCTCGGAGGCGTCGAGGTCCGCCCACAGCCCCTGCCGCAGCGCCTCGGCGGCGACCAGGTCCATGTCGGAATAGATCCGGCGCAGGTGCACGCCGCGCGGGGTCACCGTGTCACCGTCGAGGTACTCCAGCGCGGTCAGCACCTCGCACACCCGGTCGAACTGCCGGGCGATGGTGTTGGTGCGCTGCTCGACCCGCCGCTTCAGGGTCTTCGCGTCCCGGTCGAGCTTGAACCACCGCTCGCCCCAGCGGGCGTGGTCCTCCCGCTCCGGGCACTGGTGGCAGGGGTGCGCCTTGAGCGCGGCCCGCAACCGGTCGATCTCGGGGTCCGCCCCGGTCGTGGGGCCGCCGCGGGGCGGGCGCTTCGACGGGGGCGGCGGGGTCAGCCCGTGGGTCCGGTCCCGCAGCGCGGAGGCCACGTCACGACGCTGCTGCGGGTTGCGGCCGCTGAAGTTGCGCGGCAGCCGCATCCGGGTGATCGCGGCCACCGGCGTCGGGAAGTCGATCAGGCTGAGCCGCCGGGCCTGCCGACCGGCCGTGACGACGTACGGGCGCGGTCCCTCGGCGCCGAGGCCGGGGTCGACGACCACGGCCATGCCGGCGAACTTCCCGGCGGGCACGTCGATGACGTCGCCGGGGCGCAGCCTCTCCAGCGACTGCAGCACCTCGTCGCGGCGGTCGGACTTCCGGGCCCGGGCAGCGTTCTTCTCCGCGTCCGAGAGCCGGCGCCGGAGGGCGGCGTACTCCATGAAGTCGCCGAGGTGGCACTGCGCGGCCTCGGCGTACCCGGCCAGGGCGTCCTCGCTCTTGCGCAGCTGCCTGGCGAGTCCGACCACCGCCTTGTCGGCCTGGAACTGCGCGAACGACGACTCGAGCAGCTCGCGGGCGCGCTCGCGGCCGAACTGGTGCACGAGGTTGACCGCCATGTTGTATGACGGCCGGAACGACGAGCGGAGCGGGTAGGTGCGGGTGGAGGCCAGCCCGGCGACCTCCTTGGGGCTCATCCCGGGCTCCCACAGCACCACCCCGTGACCCTCGACGTCGAGCCCCCGGCGGCCGGCCCGGCCGGTGAGCTGGGTGTACTCCCCCGGCGTCAGGTCGACGTGCGCCTCGCCGTTCCACTTGCTGAGCTTCTCGAGCACGACGGTGCGAGCGGGCATGTTGATGCCGAGCGCCAGCGTCTCGGTGGCGAAGACCACCTTGCACAGGCCCCGCAGGTAGAGCTCCTCGACGCACTCCTTGAACGTCGGCAGCATGCCGGCGTGGTGGGCGGCGACGCCGCGGGTCAGGCCGTCGAGGAACTCGTGGTAGCCGAGGACGTGCAGGTCCTCCTCGGGCAGGTGTCGGCACTGCTCCTCGACGAACTGGTAGACCTCGTCGCGCTCCTCCGGGGTGGTCAGCCGCAGGTTGGCCTCCACGCACTGGGTGACGGCGGCGTCGCAGCCGACCCTGCTGAAGATGAAGTAGATCGCCGGGAGCAGGCCCTCGGAGTCCAGCCGGCTGACCACGTCGAACCGGGTCGGCAGGTAGGTCCGCCGCCCCTGCGGCCGGCTGCCGCGGCCCCGGTTGCCCTTCTTGTCGCGGCGGTCGCGCATCCGCGAGGCGGCCCAGTCGTCGCGGGCGACCTTGAGCAGCTCCGGGTTGACCCGGGCGCCCTCCTGGGCGAAGCCGGCCTGGGCTAGCTCCTCCTCGCCGTCGAAGAGGTCGAACAGCCGCCGGCCGACCATGACGTGCTGGAAGAGCGGCACCGGGCGCAGCTCCTCGACGATCGTGGTCGTGCCGCCGCGCACCGTCTCCAGCCACTCGCCGAACTCCTCGGCGTTCGACACGGTGGCGCTCAGCGAGACCACGGCGACGCTGTCGGGCAGGTGGATGATGACCTCCTCCCAGACCGCGCCGCGGGACCGGTCGGCGAGGTAGTGCACCTCGTCCATCACCACGAAGCCGAGGCCCAGCAGCGTCCGGGACGCGGCGTACAGCATGTTGCGGAGGACCTCGGTGGTCATCACCACGATCGGGGCCTCGCCGTTGATCGTGTTGTCGCCGGTGAGCAGGCCGACCTTCTCGGGGCCGTAGCGGCGGACGAGGTCCTGGTACTTCTGGTTGCTCAGCGCCTTGATCGGGGTCGTGTAGAAGCACTTGCGCCCGGACTCCAGCGCCAGGTGCACGGCGAACTCGCCGACGATGGTCTTGCCGGAGCCGGTCGGGGCGGCGACCAGCACGCCGCTGCCGTCCTCGAGCTCGTGGCAGGCGCGGACCTGGAAGTCGTCGAGCGGGAAGTCGTAGAGCGAGGCGAAGTCGGTGAACACCGGGTGCTGCCGGCCGCGGCGGTACTCGGCGTACCGCTCGGCGGGGCTGGAGGCGTCGTTCATGCCAGCACCGTCCTCATGCCAGCACCGTGAGCGCGGCGGGCGCGCACGAGACGGTCAGCGGCAACGGCCCGAACCTCTCGCCGTCGGCGTAGGTCACGATCCCGGGCGCCGCCACGGTGACCTCCCGGACCCGGTGGTGCTCGTACTGCGGGTGGGTGACGTGGGTGCCCTTGAACAGCTTCGGGTAGGTGCGCACCAGGTCCGGCTTGCTCATCGGCTTGATGATCACGACGTCCAGCATGCCGTCGTCGACAAGGGCGCCCTCGGTGATGCGCAGCCCACCGCCGAACGACGGCCCGTTGCCGACCGCGACCAGCATGGCGTCGAGCCGCCGGGTCGCGCCGTCCAGGTCGAGCGTGTATGGGATCGGCTCGAAGACCCGCAGCTCGGCCAGCGTGGCCAGGTTGTAGCGCATCTGCCCGCGCGGCCAGGTCATCCGGTTGGCCCGCTCGTTGACCACGGCGTCGAAACCCGCCGCGAGCACGGTCACGAAGTAGCGGTCGCCGGAGCGGGCCAGGTCGAGGGTACGGCGCCGGGAGGCCACCACCACGTCGGCCGCCGCGGCCGGGTCCCGGCGCGGGATGTCGAGGTAGCGGGCCACGTCGTTGCCGGTGCCGGCCGGGACGATGCCGAGCGCGACCCCGGTGTCGGCCACGGCCTGCGCCGCAAGGTGCACGAGGCCGTCGCCACCGCAGACGACGAGCGCCTCCACACCGTCGGCAACGGCCCGGTCCGCGAGCACCCGGGCCTCGTCGGCATCGCGGCCGACCAGGTCCTCCACCACGAAGCCGGCGGCGCGGAGCCGGGGCAGGGCGACGGCGGCGTAACGCGCGCCCCTGCCCTTGCCCGAGGTGGGGTTGGTCAGGAAGGCGATCCGGCGAGCCACACCCGGACCCTATCCGCCGTGGTCACTCGTCGCGCCGCACGACACCGAGCCGCAGGGCCACCACGTAGTCGTCCGGCCGGGCGCCGACGGCCCGGGCCAGCCGCCCGACCACGTCGACGATCCGGTCGGCGGCGAACCCGGTGCCGGGCACGGCGAGGGCCGGAGTGCCGTCGTACGCCACCAGCAGGACCTGTCCGTTGCGCCAGGCCTGGTGGGCGTGGCGCCGGGTCTCCTCCCCCACGACGGGCACGGGGTAGGCCTGGTCGACCGCCAGCAGGTCGCAGGGCTGCTCCTGGGCGTCCCGACCGGGGTCGTCCGCGCGGAGCACGCCCCGCACGTGGAAGCCGGTCCGGTCGGCCTCCCGGGCCTGCCAGGTGACGCAGCCGGTGCCCAGCCAGTCCGGGAGGTCGAAGGGGTCCAGCTCGTCGAGATCGGGCACGGGCCCAGTCAAGCACGACCGCTCCGGCGGCCCGGGCACACCCTCGCGCGGTCGTACGGCGGCCGGTCAGTCCAGCGGGGACTGCTGGTCGTCGTCGAGCCGGGCCAGCACGTTCCGGTCGCGCCGGCGCCGGTCGAGCACCCGGCAGATCAGCTCGGAGACCAGGAACAGCGCCACCATCGGGATCGCCAGGAACAGCATCGAGAACGGGTCGGTGGAGGGTGTCGCGACCGCGGCGAACACGAAGACCCCGACGATGATCCACGGTCGGTGTGCCCCCAGCGCCTTGCCGCTGAGGATGCCGGCGAGGTTCAACAGGATCACGAAGACCGGGATCTCGAAGGCGATGCCGAAGACCAGCAGCGTCCGGGTCAGGAAGGTGAGGTAGTCACCGAACTCGATCAGGTTGGTCAGGTCCGCCGGGGTGAACGAGATCAGCACTTCGAGGCCCTTGGGGAGGGTGAGGTAGCCGACCGCGGCACCGACCAGGAACAGCGGCCCCGCGACCGCCGCGAACACCCGGGTCCACTTGCGTTCGTTCTTGTGCAGCCCGGGGAGGATGAACGCCCAGATCTGGTAGAGCCACAGCGGGCTGGTCAGGACCACCGCGGTGACGCCGCACAGCTTCAGGTGCAGCATCAGCGGGCCGCCGGCGCCGTTGATCGTCGGCGTCGTGGTGACGTCCTCGCCGAGGGCGTCACGGGCGTCCTCGTAGGGCTTGAGGATCAGCTCGAAGATCTGGTCGAAGAAGAACAGCGAGACGATCGTGCCGACGGTCAGGATGACCGCGATCTTGAGGATCCGGGCCCGGAGCTCGCGGAGGTGGTCCGAGAGCGCCATCCGGCCGTCGTCGCCGATCTCGTGCCGCGGGCGGCCACGGAACAGCTCGACCACGCCCGCGATCGTCATGGCATGCCTGTCACGGTGAAGAGGGTACGTCGGCGCCGGTCAGCCGGCAGTGGGGCCGTTGTGCTCCTCGCGAGCGCGCCGCTCCTCGGCCTCACGGGCGGCGGCCGCGTCGATCTGTCGCTGCTCGGGAGTCTTCTGGTCGTCGTCATCGTCGTCGATGAGGCCCTTGGTCTCGGCCTTGAAGATCCGCAGCGCCCGGCCGCTACCCCGTGCCAGCTCGGGCAGCTTCTTGGCGCCGAAGAGCAGCACCAGCACGAGCAGGATCAGGATCATCTCGGGGACACCGGGGGTAGTGATCAGCGGAGTCATGGGTTCCTCACCTCGGTCGAACGAACGTCGTCCATCGTACGCCGCCTCACGAGTAGAGACGGAGTGCGTCCCGGGCCGCGGCGGTGAACGACTCGGTGAGCTCCTGGGGGCGCACCACCGCCGCGGACGGGGACAGTCGGAGCAGCAGCCGGGTCAGCCACCGCGGGTCGGCGACGTACAGGTCCACCTCGAGGCCGCCGTCGCCGGTCTCCCGTGTGGCCTCGACGGGGTAGTACTCCGCCACCCAGCGTGCCTCGGGGCGCAGCAGGAGGGTCACCAGCGCGTTGTCCGCGGCCGGCTGGAACAGGGTGTCGCGCAGGTCCAGCGGCGGCACCTCCGGGTGCGCCTGGGCCGGTGCGTCGAGCACCTCGGCCGCGCGCACCCGGTCCATCCGGAACAGCCGGCGGTTGTCCGCGACGTGGCACCAGGCCTGGAGGTACGCCGAGCCCTGGGCGTCGACGAGCTCCAGCGGGTCGACCGTGCGCACGGTCTCCTCGTCTCGCGAGGGGACGTAGTAGGTGAGCCGGACCTGCCGTCCCTCGGTGATCGCCTGCCCGAGCCGGGCCCGCAGCGCGGCGGCCTCCCGCTGCCCGCGGGGCAGGTGCACGTCGACCCGGCCGGTGGCCACGCGGCCGTCCTCGGCGGCGCCCTCGAGCTTGGCGAGGACGCTGTCGAGGCTGGCCAGGGTGGCGCCGTCGGCGGACTCGCGCAGCGTGCGCAGGGCGACGATCATGGCCGAGGCCTCGGCCGGCGAGAGCCGCAGCGGGGCGCGCAGGTAGTCGGCGTTGGTGATCCGGATGACGCCCTCGCCGTCGAGCGCGTCGAGGTCGACCTCGATCAGGTCGCCCGGCAGCCAGCCCGGCCAGCCGCAGTAGATGAGGACCCGGAGGTCCTTGACCAGCTGGTCGGGTGCCACGCCGAGCGCCGCGGCCGCCTCGTCGACCGCCATCGCGCCCCGGCGCTGGATCAGCGGCACCAGGGCCAGCAGCCGGCCGACCTGCTCCTTGGCTCCCCCGCTCATGCCGGTCCCTTCCCGCTGCCGGTCGGCTCCCCGAGAGCCCCGGCCAGCCGGCGTACGACCAGGTCGCGGACCTCGTCGGGGGCCTCCACGCAGGCGTCGGCGCCGTACGACATGACCTCCTCGGCGAACGAGGAGACGGTGCCGTAGGCGACCGTGAGCCGGTCCCAGCCGGTCGTGCCGTCGGGGCCGGTCACCCCGGACTCCTCGCCGGTGGCGTGCCGGCGCATGCCCAGGCACGTGCCGGAGCGGACCAGGACGCTGCCGTGGTGGGTGTTCGGCGCCGGCGCCAGCCGCCGGGTGATCTCGCGCAGGTCGGTGCCCGGCGGGATCTCGTAGGCGCCGCCCTTGCCGACCCGCTTCACGGCGCTGCGGACCCGGCTGAGCCGGAACATCCGCTCCTCGTCGCGGTCGGCGTCGCGACCCACGACGTACCAGCGGCCGGAGTAGGACACCACGCCCCACGGCTCGAGGGTGCGGGTGGTGACCTCCGCGGAGCCGCTGCGCTGGTAGTCGAACTTCACCCGGACCCGGTCCAGCGAGGCCTCCCAGAACGCGTCGAACTGGGGGTCCTGGACGGTCACGACCGGGCTGGCCAGGTCGAGCCGGGTGCGGTCGACGTCGACACCGGCCGCGGTGAGCTTGGCGAGGGCGTCGCTGGTGTGGGCGGCGAGCCCGGCGTGCTGCCAGACCCGGGTGGCCAGCCCGATCACGGCCGCCTCGTCGGCGGTCAGGTCGATGCCGGGCAGGGCGAAGTCGTCGGGGCGGATGCGGTAGCCGGGCTCGTCGAAGAATGCGTCGATGCTGGCCACCTCGACCGGGACGCCGAGCGCGCGCAGCTCGTCCTTGTCCCGCTCGAACATCCGCTCGAAGGCCTCGTTGGTGGCCTCGGCGTACGGCGGGACGGTCTCGCGGATCCGCTGCTTGGAGATGTAGTGACGCTGGACGAGCAGCAGGATCAGCAGGTTGAGCAGGCGCTCGCTCTTGGTCACGGCCTCACCCCCGGGATGGCTCAGGCCACGCCGAGCACGTCGATGACGAAGGCGAGCGTGTCGTCGCCCTGGATGTCCTTGCCGGAGCCCTTCGCGCCGTAGCCGTACTTCGGGGGCACCAGGATCAGCACCCGGCTGCCCTGCTTCACGCCGACCAGGCCCTGGTCCCAGCCCTTGATATAGCCACCCACGCCGACCTGGCGGGCCTCCAGGGTGTCGGAGCTGAACGACTCGTCGAAGGGCTTCTTGCCGTCGTAGGTCTGGCCGAGGTAGCGGACCACGGCGTAGTCCTTCTTCTCGATGGCCGGGCCGTCGCCCTCGACCAGCGTGATCACCTTCAGGTCCTTCTTCGGCTTGACGCCGGGGGCGAACTTCAGGGCGGTGACCTTGCCGTCCTTCTCGACCGGGACCGGCCAGCCCTTCGAGACCGTCTTCTCGGTGCCCTGGGGGGCGTCGAGCACGTTGCTCAGGATGTCGACGACGAAGACCACGGAGTCGCCGTTTCCGATGTAGAGGTCGGGGTTGCCCTGGTTCTGGAACGCGTCCTTCGGCGTGGCCAGCACCTCGACCCGGGAACCGGTCTTCTGCCCGGCGATGGCGTCCTTGAGCGCCGGGAGCGTGTCCTTGGACAGGGTGACCACCTGCGGGGTCTTCTGGTCCCAGCTGGAGAGGGCCTTCTCGCCGGTGTACCCGTTGCCGATGTAGAGGTGGACCATCGCGGTGCCGTCGTCCGCGATCGGGGCGCCGTCGCCCTCGGTCAGGACCTTGGTCTCCGTGGTGCTGCGGTTCAGCTCCCCGTCGTACGTCACCTTGGGGGCCTGGCCGAACTCGCCGGTGACCTTGACCGCGCCGGTGTTCCCGGAGCCGTCGTCGTCACCGCACGCGGACAGGCCGACGAGCAGCAGGCTGAGGGTTCCGAGGGTTACTACGAGGCGACGCACGGTCCTACCTTCATCGATCCGGGTGCATGAGCGCGCACAGCCTAACCGGGGATCCTGAAGATTCCTCACATGCCGTCAATGAGGCGCTGCACCCGTTCGTCGGTGGCGCGGAACGGGTCCTTGCACAGGACCGTCCGCTGGGCCTGGTCGTTGAGCTTGAGGTGCACCCAGTCGACGGTGAAGTCACGCCGCCGGTCCTGCGCCCGCTTGATGAACTCTCCCCGGAGCCGAGCCCGCGTGGTCTGCGGGGGCTTGGACTTCGCCTCGTAGATCTTGAGGTCGTTGGTCACCCGGGCCACCGCCCCACGCTTCTCGAGGAGGTAGTAGAGGCCGCGGCCGCGGTGGATGTCGTGGTAGGCGAGGTCGAGCTGGGCGACCCGGGCATGGCCGAGCGGCAGGCCGTGCTTGGCGCGGTAGCGCTCGATCAGCTTCCACTTGATGACCCAGTCGATCTCGCGCTCGACCAGGTCGAGGTCGCCGGACTCGATGGCCTTGAGCCCGCGCTCCCACAGGTCGAGCGCCTGGTCGACCACCGGGGTCCGCAGCTCGCGCCGGTCGACGAACTCCCGGGCCCGGGTGAGGTACTCGAGCTGGATGTCGAGGGCGCTGGCCTCCCGGCCGTTGGCGAGCCGGACCTTGCGGCGGCCGCTCACGTCGTGGGAGATCTCGCGGATCGCGCGAATCGGGTTCTCCATCGTGAGGTCGCGCATCACCACGCCCTCCTCGATCATCCGGAGCACCAGGTCGCAGCTGGCCACCTTGAGCAGCGTGGTGGTCTCGCTCATGTTGGAGTCACCGACGATCACGTGCAGCCGGCGGTACTTCTCGGCGTCGGCGTGCGGCTCGTCGCGGGTGTTGATGATCGGGCGGCTGCGCGTGGTGGCGCTGGAGACGCCCTCCCAGATGTGCTCGGCGCGCTGCGAGACGGAGTACGACGCCCCGCGCGGGGTCTGGATGATCTTGCCCGCCCCGCAGATGATCTGCCGGGTCACCAGGAACGGGATCAGCACGTCGGCCAGCCGGCTGAACTCGCCCTGCCGGCCGACCAGGTAGTTCTCGTGGCAGCCGTAGGAGTTGCCGGCCGAGTCCGTGTTGTTCTTGAAGAGGTAGATGTCGCCCGAGATGCCCTCGTCGTGCAGCCGCCGCTCGGCGTCGACCAGCAGCCCCTCGAGGACCCGCTCCCCCGCCTTGTCGTGCGTCACCAGCTCGGTGATGTCGTCGCACTCGGGGGTGGCGTACTCGGGATGGCTGCCGACGTCGAGGTAGAGCCGGGCACCGTTGCGGAGGAAGACGTTGCTGGACCGGCCCCAGGACACGACCTTGCGGAACAGGTAGCGGGCCACCTCGTCCGGGCTCAGCCGTCGCTGGCCCCGGAACGTGCACGTGACGCCGTACTCGTTCTCGATCCCGAAGATCCGGCGGTCCATGGGACTCAGCCTAGGCCCGCCTCCCCAATTCGGTGGGCGCCGTGCCGAAAACGATCAGACCGGGCCAGGGAACGGGGTCAGCCCAGGGGGTCGTTCGGGTCAATCGGCGGCCGGTCCGGCTCCTCGGGGCCGGGCTCGGCTGGTGCGGTGCCGGACGGCTCGTCGGGTCGCGGAGGCGGCGGGGCGTTCGGCGGAGCGATCGGCGGGGCGATCGGCGGCTCGCCGGTGACCGGGCTCTCGAGCGGGGGCATGCCGCCGCTGACCTGGTCGGTCGGGTCGGAGGGCTGGTCGGCCTCAGGGGACGTCGCCGCCGGGCCGGGCTCCTCGGGCTCCTCGGGCGCCTCGTCCGCGGCGTGCTCGCCGGGGCCACGGTCGCCGAGCAGCTCGGAGAGGCGGGCGGCCCGGATCCGGCGGAACTTCCGCGGCTGGGTGCGGGTGCGGTCGAGCACCGCGACCTCGAGGTCCTCGTCGGGGATCACCCGGTCCGAGGACTCTCCCCGCTCATTGGCGGTGTGTCCCAGGGCCGCCACGGCGAGGCGGAGCGCGTCCTCGAGGGACGCGCCCTCGGCGTACCGCTCCTTGAGGTACGCCGCGACCACGTCGGCCGCGCCCCCCATCACGGCGTAGCCGTGCTCGTCGGCCACCTGGCCGTCGTAGGTGAGCCGGTAGATCTGGTCGTCGGCGGCGAGCTCGCCGATCTCGGCCACGAAGATCTCGACCTCGTACGGCTTCTCGCCGCCGGAGGAGAAGATCGTGCCGAGGGTCTGGGCGTAGGCGTTCGCCAGGCCCCGGCCGGTCACGTCCCGCCGGTCGTAGGCGTAGCCGCGCATGTCCGCGAGCCGGACGCCGGCGATCCGGAGGTTCTCGAACTCGTTGTAGCGGCCGACCGCGGCGAACGCGATCCGGTCGTAGATCTCCGACACCTTGTGCAGCGCCTGGGAGGGGTTCTCGGAGACGAACAGCACGCCGTCGGCGTACTGGACGGCCACCACGGACCGTCCCCGGGCGATGCCCTTGCGTGCGAAGTCCGCCCGGTCCTTCATCAGCTGTTCCGGGGAGACGTAGAACGGCATGCTCATTTCGGGGTCCCCGCGGAAGCGCGAGCGGAGCGAGTGGTGTCGTGGGATGAACTCATGGAGTCAGGGATCCGATCAGGTCAGGGCCGCGGCCGGGCCGTCGGGTCGGTTCATGCGGGCGGCGATCACGCGGTCGGCGGTCGAGGCGACCTCCTCGTCGGGCAGCCGGCGGCCGCCGTCGGCGGTGATC
The DNA here is from genome assembly GCF_004519545.1 of Nocardioides guangzhouensis. Lineage (GTDB taxonomy): Bacteria > Actinomycetota > Actinomycetes > Propionibacteriales > Nocardioidaceae > Nocardioides > Nocardioides guangzhouensis. The sequence continues at coordinate 17,706 of NZ_SDKM01000031.1, forward strand.
ACCTGCACCACCGGGAAGATCCGGCGGGTCACGTCCGGACCACCGGTCGCGGAGTCGTCGTCGGCGGCGTCGTAGAGCGCCTGCACGAGAGCGGTCACGCACTCCTCGGCCGAGAGGTCGTCGCGGTAGAGCTTCTTCAGGGCCCCACGCGCGAACAGCGAGCCCGAGCCGACCGAGTGGAACGCGGTCTCCTCGTAGCGGCCGCCGGTCACGTCGTAGGAGAAGATCCGGCCCTGATCGCCGGTGAGGTCGTAGCCGGCGAACAGCGGCACCACCGCGAGCCCCTGCATCGCCATGCCGAGGTTGGAGCGGATCAGCGCGGCCAGGCGGTTGGCCTTGCCGTCCATGGAGAGCGTGGTGCCCTCGATCTTCTCGTAGTGCTCGAGCTCGGTCTGGAACAGCCGCACCATCTCGACCGCGAGGCCCGCGGTGCCGGCGATGCCGACGCAGCTGAACTCGTCGGCCGGGAAGACCTTCTCGATGTCGCGCTGGGCGATGATGTTGCCCATCGTGGCGCGCCGGTCGCCGGCCATGACCACGCCGCCCGGGTACGTCGCGGCGACGATCGTGGTGCCGTGCGGCGCCAGGTCACCGGCGTTGCCCTGGGGCAGCGAGCGCGACGACGGGAGCAGCTCGGGCGACTGGGCGGTCAGGAAGTCGGTGAACGACGACGTGCCGGGCGCGAGGAACGCGTCCGGCAGGCGCGATCCCGAACCGGCCGGGATCATTCGCCACCCTTCTGGATGAACGACTTCACGAAGTCCTCGGCGTTGGACTCGAGAACGTCGTCGATCTCGTCGAGGATCGCGTCGATGTCCTCGTCGAGCTGCTCCTTGCGCTCGGCGACCGCCGCGTCGGGCGCGACCTCGGGAGCCTCTTCGGTCTCGGAAGACTTCTTCGGCTGCTTCTGCTCCTGTGCCATGCCTTGACCCTATCCACCCGACGGTCAGCGCGTGAGCGCCGCGAACAACTGTTCTGCCGTGTCGCACCGATCGATCAGCTCGCCGACGTGGGTGCGACTGCCCCGCAGCGGGTCGATCGTGGGGACTCGCTGCAGCGACTCGCGCCCGGGCAGGTCGAAGATCACCGAGTCCCAGGACGCGGCGGCCACGTTGTCGGCGTACTTCTCGAGGCAGCGACCGCGGAAGTAGGCCCGGGTGTCCTCCGGGGGGTCGTGCATCGCCCCCTCGATGGTGACGTCGTCGAGCAGCCGCTCGATCCGGCCCCGGCCGGCCAGCCGGTGGTAGAGGCCCTTCTCGGGACGGATGTCGGCGTACTGGAGGTCGATCAGGGCCAGCTTGGCGTCGTCCCAGGCCAGCCCGTCGCGCTCGCGGTACTGCTCGAGCAGTGCCTTCTTGGCCACCCAGTCCAGCTCCCGCTCGCACTGCATCGGGTCGGACTCGAGCCGGGTCAGCACCGACTCCCAGCGGGCCAGCACGTCGCGGGTCTGGGTGTCCGCGTCGTCGCCGAGGGTCTCGTCGACGTACTTCCGGGCCAGGTCGAGGTACTCCATCTGGAGCTGGACGGCGGTCAGCTTGCGGCCGTCGAGCAGGCCGACCAGCTCGGTGCAGGTGGGGTCGTGCGAGATCGCCCGGAGCGAGGCCACCGGCGTCTCCAGCCCGAGGTCGCGGGTGATGAACCGCTCCTCGATCATCGCGAGCACCAGGGCGGTGGTCCCGACCTTGAGGTACGTCGAGACCTCCGAGAGGTTGGCGTCGCCGATGATCACGTGCAGCCGGCGGTACTTCTCCGGGTCCGCGTGCGGTTCGTCGCGGGTGTTGATGATCGGCCGCTTGAGCGTGGTCTCGAGCCCGACCTCGACCTCGAAGTAGTCGGCACGCTGGCTGATCTGGAAGCCGTCGTCGCGGCCGTCCTGGCCGATGCCGACCCGGCCGGCTCCGCAGACCACCTGCCGGGAGACGAAGAACGGGGTGAGGTGCTTGACGATGTCGGCGAACGGCGTCGAGCGCCGCATCAGGTAGTTCTCGTGGGCGCCGTACGACGCGCCCTTGTTGTCGGTGTTGTTCTTGTAGAGCAACAGGGGTGCCGCGCCCGGGACTGCGGAGGCGCGGCGGGCGGCGTCGAGCATGACCTGCTCCCCCGCCTTCTCGAAACGGACCACGTCCAGCGGGGTGGTGACCTCGGGCGTGGAGTACTCCGGGTGGGCGTGGTCGACGTACAGCCGCGCGCCGTTGGTGAGGATGACGTTGGCCAGGCCCATGTCCTCGTCGGTGAGCTGGCTCGGGTCGGCCACCTGCCGGGACATGTCGAACCCGCGGGCGTCGCGGAGCGGTGACTCCTCCTCGAAGTCCCAGCGGGCCCGGCGGGCCTTCGCGGTCGCCGACGCGTAGGCGTTGACCACCTGCGACGACGCCACCATCTGGTTGGCCATGGGCTGGCCGGCCACCGAGATGCCGTACTCGATCTCGGTGCCCATGACCCGGCGAACGCTCATGGCACCGAGCCTACGCGCTGCGGCGTGCGATCAGCTCCAGGACCGGCTGGTGGAGAACGGGGCGGACGAGCCGGCGGCCGGGCTGGCGGCCGGGCTGGCGGACAGGCCGGAGGCGGGGTGCGGGAAGCGGAAGCTCGCGCCGGTGGTGCGCACCGGGGTGTCCTGTCGCGGCCAGCCCCACGCGTCGCGGACGCGCGGGGACGTGCAGCTGCCGCTCTCGTCGATGATCGTGAGGCTCATGGCCGGCTCCTGGTCCGTGGTGCACCCGATCTGGATGTACCTAAACGCTAGGCAGCCGGGGCCCTCCCCGGGATGGGGCGGACCCGCGGGCCGCGCCGGGCTTCCGCACGTCCGGGGGTGGGCTGCCCGCACCCGCGGTGGGGGCTGCCACCGGTCTCCGGCGGGCGTCCCGGGGGCGGTCTACGCTCGGCAGGGGCGGTGCTGAGGAGGCGATGTGGGGATCTGGGGCGACCGGCTGCTGCCGCACGTCATCGACAAGGCCGGTGACACGGCCGAGCTGCGACGGTTGCGGGCCGAGGTCTGCGCCGGCCTGCACGGCACGGTCCTCGAGGTGGGCTTCGGCAGCGGTCTGAACGTCCCGCACTACCCCGCGGCCGTCACCGAGGTGCTCGCGGTGGAGCCGTCCGAGGTTGCCTGGGCGCTCTCCGAGGCCCGGCGCGCGGCCTCGAAGGTTCCCGTACGCCGATCCGGTCTGGACGGCCAGCGGCTCACCGAGGCGGACGGCACGGCCGACTGCGTGCTGTCGACGCTCACCCTGTGCACCATCCCCGACGTGGGCGCCGCGCTGGCCGAGCTCCGCCGGGTGCTCCGCCCCGGTGGGACGCTGCACTTCTTCGAGCACGGCCGTTCGCCCGACCCGGGCGTGGAGCGGTGGCAGCATCGCCTGGACCCGCTGCAGGGCGCGCTGTTCGGCGGCTGCCACCTCAGCCGCGACATGCCGGCACTGGTCCGCGAGGCAGGGTTCTCCGTCGACAGGCTCGAGGAGGCGTACCTCCCCGGCCCTCGGGTCTCCCGGCCCTGGACCTACGGCTACCTTGCGCGGGCGACCCGCTGACCGGGACCGAGCGGTGCGGCATCGCCCGTCTGGGGTGATCCCGCCGCGCGCCGCCCCCGGTTGACTGGCCGCATGAGCCCCGGTCGCCCCCCGTTGAGCCTGAGCTGGCTCGGGCACGCGACGGTGGTCCTCGACTTCGACGGCGTGCGACTGCTCACCGACCCGCTGCTGCGCCCCAACGTCGGCCTGCTGCGGCGGGTCGGCCCGCTCCCCGACCCCGACCTGTGGCGGGACCCGGACGCGGTGCTGATCTCGCACTTGCACCATGACCACGCCGAGGTCGCCTCGCTGCGCCAGGTGGGCGGCGTACCGGTGCTGACCGGGCCGGCCAACGCCGCCTGGGTACGTCGCCGGCTGGACGCGGACTGCCCCCACCTCGGGGAGGACTGGTACGACGTCGGGCACGGGGTCCGGGTGCGACTGGTGCGCGCCGACCACACGGCCCGCCCGATGCCGCACCGGCCCAACGACGCGCACGGTCACCTGGTCCGGGACGGGTCGACGGTGGTGTGGTTCGCGGGCGACACCTCGCTCTACCCGGAGATGGCCGGCCTCCCCGACCTGGCGGGCGGCCGGGTGGACGTCGCGCTGGTGCCGATCGGCGGCTGGGGGCCGAAGCTGTCACCCGGCCACATGGGTCCGGTCGAGGCGGCGGAGGCGTGCGCGATGGTCCGGCCGGCGGCGGTGCTGCCGATCCACCACGGGACCCTGCACCCGCCCCGGATGGGTGGGCCGTGGATCCACCGGGCGCTGGAGGAGTTCCGTGAGGTGCTCCCGCAGCGGTGCCCGGACACGACGCTGCTCGAGGTGCCGCCCGGGGGGACTACCACCTGGCCCGCGCCCTGACAGGCCCGGTCAGCTCCCGCTGGTGGGCGGCATGATCCCGCCGCGACCGGGACTGTTGCCGTACTTCTGCTCGGTCTCGGCCTCACGCGTGTGCCGGTCCCCGCCCGGGGGGACCGCGCCCGTCGCGCGACCGCTGGACCACCACGCGATCGCGAACCCGACCACGACCACCGCTGCCACCACCAACCAGAACATCATGACCGTTCCCCCTTTTCCGAGCGGCCCTGCGAACCGGTCCAGACACTGTGGACGACGCGCGGGACCACGTCAACGGTCGGCGCGTTCACCGGTCGTCGCGGCGCATCGTCGAGGCGTGGGCGACGTTGACCAGCACGATCCCGACCCAGGCGATCAGCAGGGCCAGGTAGTTGCCGGTCACCCCGAGCGTGATGCTGATCGGGATCGCCGCGGTCACGGAGGCGGCACCCAGCACGAACTGGAAGATCATCTGCCGCCGCTCCATCATCTCGCGGTGGTGGCGCCGGTCCGCGGTGGCCCCGACCCGCTGGTCGACGGCACGCTCGACCCGGTCGGCGAAGGACTGCACCAGGTCCGCGTCGTACGCCGGGCCCAGCTCCTGGCGGGCAGCGAGCAGCGCCTCGATGTCGCGTCGTTCGACCTGCTCGTCTCCCACGACTTCCTCCCCCGCGACGCCGCCCGTCCGAGACCGCCGGGCCTAGAGGTACTGGCCGGTGTTGGAGACGGTGTCGATCGAGCGTCCGGGCTCGGTGCCCTGCTTGCCGGTGATGAGCGTGCGGATGAACACGATCCGCTCGCCCTTCTTGCCGGAGATCCGCGCCCAGTCGTCGGGGTTCGTGGTGTTCGGGAGGTCCTCGTTCTCCTTGAACTCGTCCACGCACGCCTGGAGCAGGTGCTGGACCCGCAGGCCCTTCTGGTCGTGGTCGAGGAGGTCCTTGATCGCCATCTTCTTCGCCCGGTCGACGATGTTCTGGATCATCGCGCCGGAGTTGAAGTCCTTGAAGTAGAGGATCTCCTTGTCGCCGTTGGCATAGGTGACCTCCAGGAAGCGGTTCTCCTCGGTCTCGGAGTACATCCGCTCGACCGTGGCCCGGATCATGCCGCCCACGCACTCGTCGCGGGAGCCGTGGAACTCGGCGAGGTCCTCGGCGTGCAGCGGCAGGTCGGCGGTGAGGTACTTGCTGAAGATGTCACGGGCCGACTCGGCGTCGGGGCGCTCGATCTTGATCTTCACGTCCAGCCGGCCGGGGCGCAGGATCGCGGGGTCGATCATGTCCTCGCGGTTGGAGGCGCCGATGACCAGGACGTTCTCCAGCGTCTCGACGCCGTCGATCTCGCTGAGCAGCTGCGGGACGATGGTGTTCTCGACGTCGGAGGAGACGCCGGAGCCGCGGGTGCGGAACAGCGAGTCCATCTCGTCGAAGAACACGATGACGGGCGTGCCCATGCTGGCCTTCTCACGGGCCCGCTGGAACACGAGCCGGATGTGCCGCTCGGTCTCGCCGACGTACTTGTTGAGCAGCTCGGGGCCCTTGATGTTGAGGAAGTAGGACTTCCCCTCCTGCCCGGTCCGCGCCGCCACCTTCTTGGCCAGGGAGTTCGCGACCGCCTTGGCGATCAGCGTCTTGCCGCAGCCGGGCGGGCCGTAGAGCAGCACGCCCTTCGGCGGCTTGAGCTGGTGCTCCTTGAAGAGCTCGGGGTAGAGGTAGGGCAGCTCGACGGCGTCGCGGATCTGCTCGATCTGGCCGACCAGGCCACCGATCGACTCGTAGGCGATGTCCGGGACCTCCTCGAGCACGAGCTCCTCGACCTCGGACTTGGGGACCCGCTCGTAGACGTAGCCCGCGCGCGTGTCCAGCAGCAGCGAGTCGCCCGCACGCAGGGTCACCTGGCGCAGCGGCTCGGCGATGCGGACCACGCGCTCCTCGTCGGCGTTCGCGATCACCAGGACGCGGTCGCCGTCGGCGAGGATCTCCTTGAGCATCACGACCTCGCCGACCTCCTCGAAGTCGAGCGCGGCGACGACGTTCAGCGCCTCGTTGAGCATGACCTCCTGGCCACGCTGGAGGGTCTCGAGGTCGACGCTCGGGCTGACGCTCACGCGTAGCTTGCGGCCGCCGGTGAACACGTCGATCGAGTCGTCCTCGTTGCGGTTGAGGAAGGTGCCGAAGCCGGCCGGTGGCTGCGCGAGCCGGTCGACCTCTTCCTTCAGCGTCATGATCTGGTCCCGAGCCTCACGGAGGGTCTGGGCCAGGCGCTCGTTCTGCGAGGTCACCGCGGCCAGCGATCGCTGGGTGTCGGCGAGCCGCTGCTCGAGCGCGTGGGAGTGCGACGGGCCGTCCGCCAGGCGGCGGCGCAGGTCGGTGACCTCGGCCTCCAGGAAGCGAACCTGGGCGGCGAGCTCGTCGGCGTTGCGTGAGTTGTCCGAAGCCGGCATCTGCCTCACCTCCTACCTCTGCGACCTTACCTACTCCTGCGACGTTACGGAGCCGTTGGCACGCCCAGACGGACAACGATTCGGCAGCGATGCCCACCTGTCGTACCCGGCTGGTCCGACTTCATGACTCGAACGGCTCATCGGCGACCTGCGGCGGCAGGTCCAACGGGCGGGGGCCGGTGTAGTCCACGCCGTAGGCGCCGGGCGCCGGGCGCCGCTTCTTGGCCGGCGGCTTCTCCCCCGGCGCCATCCGGCGGGCGGTCACCAGGAACGCCGTGTGCCCCATCATCTTGTGGCCGGGGCGTACGGCGAGCCCCTCGACGTGCCAGTCGCGGACCAGCGACTCCCAGGCGTGCGGGTCGGTGAACCCGCCGTGGGCACGCACGGTCTCGACGAAGCGGGACAGCTGGGTCGTGGTCGCGACGTACGCGACGAGGATGCCGCCGGGCACCAGTGCGTCGGAGCAGACGTCCACGCACTCCCACGGCGCGAGCATGTCGAGGATGATCCGGTCGACCGTCTCGCCGGCCCGGGGCAGCTCCTCGGCCAGGTCGCCGAGCCGCAGCTCCCAGGCGGGGTGGGACTGCCCCTCCGTCCCGCCGAAGAACTGGGTGACGTTGCGACGGGCGACGTCCGCGAACTCCTCGCGGCGCTCGAAGGACAGCACCCGTCCCAGGGGTCCGACCGCGCGGAGCAGCGAGCAGGTCAGCGCGCCGGAGCCGACGCCGGCCTCGACCACGCGTGCGCCCGGGAAGATGTCGGCCATCGCGACGATCTGGGCCGCGTCCTTGGGGTAGACCACCGCGGCGCCGCGGGGCATCGACACCACGAACTCGGAGAGCAGGGGGCGGAAGACCAGGTAGACGCCACCGGCCGACGACTGGACGGTGAAGCCCTCCTCGCGTCCGATCAGCTCGTCGTGGTCGAAGTGGCCGCGGTTGCTGAAGAAGCGCTTGCCCGGCTCGAGGCAGATGTTGTGCCGCCGGCCCTTCTGGTCGGTGAGGCGCACCCACTCCCCGGCCCGCAGCGGCCCGCGGTGGACGCCCGACCAGGCCTCGGCGGGCACGTCGGTCGAGGCGGGTCCGCCCGCGGTGGGTGCGGCGGGGGCTTCGCTGCGGGCGTCGGCGGGGTCCGGCATGCCCGGAACCCTAGTACCGGCACCGGGCCGGCGGACGGCGAGGTCAGTGCCCGCGCTGGCTGAACGCGCGGTCGACGTCGGCCGTGGCGAGCACGCCGTAGATCGAGCCGTCGTCCTCGAGGAGGAGGTACTCCTGGGCCGGCTTGCGCGTGATCGCCTTGATCAGCTCCTCGCCGAAGATCGACACCGGGAGCGTGAGTCCGTCCTCGATCGTGCGCGACACCGCGGAGACCGTCAGCCAGGGGCGGCGGTCCTCGGGGAGGGCGAGCAGGGCGGCCTCGTTGACGATGCCGATCGGCGTGCCCGCGCTGGACACGGTGACGATGCTCCCGGCCTGTGCCTCCTGCGCGCGGCGTACGGCCTCGGCGACCGGCAGGTTGTCGGGCACGGTGAGGGTACGGCGGGCGAGGTCACGGGCGACCAGGGACGGCAGCCGCCGGCGGATGCGGGCGCTCTGCATGGCCGCGGTCGCACCGGTCCACAGGAACAGCGCGATGACGAAGGTCAGGACGTAGTCGACGATCTGCGGCGAGCTGCCGGTGAACCGCTCCTGCAGCGCCGGCCAGAACAGCACCACCACCGCGGCGACGCGCCCGCCCCACCCGGCGGCGATGGTGCCGCGGTGCGGGTTGCCGGTGATGCGCCAGACGCCGGCCTTGAGCACCCGACCACCGTCGAGCGGCAGGCCGGGGACCAGGTTGAGCACGCCGACGAGGAGGTTGGCGAACAGCAGGCCGCCGAGGGCGAGCTTGATGAGGCCGCCCGGCACGGCGAGCCAGAGGAGGCCGGCGAGCAGCCCGACCAGGATCGAGGCGATCGGGCCGACCACCGCGATCACGAACTCCTCGCGTGGGTTGCGGGCCTCTCCTTCGATCGCGGTCGCGCCGCCGAGGAAGTGGAGGGTGATCGAGTCGACCGGGTGGCCGTAGCGCTTGGCCGCGATGGCGTGCGCCGCCTCGTGCACCAGCACGGAGAGGTAGAGGACGACAGCGAACGCGAACCCGGCGACGTACTTCCAGCCGCCGAGGCCGGGCCGCGCCTGGTCCACGGCAGGCCCCATGACGAACGAGATCAGGGCCGCGATGAAGAACCACGAGGTGGTGATCAGCACGTCGGTGCCGGCGATCTGACCGATGCGGATCGTGCCCGGGGGCCGGGGGCGGCGCAACGGTCCGTCGGGATCGCTGCGCTGGGGATCATGTGCCGACACGTGGCGAGGCTAGCCGATCGGCGATGGCCGCCGGGGTCCCCGGGTCCCGTGCCTCCACGGCACCTCTCCGAAATGCCTCCCGGGTCCGGGGACGTGTCGGTGCGGTGTCCTAGGGTCGAGCCATGACAGCGATGCCGCGGCAGCAGCCGGCCACCGAGCCCGCAGGGTCGCCGGCCGACCACCACGGGACGCCGGTCGACGGTGTCGACGTGCTCGGTGCGCTCTCGCCGAGCCGGGCCGGCGACTTCATGACCTGCCCGCTGCTCTACCGCTTCCGCACCGTGGACAAGCTGCCCGAGGAGCCGTCACCCGACGCCGTTCGGGGGACCCTGGTGCACAAGGTGCTGGAGGACCTCTTCGACCTCCCGGCGCCCGAGCGCACTCCCGAGCAGGCCCGCGAGATGCTGACCCCGGCGTGGGACGCGCTGCTCGAGGCCGAGCCGGCCGTCGCCGAGATGTTCGCCCCGCCGTCCGAGGACGACCCGGGCCTCGACCTGGGCGCCTGGCTGACCTCGTGCCGGCAGGTGCTCGACCGCTACTTCGAGCTCGAGGACCCGCGCCGGCTCGAGCCGGCCGAGCGGGAGCTGTACGTCGAGACGCTGCTGGAGTCCAAGCTCCTGCTGCGCGGCTTCGTGGACCGGATCGACGTGGCCCCGAACGGCATGATCCGGGTGGTCGACTACAAGACCGGGCGGTCGCCGGGCGAGTCGTTCGAGGCCAAGGCGCTGTTCCAGATGAAGTTCTACGCGCTGGTGATCTGGCGCACCCGCGGCGTGATCCCGGCGATGCTGCAGCTGGTCTACCTCGGCAACGGCGAGATGCTGCGCTACCAGCCGGACGAGGCCGACCTGCTCGCCACCGAGCGCAAGGTGGAGGCCATCTGGCAGGCCATCCGTCGCGCCGAGCTCTCCGGCGACTGGCGGCCTCACCGCAGCCGGCTCTGCGACTGGTGCAGCCACCAGGCGCTGTGCCCCGAGTTCGGTGGCACGCCTCCGCCGCTGCCGATCTTCCAGATCCCGCCACCCGCCGCCGACCCCGCCGGCGACGTCGGCACCGACGAGGGCGTGGCCGGCCGGCCCTGAGCACTGCCCGTCGACCGCGCGAGCTGCCAGGCCTCGCGGGCCGAGCGGCCCCGTCTTGCGGCGATCCGTGCGAGAAGCATGTCTCGAGGCCCGGATCGGTTGGGTTCTGCACGGATCGCCGGACGGGTGGCGTGAGGGGTGACCCCTTCCACGGGCGGCCGGTTCACTAGGGTGGCCTCGATGAGCGAGTCCGACTACTGCGACCTGTGCGACCTCCCCTTGTCGCAGTGCGTCCACGGGATGTCGCCGGCGGAGCCGAAGCCGGTCGCGAAGACTCCCCCGAAGCGCAGGCCCAGCGTGGCGCGGACCCGCACTCCCGGGAGTCCTCCGAAGCCGGTGACCCGGCGCTGGACGCCGCCCGACGTCTTCAAGCCGCTCATCGTGGCCGTGCTCGAGGAGGCCGGCGGCGAGCTCGAGGCCGACGACCTGTTCCTCGAGCTGGAGATCGCAGCCGAGGACCGGTTGCTGCCCGGCGACCGGGAGCTGACCCCGGAGGGTGAGCTGCGCTGGTGGTACGCCGCCCGCCGGGCGCGGCAGGCCCTGATCAGCGAGGGTGCGATGACCAAGGGGCAGCCCGGGATGTGGCAGCTGGCCCGGCCGGACGCCGGCTGACGGCGCGGGGTCAGAGGTTCCGCTCGACCCAGATCGCGGCCTGGGTGCGGTCGCGGACGCCGATCCGGGCGAACGCCGAGGTGAGGTGTGCCTTGACGGTGCGCTCGGTGATGCCGAGCCGGCGAGCGATCTGCTTGTTCGCCAGCCCCTGCCGGACCAGCGTGAGCACGTCGATCTCCCGCGGGGTGAGCTGGACCGAGCCGGCCGGCGGGCCCTGCCCGACCCGGGCGCCGAGCAGCTCCCGGGCGGCCCGGGGGTGGATCGGGGACTCGCCACGGCTGACCGCGCGGATACCGTCGAGCACGTCGTCGGGATCGGCGTCCTTGAGCAGGTAGCCGACCGCCCCGGCGTCGAGGGCGGCCACGATCCGCTCCCCGTCGGAGAACGACGTCAGCACCAGCACCTGCGTGCCGGACGTCTCCGCCAGGATCGAGCGAGTCGCACTGACCCCGTCCACGTGGGGCATCTGCAGGTCCATCAGCACCACGTCGGGGGTCGTCTCGTGCACCTTCTCCAGGGCCTCCGCGCCATCCGCGGCCGACCCGACCACCTCCATGTCGGCGGCGCCGGCGACCAGCTGCTCGAGCCCGCTGCGGAGCACCGGGTGGTCGTCGACCACCAGCACGCGGATCTTCCCACCCACGGTCGGGCCGGTCATCGGGGCACCTCCAGGCGGATCGTGGTTCCGTGCCCGGGCAGCGAGCGCACCTCGAGCTGACCGCCGGTGTCGGCGATCAGGCTCTCGAGGCCACGCAGCCCGAAGCGCGTGGGGTCCTGCACGCGGTCGGGGCGGAAGCCGCGGCCGTCGTCGGAGACCTCGAGCAGCACCCGGTCCGCGTCCCCGCGGACGGTGACCGACAGGTGCGCGGCGCCGGCGTGCCGGATCGCGTTGCGTACCGCCTCCTGGGCGACCCGCCACACCAGCGCGACCTGCTCGTCGGGCACCCCCGCCAGGCCCTCGACGGACACGCTGGCCGCGGTCCCGACGGTAGCGGCCGGGGCGACCAGGTCGTGCAGCGCCGCGGTCAGCCCGTCCGCCTGCAGGTCCGGCGGGTGGATCTCGACCAGCAGCGAGCGCAGCGAGGTCAGGCTGTCGCGGATCGACGCCCCTGCCCGGTCCAGCGCCTCCCGCTGGGTGGGGTCGGACTCGGAGCGGGCGAGCGCCGAGACCGCGAACGCCGTACCGGCAAGGTCCTGGACCACCCCGTCGTGCAGGTCGCGTGCGATCCGCCGGCGCTCGTAGTCGCTGGCGGTGGCCGCGGTGCGCAGCAGCCGCTCGCGGTCGGCCGCGGCGCCGGTGAGGCGCCGGGTGAGCACCCAGAGCATCGGGGTGGCCACCAGCAGGAGCACGGCCAGGCCGCCCAGCGTGATCCGGTTGAACGGCCGGAAGACCTCCTGCTTGCGGGCGTCGAGGTCGTCGACCGAGAAGTACGCCTCGAACAGCAACGGCTTGCCCTCCGGGGAGACGATCTGTGTGTAGACCTCGACGACACCGCGGCTGGACCGCTCGAAGCGGTTCTCCGGCCGGCCGAGGTCGGAGACCTCCGCGTCCGTGCCGCCTCCGCCGAGGATCTCCTGCTCCTCGTCCCCGAGATCGAAGCTGGTGCCGATCAGCTCGGGCCGGTCGGAGTAGACGATGGTGCCGTTCGCGTCCCAGATCTTGATCCGGAGCACGTCGCGGACCAGGAGCCGGTCGACCACCCGCTGGTCGAACCGGTCGACGGCTCCGGGGTCCCCGTCGGCGAGGCCCCGCGGCATCGCGGGCTCGGCGACCGAGTGCGCCAGGATCTCGGTGGTCGTCCGGGCGTCGTTGATCGCCTCCGTGCTGGCGGCTCGGCCGCTCAGCAGCCAGGTGCCCACGGCGATCACGACGGCGGTGAGGATCCCGACCACGAGGAACTGCGCGACCGGGTTCCTGATCACGCGCACGGCCGGCCCTCCTGGTTCGACGCCCCTCCTGGGTGGACGACGACGTCAGGATAGGTCGCCGACCCGGCCGGGACGCGCAGTCCCGTACCGCTCAGATGCGCACCGTGCCGCGGCAGACCTCGCCGCTGCGCGGGTTCTTGGCGCGGAAGGTGATCGTGTCGGTCCCGCGACGGTTCACCAGCCGGCGCTCGACGGAGAACGAGCCGCTGGGTGCGTGGGTGCGGGCCCAGCCGCGGGCCGAGACCGACCCGTCGTGCACGAGCCGCCAGCGCCAGGTCTGGCCGTTGCGGTTGCTGTCGACCTCGCCCTCGACCTCGATACGGCCGTCGTCGTGCTTGGCCTTGAGCTTCCAGTCGGCGGAGCCGGTGCAGCTGCCGCGCCGCACCACCTCGTCGCCGCGGGCGGTCGCGGGCGCGGCGACCGCGATGGGGACGGCGACGGCCGTCAGGGTGGCGATCGCGATGCCGTGGCGGATGTTCATGGGTGCCTCCTCGTCGGTGTGCACCCAGCCTCCGACTCCCGCGGTCGGAGTCGCCATTGTCTGTTGGTACTAGGACCTGTCGGCCCGCTCCCGACGGGGTCAGCGCGGGCGTACGTCGATCGCGTCCGCGGGGAGGTCGAACCACCGGAGGTGCTCGAAGTCGGCGCTCACCTCGCCGGGGTGTCGGTCCAGGTCCGGCCCGACCGCGGCCGCCAGGATCGCGGCTCCGTCCTCGAGCTGCTGGGCCAGCATCTCCTCGCCCGCGTCGAGGCAGTTGGTGGGCATCGACACCGACCCGTCGTCGTACCGGACGTCGTACAGGCTGATCGGCGGCTCGACCACACCGGCGCGGTGCCGCCAGCGCCCGGTGACCGGGTCGAAGAGGTAGTCGCCGAGCAGCTTCCAGCCGTCGCGGGCCACCATCCGGACCGCTTCCACGATGTAGTCGGCGACGGTGTCGGAGATGAAGTAGTTGAAGTTCACCCGGACCCAGCCCGGCTTGATCCCCTCGCAGCCGCCGGCGATCTCGCGCTCGAACTCGTGGGAGCGGTCGAGGTCGATCCCGAGCAGCCGGTGGCCGTAGGGGCCGGCGCACGAGCAGCCGCCACGGGACTGGACGCCGAACAGGTCGTTGAGCACGGCGACCACGAAGTTGTGGTGCAGGTAGCGCCCGGACGGCGAGCGCACCACGAACGAGACGATCGAGAGGCGTTCGGCGTCGAGGTTGCCGAGCAGCTCGATGGTGGGCTCGGCCAGCCAGGCCTTGATCGCCCGGGAGAGGAACTCCTCCTCCATCCGCCGGATCGTCGGAACTCCGACCGCGGCCTTGAGCTGGAACACCAGGCCGGCCCGCACCGCCTCGATGATCGCCGGGGTGCCGCCCTCCTCGCGGTGCTCGGGGTCGTCGAGGTAGCGGTGCTCGTCGGGGTTGACGTAGAGCACGGTCCCGCCACCCGGCGTCTCCGGCACCCGGTTGGCGAACAGCTCGCGCCGGGCGACCAGGACCCCGGGGGTCGACGGGCCGCCGATGAACTTGTGCGGCGAGAGGAAGAGCGCGTCCTTGTACGCCAGCGGCAGGTCCGGGTCGGGCGAGGTCATGTCGATGTCGACGTACGGCGCCGCGGCGGCGAAGTCCCAGAAGCTCAGGGCTCCGTGCTCGTGGAGCAGGGTGGCGATCTCGGCGGTCGGGGCCACGATCCCGGTGACGTTCGAGGCGGCCGAGAACGAGCCGATCCGCAGCGGCCGGTCGGCGTACCGCTCGAGCTCCTCGCGCAGCTGTGCGACGTCGATGCCGCCGTCGTGGTCCTCGTGGATGGTCACCACGTCGGCGATCGACTCACGCCACGGGATCTCGTTGGAGTGGTGCTCGAAGGGGCCGATGAACACCACCGGCCGCTCGTCCCGCGGGATGTGCTGCGTGAGGTGGTAGCGGTCCTCCATCGCCGAGGGGATCCGCAGGCCGAGCACGCCGATCAGCTTCGAGATGGCGCCGGTGCACCCGGACCCGGCGAAGATCACGACGGTGTCGTCGTCGCCGCGGACCGCGTCGTGGATGATCCGGCGGGCCTGCTCGCGCAGGCGCGTGGTCTGCAGGCCGGTGCCGCTGGACTCGGTGTGGGTGTTGGCGTAGCTGGGGAGGACCTCGTCGCGGATGAAGTCCTCGAGGAAGGAGAGCGCGCGCCCGGAGGCGGTGTAGTCGGCGTACGTCACCCGGCGTCGGCCGTACGGCGTGGTCATCACGTGGTCCTCGCCGATCACCGACCCCCGGATGAGCACGATCAGCGAGCTGGCCATGACTCAATGTAGTCCCGCGACCGGCTCCTCAGCCGGGGGTTCGGGCACGTTGCCTGGCCCGGTACGCACGGGTCTTCAGCTTGTTCCCGCAGCCGTACTCGCAGAAGGAACGTGAACGGTTCTTGGAGCGGTCGTAGTAGGCCCACTCGCACTCGTCGAACGAGCAGATCTTCAGGCGCCACCACTGGTCGGCGGCAGCCGCCTCGTGGGCGGCGATCCCGATCCGGGCGAGCGCCCCGCGCACGCCCGCGGCGTCGGCGCCGAGGACCGGGGCGCTACCCGCCCACGTCAGCGCGATCGGCAGGTCGGCGAGCGCCGCGGCCAGGGCCGGCAGGTCCGCCCCTCCCCCGTCGTGGTTCAGCTCCAGGGCGCGCCGCAGCCCCGACCGCAGGCGCAACGCGAGGTCGAGGTCGTCGGCGGTGGCCCGGGCCGAGCCGGTCAGCAGGCCCTCCCTGCGCAGGTAGCGCCCGAGCGCCGCCCGGCTGTCCAGCTCGTCGCTCGCCGTCTCGTGATCGGTGGTGTTGACGAAGTCGCGCACCACGGCGACCGAGGCAGGTACGTCGGGACGGGGCAGGTCTACGGTGCTCACCAGCGCTCCTCGGGTCGTCCGCGGTCTGCGGGCCAACAGGGTGCGACACCAGCATAACGCGAATACCAGTTGCAGCGGTGGCGACACCGGCGTAGCGTCATGACTGGTGTCGAACAAGCCAGTCGCACCGAGGTCAGGAGGACACCATGAGCCACTGGGGCTTCGTCATCGAGCAGCTCACCCACGAGGACCAGCGCACCCGTGAGGAGCGCCGACGGCACAGTCGCCGCAAGGCGGCCCGGGTCACCCGCCGCCGCGCGTCGACGCGCGGCCGCGAGGACACGACCGGCACGTTCTGACGCAGCTCAAACACCCTGCGAGGCGCGAGTCGACGCGCAGCGGGGCGCAACTCAACGCGCAGCGGGGCGCGACTCAACGGTCAGCGGAGCCAGCCGGGGAGGTCCACGGGTCCGGCGGAGCGGCGGATGATCCGCACCGCGTGCACGGGCTCGGCCTCGCAGAACCACACCGAGCCGGTGCCGACCACGCGCATCCCGGTCTCGCCCACGACCAGCACGGTGTCCTCGTCGATGGCCACCGCCCGGGTGACCCAGCCGTTGTCGACGATCGCGACCGCGCGGCTGAGCGTCCCCGCCTGGGCGGCGTGGACGTCGCTGGTGAATCGCACCAGCCCGAGCCCCGACTCGAGGGCGATCTGGGTCAGGCCCTCCGAGCAGTCCTCGTGCACCACCTCCAGGGTGCCCATCCGGTGCCCGCCGACCAGCGAGGTGTCCCCGGCGACCATCGCCCCGGCCGAGAACCCGGCGTACGGCGTGCCCCCGGCCACGGCCGACCGGACGACGCCGGCCACGTCGTGCAGCCCCGCGTGGTACCGGGGCGTCGAGCCGCCGGCCACCACGATGCCGGCCGCGCCCTCGAAGCTCTCGGGCGCCACCTCGGCGTCGTCACCGATCAGCACCGCGCGGATCTCGACGCCGGGGCCGGCCAGGCCCGTGTAGCTCGGGAGGTGGCGCTCGAGGACGCCCTCGGTCTCGACCAGCACCACGACCAGCGCGCCCTCACGGGCTGCCACCTCGGCGCGGAAGCCGTCGAGGAGGCCAGCGGTGGGGCAGGTCGACGGGTCGCCGCCCACCAGGTAGATCGCCATGTCGGGAGGCTAGCGTGCCGGCGCCGGGAGGTCGTCGTACGTCGTGCCGACGAGGGTCTCGCGGAACACCCGCCGCTCGCCAGGGAGCACCGGCACGTGGTTCTCCACGACCAGCACGGTGCAGCCGGCGGACTCTGCGGAGCGGGCCCCGGTGTTGGAGTCCTCGATCGCGAGGCAGTCGGCCGGCTCGACGCCGAGGATGCCGGCCGCGGTGAGGTACGGCTCGGGGTGCGGCTTCCCGTTGCTGACCGCGTCGCCGGTCACGACCGCCTCGAACGTGTCCGGTGGCAGCGCGGCCAGGATCGGCGCGACGAACCGCCGCCACGACATGGTGACCAGGGCGCAGCGCACGCCGGCCCGGTTGAGGTCGGCCAGCAGGTCCACCGCACCGGGCCGCCACGGCACCTCACGCTCGACCCTGGCCACGACTCCGTCGAGCAGCTCCTCGACGATCTGGGCCGGCTCGAGGTCGATGCCCATGTGCTCGCGGATGTAGCGGCCCGAGTCGAGCAGGTCGTTCCCGACCAGGTTGAGCGCGTGCTCCTCGCTCCAGCTGCCTCCGTGCCGCTCGGCGATGGCGTACTCGGTCTCGATCCAGTACGGCTCGGTGTCGACGAGCGTGCCGTCCATGTCCCAGAGCACCGCCGCGTACTCACCCACCCCGCTCAGTCCTCCGGGTCGTAGCCGAGGTTGGCCGAGAGCCAGCGCTCGGCCTCCGCGAGGGTCCAGCCCTTGCGCTCGGCGTAGTCGGCGACCTGGTCGCGACCGAGGCGCCCGACCACGAAGTACTGCGACTGCGGGTGGGAGAAGTACCAGCCGCTGACCGAGGCGCCCGGCCACATGGCCATCGAGTCGGTGAGCTCGATGCCGGTGCTGGCCTCGACGTCGAGCAGCGACCAGAGCGTCCGCTTCTCCGTGTGCTCGGGACAGGCCGGGTAGCCCGGCGCCGGCCGGATGCCCCGGTAGCGCTCGGCGATGAGGTCGTCGTTGTCGAGCGTCTCGTCGGCGGCGTACCCCCACAGCTCGGTGCGCACCCGCTGGTGCAGCCGCTCGGCGAAGGCCTCGGCCAGCCGGTCCGCGAGCGACTCCAGCAGGATCGCGGAGTAGTCGTCGAGGTCCTTCTTGAACGCCGCGACCTTCTCCGGCAGGCCGATGCCGGCCGTCACCGCGAAGCCGCCCACGTGGTCGGTCAGGCCGGTCTCCGCCGGTGCCACGAAGTCGGCCAGCGACCGGTTGGGCACGCCGGGACGGTGCTCCCCCTGCTGGCGCAGGTGGTGCAGCACGACCGGGCCGCCGTCGGTGGTCAGCTCAGTGTCGTCGCCCCGGCCGACCGCCGGCCAGAAGCCGTAGACGCCGCGCGCGGTGATCCATTTCTCGGCGATCATCCCGTCGAGCATCGCCTGGGCGTCGTCGTAGAGCCTGCGCGCGGCCTCGCCGGTCGAGGGGTTGTTGAGGATGTCGGGGAACTTCCCCTTCATCTCCCAGGCGTTGAAGAACGGCTGCCAGTCGATGAACTCCCGCAGCTCGGACAGGTCGTAGTCGTCGAGCACGTGCACGCCCGGCTGCTTCGGCGCGGGCGGGACGTAGCCGCTCCAGTCGATCGGTGTCGCGTTCTCGCGGGCCCGGGCCAGCGGCAGGATCGGCCGGTCGTGCTTGGCGGCGTGCCGGGCCCGCAGCGAGTCGTAGTCGGCCTTGATGTCCGCCAGCAGCTTCGGCCGCTGCTCGTCGGAGAGCAGTGCCGACGCGGTGGGGACCGACCGCGACGCGTCCTTGACCCACACCACCGGGCCGTCGTACTTCGGCTCCACCTTCACGGCCGTGTGCGCCCGGGACGTGGTGGCACCGCCGACCAGCAGCGGGATCTCGAAGCCCTGCCGCTGCATCTCGGTGGCCATGTTGACCATCTCGTCCAGCGACGGGGTGATCAGGCCGGACAGGCCGATGAGGTCGGCCTCGTGCTCGCGGGCGGTGTCGAGGATCTTCTGCGCGGGCACCATCACCCCGAGGTCGATCACCTCGTAGTTGTTGCACTGCAGCACCACCCCGACGATGTTCTTGCCGATGTCGTGGACATCGCCCTTCACGGTCGCCATCACGATGGTGCCGTTGGTGTCCTTGGCCTTCGCCAGCTCCGGGTCCCTGGCCTTCTCCTCCTCGATGAAGGGGATGAGGTAGGCGACCGCCTTCTTCATGACCCGGGCGCTCTTCACGACCTGGGGCAGGAACATCTTGCCGGCGCCGAACAGGTCGCCGACCACGTTCATGCCGTCCATGAGCGGGCCCTCGATCACCTCGATGGTGCGGCCGCCGCGCGCGACCACGGCCGCCCGCAGCTCCTCGGTGTCGTCCTCGACGTGCGCGTCGATGCCCTTGACCAGGGAGTGCGTGACCCGGTCGGCGACCGGCATCGAGCGCCACTCCGCCGCGGCCTTCTCGTCGGCGGCGTCGCCGCTCCCCCGGTGCTGCTCGGCGATCTCCAGCAGCCGCTCGGTCGCGTCCGCGCGGCGGTTGAGCACCACGTCCTCGATGCGCTCGCGGAGCTCCGCGTCGACCTCGTCGTAGACCGCGAGGGCGCCCGCGTTGACGATGCCCATGTCGAGCCCGGCCTCGATCGCGTGGTAGAGGAACACCGCGTGGATCGCCTCGCGGACCGGGTTGTTGCCGCGGAAGGAGAAGGAGACGTTGGAGATGCCGCCGGACACCTTGGCTCCGGGGAGGTTCTGCTTGATCCAGCGGGTCGCCTCGATGAAGTCCACGCCGTACGTCGCGTGCTCCTCGATGCCCGTGGCGACCGCGAAGACGTTGGGGTCGAAGATGATGTCCTCGGGCGGGAAGCCGACCTCGTCGACCAGGATCCGGTAGGCGCGCTCGCAGACCTGCTTGCGTCGCTCGAGGTTGTCGGCCTGGCCGTCCTCGTCGAAGGCCATCACGACCACAGCGGCGCCGTACTTCCGGCACAGCCGGGCGTGCTCGCGGAACGGCTCCTCGCCCTCCTTCATGGAGATCGAGTTGACGATCGCCTTGCCCTGCAGGCACTTCAGGCCGGCCTCGATGACCTCCCACTTGGACGAGTCGACCATCACCGGAACCCGGCTGATGTCGGGCTCGGAGGCGACCAGCTTGAGGAAGCGGTCCATCGCGGCGACGCCGTCGATCATGCCCTCGTCCATGTTGACGTCGATGACCTGGGCGCCGTTCTCGACCTGCTGCGCGGCCACCGTCAGCCCGGTGTCGTAGTCGCCGTCCTTGATGAGGTTCCGGAACCGGGCCGACCCGGTGATGTTGGTGCGCTCGCCGACGTTGACGAACAGCGACGCGTCGGTGAGGTTGAACGGCTCCAGCCCCGAGAGCCGCATCGCCGGCAAGGCCTCCGGGACCGCTCGCGGCGCGACTCCCTTGGCGGCGTCCGCGATCGCCGCGATGTGCTCCGGCGTGGTGCCGCAGCATCCCCCGACCAGGTTGACCAGGCCGTCGGCGGCGAACTGGCCGAGCACGCCGGACATGTCCTCGGGCGTCTGGTCGTACTCGCCGAACTCGTTGGGCAGCCCGGCGTTCGGGTGGCAGGAGACGAAGGTGTCCGCGAGCCGGGCCAGCTCCTGGACGTAGGGACGCATCTCCTCGGCGCCCAGCGCGCAGTTGAGGCCGACCGCGAGCGGGCGGACGTGGCGCACCGAGTTCCAGAAGGCCTCGGTGGTCTGGCCGGAGAGGGTGCGCCCGCTGGCGTCGGTGATGGTGCCGGAGATGATCACCGGCCAGCGGCGCCCGCGCTGGTCGAAGAGGGTCTCGAGCGCGAAGATCGCGGCCTTGGCGTTGAGGGTGTCGAAGATGGTCTCGACCAGCAGCAGGTCGACGCCGCCGTCGACCAGCCCCTCCGCCTCCTCGAGGTACGCCGCGACCAGCTGGTCGAAGGTCACGTTGCGGGCGCCCGGGTCGTTGACGTCCGGGGAGATCGAGGCGGTGCGGTTGGTCGGGCCGAGCGAGCCCGCGACGTACCGCGGGTGGTCGGGGGTGCCGGCCTCGTCCGCGGCCGCGCGGGCCAGGGCCGCCGCCTGCCGGTTGATCTCGTAGCAGTGCTCCTCCAGCCCGTAGTCGAGCTGGGCGATGCTGGTCGCGGTGAAGGTGTTGGTGCAGATGATGTCCGCACCGGCCTCGAGGTACGTCGTGTGGATCTGGCGGATGATGTCCGGCTGGGTCATCGACAGGAGGTCGGAGTTGCCCTTGAGGTCCCGGTGGTGGTCGCCGAAGTGCGCCCCGCGGTACTCCTCCTCGCCGAGCCCGTGCCCCTGGATGAGCGTGCCCATCGCGCCGTCGATCACGAGGATGCGATCGGCGAGCGCCGCGGTCAGCTCCGCGGTCGCGTCAGGGCGGGCGTTCGTCTCCGGCACAGAGGATCCTCTCGGTGTGCGTCAGTGCGGCCCCGGGTGTGGGTCCCGACCCAGCGTACGGAGGGTGTCCCGACACGTGGACACCCTTCCCGCATGATGACATGCGGGTCTCAGGACTGGCCGTCGGTCCCCCGGCGCTTGAGGTAGCGCTCGAACTCGCGGGCGATCGCCTCTCCCGACGCCTCCGGGAGGTCCGTGGTGTCGCGGGTCTCCTCCAGGGCCCGCACGTAGTCGGCGATGTCCTCGTCCTCCTGCGCCAGCTCGTCGACGCCGCGCTCCCAGGCCCGGGCGTCCTCGGGCAGGTCGCCGAGCGGGACGGACACCTCGAGCAGGTCCTCGAGCTGGCCGAGCAGCGCCAGCGTCGCCTTCGGGCACGGCGGCTGGGCGACGTAGTGCGGCACCGCCGCCCAGTAGGACACCGCTGGCATGTCGACCTGGACGCAGGCGTCCTGGAACACCCCGACGATGCCGGTCGGCCCCTCGTAGGTCGACTGCTCCAGCTTGAGCCGGTCCACCAGCTCCGGCTCCGTGGCCGTCCCGGTGACCGGGATCGGACGGGTGTGCGGGGTGTCCGCGAGCAGGGCGCCCAGGGTCACCACCAGCTGGCCGCCGAGCTCGTCGCACGCGGCCAGCAGCTCTGCACAGAACTGGCGCCACCGCATGTTCGGCTCCAGGCCGCGGATCAGGATGATGTCGCGGTCGAGGTCGGGCGGGGAGGCGACCGCGATCTGGGTGCCGGGCCAGGTGATCCTGCGGTGGCCGCGCTCGTCGGTCGCCACGACCGGCCGGTTGACCTGGTAGTCGTAGAACTCCTCCGGGTCCACCGTGCCGACGATGCGCGCCGACCACACGTCCATGAGGTGGTCGATCACCCCGGACGCGGCGTCCGCGGCGTCGTTCCAGCCCTCGAACGCGGCGATCACCACGGGGTCGACCAGGTCGGGAAGGTCGTCGATCTCGATCACCCCTCCAGCCTAGTGCGCCGGACGGGGAGGGCGGGGGAAGCTCAGAGGGCCAGCCCCAGCGCGGCGTCGGCGAGCGCCCGGATTCCGGCCCCGGCGTCCGGGTCGCTGGTGTCCCCGGCCCGGGTGGCCTCGGCCCAGGCCTGGACGGCCGCGACCGCGGCCGGGGCGTCGAGGTCGTCGGCGAGGTCCGAGAGCACCGCCTCGACGACCGGACCGACGGGGGCGCCGGCGCCGGCCGCCACGGCCAGCCGCCAGGCGTCCAGCGTGTCGACGGCGTCCCACAGGAGCTGGTCGGTCCACTCCCAGTCCGAGCGGTAGTGCTGGCGCAGCAGCACCAGCCGGATCGCCATCGGGTCGACCTCGCTCATCCGGAGGGCGGAGACGAAGACCAGGTTGCCCCGCGACTTCGACATCTTCTCGCCGTCGTACCCGACCATCCCGGCGTGCACGTAGGCCTGCGCGAAGCGGTGCCCGGGGAACGCCACCTGGGCGTGCCCGGCGCTCATCTCGTGGTGCGGGAAGACCAGGTCGGACCCGCCGCCCTGCACGTCGAAGGCGTGGCCGAGGTGCTCCAGCGCGATCGCCGAGCACTCGATGTGCCAGCCGGGGCGTCCGCGGCCGAACGGGCTCTCCCACGACGGCTCACCCTCGCGCTCCCCGCGCCACAGCACGCAGTCCAGCGGGTCCTTCTTCCCGGCCCGGTCGGGGTCTCCCCCCCGCTCGGCGTAGATCGCCAGCATCTGCTCGCGCTCCCAGCCGGACTCGGCGCCGAACGCCTCGTCGGCGGCGACCGAGTAGTAGAGGTCGGTGTCGACGGTGTACGTCGCCCCGGCGTCCACCAGCTTCTCGATCAGGGCGATCGCCAGCGGGATCGACTCCACCGCGCCGATGTAGTGCGCCGGCGGGAGCACCCGCAGCGCCTCCATGTCGTCCCGGAACAGCTGGGTCTCGCGCTCGGCCAGCTCCTGCCAGTCGACGTCGACCTTGGTGGCCCGCTCGAGCAGCGGGTCGTCCACGTCGGTGACGTTCTGCACGAAGGTGACGTCGTGGCCCGCCGACCGCCAGGCCCGGTTGAGCAGGTCGAAGGCGACGTACGTCGCGGCGTGGCCCATGTGGGTCGCGTCGTACGGCGTGATGCCGCAGACGTAGAGCCGGGCGGGCCCCTCGGGACGGGTCTCGACGAGCGTCCCGGTGGAGGTGTCGTGGAGCCGGACCGCGGGGCCCGTCACGGGGAGCGGGGGAACCTCCGGGGCAGACCACGTGCGCATGGCCGGAAGCCTAACCAACCCCGCTCAGAACGCCGGCCACGGGATGGCCGGCCACTCCGTCGAGGGCGACGGGAAGACGTCCTTCGCCAGCAGCCGGTCACAGCGGCGGACGAACGCGTCCACCTCCCGGTCGCTCACCAGCGTGCCGAGGCGCTCCAGCAGGTCCCGGTCGCCGCGCACCGCGGCCACGCCCTGCCGCTCCTCGTCGGTGAGGCGCCGGCCGAGCCAGCCCCAGAGCACGGTGCGCAGCTTGTTCTCCACGTGGAAGGAGACGCCGTGGTCGACGCCGTACCGGCTGCCGTCGGCGGTGGCCAGCACGTGGCCGCCCTTGCGGTCGCCGTTGTTGACGACCACGTCGAAGACCGCCATCCGGCGCAGCGCCAGGGTGTCCTCGTGGACCAGCGCGACCGGCTCGTCGTCCGGGCCGAGCGCGTCGAGCACGTGGAGGTAGCCGTCGGGCAGCACGTCCACGGGCACCACGTCGACCGGTGCGAGGTCCTCGTCGGGCTCCACCCAGGCCTGCACCATGCCGGGTCCGTGCGGGCCGTCGCGGAGCACCGTGGTCGGCACGATCCCCCAGCCCAGCGCATCGGAGACGGCGTACGCCGCGACCTCACGGCCGGCGAGCGTGCCGTCGGGGAAGTCCCAGAGCGGCCGCTCCCCCGCCACCGGCTTGTAGACCACCTGCAGGTCGCCCAGGGTGCCGATGAACGTCGCGTTGGAGGCTGGCATGACCCGGCCGACCAGCTCGATCTCGCCGTCGAGGAGCTGGTCCGCGGTCGCCGGACCGGCCACGGTCATCGAGCCTCTCCCTCCGCCTCACCCAAGGGGGGCCGTCACGTGGCAGGGTCGCGACGGCGGAACCCGTTGGCCCGGACGCACAGGTGGCCCTCGGGGTCGATCGGGTTGCCGCAGAACGGGCAGCTGGGGCGGCCGGCGCCGACCACCTGCTCGGCGCGCTTCACGAACGCGCGGGCGTCACCGGCGGGGATCCGGACCACGAGCACCTCCTCGGGCTCCGGCTCCTGGAAGTCCTCGTCGACCTGGTCCGGGGCGACCACGGCGGCCTCGTTGAACGGGAACACCTCGATCACGATCCGCTCGTCGGAGGCGTCCCACGACAGGGTCATGGTCCCGGCCCGGAACTCCTCCTCGATCGGCTGCTCCAGCGGCTCCGCGTCGTCGAGGTCGAGCGGAGCCACCGCCGGGATGATGCCCTGCGTGGCGTCGTTGCTCATGAGCTCGTCGAGCAGGTCGTCGATGCGCTCCGCGAGCACCTGGACCTGCTGCTTCTCCAGCGCCACGCTCACCAGCTTGGCGCCGGCGCGGGCCTGGAGGAAGAAGGTGCGCTGGCCGGGCGGGCCGACGGTCCCCGCTACGAAGCGCTCGGGCGGGTCGAAGCCGTGGACGACAGGTGCCATGGCGCCACCCTATTCCGGGCCCGAGCCGCCGCCGACCGCCGCGTCCGAGGAGCGCCTGCGGCGCGACGTACGACGAGGTGGGGTGAGCCAGGACAGATCGCCCTCGTGGGTGTTGCACGCGAGCACGAACGGCCGGTCGGCGGTGTAGCGGACCAACGACACCGAGCCGGGGTCGACCACGATCCGCTGGAACTGGTCGAGGTGGAGGCCGAGCGCGTCCGCGAGCACCGCCTTGATCGGGTCGCCGTGGCTGACCGCGACCCACACGGCGCCGGGGCCGTGCTCACCCTCGAGGTCCGTGTCGAGGCGCCGCACCGCGGCCGAGACGCGGGCGCCCATGCCGGCCAGCGACTCGCCGCCGGGGAACGAGGCGGCTGACGGCTGGCGCTGCACGGTCGCCCAGGCCTTCTCCCGGGCCAGGTCCTTGAGCGGCCGGCCCGTCCACTCGCCGTAGTCGACCTCGAGCAACCCCCGGTCGGTGGTCACGTTCGGCCTCTCGGGCTGTGCGGCGGCGATCGCGGCGGCGGTCTGCCGGCAGCGCTCCAGCGGGCTCGACACGATCCCGGCAAGCCGGACCCCGGCGAGCCGGGCTCCGACCCGCTCGGCCTGCGGGGTGCCCACGTCGTCGAGGCGCACGCCACGCGACCGGCCGGCCAGGACGCCCGTCGCGTTGGCGGACGTGCGGCCGTGCCGCACCAGGATCACGGTTGCCATGCGGGCGAGCGTATCCGGCGTAACCTCGCCCACGTGATCGTCGACAACGCGCTCTACCGCGGCGGCGTCCGGGTGCCGCTGGACTGCGACGCATCCGACCTCGCCGGCGTACGCGCGCGCTGCACGGGCGAGAACGACTTCGTCTGGATCGGCCTCCACGAGCCGTCGCAGGCGGAGCTCTCCGCGGTCGCGGGCGTCTTCGACCTGCACCCGCTGGCGGTCGAGGACGCGCTGAAGGCGCACCAGCGGCCCAAGCTCGAGCGCTACGACGAGTCGCTGTTCCTGGTGCTCAAGACGCTCTGGTACGTCGACGAGCACGACGCCGTCGAGACCGGGGAGATCAACCTGTTCGTCGGACCCGACTTCGTGGTCTCGGTCCGGCACGGCCAGGGCTCGGAGCTGCACTCGGCACGGCTCCACCTCGAGGCCAAGAAACGGGTGCTCCGGCACGGCCCGACCGCGGTCGTGTACGCCGTCTGCGACCGCGTGGTCGACGGCTACACCCGGGTCGGCGGCGAGCTCGAGGTCGACGTCGACGAGATCGAGACGTCGGTGTTCTCCACCGAGCGCACCAACGACTCCGAGCGGATCTACACCCTGCGCCGCGAGATCGCCGAGGTACGCCGCGCGGTGCTGCCGCTGCGCGAGCCGATGCGGCAGGCGGCCGAGGGCACGGTCGACGGGCTGGCCCCCGAGGCTGCGCCGTTCTTCCGTGACGTCGCCGACCACCTCGCCCGGGTCGCGGAGGTCGTCGACAACCTCGACGGGCTGCTCGCGTCGGCGTTCGACGCCCACCTGGCCCGGGTGACCGTCCAGCAGAACGACGACATGCGCAAGATCTCGGCCGGCGTCGGCCTGGTCGCGGCGCCCACGCTGGTCGCCGCGATCTACGGCATGAACTTCCACTACATGCCCGAGCTGCACTGGTACCTCGGCTACCCGTTCGCCCTGGGCCTCATGGTGCTCAGCTCGTTCGGGGTCTACGTGTTCTTCAAGAAGTCCGGCTGGCTCTAGGCCGCGATGGCACCCGTCCCGAGCAGCACGAACACCAGCACGCCGAGGGAGATCCGGTAGATCACGAACGGCAGGTAGGACCGGGTCGAGACGTAGCGCAGCAGCCACGCGATGGCGGCGTACCCGATGACGAACGAGACCACCGTGGCCACGATGGTCGGGCCCCAGCCGTAGGCGTTGTCGCCGTGCGGAATCTCCTTGAGCTCGAACAGGCCGGCACCGATCACCGCCGGGATCGCCAGCAGGAAGGCGAAGCGGGTGGCCGCCTCGCGGTCGTACCCGAGGAAGCGGCCCATCGAGATCGTCGCGCCGGAGCGGGAGACACCCGGGATCAGCGCCATCGACTGGGCGATGCCGAAGTAGACCGCGTGCGAGACGTGCAGGCTCTTCATGGTCCGGTCCAGCGAGCCCACCCGGTCCGCGATGCCGAGCACGATGCCCATGACGATGAGGGTGGTGCCGACCAGCCACAGGCTGCGGAACTCCGACTCGATGGTGTCCTTGAGCAGGATGCCGAGCACCACGATCGGCAGCGAGCCGATGATGACGTACCACCCCATGCGGGCGTCGAGGGACCCGCGGTACTCCGGCTTCACCAGCGACTTCAGCCACGCGGTGGCGATCCGCCAGATGTCCTTGCGGAAGTAGATGAGCACCGCCAGCTCGGTCCCGATCTGGATCACCGCGGTGAACGCGGCTCCCGGGTCACCCCAGCCGAAGATCTCCGGGAAGATCCGGAGGTGTGCGCTGCTCGAGATAGGGAGGAACTCGGTCAGCCCCTGGATGGTGCCGAGGACGATGGCCTGGAGGAGATCGGACACGGGACCGAAGCCTACGGGGACGGCGAGCCGTGCCCGGCACCCCCGGGTCGGGTGGTTACCGTTGCCCCATGCAGCAACGCGCCGTGGGTGCCACGGGCCTGAAGGTGTCCCGGCTGGGTCTCGGCACGCTCACGTGGGGGCGTGACACCGACGAGCACGAGGCCCGGGACCAGCTGATCGCCTTCGCGGAGGCCGGCGGGACGCTGCTCGACACCGCGGCGGGGTACGGCGACGGCGCGTCCGAGGAGCTGATCGGCAACCTCGTCGGCGACGTGGTCCCCCGCGACGACATCGTGCTGGCCACCAAGGCCGGCATCTCGCGCCGCCGCGGGCACCGCGAGACCAACACCTCCCGGGGCCACCTGCTGGCCACCCTCGACCAGTCGCTGGCACGGCTCCAGGTCGACCACGTGGACCTCTGGCAGGTGCACACCTGGGTCGACGACATCCCGTTCGACGAGACGCTGAGCGCGCTGGACTTCGCCGTCAGCAGCGGCCGGGCGTCGTACGTCGGGATCTCGAACTACTCGGGCTGGCAGACCGCGCAGGCCGCGACCTGGCAGCGGGCGGTGCCCGGCCGGGCCACGATCGCCTCCACGCAGGTGGAGTACTCCCTGCTCAGCCGCGGGGTCGAGCAGGAGGTGCTGCCCGCCGCCCAGGCGCTCGGGCTGGGGGTGCTGCCGTGGTCGCCGCTGGGCCGCGGCGTGCTCACCGGCAAGTACCGCACCGGCCTGCCCGCCGACTCCCGCGCCGCCTCCCCGCACTTCTCGAACTTCGTGGGCACCTACCTCGACGACCGTGCCCAGCGGGTGGTCGAGGCGGTGGTCCGGGCCGCCGAGGGCCTCGACTGGACCCCGATCGAGGTGGCCCTGGTGTGGGTGCGCGACCGTCCCGGCGTGACCGCCCCGATCGTGGGCGCCCGCACCGCCGCGCAGCTCAAGGCGTCGCTCGGGATCGACGAGCTGAGTCTGCCCCCTGAGATCGTGGAAGCCCTCGACGACGTGTCCGGAGGAGACTGATCGCATGCACCCTGCCGCCCGCCGTGCCCTCCGCCCCGGGGTGGAGTGGGAGTTCGACAAGCTGGTCCTGTCCCGCGAGTTCTCGCGCAACGTGGTCACGAAGCTGCTGGTCGAACGGGCCGAGCACGGTGGCTGGGAGCTGGACCGGGTCCGGATCTCCCCCGACGGCACCCGGCGGGTGACCCTGCGGCGGAAGATCATCCGCCAGCAGCGTCCGTTCTACGTCTGAGTCATCCCCGCGTTTCGCACGTTGTGGCTGCGTTCGTGGCCGGATTTCGACCAGAACGTGCGAAACGCGGGAGACCTCAGCTCCCGGAGGCCAGGTCGGACCGGAGCGCCTCCCGCAGCTCGCGCTCGGCGATCGCGCGCTCGGCGCTGTCGGGGAATGGGATGCCGACCCACGCCCGCGTCTCGGTAGGCTCGAACAGCGCCCTGCGGCGCGTCGCGAGGAGACGTCGTACGACGAGCGCACGATCGCGCAGGTCGGGTCCGGTGACCCTGCAGACCTCGAGCCCCCGGGACCGGAACGCCTCGTCCTTCTCGACGTCCCTGGTGTGCTGCCCGACCGATCGGTGGTCGGCTCCGTCGAACTCGACCGCCAGTCCGGCCTCGACGTCGAGCAGGTCCGCGATGCCGAGCAGTCGACCCGACTCACGGTCGTAGACCGGACAGTTGACCTCCGGCCGCGGTAGGCCGGCATCAAGGCCCCAGACCAGGCGCAGGCAGGTCTCCCTCGGCGACCGGCTGCCCTCACGCCCGAGCGGGAGCGCGGTCCGCACCTGCGCGATCCTTGTCAGACCTGGGTGGGCGAGGGTGTACGCCGCGACGCGCTCGATCGAGGTGACGCTGGCGGCCACCGCCATGTCCAGGACGACCACCGCTGAGCGCACGCCAGACGCGAGGCGCATCGCGTCGAACGTCGCCCGCGTCGCCGGGACGGTCCGGATCCCGTGGCGCCGGACGACGTCCACGAGCGGCAGGCGGTCGAAACACAACACGATCCCGGGCTGTTGACGGATGTTGCCGCCGGGTCCGATGGAGAGCGGGACCGGCAGGAGCGTGCTCCCGTCCCCCGCCAACCCGTCGAAGAAGTTGCCGCCGAAGAGCCGGCACGCCGCCCAGCCGGTGACCGCCCCCACCGTCGGCAACAGCATGCTCTGCTCGAGAATGCGCTGCTCGGGCATGTCGTTGGCTGTCGCCGCGGGAACGAACAGCCCTCGCGTCGTCGTACGCCATCCCTTGCCGCGAGCCTGTGCGCGGGTCGGGCCGCGACGGCCTTGGGGATCGACGGGCACGGGGACCACCAGCCCGGTCGGTGCCGGGCACACGGGGTCCCACCGGTGGCGTGCCATGCGGTGATGCTGCCCCGACTGCCGCCCACTCCGCGGAGCTCATCCACAGCCCCGCGTCGGAGCCCTCCCTCCAGGGCCGCCCCGCCCCGCGCATGTCGCACGTTCTGGCTGGAGGTCACGCCGGATTTCGACCAGAACGTGCGAAACGCCGGGGCGGGGGTCAGGCCTGGGAGAGGAACCGGTCGAACACCCGGGCGCCGAACTCGAGCGCGTCGACCGGAACTCGCTCGTCGACGCCGTGGAAGAGGGCGCCGAAGTCGAGGTCGCGCGGGAGGCGCAGCGGGGCGAAGCCGTACGACGACATGCCGAGCTTGCGGAAGTGCTTGGCGTCGGTGCCGCCGCTCATGAGGTACGGCGCCACGATGCCGTCGGGGTCCTCGGCCAGGATCGACTGGGTCATCGCCTCGACCAGCGACGTCTCGTACGGCGAGTCCCACGGTTGCTGCTTGGAGACGAACTCCCAGGACACGTTGTCGCCGCAGAGCTCGGCCAGGGTGGCGAAGAACTCGTCCTCGAACCCGGGCAGGAACCGCCCGTCTACGTGCGCGGTGGCCTCGGTCGGGATCACGTTCACCTTGTAGCCGGCGCCGAGCATGGTCGGGTTGGCGGTGTTGCGGATCACCGCGCCCAGCATCCGGGCGGAGCTCTCGAACTCCGAGACGAGCTCCTCGGCGTTCTCCGGCGTCGCCTCGGTGCCGGCGATCCCGGCCACCGAGGCGAGCAGTACCTCCATGGCGGGGGTCAGCCGCACCGGCCACTCGTGGGCGCCGATCCGGGCGACGGCGCCGGCCAGCTCGGTGATCGCGTTGTCGTGGTTGATCATCGAGCCGTGCCCGGCCCGGCCACGGGCGGTCAGCCGCATCCAGGCCATGCCCTTCTCGGCGGCCTCGACGAGGTAGATCCGCTTCCCGCGGACGGTGGTGCTGAAGCCGCCCACCTCGCCCACGGCCTCGGTGCAGTCGGCGATCTCGTCCGCGTGGTTGTCGACGATGTGCTCGGCACCCTTGTGCCCGCCGGCCTCCTCGTCGGCGGTGAAGCAGAGCACGATCGGCCGCGGCGGCGGCACGCCGGCCCGGGCCCGGGCCCGCACCACCGAGAGCGCCATCGCGTCGAAGTCCTTCATGTCGACGGCGCCGCGGCCCCAGACGTAGCCGTCCTGGATCTCCCCCGAGAACGGGTCGACCCGCCAGTCCTCCGCGGCGGCCGGTACGACGTCGAGGTGGCCGTGCAGCAGCAGCGGCTCGCCGGGCCCGTCACCCCACCGGGCGACGAGCGATGTGCGCCCCGGCTCGGACTCGTAGAGGTTGCTCTCGATGCCCACCTCGTCGAGCAGCGAGGCGACGTACTCGGCCGCCTTCCGCTCCCCCGGACCCTCCTCGTCGCCGTAGTTGGAGGTGTCGATCCGGATCAGCTCCCGACAGAGCTCGACCACCTCAGCGGCGGGGTCGTACGACGGTCCCTGGGTGCCGGTCTGGTCCTGGTCAGCCATGCGTCCATCCTGACATCTGCGGAGTGAGGGGCCGATGTGAGGATCCGCGCGGTTCCTTGCTACAGTTCCACCCGCACTCGTCCGGGTGGCGGAATTGGCAGACGCGCTAGCTTGAGGTGCTAGTGCCCGTATTAGGGCGTGGGGGTTCAAGTCCCCCCTCGGACACCAACGAGAACCCCGGGTCCCACGGACCCGGGGTTTCGTGCTCCCGGGCAACTGCGGCCCCGCACCGGTCTGGCTCCGCCACGGGGCCGGGGTATGGGACGCGGCTCAGCGGGTACGTCGGGGCATGGAACCTCTGCCCGAGACGTCGAAGGCGGCACGGCTCCTACGCTTCCAGACCGACCAGGATCTTCTGCCGGACCTGCGGAGCAAGGCCAGCCGCGTGCGCGAGCTGGTTCCCGACTGCCTGGGCATCAGCCTGGCGCTCCTCGACCACGACGTGACCCTGACCCTGGTCGCGAACCCCAGCGAGTTCGTGCTGCTCGACGCCCTCCAGTACCTCGTCGACGACTCCGGCACCCCACGGTCCCCCGACGACGCAGCGGCGCCCGGGGCGGACCAGGAGCCAGCCGACGTCCTGGACGAGCGTCGCTGGCGGCGCCTCTCGCTCGAGAGCTCGGCCCGAGGGGTGGCCTCGACGCTGTCGATGCCGGTCTTCGACCACGACCGCCTGGTCGGCGCGGTCAGCCTGTACGGCGGGTCGCCCAACGCGTTCGGCGGGCAGCACGAGGAGCTGGCCGACGTGCTGGGTGCATGGGCGGAGGGCGCCGTCACGAACGCCGACCTCTCCTTCGCCTCGCTGGCGTCCGCGACCCGGGCACCGCGCAAGGTCGCCGGCTCCATCCTGGTCGCCCAGGCGGCCGAGATCCTGGCCCGCGACCTGGAGATCGCCCCGGACGCGGCACGGCAGCACCTGCACAGGGCGGCGGCCCGGGCCGGCGTCACCCCGGTGGAGCTGGCGATCACGGTGATCCGTGGTGATCTCTGACGCCCAGGCCGCCGCCGTCCAGACCAGCTGCTTGGCGACGCAACGGACGGGTACGAAGGCGGCGCCGCGGCCGCTCTTCCGATGCAACCCCGCACGGCCGCGTCGGCGCCGCTCGAGACCCCGCTCGTCAGAGCCGCTCGGGCGGCGCCTTCATGTGTCCTCCCCGCCCGCGCGCCGCACAGAACGGCATCGGCGTACCGGGCTTGATCTCGGGCGCGATGGGTACGTCCGCGGGAACCACACGAGGGAGGAAACGACACATGGCTGACGACGCGACGGACCTGCACCACGAGGTGCTCCGGGTCCTGCTGGAGAAGGTCGAGGAGGACCCGTACCCCTCGGTCACGATGCTGGACATGATCGAGGGCCTGCTGCGTCCCGAGGACGTGCCGACCTACACCGACATCCTGCTCGACAAGATCCGGGCGGACCAGTTCCCGAGCCTGGACCTGCTGGCACGCGTCACCGCGTTCGCCTGACCGCGGGTCAGGGGTCGCTGCGCAGCAGCGGCCCCAACGGCCCGAGGTCGATGTTGAGGTCCTCCGCCGTGAGGTCGAAGCGCTGCTTCAGCTCCTCCATGGCGTCCTCGAGGTGCATCAGCGCGACCCCGAGGGACTCGACCTGGTCGTCGGTCAGGTCACCCTCGTCGACGCGACGGATGGCCTGGGCCTCCATCAGCTGCCGGACCAGCTCGACCAGGGTGAGCACCAGCTTGAACAGGTCCCGCTGCACCGACTCGGGGTCCGACTCGATCCGCTGGGTCAGGAGGTGCCGCTCGTCAGAGGTCACAGTCGTCCCCGACCCGCATCCCGGCGCCCATCTCGGAGCGCACGCTGGTGATCAGGGCGTGCAGGCGGACCTGCACCAGGTCCACACCGGCCAGCGAGATCACGACGTCGCCGGCCAGCACGACTCCCGTGCCGAGCAGGCGGTCGAGCAGGTCGACCAGCGCGATCTGCCCGCCGGGGCCGGACCCGACGGGCTCGACGCCGGTCGCGCGGGCGGGTTCGGTGACGGTCACCCGGTCTCCAGCACGGCGAAGGAGTACGGCGGCCAGGGCCCCTGCAGCTCCACGATGAGGTCGGGCCGCGACGACCCGAGCAGGGTGGCGGTGGCCTGGAACTCGTCGGCCCGCTCCTCCGGGACCAGGTAGGCGCCGTTGTGGATCATCCGCTCGTGGCGCCCGCTGAGCCGCGGGTCCTGCGGCGCCAGCACCCGGGCCGCCACGGTGGCGCCGCTCAGGGCCTCGTGCAGCGCGCGGGCGACGTGCTCCACCTGCTCGTCGGCGGTACGGCGGGCCTGGGCGGCCTCGCGCTTCCGCTGGAGGTACGCGGCCCCGCTCGCCTCGCGGGGTGCCGGCGCGGCCGGCGGCTCGCCGGGCCGTGCGTAGACCTTGACGCCCCACTCGGAGCGACCGGTGACCCGGTCGAGCGCGGCCACCAGGTCGTCGTGCACCCGGTCCAGCTGCCGGCGTACGCCGTCCTCGTCGGCGTAGATGGTGACCAGCCGCATCGGGGCGGCCTCGGCGTGGCGGGCGACCGCCCGCACCACCTCGTCGTGGGTGCGGGCGACGTGCTCCACCCAGCGCAGGTCCTCGAGGTTCCTCGGCAGGGCCGCCTCGCCGAACTCGGCGAGGTCGACCGCGCACACCACGGCCTGCAGGTCCCCGGACCGCACGAGCCGGAGGTGCTCGCCGTCGAAGCCGGTGACCGCGGACAGCGCACCCTCGGGAAGCCCGCGCGAGACCGCGAACAGGTAGAGGCCGCCGCTCATCAGTCCTCCTCCGTGCCCGAGCCCGGCTCGAGCTCCTTGAGACGCTGCTTGAGCTCGCGGTTCTCGTTCGCCAGGTCCTCGGCGCGGGCGTTGAACATCGGGTCGTTGCGCCACCAGTCGATCCCCATCTCCTGGGCCTTGTCGACGGAGACCACGAGCAGCCGGATCTTCACCGTGAGGAGCTCGATGTCGAGCAGGTTCACCCGGATGTCGCCCGCGATGATGATGCCCTTGTCGAGCACGCGCTCGAGGATGTCGGCGAGGTTCGCCGGCTGCGGGCGCGAGTAGGGCCCCTGGTTGGTCGGGAGGCCCGAGGCCCGCGTGCCGACCGGGGTCTGGGCGTCCGTCATGTCACTCCTCCCCGGGGGTCCCGCGGACGTAGCGGCGCAGCCGGCGGTAGGCGTCGAGCGACCCCTGCTCGTCGACCTCGAGCTCGTAGAGCGCGAGCACGTCGGTGGTCGCCGGGATCCGGCTCAGCTCCAGCACCTCCACCTGGACCTTCCAGCCGTCGTCCGTGCGTTCGAGGGCGGTGACGCCCTCGACGTCCTTGCCGGTGAGCTCGAGGAGCTGGCGCGATCCCTCGGCCGCTGCCTGCGGCCCCTTGAGCCGGGGCCTGGCCTCCGCCCGGGGGGCCGAGGCCCGCTTGCGCGAGGAGCTCGAGCTCGTCCTCTTGGTCGTCTTCTTCGCCCCGGTCCCGGAGCCGGTGTCGCCGGAGTCGCTGCTACCGGCCTCGGACGTCGTCGACTGGCCACCCGAGCTGGTCTTGCGTGTTCTGCTGGTGGTCACGAGGAATCCCTCTCTCTGCGTCGTTCCTGTCCGGTCATCAGTCGCTCGATCAGCTCTTCCTCCCAGGCCGCCGCCTCGTCCTCGGTGATCGTGCCGTCCTGTCGCTGCCGCTCGACCAGCTCGAGCTGGTCACGGATGCGGCCCGGGTCGTAGTAGTCCTCCTCGGCCTGCTGGAGGACCTGGTCGGCGACCCAGATGGTGCCGCGCACCGGGACCAGGGGCAGCCCGAGGATCCCGGTGATCAGACCCACGGCCCGTCCCCCACGAAGTCGTACGGCGGGAGCGGGCCCATGAGCCGGATCCGGATCCGCTCGTGCACGGCCGCGGCCACGTCCTCGAGCACCGCCTCGAGCTCGTCGCGGCGCGTGCGCTCGACCAGCAGCGCGACGTCGAGCACGTGGTCGCCGGAGACCGGCTTCACGCGCAGGTCCGCGACCAGCGGGGTCACGTGCGAGAGGAGGGCCTGGCTCTCCTCCACGCGCTTGTGCTCCCAGGCCGTCGCGACCGCTTCACCGAGCGCGACCAGGTCCGGGTGCATCGCCCCGTCCGGCAGGTCGCGGGTCCGGGCCCGGAGGTCGGCGACCCGCGGGTCGGCCCGCACGATCTCGGCCAGCACCTGGTCGCGGTCGTACGTCGCGCGGAGCGAGAACTGCTCGACCCCCTCCAGGGCGGCCAGCGCCTCGGTGAACCAGGGCTCGCTCGGGCCGAGCAGGTCGCTGACCACGCTGTCCCTGTCGATGAGCACGGAACCGAACCGGACCGGCACGGTCGACGTCTCCCGCGCCAGCTGCTCGACCACCTTGCTGT
The DNA here is from genome assembly GCF_004519545.1 of Nocardioides guangzhouensis. Lineage (GTDB taxonomy): Bacteria > Actinomycetota > Actinomycetes > Propionibacteriales > Nocardioidaceae > Nocardioides > Nocardioides guangzhouensis. The sequence goes on from NZ_SDKM01000031.1 coordinate 53,246, forward strand.
GGGCCAGCAGGTCGGCCCGCCGACCGAAGGTGCGATCGAGCGCGACGGCGGTGGTGGCGGCCACGAGGCCCCCGAGGGCGACGTACTCCACCGGGGCCTCGTCGATCCCGGTCAGCTCCTGCTCGGGCACGCCGGACGCGGGCAGCACGGCATAGACGTAGCGGCCCGCGTCCGGACGGTGCTCGACGGCCTGCTCGACTGTCGTCTGCTCAGGCATTCTCGGACTGTCGCCGCCTCGAGCTGGACTTCTTGGCCGGCCGCTCGTCGTCGTCGCCCGGCTTGAGGGCCTTCTTCACACCCTTGACGGCGCCGCCCACCTTCTTCGCCGCACCGCTCTCCTGGAGGTCTCCGATGGCCTCGGTCAGCGGCTGCCCGCCCTTCTCGTAGAGGTCGAGCCGGTTGGTGGCCTCCGCGAAGCGCAGGTAGGTGTCGACACTGGCGATCACGATGCGGGCGTCGATGGTGATGAGCTCGATGCCCACCAGCGAGACCCGGACGTAGGCGTCGATGACGATGCCCTTGTCGAGGATGATCTCGACGACGTCGGCCAGCCCGCTCGGAGCAGGTCGCTCGAGGTAGCCCCCGCCGCGTCGTTGGGAGGTCTGAACGGTCACTGTGAGTCCTTCCGGTCGTTCTCGGATGTGGGCTGGCTGCTAGCTGGCACGGCGCCGGCGGCGAGGCTCCTCTTCCTCCTCCGGCTCCTCCTCGTACTCGGCCTCCTCGTCGGCAGGCTCCTCCTCGTAGTCGCCCTCCTCGGGCTCCTCCTCGTACTCGGCCTCCTCGTCGACGGGCTCCTCCTCGTAGTCGCCCTCCTCGGGCTCCTCGTCGGCCTCCTCGGCGTACTCCGCCTCCTCGTCGACCGGCTCGTCCTCGGCGGACTCGTCGTACTCGCCGTCCTCGTCGACCGGCTCGTCCTCGGCGCCCTCCTCGGCACCCTCCTCGTCGCCGTACTCGTCGTACTCGGCCTCCTCGCGCTCCTGCTCCTCGCGCTCGAGGGCCTCCTCGTGGGTCTCGACGACCTCGCCGTCCTCGATCCGGCCGCGCCAGCCCTCGACCTCGTCCGGGTCGAGGATGGTCCGGGTCATCACGTGGCGGCGGAAGTGCCGGATCTCGGCGCGGGCACGGCGGCCCTGGGCCTCCCAGATGTTGCCGGTCTTCTCGAACAGTCCCTGGGCGTAGTACTCGAGCACGACCAGGATCCGGGTCAGGTTGGGCCCGATCTCGTGGAAGGTGACCGCGCCGTCGACGTGGCCCTTCTGGCCCTTCGAGCGCCACACGATCCGCTCGTCGGGGATCTGTTCGAGGATCGTCGCCTCCCAGCTGCGGTGGCTGAGGAAGATCTGGGCCTTGAACGTGATCTTGTTGTCGTCCGGGGCCTCGACGTTCTCGACCTTCTTCATGAAGCTCGGGAAGGCCCCGAACTCGGTCCACTGGTTGTAGGCGACCGACACGGGGACACCCACGTCGATGGTCTCGACGATGTTCGTCGACTTGGTGGCCTTGCCGCCGCCCGAGCTCTGGCCACCGCCGGTGACCTTGTCCTTCAGCCCGGAGGCCATGCCCTTGATGCCGCCCATCACGGGCGAGTCGCCCTTGACCTTGGCCTCGGCGCCCTTGGCGACGGCCTTGCCGATCGGGCCGCCGTCGGCGACCGACTGCAGCTTGTCCGTGGCACCCGTGAGCTTCTCACCGGCGGTGCTCAGGGCCTTCTCGCCGAGCGCCTTCAGCAGGTCCTGGGAGACGCCGCGGAGCTTGTCCATCGCCTCCGTGTTCTTTTCGGTGGTTGCCATGTCCGATCAGCTCCTCGAGGTGCTGCGCGAGCGGGAACCGCTGCGGCTCGACGACTTCTTCGCAGGTGCCTTCTTGGCGGCCGTCTTCTTGGCCGGGGCCTTCTTCGCCGCGGTCTTCCTGGCGGCGGTCTTGGCGGTCTTCTTGGCGGGCGCGGTCTTCTTGGCCGTGGACCCGGTGGCGGATCGCGCACCCGAGGTCGCCTTCTTCGCGGCGCCGCCGGAGGAGCTGGTCTTGCGGGGCGCGGCCTTCTTCGCGGTCCCGGTGGCCCTGCGCGCGGTGCCCTGCGTCCGCTTGGTGGCGCGGGACGCGGTCTTGCGGGTACGGCGTGCCGGTCGTTCGTCCTCGCTGGGCTCGTCGCCGGCGTCGTCCTCCGCCTCGTCGGCGGGCTCCTCGGGCTCCTCGGCCTCGTCGCCGGCCTCGTCGCCGGCCTCGTCGCCGGCCTCGTCGCCGGCCTCGTCGCCGCCCTCGTCGCCACGCGCGTCGCCGCCCTCGTCGTCGACGTACTCGTCCTCGGCGTACTCGTCGTCGCCCTCGTCGTCGCCCTCGTCCGGGAGGACCCCGGCCTGGAGCTGCTTGGTCACGCCCTCGAGGCGCGACGTCGCAGTCGTGATGGCGGCCGCCTTCGCCGCCTCGAACATCGTGCCGGTGAGCTGGTCACGCAGCTTGCGCAGCTCGGGGTTGCCCTCGATGAGCTGGGCGCCCTGCTGCATCAGGCCCCGACGGTCGGTGGCGATGCGTTGGCCGGCCAACATGCTCCCGACGGTGATCGCCAGCTTCAGCTTCTTCGTGCGGCCGAGCATGTAGCCAGCGGCTACACCCAGCCCGATCTTGGTTGCGGCAGACATGCCTCTCCCTCTGAGCTCCCTGTCGCCACCAGTCGGTGACGCGTTCCCAGCGCCCACCGCGCACCGGTCTTCAGTGCGGCGGTTCCCCGCGGCGCTACCGGTCCGTACCCAAAGGCCGTGGCAACACACGTGTGGTTTCGGTGGTGTGGTCCGGGCCACCCCTGCGGGTGGTCTCGCAGTCGGCTCGCAGTGACGTCCGGGTGTGCCGGATCGCGAACGGGGTACCCGGACCAGGTCGGGGAGGTTTCGAGGAGGGAGTCGTCCGATGCGGATTCTCAAGGGCCTGGCGGCCTCGTTGCTGTGGATCCTGGCGGGGGTGTTGGGGCTGGTGGCCCTGCTGCTCTGCGTCACGCTGATCCTGCTGCCACTCGGCATCCCGCTGCTCATGCTGTCGCGCCGCCTCATGGGCACCGCCGTGCGGCTGATGCTGCCGAAGGAGGTGGCCCACCCGGTGCGGGAGACCAAGAAGGGGCTCCGATCCCGCCGGAAGAAGGCGGTGTCGGCGGCGGACGACGCTGCGAGCCGCGGGCGGAAGGCCGGGCGCACCGCGGCGAAGCGGAGCAGCAAGGCCGCCGGAGCCGTGGCGGACCGGGCGCAGGGGAAGCGCGGCTGGAAGCGCCGCCTCAACGTGTTCGGCTGACCTGATCCTCGCGCGGCTCGGGGTCCTGGTGCCGGTCCGGCGCGGTCTCGTGCGCCTCCCGGATCTCGCGGGCCGACCGTACGTCGTCCTGCTCGCGCTGCTCGGCCTTCTCGATCCCGCTCGCGTCCCGCGGCTCGAGCTGGAGCGACTCCTCGGCCCGCAGGCCGGCCTGCAGCTCGCGACCCCGTTCGATCTCGGCGTCGAGCTCGGCCCCGAACAGCAGCGCGAGGTTGGTCACCCACAGCCACAGCAGGAACACGATGGCGCCGGCCAGCCGGCCGTAGGTGTGCGAGAAGGAACCCAGGTAGGTCACGTAGAGCCCGAAGGCCGCGGACCCGACCACCCAGGCCACGATCGCGACGCCGGCCCCCGGGCTGATCCACCGGAACCGGGGGTAGCGGACGTTCGGGGTGCCCCAGTAGAGCAGGGCGATGATCACGGCGACGAGGACCAGCAGCACCGGCCACTTGAGGATCCCCCACAGCGTGACCGCGGTCCCGCCGATGCCGAGGGCGCTGCCGATCGCGTCCGCGACGGGGCCGGACACCACCAGGCCGAGCAGGATGGCCGCGCTGAGCACGACGAGGAGGGCGGTCAGCAGGACCATGAGGGGCCGCAGCTTCCAGAACGGCCGCCCTTCGCGCACGTCGTACATCTCGTTCATGGCGCGTCCGAAGGCGCCGACGTAGCCGGACGCGGACCACAACGCCCCGCCCAGGCCCAGGACCAGCGCCCAGCCGGCACCCGGTCCCCGGCTGAGGTCGACGAGCGTCGGTTCGATCGTGTCGGCGACCGTGCCCGCCTGGAGGTCGTCGAGGACGCCGAGGACGGCGTCCACCGCGTCCCGGCCGTTGCCGACCAGCCCGATCACTGACAGCAGGGCGATCGCGGCCGGGAAGAGCGCGAGCACGCCGTAGTAGGTGAGCGCAGCCGCCAGGTCCGGGCACCGGTCGCGGAGGAACTCGCGCGTGGTCTTGCGCACGACGTACTTCCACGACCGGGCCGTCAGGTCGGTGATGCCTGTCTCGTCCATGGCGGTGCGGTACCCGAATGCGCGGTCCGCACGCGGTTTGGGGTGTGCTGGTAGCCGTTGGAGGAGAGGGCATGCGCAGCCCCTGACCGGGTACGCACGCTGCAGACGCTTGCTGAAGACGACGGCGAGTACCCCACCACGCTATTGGGAGTGGTGACTCGTGTCCCTTCACGCCCCCACCATCCGCTACACGGAAGATCCGCCCCGCACCTCGGCCGAACGCCACGCCGTGGCCCACGACC
>NZ_SDKM01000032.1 GCF_004519545.1 Nocardioides guangzhouensis
CTCACGCCCGAACTAGGGAGACACGCCCTAGGCGTGCGCCGGCTCGTGCGGGTCGATCTCCGCCTCCACGCCCTCGTCGCCGAGGTCCGCGGTGTAGTCGTCCGGACGAGTCCGGTCGACGCCCTCGGGCACCTTGAGCGCCCGCAGCACCACGCTGAGGACCACGGTGACCAGCAGGTTGAGCAGGAATGCGGTGAACCCGATGTAGACCTTCGTGGTCTCCGCGCCCGGGAACAGCTCCAGCGGGCCACCGAAGTGGCTGTCCGGGTCGCCCGGCAGCGGCACGCCGTACGCCGTCCAGGTGCCGTAGGTCATCCCGACCGCCCACCCGGCGAACAGTGCCCACCGGTGGAACCAGCGGGTGTAGAGCCCGACCACGATCGCCGGCAGCGTCTGCAGGATCCACACGCCGCCGAGCAGCTGCAGGTTGATCGCGAACTGCTTGGGCAGCCCGAGCACGAACGCCAGTGCGCCGAACTTCACCAGCAGCGACATCAGCTTGCTCTGCCGCGCCTCCTGCTGCGGCGTCGCGTCCCGGTTGATGAAGGCCCGGTAGATGTTGCGGGTCCAGAGGTTCGCGGCCGCGATCGACATGATCGCCGCCGGCACCAGTGCGCCGATCGCGATCGCCGCGAACGCGACGCCCGCGAACCACGGCGGGAACTCCTGCTCGAACAGCTGCGGCACCGACTGCTGGGCGTTCTCGACCTTGATGCCGGCCGCGATCGCGACGAAGCCGAGCAGCGCGAGCAGCCCGAGCAGGAAGGAGTAGGCCGGCAGCAGCGCCGCGTTGCGCCGGATCACCTGGCGGCTGCGGGTGGAGAGCACCCCGGTGACCGAGTGCGGGTACATGAACAGCGCCAGTGCCGAGCCGAGCGCGAGCGAGGCGTAGGCCCAGTGCGCGGCGGCCGGCGGGATCATCGCCTTAGGGGCCGCGTCACCGGCCGCTATCGCGTCGGCGTTCTCCTTGTTGAAGGCGTTGAAGCTGTCGTTCGCGGTGGTGAAGATGCTGTCCCAGCCGCCCAGCTTCGAGGGCAGGTAGAGGACCGCCACGATGATCACGACGTAGATCAGGATGTCCTTCACGAACGCGATCAGTGCCGGCGCGCGCAGGCCCGAGGAGTACGTGTACGCCGCGAGCACGGCGAACGCCACGAACAGGGGCAGGTGCTGCACGAACCACGACGCGTCCTCGCCGGCCTGCAGCCCCATCACCTGGAGCACGACCTCGATGCCGACCAGCTGCAGTGCGATGTAGGGCATCGTCGCCAGCAGCCCGGTCAGCGCGACCGCCAGCGCCAGCGGCCGGCTGTCGTAGCGGCCCTCGACGAAGTCGGCCGGGGTGACGTACCCGTGCCGGTGCGAGACCGACCAGAGCCGCGGCAGGAACAGGAAGATGATCGGGTAGACCACGATCGTGTACGGCACCGCGAAGAAGCCGACCGCGCTGCCGGCGTACAGCGTCGCGGGCACCGCGATGAAGGTGTACGCCGTGTAGAGGTCGCCGCCGATCAGGAACCAGGCGATGAACGTGCCGAAGCCGCGGCCGCCGAGCCCCCACTCGTCGAGGTTGTCGAGCGCCTTGGCGCGCCGCCACCGGGCCGCGGCGAAGCCCATGATCGTGACCAGCAGGAAGAAGAAGACGAAGACGCCGACTGCCACACCGTTCATGACGCGCGCCCCCTCTCCTCGGCCCGCCGGGCGCGGTCAGCGGCCTTGGCGAGGTAGTAGGCCAGCACCGTCACGGCCGAGACCAGGATGATCAGCAGGAACTGGAACCAGAAGAAGAACGGGAACCCCATCAGCGTGGGATCCGCCTTGTCGTAGAGCGGCACGTAGAGGGGCACGAGGACCGCGGGTGCGAGCAGCACCACGATGACGGTCCAGATGCCCCGGGACGATCCGCCGCGTCGAGACGCGCGGTCGGTGTCCGACATCTTCACCTCCGAGATCGGGAAATCGGGCCGTCGTTCCGTACCCCGGAGTGGCCCCGGTCACACGTGCCGATGTTCGGCGCGGTGTCCGGCGCGGTGTCCGGCGCGATGTTTGGTGACCGGGCGGGAGGGCACCATGCGCGCGGGAGCCCCTCCAGCGGGGAGTGGCGTCGGGTCGGAGGTCGCCATGACGCAGGACGTCGGCAACGGAAGCAACCAACCGCCCCAGCGTCCGATGTGGGAAGTCCAACCGGGTCCCGTGACGGGTCCGTTCTCACCGCCGCCCGGCGAGGGCCGGCCGGGCGCCCGCGCAGACGGCCAGCCGCACCCCGGCCCGCAGCAGGGCTACCCGGACCAGCACCCGTCGCCGTACCCGCAGCATGCGGACCCTCAGCACCAGTCCCAGCACCAGCCGCAACACCAGCACCAGCCGCCGGCCGGGCAGCACGCGGCCCCGACGACGTACGCCGAGCCGCCGGCGCCCGAGCGCCCGATGACCGCCCAGGACTTCCTCCAGCACCGGCACCGCACCATCGACATCGGGCCGGCCACCTGGGGCTGGCGCGGGTGGCTGCGGCGGCTGACGCTCGGGCTGGTCGCGCCGAAGATGGGGCGGGCCGAGCGGGAGTACCGCGAGGCCCGGGCCACCGTGCAGCGCTCGTTCTCAGGCCCCCGCACGATCGTGTTCGCCAACCCCAAGGGCGGTGCGGCGAAGACCACCAGCGTGCTCGCCGCCGGTTACACGTTCGGCACCATCCGTGGCGGCGGCGTGGTCGCCTGGGACAACAACGAGACCCGCGGCACGCTCGGCATCCGCGGCGAGCGGGCCAACCACCAGAACACCACCCGCGAGCTGCTCGACGACCTGCAGCGGTTCCAGGACGTCTACGAGTCCCGGATCGGCGACCTCGGCGCGTTCGTGCGGGCCCAGGGCGACGCCCACTTCGACGTGCTCGCCTCGGACGAGCGGGCCGACGTCACCGGGCAGATCAAGGCCTCCGACTTCGGGGCCGTGCACCGGCTGCTCGAGCGCTTCTACCACCTGATCCTGGTCGACACCGGCAACAACCTGCGCGCGGAGAACTGGCTTGCCGCCGCCCAGACCGCCGACCTGATCGTCGTCACCTGCACGGTCCGTGAGGACACCGGCTACTCCGGGCTGTGGATGCTCGACGCCCTGGAGGACGCCGGCCACTACGACCTCAAGAGCAAGGCGATCACGGTGCTCGCCGACCCGTCCTCGACCGTGGACACCCAGCTCGCCAAGGACCTGGTCGAGGTCTACGAGCAGCGCACCCGGGCCGTGTTCCGCATCCCCTACGACCCGGCCCTGGTCGCCGGCTCGGTGATCCAGTACAGCCAGCTCTCCGACAGCACCCGCGCTGCCTGGCTCCGCGCCTGTGCCGCGATGGCCGCGGCCCTCTGAGCCCCCGCCCTTCTATCGGACACCTCTGCTGTAACGCGGTGTTCATGTCGCTTCGCACGTGTTCGAACGCGCACCAACTGACATGAACACCGCGTTACAGCTGAACGTGCGTGCGGATCAGGGGGCGAGGGAGCGGGAGCCGCCGGAGCCGTAGCGGCGGGTGGGGTTGGCGCCGATCGCGTCGCGGGAGGCGGCGTGCGGGGGTCGCTTCGCCCCGGTGGAGGCCCGGCCGCCGGTCCGGGACGGGGGTACGCCGGCGTCGCTGGCCCAGCGGTCGACCCACTCGTCGAGGATCCGCCACGTGGTGCCGCGGGCGCGGCGGCCGGTGAGCATGCCGAGGTGGCCGCCGGGGACCTCCTCGAAGCGGACCTCGCGGGACCCGGACAGCAGGGGTACGCCGGCACGGACGCACGGGATCGGCGCGATCCCGTCGGTCAGGCCGCCGAAGACCAGCACCGGCACCTCGATCGCCGACAGCTCGATTCGGCGTCCGTCGAGCTCGAACCATCCCTCGCGGAGCTCGTTGCCCTTCACGAACCGGTGGTAGAGCTGCCCGAACGTGCGGCCGGGGTAGGCGATCATGTCCCCGGTGAACGCGTCGACCGCCTCGAGCTGGGCGAGGAAGTCCGCGTCGTCGAGGTTCTGCAGCTTCACCAGCGGCTTGGTCACCAGCTTCTGCGCCGACGAGAGCTGGAACGCCCAGCGCACCATCGGCTTCGGGGCGCCGCCCACTGCCTGGTAGAGCCGGGTGATCGGGCCGTGGCCCTTCTTCAGCCCGCGCACCGGGCGGTCGGTGATCGCGAGCAGCGGCCGCAGGGGCGCGATCATCGGCACCTTCGACACGTCGAACGGCGACCCGACGACGGTCAGCGACGCGATCGGCAGGTCGGCCTGGTCGGCGGCGGCGAGCACCGCGAAGATGCCGCCCAGGCTCCAGCCCACCACGTGCACCGGACGGCCGCCGGCGTGCGCGCTGGTCCGTCGTACGGCGTCGGGCACGACCTCGTCGATCCAGTGCTCCATCCCGAGGTTGCGGTCCTTGAACGACACCTCGCCGTACTCCACGAGGTACGTCGGGCGGCCCTCGGTCACCAGGTGCTCGACCAGCGAGCAGCCCCGCCGCAGGTCGAAGCAGGACGACGGCGCGGCGAGCGGGGTGACCAGCAGCACCGGGTCGCCCTCGTCCTTCACCCGGCCGGCAGGCCGGTAGTGGTAGAGCGCGCTCAGGTTGCCCTCGGCGATGAGGGTCCGCGGCATCTTGCGGAGGTCGGCCAGCCCACCGTAGGCCAGCTTGTGCGCGACGTTGCCCGCCGCGGCGACGACCTGATCGGGCTTCGGGATCAGATCCATGCGCGAAAAATACCCGATCGCCGGTGCGAGGATGACGCCTGATGGACCGCACCTTCCTCGACCTCCTGTACGCCGACGCGCCGCGCGAGGCCTACGACGACCTGCTCGCCCAGCTCGGCGCCGACGCGGCCGACCAGCACGCCCTCGCGCTGCAGGTCCGCGAGCGGCTGGCCCGGCACCGCGGCCGCGAGGCCGAGATGTCGGCGCTCTACGACACCGCCAACGACCTGACCGCGATCCGCGACCTCGACACCATCCTGGCCGCGATCGTCCGGCGGGCCCGGCAGCTGCTGCATGCCGACATGACCTACCTGTCGCTCAACGACGAGGCGGACGGCGCGTCGTACATGAAGGTCACCGACGGTGCGCTGACGCCGGAGTTCCGCCGGCTGCGGCTGCCGCTCGGCACCGGACTGCTCGGCCTGGTGGCGCAGTCCGGCGAGCCGTACTTCACCGAGGACTACCAGGCCGACTCCCGCTTCGTGCACAGGGACTTCATCGACAGCGCGGTCGCCGGCGAGAAGATCCGGGCGATCCTCGGCGTCCCGCTGGTGGTCGAGGGCCGGGTCATCGGCGCGCTGCTGGCGGTGCACCGGACGGTCCGGCCGTTCCCGCCGGGCGAGGTCACGCTGCTCACCAGCTTCGCCGCGCACGCCGCGGTCGCGCTCGAGAACGCGCGGCTCTTCGACCAGGCCCGTGAGGCCGTCGTGTCCGCCGACCTGGCCAACGAGCTGCTGCGCGCGCGCAGCGAGTCGGTCGAGCGGGCGGCCCAGTCGCACGACCGGCTCACGGACGTGCTCCTGGACGGCGGCGGCGCCACCGGCATCGCGGACGTGCTGGCCGAGGTCCTCGGCGGCCGGGTCAGCGTGTACGACGAGGGGTTGCGGCCCCTGGCCGGAGCCGGTGACCAGCCGGCCGGGCTCGCGACGGCGATCGAGCAGGCCCGGCGCACCGGCCGCAGCGTCGAGGTCACGCCCGGCACGTACGTCGCGGTGGCCGCGGCCGGCGACGAGCCCCTCGGCACCCTGGTGGTCCGCGGCGCCCCGCTCGAGCAGGCCGAGCGGCGGACCCTCGAGCGCGGCGCGATCGTGACCGCGCTGGTGCTGCTGTTCGCGCGCACGGAGGCCGAGGCCGAGGAGCGGGTCCGGGGGGAGCTGCTCACCGACCTGGTCGCGGCCCGGGACGCCGACCTCGACCGGCTCCGCGAGCGGGCCCGCCGGCAGGGCGCCGCCCTGGACCGCCCCTCGGTCGTCGCCGTGGCCCACCTGGACGGGCTGGACCTGCACCGGGCGGCGCGCACCGCCGGGCAGCTGGCGGGGGAGCGGCACGGCCTGGCCGCGGTCCACGACGGGCACGTGGTGGTGCTCGCACCCGGCGAGGACGCCCGCGAGCTCGGCGAGGTGCTCCGGGCCCGCACGTCCGACGCGCTGACCACGGTGGGGGTCGCCGGCCCGGCGTCCGGCCCGGGCGCAGTCGCGGCGACGTACCGCGAGGCCCGGCGCTGCGTCGACACGCTGCGCACCCTCGGCCGCAGTGGCGAGGTGAGCGACCCGGCGGGGCTGGGGGTGACCCGGCTGCTGCTCGGCACCAGCGGGCCCGACGACCTGGCCGACTTCGTGGACCGCGTGCTCGGTCCGCTGCTGCGCTGGGACGCCGAGCGTGGCGGGTCCCTGGTCGCGACGCTGGAGGCGTGGTTCGCCGCCGGCGGCTCGCTGCGCGGGACCGGCGAGGTGCTGCACGTGCATGCCAACACCGTCGGCCAGCGACTGGAGCGGGTGGGACGGCTGCTGGGCGAGGACTGGCGGCAGCCGAATCGGGCACTTGACCTCCAGATGGCGCTCCGGGTGCACCGGATGCGCGGACAGGAGCGCTCATGAGCCCCACCGATGCCCTGGTCGTCCGGCAGTCGAAGGGATGGGTGGTGCGCCTGGTGCTGGTCATCGACCGCATCCCGCTGCAGACCCAGACCGTGACGGACGCGGAGCCGATGGACGCGGCCGCGCGCCGGTGACAGTGGCTGCAACCCATACTTTCGCCTGAATGATGTGCTCGGCACACATGGCGTGCGCCACGCGGGGTCCCCTACGTTCACGGACCATGTCCTCGTCCAGCACGCGCGCCCTCGCCGGCCGTACCGCCCTCGTGACCGGCGGCGCCAGCGGCATCGGACGTGCCGTCGCCACCCGGCTCGCCGCCGACGGTGCCCACGTCGTCGTCCTCGACCGCGACGAGACCGCGGCCAAGGAGGTCGCCCACGAGGTCGGCGGCGACCACCTCGTCGCCGACCTCGCCGACCGCGCCGGCATCGAGGCGCTCGGCCTCGGCACCACGGTCCGCGCGGACATCCTCGTCAACAACGCCGGCTTCCAGCACGTCGCTCCCGTCGAGGAGTTCGACCCCGACACGTTCGAGGCGATCCACCGGGTGATGCTGCAGGCGCCGTTCCTGCTGGCTCGCGCCCTCCTCCCCGGCATGTACGCCGCGGGGTGGGGCCGGATCGTCCACGTCAGCTCCGCCCACGGGCACCGCGCCTCGGCGTACAAGTCGGCCTACGTGAGCGCCAAGCACGGCCTCGAGGGGCTCTCCAAGGTGCTCGCGCTCGAGGGCGCCGACAAGGGCGTCACCAGCAACACCGTCTGCCCCGGCTACGTGCGCACTCCGCTCGTGGAGGGCCAGATCGCGGACCAGGCGGCCACCCACGGCATCGCCGAGTCCGACGTGCTCCAGGACGTGCTGCTCGCCCGCACGGCCGTGAAGCGCCTCGTGGAGCCCGAGGAGGTGGCCGCGCTGGTGGCCTTCCTCTGCGGCCCCGGCACCGACTCGATCACGGGAACCTCCCACCTGATGGATGGCGGCTGGACCGCCGCGTGAAAGGAAAGGCACACATGTCTGCCCACACCGAAACCACCCGGGCGGTCGACCAGGACCCCGGGCAGCGCTCGATCGTCAGGATCGTCGCGGCCAGCCTGGTCGGCACCGCCGTCGAGTGGTACGACTTCTTCCTCTTCGGGTCGGCGGCCGCGCTGGTCTTCGGCGAGGTCTTCTTCGGCCAGATCGGCGGCACCGAGGGCACGCTCTACGCGTTCATGACCTACGCCCTCGGCTTCGTGGCCCGCCCGCTCGGCGGCGTCGTGTTCGGCCACTTCGGCGACCGGGTCGGCCGCAAGACGATGCTCGTCGTCTCGCTGCTGATGATGGGGATCGGGACGTTCGCGATCGGCCTCCTGCCGACGTACGCCTCGATCGGCGTCCTGGCCCCGATCCTGCTCGTGTTCTGCCGCCTCGTGCAGGGCTTCGCGGTCGGCGGCGAGTGGGGCGGCGCGGTCCTCATGGCCGCCGAGCACGGCCGCGACGACCAGCGCGGCTTCTGGTCCTCGTGGCCGCAGGCCGGCGTGGCGCTCGGCAACCTGCTCGCCACCGGTGTGCTGTGGGTGCTGGCGGCCGTCCAGAGCGAGGAGGCCTTCCTCGCCTGGGGCTGGCGGGTGCCGTTCCTGCTGTCCGCCGTGCTGGTCGTGCTCGGCCTCTGGGTGCGCCTCTCGATCGAGGAGTCGCCGGTCTTCCAGGAGGCCAAGGCCGACCTCGAGGCCAAGCAGGACCAGGGCGGCCACCTCCCGATCATGGAGGTCATCCGGAAGTACCCCCGCGAGGTCCTCGTCGCGATGGGCATGCGCATGGCCGAGAACATCTCGTACTACATCTTCACCGTCGTCGTGATCACCTACGCCGCGGAGTACGTCGCCATCGACAAGGCGATCGTGCTGCGGGCGCTGCTCATCGGTGCCGCCATCCAGTTCTTCGTGGTCCCGGCCATCGGTGCCCTGTCGGACCGGGTCGGGCGCAGGCCGCTCTACCTCGTCGGAGCGGTCGGCGTGGGCGTCTGGACGTTCGTGTTCTTCAACCTCGTCGACACGAAGTCGAGCAGCAGCATCCTGCTCGCGGTCGTGGTCGGCCTGGTGCTGCACTCCTTCATGTACGCCCCGCAGGCGGCGTTCTTCTCGGAGCTGTTCGGCACCACGGTCCGCTACACCGGTGCGTCGGTCGGCTACCAGCTCGCGTCGATCTTCGCCGGCGCGCTGGCGCCGATCATCGCCCTCAAGCTCCTCGGTGACGTCGACGACGGCAACACCACCGCGGTCGGCATCTACGTCGCCATCGCGTCGGTGATCACCGTGGTCGCGGTGCTGTGCGCCAAGGAGACCAGCCGGACCTCGCTGCGGCACGACCGGGTGGTGCCCGACGCGCACGTCTGAGAAGGCGAAGCACTAGAGCCAGCTGTGCAGCCGGACCTGCGTCCCCTCCCGGCCGGAGCGGACCTGGACCAGGCTGCACAGCTGGTTCGCCATCCAGATCCCGCGGCCCGAGACCGACCCGAAGTCCGGCATGGTGCGGCCGACCAGCGGGTCGTCGATCACGCCGGTGTCGCGGACCTCGACCACCAGCGCGTCCGGGTCCTGCCAGGTGAGCAGGACGCCGTGGCCGCCGCCGTGCTGGACGCTGTTCATCGCCAGCTCGTGGGTCGCCAGGACCAGGTCGTCGCCGGCGTCGTCGCCCACCCGCGCGGCCGCCGCCACGCGCCGGACGACGCCGCGCAGGGTGGCCAGGTCGGTGGCCTCGAACTCGATGCGCACGGCGTCCGCCGGCGGCACGGGCAGCCCCTCGGCGAACGTCCGGTGGGCGTGCCGGTGGCCGGCGTACGGCGAGGTCGCGGGCTCGGCGTCCGGGTCGTACACCACCGGGTGCGAGCGCCGGGCCTCGGCGAGCACGTCGTCGGGCAGCGAGCGGGCGTCGTACGGGCAGAGCAGGCGCCAGCCGGGGCCGTCGTCGAAGGCGACGTTCAGCAGCGCTTCGTGCAGCTGCGCCTCGGCGACCTCGGGCGGCCGGCGGCCCTGCCAGAGCGGCTCGCCGACGCCCCGGATGCCGCGTTCGCCGCGGCCGTGGAGCAGGGAGTGCCAGGCCGGGATGATCCGGGCCGGGTTGGCGCCGAGCTCGGCCATGTCGAGGAACTCCACGCCGGAGTCCCCGCCCAGCGCGCCGTCGACCTCGGCGGTCGCGTCGGGAAGGAGGGCGACCACGACCCGCTCGTCGCGCTCGAGGCCCTCGACGATGAACGGCAGCACGGCGCGAGCGTGCTCGTCGGGGCCGTCGTAGAACACGACCTCGTGCGTGAACGTCCTCCGGGTACCGGCATCTCCCACGCTGCCGCCCACACCGATCTCCCTACCCAGATCCAGTGCAGCCCCCCGACTGCCTCAACCACGATGCGCCTCAGCGGGCCGTTTTGCGAGGGTCTGGTGAGAAATCGACGGATTCCGTCGTCAATTGGGGTGGGCGACTTCCGAATCCGGGCGTGTACCGGCAGGGCCGGTCAGCGGGGGCGCGCCGGGCGGACCGTCTTGCCGTGGTCGTGCGGCACCGAGGCGAGCGCGTCGAGGAACCGGATCGCCCACTGCGAGACGTCGTTCTCCCGAACTTGCTTGCGCATGGCACGCATGCGCCGGGTGACCTCCTTGGGTTCCGCCCGGGCGGCGTCGAGGATGGTCGCCTTCATCCCGTTGATGTCGTACGGGTTGACCTGCCAGGCCTGGCGCAGCTCCTCCGCGGCGCCCGCGAACTCCGAGAGCACCAGGGCGCCGTCGTTCTCGTAGCGGCACGCGACGTACTCCTTGGCGACGAGGTTCATGCCGTCGCGGTACGGCGTGACCACCATCATGTCGGCGGCCCGGTAGAGCGCGGCCATCTCGTGCCGCGGGTAGGACGAGTGCATGTAGGAGATCGCCGGGCGCCCGATCTTGCCGAGGTCGCCGTTGATCCGGCCGACCAGGCGGTCGATGTCGTCGCGAAGCGCGCGGTACTGGTCGACCCGCTCGCGCGAGGGCGTGGCCACCTGGATGAAGACGGTGTCCTCGACGTCGAAGTGGCCGTCGCGCACCAGCTCGCTGTAGGCGCGGATCCGGGGCGTGATGCCCTTGGTGTAGTCGAGCCGGTCGATGCCGAGCAGCACGGTCTCGGGGTCGCCGAGGGCCTCGCGGATCTGCTTGGCCCGCTGGCTCACCGACTCCGACCTGGCCAGCTCCTCGAACTCCGTGAAGTCGATCGAGATCGGGAACGCCGCGGCCCGCACGGTGCGGCCGTCGGGCAGGTAGATGGTGTCGCGGTGCGTCTTGTGCCCGACCCGCTGGCGGACCAGCCGCACGAAGTTCGCGGCGCCCCCGGCGAGCTGGAAGCCGACGATGTCCGCGCCGAGCAGGCCCTCGAGGATCTGGCGCCGCCACGGCAGCTGCTGGAACAGCTCGGCCGGCGGGAACGGGATGTGCAGGAAGAACCCGATGCGCAGGTCGGGACGCAGCTCGCGCAGCATCGCCGGCACGAGCTGCATCTGGTAGTCCTGCACCCACACGGTCGCGCCCTTCGCGGCGACCTGGGCCGCCTTGGCCGCGAACCGCTCGTTGACGGTGACGTAGGAGTCCCACCACTCGCGGTGGAAGGCCGGCTTCGCGACGACGTCGTGGTACAGCGGCCACAGCGTGCCGTTGGAGAAGCCTTCGTAGTGCTCCTCGATCTCGGCGGGGCTGAGCGTCATCGGGATCAGCGACAGCCCCTCGTCGACGAACGGCTCCATCTCCTCGTCGGTGCTGCCCGGCCAGCCGATCCAGGCACCGTCGTTGCTGCGCATGACCGGCTCCAGTGCAGTGACCAGCCCGCCCGGCGACTTGCGCCAGCCGGGGGTGCCGTCGGCCTCGGTGACGCGGTCGACGGGCAGCCGGTTGGCCACGATCACGAGGTCAGCGGTGCCGTTGCCGTTCACGGTCGCCACCCTATATGCCGGGGACGAAGGCGTCCGCGGCATCCCGGGCGCGGGGCAGCATCGTCCGGCGTCAGCCGGGCGTGGTCGTGCGGCGCGGCAGCGGCAGCAGGTCGGACAGCGCGTCGAGGACCTCGGCCGCGGTGTCCTGCCGGTCCTCCCCGCGGGCGGGCCTCAGCGCCCAGGTCTCGAGCCGGGTGTAGCCCTTGACCGAGACCCCGCGGACCCGGCGCAGCCGGAACTCGTCCTCGTGCTGCCGCAGCGCGTCGGCGAGGGGACGGTCGACCAGCACCCGCCCGGGCCGGGCCAGGGAGGTCAGCCGGGAGGCGATGTTGACCGGCTCGCCGAACACGTCGCCGAGCCGTCGCAGCACCCCGCCGTACGCCGCCCCGACGCGGACCTGCGGGAAGTCCTCGTCGGCGCGGTGCCCGTCGGCGAGCACCAGCGCCACCCGGGCCGCCTCGACCGGGTCGTCGCAGGCGTAGAGGATCTCGTCGCCGATGGTCTTGATGACCCGCCCGCCGTGGTCGGCGACCACGGCGGTCGCGGTCGCCTCGAACGTCTCCACCATCTGCGCCAGCTCGTCGGTGGACAGGCCCCGGCTGCGGCGGGTGAACCCGACGATGTCGGCGAACCCGATCGCCATCGGCACCGCGTCACCGTCACCGCTGGTGGCCAGCAGCCGCCCGACCGCGGAGGCGAGGTGCCGGCGCCAGATGTAGTTCTGCAGGCGCTCGACTGCCGGCAGCGCCCCCTCGAGCAGTGTCTCCACCGCGGCGTCGTCCAGGTCGCCGCCGTCGGAGAGCAGCGCGGCAGCTACCTCGGTGATCTCCCACTCGGCGAGCCGGGCGAAGCTGCGGCCCATGCTGCGGGTGAGGGCGTACTCCGTGCCGGGGTCCACCAGCCCGGCGTCCATCAGCCCGGCCAGGGTCCGCAGCGCCTCGACGTCGTCGTCGGTGAACAGCACCTCGTCGTCGTCGGCCGGCGCCGGGAACCCGAGCGAGAGCCAGAGCGCGTGCGCGCGCTCGCGGTCCACGCCGGTCCGCTCGAGCACGTCCGGGCGGGTCAGGTGCGGCCGCCGGCCGAGGACGGTCTCCTCGATGGACTCGAACGTCGCGGGAGAGAGCCGCAGCTCCGGCTCGTCGGCATCGTCCATCGGCAGGTCAGGAGCCGGCGGGCTGCGGCAGCCGCTCCCGGGTGGTCTGCTCGAGCGCCTCGCGGAACGCCGGCACCTCGTCGAGCAGCTGCCGGACGGAGTCGCTGGTGAAGTGCAGCACGTCCATCTCGGTCAGCGACACCACGGTGGCGTTGCGCAGCTTGCGGGAGACGATCGCGGACTCGCCCACGGTGTCGCCCGGGCCGAGCCGGGCGATCTCGGTGCCCGCGCGGCGTACGGACACCTCGCCGCGCAGGATGATGTAGGCCTTGTCCGCCGGGGTCTTCTCCCAGATGAGCGACCAGTCGGCGGGCAGGTGGACCTGGGTGCCGCGGCTGGCGATGAGCGCGACCTCCGCGTCGGACAGGCCGGAGAAGCGGTCGAGCGCGGTCAGGCGCCCGGTGTCGGGTGACTGGGTCACGTGGGTATCCTCTCGTCGGGCTCCTCCCCACCGGGGATCCTCGCGCCCGGCCCCGGTGCTGTCCAGTGAACGTGAGCGAGCGAACGTCGGGACTCGCCGCGGTTCGAATGACACTCTTGTGATTCGTTGCGTAGGATGGCCGCATTGCCATCAGCGTTTGTGGAGGGGTCGGAATGGACGCGGCAGAGTCGGGTCAGCTCAACCAGCACGAGTCGCCAGACGGTCCCGTGCTGTCCGTCCGCGACACCGAGATCCTCGCGTTCGAGCGCCAGTGGTGGAAGTACGCCGGGGCCAAGGAGCAGGCGGTCCGCGAGAAGTTCGACATGTCCGCCACCCGCTACTACCAGGTCCTCAACGCGCTGATCGACAAGCCCGAGGCGCTGGCCGCCGACCCGCTGCTGGTGCGTCGCCTGCGCCGTCTCCGCGCCGCCCGCCAGCGGCAGCGCTCCGCCCGCCGCCTCGGCTTCGAGGTCTGAGCGTGCGTGCCCGCCGGGTGCGTGACGAGCGAGGGGTGGCGCTGCCCTCGCCGCTGGTGATGCTGAGCATCGTCGCGGTCGCAGCGGCGGGGTTCGCGTTCGTGGCCACCAACGGCTCCGGCGAGGAGGGCACCCTCCAGACCGTCTCCCGGCCCCAGCCGACCCCGACCGAGACCGCCCCGGCGCCGGTCGTGCGCAAGCCGAAGCCCAAGCCGAAGCCCCCGGCCGTCGACCGCGGCAAGGTCTACGTCGAGGTCTACAACAACTCCGGCATCAAGGGTCTGGCCGGAACCACGGCCGGCCGCGCCACCGGCGCCGGCTGGCAGGTCGTCGGCTCCGACAACTGGTACGGCACCATCCCCTCGTCGACCGTCTACTACCCGGCCAAGCTCGAGCGGGCCGCGAAGCTGCTCGGCAAGGACCTCGGGGTCGCCCGGCTCAAGCCCGCGATCGACCCGATGCGGCTCGACCGGCTGACCGTGATCCTCACCGCCGACTACGCGGGTTGAGCCCTGACGCCGCCCGGAGGCGTTCACCGGCCGGTCCCGACCGGCGTACTCCGCGGACACCGGGGCGTGATTGGGTGACCCCATGGAGTTCACCTCGGAGCAGGGCGAGCAGCAGTACGCCGAGGTGGTGCGCTCCGCGGACTCGCTGGTCGTCGGGCTGGACTTCGACGGCACCCTGTCCCCTATCGTCGAGGACCCCGAGCACGCCCACATCCACGACGACGCCCCCGGGATCCTGGTCGACCTGGCCGGCCACGTGCGGGCGATCGCGGTGGTCACCGGCCGTCCGGCCCGCCAGGTGCTGGCGCTCGGCGGGCTCGACGAGGTCGGGGACGCGCTGGGCGAGGGCGGCCGCGAGCTGTTCGTGTTCGGCCAGTACGGCAACGAACGCTGGTCCTCCCACAACCGCCGGGTGATCTCGCCCCGCCCGCCGCACGGCCTGGCGTCGTTCCTGCGTGAGCTGCCGCGGGTGCTGCGGCGGGAAGACGCGGGCGACGCGTACGTCGAGGAGAAGGGGCTCGCGGTCGCCGTGCACACGCGTCGCATGGCGGATCCCGGGGCCGCCTTCCGGCGACTGCTGCCGGCGCTCACCGAGCTGGCCCGGCGCCACGAGCTGGTCGTCGAGCCCGGCCGCAACGTGATCGAGGTCCGGTCGCCCGGCATGCACAAGGGTGCCGCTGTCGACACCCTGGTCGAGGAGCAGGAGGCCGGCGCGTTCGTCTTCATCGGTGACGACCTCGGCGACGTCGACGCCTTCCAGGCCGTGCTGGCGCACCGCAAGGACGGCATGCCCACGCTGCTGGTCTGCTCGGGCTCGGACGAGGAGAGCGCCCTGGTCGACCTCGCCGACGCCGTCGTCGACGGCCCCGACGGCGTGCTCGGCTTCCTGCGCACCCTCATGGCCGACATCGACGCCGCCCGCTCCTGACCACTCCTGCCCCACGATTCCCCGGGCGCCCGGGGAATCAGTGCCCGGTCAGGCATTGCCTTCCCTGACCAGGCACTGATCTCCCTGACCGGTGGGGCTCGTGGGGCTCGCTGGCTCAGGCCGTCGACCGCGGCGAGGCGCCCGGCTCCGGGCCGAGGACGCCGAACGCCAGTCGGACCACGGCCGCGCGGTCCACCCGGGCCGGGGTGAGCAGGTGGAACGGCGAGTCGGCCTCGAGGGTGCCGGAGGCGGGCCGGAACGACAGACCCACCCGGCCCAGCAGGTGGACCGACGCGCGGTTCGACCCCGCGACCACGGCCTGCAGCCGGCGGATGCCCGAGGCGGAGGCGACCGTGGTGACCGCGTCGAGGAGCGCCGTACCCAGTCCCCGGCCGTGGTGCTCGTCGACGACCTCGAAGGCGATCTCGGCGGTGCCGGCGCCGACCCGGACGTAGCGCGCGATGCCCGCGGGCCGTCCCTCCACGCTCGCCAGCCAGGCGACGTGGTCCCGGCCGTCGACGGCGGTCAGGGCGCGGAGCATGACCGGCAGGATCCGGGGGACCGGGGTGAGGTACCGCTCCGCCCGGGACTCCGGGGACATCCCCGCGAAGACGGCCTCCAGCGGCTCGGCCTCGCCGGGCCCCAGCGGACGGAGGGTGGCCGTACCGCCGGCGATCCGGGTCGTGGTCCCCTCGGTCGGGACGGTGAGCGGCGGGCAGGGCAGGTGCGTGGTCATCGGCAGCTCCGCTCAGGTGGTCGCCGCGACGGCCGCGGCGAGGACGAGGTACGTCGCGGCGCCGGCGGTGACCGCGACCAGGGTCGAGCGGCCCCGGAAGGCGAGCAGCAGCCCGCACCCGGCCGAGAGCGCTGCCACGACCGGGTCGCCGGGGATCGCGGGGTCCTCGTGGAGGACCACCGCCCGGACGACGAGGGCGCTGAGCAGCGCCAGTCCGGCGACCTCCGCGACCTCGGCCAGGGCGTCCGGCAGCCGCCGGGCGCCGACCAGCGGCACGATGCGGAGCAGGAGGCTGCCCGCGCCGACGACGGCGATCGCGACCGCGACGTTCATGACCGACGCCCCAGGGTCGCGGCGACGGTGCCGACGACTGCGCACACCGGCAGGGCCGCGCCGGCCGGCATCTCGGCCGTGGCCAGCGCGGTCACGGCGGCAGCCGCCGCGGCCAGGGCGACGGGCCCCGTGCGCAGGCGGCCCACCACCACCGCTCCCAGGGTGAGCGCCGGCAGCAGCCCGGTCACCGGGGCGGCCGCGAGCCGGTCCCCGGCCAGCATCCCGGCCGTGACCATGGCCGGCCAGCCGACGAACAGGGTGGCCGCGGCGCCGAGGTAGAAGACGCGGTCCCCGGGACGACGCTGGGCGAGCGCCCACGGCGCGTCGGTCAGCATCACCGCCGCGGCCACCCGGAGCCCGAGCGGCGCCGAGCGCCACTGTGGCGCCATCGCTGCGGCGTACGCCCCCAGGCGGGCGTTGACCAGCAGCCCGATCGCCGCGGCCGGCAGCCAGCCGGCCCCGCCGGCGAGCACGTCGAGCACGGCGAGGTGGGCGGCGCCGCCGTAGATCGTGGAGGTCCCGAACCAGGCCGCGAGCGGGTGCCCGCTGCGCGCCACGGCGGTCCCCACCACCAGCGCGAACGGGGCATAGGCGAGCAGCATCGGCGCCAGCGCCACCGCCCCGTCGAGGGCGGCACCCCGGGTCCGGGTCCGGATGTCCATCAGGGTCCTCCGTCTTCGGCAGCCACGACGTGTGACTGCGTGCGGGTCCGAGCGTCGGGGGCGGGCCTTCCCTCCGCCTTCCCCGCAGCGCGGCGCCGGGGAAGGGGCGAGGCGGGCGAGGGACGCGGTACGGTTCCGGCACAGTGCGCCCTGGGAGGGGACATGCGCGTCGGCATCCGCCTGCTCGGCGGCTTCGAGGTCACGGTCGACGGCCGCGCCGTCCCGTCCGCCGGCTGGCAGCGGCGGCCGGCCGCCGCGCTGGTGAAGCTGCTCGCGCTGCAGGCGCACGGGCGCCTCCACCGTGAGCAGGTGATGGACGCCCTGTGGCCGGACCTCCTCGTCGACGAGGCGGCACCCCGCCTCCACAAGGCCGCGCACTTCGCCCGGTCGGCGCTGGGGGACCGGGGTGGGATCGTGGTCGACCAGGGGTTCCTGGCGCTGTTCCCCGGCGCCGAGCTCGACGTCGACGTCACGGCGTTCGAGCGGGCGGCGGCCGCGGCCCGCCGCGACGGTGACCGGGAGTCGGCGCGCCTGGCCGTGGCGGCGTACGGCGGCAGCCTGCTGCCGGAGGACCTCTACGAGCCGTGGACCGAGGAGCGCCGGGAGAGCCTGCGTCGCCAGTGGCTCGACCTCCTCCCGGTGGCCGGGCACCTGGAGGAGCTCGTGGCCGCCGACCCGCTGGACGAGGCGGCGCACCTCGCGCTGGTGCGCGACCACGTCGAGGCCGGGCGCCGGCAGCCGGCGCTGTCCGCGCTCGACCGGCTGACGCAGGTCTTCGCGGTCGAGCTCGGCACCGCGCCAGGACCCGAGGCGGCGGAGCTCCGGCGCCGGGCCGAGGGCCTGCCGACACCGGGTCGGGGCATCGGCGAGGTCCGGAGGCCCACGTTGCCACCGCCGCGGACCCGGCTGATCGGCCGCGCTGCCGACCTGGCGATGGTCACGGGCCTGCTCGGTCGGCACCGGGTGGTGACGCTCACGGGCCCGGGCGGGGCGGGCAAGTCGACGCTGGCCCTGGCGGCGGCCCGGCTCGTGGAGGCGGGGAGCGGGGACGACGTACCGGACGTCGTGCTGGTGGAGCTGGCCCCGGTCCGGGACGCAGACGGCCTGACCCGAGCCGTGGCCGAGGCGGCCGGCGTCCAGGGCGCGGGAGCGGTCCACGTGCAGTCGCTCGCCGCCACCCTCGGTCGCCGTGAGGTGCTGCTCCTGCTGGACAACTGCGAGCATCTGCTGGACGCCAGTGCCCGGCTGGTCGACGCCGTGCTCGACGCCGGCAGCGGCGCCCGGGTGCTGGTGACCAGCCGCGAGCCGTTGCGGGTGGACGGCGAGGTCGAGCACCGGCTGGGCTCGCTGGGTGCCGGGTCCGCCGAGCTGTTCGTCGAGCGAGCGACCGCGGCTGCCGGTGAGGGCGCGGCCGATGCCAGCGACCCGCGCGTCGTGGAGCTCTGCGCCCGGCTGGACGGGCTGC
Source organism: Nocardioides guangzhouensis (assembly GCF_004519545.1). GTDB lineage: Bacteria > Actinomycetota > Actinomycetes > Propionibacteriales > Nocardioidaceae > Nocardioides > Nocardioides guangzhouensis. The sequence continues at coordinate 18,199 of NZ_SDKM01000032.1, forward strand.
CGCTGGCCATCGAGCTGGCCGCCGCCCAGCTCCGGCACGTCGGCCTGCCCGAGCTCGTCGACCGGCTCGACGACCGGCTGACGCTCCTCGTCGGCGGGCGTCCCCGCGCGGGTGAACGGCACTCCGCCCTCACCGCGACCATCGACTGGTCCTACCGGCTGCTGGACGACGGCAGCCGTGACGTCTTCGACCGGCTGGGAGTCCTCCCGGCCGGCTTCGACCTCGAGACCGTGCACGCGCTCGTGCCGGGGCGCGCTCCCTCCGAGGTGACCAACCTGCTCGGGGACCTCGTCGCCAAGAGCCTGGTCGTGCACGAGCCGGCTCGCGGGCGCTACCGGTTGCTCGAGACCATCCGGCTCTTCGCCTCGCAGCGCCTCGACGAGTCCGGGCGGCGGGCCGAGACCCTGGAGCTGCTGCGCTGCCACCTCGTGGCCCGCGCGACCGCCGAGCCCCGCGTCCAGGCCTGGCTCTCCAGCTCGCTGGCGGCCCGGAGCCGCGACGACATCGACAGCGTCCGGCTGGCGCTGGAGGCCAGCCTGGCCGCCGGTGACCTCACCGCGGCGGTCGACCTCGCCCTCGGGCTGAGCACGCTGTGGCGGAACGCGGTCTCGTACGCCGACGGCCGCTACTGGGTCGACGCCCTGGCCGCACGCGACCTCCGGCCCCGTGACCGGCTGTGGACGCTGCTCCTGGACGCCGACGTCCACCTCGGCTCGGGGGACGCGCGGATGATGCGACGAGCCACCGGTGCCGCGGTCGCGCTCGCCGCGGAGGTCGACGACGACGGCGCGGCGGTGATCGCTGCCATCTACGAGGCGATGGTGCACCTGGCGGTGCCGGAACGGGCCGCCGTACGGCTCTCCGCCGCGGCACTGCGGGCCCGCGAGGCCGGCGAGCCCGGTCTCGAGCGCCTGGCCCGGGGCTTCCGCATGGTCGCGCAGCGGATGCGTGGCGAGACCGAGGGCCTGCGCGAGGAGGGGACGGCGCTGACCGACGGTGCGCCGGACCGCGACTACGCGCGGTACCTCTGCCACTGGGCGGCCAGCCTGATCGCCCTCCTCGACCGCGACGCGGACTGGCTCGTGCACCTCATGGACCAGCAGCGCGACGACCTGTCCGCGACGGCCCTGCACGAGAACTGGCTGACGCTCTACTGGGGAGCGCTCTCGCTCATCGCCGCCGGCGAGGACTACCACGCCCAGCTGCGGCGGGCCCGGGCGCGCGCCGAGGCCGAGGGCCGTGCGGCCGACGTCGACTGCGTGCTGGCGCTCGCGTACGCCGCCGCCTGCGCCGACGAGTGGGACCGCGCCGCCGAGCTCCTCGGCGTGACCGAGGGCGCGCTGATGCACGACACGGCGGGCTTCATCCACCAGACGCTGGTCCGCGACCACCTGGTGCGCCCCCGCCTGGACGAGGAGCGCTTCCGCGAGCTCGTACGCCGGGGGCACGGGCAGGACCCCGCTGCGATCCTCCGCGACGCCGGCCTCTGACCCCAGCCCGGATAGTCCCAAACATTCGAGGGTCCCGGGCGGCGTGTCGGCCCCCCGAATGTTTGGGACTATCGCGCGATAGCCAGCATGTGGACGTGGTGTGCACATCGTGAGACGCGGAACCTAGGCTGGTGACTGCTCATCCAGAGGGACTGAGGGACCGGCCCTGCGACGTCCCGGCAACCGCCGCGCCCATCCCGCCGACCACGGCGGCGGACGCGGAAACGGTGCCAATTCCGGCCCGGCGCGAGAGACGCGTTCCGGGGAAGATGAGGAGGAGGAACCCATGAGCACCGCCGTCGCCGAGACGTCCACCACGACCGGGCTGCGGGAGGGCGCCTTCGGCAACGCCCGCGCCCTGGCCTGCCGCGAGTGCAGCCACCAGGTCGCGCTGGGCCCCCACTACGCCTGTCCGGAGTGCTTCGGACCGCTCGAGGTCGCCTACGACTTCCCGGCCGTCACCCGCGAGGAGATCGCGGCCGGCCCCCGCAACATCTGGCGCTACAAGGCGCTGCTGCCGGTGCCCACGGACATCGAGCAGAGCCCCAACACCGAGCCCGGCTTCACCCGCCTGCTCAAGGCCGACAACCTCGGCCGAACGCTCGGCATCGACAACCTCTGGGTCAAGGACGACTCCACCAACCCGACGAACAGCTTCAAGGACCGGGTGGTGGCCTGTGCCCTGAGCGCCGCCCGCGAGCTCGGCGCCACCGTCTTCGCCTGTCCCAGCACCGGCAACCTGGCCAACGCCGTGGCGGCCGCCGGTGCCCGGGCCGGGATCAAGACCGTGGTCTTCATCCCCAGCAACCTCGAGCAGCCCAAGCAGGTCAACTCCGCGGTCTACACGGAGAACCTGGTCGCCGTCGACGGCAACTACGACGACGTCAACCGCCTGGCCTCGGAGATCGCCGGCGAGGAGGAGGGCTGGGCGTTCGTCAACGTCAACGTCCGCCCGTTCTACGCCGAGGGCTCCAAGACCCTGGGCTTCGAGATCGCCGAGCAGCTCGGCTGGCGGCTGCCCGACCAGATCGTGATCCCGGTCGCGTCCGGCTCCCAGCTGACCAAGGTCGACAAGGCGTTCCAGGAGCTGATCGAGCTCGGGCTGGTCGAGGACAAGCCCTACAAGGTGTACGGCGCCCAGGCGACCGGCTGCTCGCCGGTCTCGGTCGCCTTCAAGGACGGCGTCGACGCGATCCGCCCGGTCCGCCCGGACACGATCGCCAAGAGCCTGGCCATCGGCAACCCCGCCGACGGCATCTACGTGCTCGACATCTGCCGCCGCACCGGCGGTGCCGTCGAGGACATCACCGACGACGAGGTCCGTGAGGGCATCCTGCTGCTGGCGCGCACCGAGGGCATCTTCACCGAGACCGCCGGCGGCACCACGGTCGGCGTGCTGAAGAAGCTCGTGGAGACCGGCCAGCTCGACCCGGCGCTGGAGACCGTGGTCATCAACACCGGGATGGGCCTGAAGACACTCGACGCCGTGTCGGGCAGGGTGGGTCCTGCGGCGACCATCGCGCCGTCGTACGACGCCTTCGCCGCGACCGGCATCTGAGCGACGCCGGCAACCGAGAACCACAAGACGAGGAGAGCCATGAGCGTGTCCGTCCGTATCCCGACCATCCTGCGCACCTACACCGGGGGTGAGTCGGAGGTGTCGGCGTCCGGCGAGACCCTGGCCGCGGTGCTCGACGACCTCGACACCAACTACAACGGGATCAAGGGACGGATCCTCGACGAGGCCGGCGAGCTGCGCCGTTTCGTCAACGTGTACGTCGGCAACGACGACGTCCGCTTCCTCGACAACCTGTCCACGCCGACCCCGGACGGCGCCCAGATCTCGGTGATCCCGGCGGTCGCGGGAGGCTGACCCGGGGTTCCCCCACCCCCGGGCCGCATGAACCGCGCCGTTGTTGGCAACGGGACCGGCATGACCTCTCCGTCGTACCGACCGGACCAGGCCCCGACGGGGGAGGAACCTCTCGGGGCGCTCGTGCACCAGCTCAGCGAGCAGGTGCCCGAGCTGATTCGCAGCGAGCTGCGCCTCGCCCAGGCCGAGCTGGCCGAGAAGGGCAAGCAGGCGGGCGTCGGCATCGGGATGTTCAGCGTCGCCGGGCTACTCGGGTTCTTCGGGCTGGCGCTGCTGCTCACCACCGCGGTGCTGGCGCTGGCGCTCGCGCTGCCGGCCTGGCTGGCCGCCCTGGTCGTCGCGCTCGTGGTGCTCGCCGCGGCCGCGGTCGCCGCGCTGACCGGGAAGAGCAAGGTGTCCGCGGCCACGCCGCCGGCACCGGAGCGGGCCATCGAGGGCCTCAAGGAGGACGTCGCCACCGTGAAGGGACAGCACCCGTGACCAACACCGCGAACGGCAACCCCAACGGCAGCGGCCCGAGCACCCCGGCCGAGATCGAGGCCGACATCGTCCGGCAGCGCGAAGAGCTGGCCGACACCGTCTCGGCGCTGCAGGCCAAGCTCGACGTGAAGGCGCACGCCCGCGCCCGGGCGGCCTCGTTGCGGCAGCGCGTCACCACCGACAGCGGTCGACCCCGCCCGGTCGTCGTGGCCGGGGCGGTCGGCGCCGCCGCGCTGGCCGGCCTGATTGTCTGGCGCCGCCTGGTCTGAACCACCGCTCCGCCGCCCCACGCTCGTCGCGGGGGAGATGCGACACGAAAGTGGGAGCGTTCCCACTCATATCTTGACACCTAGGGTGACCGCCGTCACAGTAGCGCGTGGGAACGCTCCCACTCTCTTCGAGAACAGGTGACGGACATGATGCAGAACAGGCGGATGCGTGCGGGTGCGGCCGTGGCCGCGCTCGTGACGATGGGCACCTTCCTGAGTGCCTGCGGCGGCGACGACGCGGCCGCCGACGACGTCACCCTCCGGGTGAACGTCTTCGGCAACTTCGGCTACGAGAAGCTCTACAAGCAGTTCGAGAAGGACCACCCGGGCGTCACCATCGTGGAGACCGCCGAGGGCGACCTCGGGCAGTACAACACCCAGCTCATCCAGAAGATCGCGGCCGGCAGCGGCGCCGGTGACGTGGTGGCGATCGAGGAGGGCCAGGTCGTCAACTTCCTCCAGAGTGCCGACAGGTTCGTGAACTTCCAGGACCACGGCTCCAACGAGAAGAAGGACCAGTGGCTCGACTGGAAGTACGCCCAGGCGACCACCGCGGACGGCGGCACCACGATCGGCCTCGGGACCGACGTCGGCGGGCTCGCGATGTGCTACCGCCGGGACCTGTTCGAGAAGGCGGGGCTGCCCACCGACCGCGAGGAGGTCGGCAAGCTCTGGCCCACGTGGGACGACTACATCGCGACCGGTGAGAAGTTCCAGGCAGGGATCGGCTCCGACGAGGTCCACTTCGTCGACTCGGCCACGAACACCTACAACTCGATCCTCATGCAGACCGCGGACCACACGTACTTCGACACCGACGACAACCTGGTGATCGAGACCAACCCGGCCGTCAAGGACGCCTGGGACACCTCGGTCGCGATGGTGGACGCAGGGCTGTCCGCGAAGCTCAAGTCGTTCTCCAACGAGTGGAACGCCGGCTTCAAGAACGGCACCTTCGCCACCATCGCCTGCCCGGCCTGGATGACCGGCTACATCAAGGAGCAGGCTGGCGACGGCAACGCCGGCAACTGGGACATCGCGCCGGTACCCGGTGGCGGCGGCAACTGGGGCGGCTCGTTCCTGGCGGTGCCCACCTCCAGCAGCCACCAGGACGTCGCCATCGAGCTGGCCCAGTTCCTGACCAGCGCGGACGGCCAGATGTCCGCGTTCGACCAGGTCGGCAACCTGCCCTCGAACCCGACCCTCTACTCGACGCCGGAGCTCGAGAACGCCACGAACGACTACTTCAACGACGCTCCCGTGGGCCAGCTGTTCGTCGCCGGAGCCAGCAACCTCCGCCCGGTCTACCTGGGCGCGAAGAACCAACCCGTGCGGGACGCGGTGGAGAACGCGCTGAGGAGTGTGGAGAACGGGCAGAAGTCCTCCGAGGAGGGCTGGCAGACGGCGGTCGACGATGCCGGATCTGCGGCGGGCTGAGCCGGTCCTGCCCGGGAGCTCCTCCGGCTCCCGGGCAGGGCTGGCCGTGCCGTCGGGCGAGACTGCCGTCATGGCCTCACCGCCCGACCCCCGACCTCGCCGCCGGCGCTCGGGCGCCGTGGTGTCCCGACAGGAGCGGATCGCCGGCCCCCTCTTCGTCTCGCCGTTCTTCCTGGTCTTCGCGGCCTTCGGGCTCTTCCCGGTGGTGTTCACGCTCTGGGTCTCGCTGCACGACTGGAGCCTGCTCGGCGACCGGACCTGGGTGGGGCTCGACAACTACCGGGCGCTGGTCGAGGACGACCACTTCTGGAACGCGCTGACCAACACGCTGGGCATCTTCGTGCTGGCGACCGTGCCGCAGCTGCTGATGGCACTCGGGTTGGCCGCCCTGCTCAACGAGAAGATCCGGGCCCGGACGTTCTGGCGGATGGGGGTGCTGCTCCCCAACATCACGTCGGTGGCCGCGGTCGGCATCATCTTCACCCTGCTGTTCGCCCGGGACTTCGGCCTCGTCAACTGGACGCTCGGCCACGTGGGTGTCGACCCGATCGGCTGGCAGGACCACCGCTGGTCGTCCTGGCTGGCCATCTCGATCATGGTCGACTGGCGCTGGACCGGCTACAACGCGCTGATCTTCCTGGCCGCCCTGCAGGCGGTACCGCGCGACATCTACGAGGCCGCGGAGATCGACGGCGCCAACGCGTGGCGGCAGTTCTGGAGCATCACGGTCCCGCTGCTGCGGCCCACCATCCTGTTCGTGGTCCTGGTCTCCACCATCGGCGGCATCCAGCTCTTCACCGAGCCGCTGCTGTTCAACTCGGGTGCCAACGCGATCACCGGCGGAACCACACGCCAGTTCCAGACCCTGACGATGTACCTCTACGAGAAGGCGTTCACCGGCCTCGAGTTCGGCTACGCCTCGACCATCGCCTGGGTCATGTTCCTCGTCATCGCGGTCGTCGGGCTCGTCAACGCGCTGCTGGTACGGCGCCTCAGGTCGGTGGACTGACATGGCCGCGTCCCGCTTCCGCATCCGTCCGGCCGTCGTGATGCTCGCTGTGGTCACCGCGGTCTCGGCGTTCCCGCTCTACTTCATGGTCGTGATGGCCTCCCGGCCCAACGAGGACATCACCTCGGTGCCGCCACCCCTGTGGCCCGGTGACCGGCTGATGGACAACGTCGACCGGGTGCTCGGCAACCCCGACGTCACCTTCGAGCAGGCGCTGGTGAACTCCGTCGTGGTGTCGCTCGTCTGCACCGTCTCGGTCGTGTTCTTCTCCTGCCTGGCCGGCTTCGCCTTCGCCAAGCTCCGCTTCGTCGGCCGACAGCCGCTGCTCGCGTTCGTGCTCATCACGATGATGGTGCCGGTGCAGCTCGGGATGATCCCGCTCTACATGCTGATGTCCAAGCTGCACCTGGCCGGGCAGCTCCCCGCGGTGATGCTGCCGTTCCTGGTCTCGGCCTTCGGCGTGTTCCTCATGCGCCAGTACGTCGTCCAGTCGGTGCCCGACGAGCTGCTCGAGGCGGCGCGGCTCGACGGCGCCTCGATCTTCCGCACCTTCTGGTACGTCGTGATGCCGATCCTGCGGCCCGGTGCCGCGGTGCTCGCACTGCTGACGTTCATGGAGCGCTGGAACGACTTCCTCTGGCCCTACCTGGTCCTCGACGTCGAGCACCCGACGGTGCAGGTGGCGCTGTCCCGGCTGGCCGGCGGCTACTACACCGACCAGGCCCTGATCATGGCCGGCACCCTGCTCGGCGTGGTCCCGCTGCTCCTGGTCTTCCTCCTCTTCGGCCGGCAGATCGTCGGCGGCATCCTCGAAGGCGGTCTCAAGTCATGACCACTGCACCTCCGGTGCCGCAGACCACCCGGCATCCCTCGCCCGCGGGCTTCCCCCCGGACTTCGTCTGGGGCGCCGCCACCGCGTCGTACCAGATCGAGGGCGCCGTCTCCGACGACGGCCGGACGCCGTCGATCTGGGACGCCTACGCCGCCGAGCCGGGACGGATCCGCAACGGCGACACGGGCGTGGTGGCCTGCGACCACTACCACCGCTACCGCGAGGACGTCGGCCTGATGCGCGACCTCGGCCTCGGCGCCTACCGGTTCTCGCTGGCCTGGCCCCGGATCCTGCCGGGCGGCGGCACCCGGCCGAACCCGGCCGGCCTGGGGTTCTACGACCGGCTCGTCGACCGGCTCCTGGAGGCCGGGATCACCCCGTGGGCGACGCTCTACCACTGGGACCTGCCGGTGGAGATCGAGCAGGCGGGGGGCTGGCCGGACCGCGCCACCGCCGACCGGTTCGCCGAGTACGCCGCGGTGGCGGCCGCGGCGCTCGGCGACCGCGTGCACCACTGGATCACGCTGAACGAGCCGTGGTGCTCGGCGTTCCTCGGCTACGGGTCCGGCATCCACGCCCCCGGGCGGGCGGACCCGACCGACGCGCTGCTGGCCTCCCACCACCTGCTGCTCGGCCACGGCCGCGCGGTCGAGGCGATCCGTGCGCACGCGCCCGGGTCGCAGGTCGGGATCACGCTGAACCTCTACCCGGTGACGCCGGCCGACGACGCCCCCGCCTCTGCGGCGCTGGCGCACCGGCTCGACGGGCTGCACAACCGGTGGTTCCTCGACCCGGTGTTCCGCGGCGACTACCCGGTCGACCTGCTCGACGACCTCGACGGCCTCCTCCCCGGCGACTGGTGCCGACCCGGCGACCTGGCGGAGATCTCCACCTCGCTCGACTTCCTGGGCGTCAACTACTACACGCGGCACAACGTCCGGTCCTCGCCGTACCCCGGCGTCAACGCGGCCGAGTTCACCCACCGGGGCCTGTCCCGCGCCGCCAACGGCTGGGAGGTCGACCCCGACGGCCTGGTCGAGGTGCTGACCCGGGTCAGCGAGGAGTACACCTCGCTGCCGATCTACGTCACCGAGAACGGCTCGGCCTGGGAGGACCGGGTCGCCGCCGACGGCAGCGTGGACGACCCGGACCGGCTTGGCTACCTCGCCGACCACCTCGACGCCTGCGCCCGGGCCCGGGAGGCCGGGGCCGACGTCGCGGGCTACTTCGCGTGGTCGCTGCTGGACAACTTCGAGTGGGCCGAGGGGTACACGATGCGGTTCGGGCTGGTGCACGTCGACTACGCCTCGCAGGTCCGGACGGTGAAGGCGAGCGGGCGCTGGTACGCCCAGTTCATCGCGGCCCACCGCGACGGCATACTGGCGCCATGAGCCGACCGCCCAGCCCGCGGCCGACGCTGGAGGAGGTCGCCCGCAGAGCCGGGGTCGGCCGGGGCACGGCGTCCCGGGTCATCAACGGCGGCGAGCGGGTCTCCGCCCGCGCCCGCCAGGCCGTCGAGGAGGCGATCGCCGAGCTCGGCTACGTCCCGAACTCGGCGGCGCGGACCCTGGTCACCCGCCGTACGGACACGATCGCGCTGGTGATCGCGGAGTCCGAGGAGCGGATCTTCGGCGAGCCGTTCTTCGCGGGCGTGGTGCGCGGGATCGGCACCGCCCTCAGCGAGGCCAACCTCCAGCTGGTGCTGATGCTGGCCTCGTCCGGGCAGCGCAGCGAGCACCTCGACTCGTGGCTGGGCCGGCAGCACGTGGACGGCGTCCTGCTGCTGTCGCTGCACGACGACGACACCCTCCCGGACCGGATCCGGGCCCGCGGCCTGCCGATGGTGGTCGGCGGCCAGCGCAGCGGGGAGGAGCGGTTCGGCTTCGTCGACGTCGACAACCGGCTCGGCGCCCGGCTCGCGGTCGGGCACCTGGTCAACCGCGGCCGGCGGCGGGTGGCAACCGTGACCGGTCCGCTGGACATGGTCGCCGGCCGCAGCCGCTACGAGGGCTACCTCTCCGGGCTCGAGGACGCCGGCCGGACGGCCGACCCCGGGCTGGTGGCCACCGGCGACTTCAGCCAGGCCGGCGGCGAGGCCGCGATGCGCGAGATCCTGCTGCGGCGCCCCGACGTCGACGGCGTCTTCTGCGCCAACGACCTGATGGCCGCCGGTGCCCTGCGCGTCCTGCGCGAGGCCGGCCGGGACGTGCCCGGCGAGGTGTCGGTGGTCGGCTTCGACGACGCCCCGCTGGCGCTGTCCACCGAACCGCCGCTCACCACCGTCCACCAGTCTCCCGAGCGGATGGGCCGCGAGATGGTCGACCTGCTGCTCGCGACGCTCGGGAGCCCGGACGAGCCGCAGGAGGGGCGGGTGCTGCCCACCCACCTCGTGGTCCGCGGCAGCAGCTGACCCACCCGCCGCCCGGCCGTCGGACGCCCGTCGCCCCCCGTTGCCGGGCCGGTCGCCCGGGTCTGGTTGAAACGGACCTGATGAGACGACCGAACGTGGCCCTCGCCGGTGCCGGGGCGGTGGCCGGTGCCACCGCCGCGGCCCTGCTCGGCTCGCGCCACCTGCTGCACCGGCAGGCGGCAGCCGCCCGCGCCCTGATCGGCAAGCCGCTCGGCGAGGAGGCCCCGTGGCGGACCGGACCTGGAAGAAGCGGTACGGCGACCGGCTGGACCTGCTGGTCCTCGGCGACTCGATCGCCGCCGGCCTCGGTGCCGACGCACCCGGGCACACCCTCGGGGCCCGGCTGGCCAAGGCGGTCGCCAAGCGCACCCGACGCGCCGTACGGCTGACCACTGCGGCCCGGGTCGGCGCCGAGACCTCCGAGCTCGGCGCCCAGCTCGAGTCGCTGCCGGAGGCCTACCGCGCCGACGTCGCGGTCGTGGTGGTCGGCGGCAACGACGTCACCCACCGGGTGCCGCTGGCCGAGTCGGCCGCCTACCTCGACGACTGCCTGGCCGCCCTCGCCGACCGCCGTACGCCGGTCGTGGTCGGCACCTGCCCCGACCTCGGCGCCCTGCGCCCGGTGCCGCAGCCGCTGCGGGCGCTCGGCTCGCGGGCCTCCCGCCAGCTCGCGGACGCCCAGCGCGAGACCGCGCTGCGCCGCGGTGCCCGGGCGGTCTCGCTGGAACACGTGGTCGGCCCGTTCTTCATCACCAACCCCGACGAGATGTTCAGCCTCGACCGGTTCCACCCCAGCTCGCTCGGCTACAAGCGCACCGCGAAGGCGATGCTCCCGTCCGTGCTGGCGGCGCTCGGCGTCACCGCGGAAGTCCCCTTCGGCCACCACGCGCCGACCCCCTAGCCTCGCCGCATGACCGACGTCCTCCTCGCCACCTCCGCCGACTGGCCCGACGGCGAGCCCGGTGCCGCCGCCCTCGACGCTGCCCTCGGCCGCCGAGGGATCGGCAGTGCCTGGGTGCCCTGGGACGACCCCGCCGTCGACTGGGGCGCGGCCGGCCTGGTCGCCGTTCGGTCGACCTGGGACTACACCGAGCGCCCGGACGAGTTCGTCGCGTGGGCCCGGGCGGTCGAGGACGTCACGAGGCTGCTCAACGGTGCGGACCTGTTCGCGTGGAACCTCGACAAGGTCTACCTCGCGGGCCTCGGCGGCGTCCCCGCGGTCCCGACCATCCCGGCGGACGACCTCGACGCCCTCCGCGACGCCGTACGCCGGCTCGGGACCGCCGTGGTCAAGCCGCGCACCGGCGCCGGCGGCGCCGGAGTGCTGGTCGTCGACGACCCCGACGACCCGCGGCTCGGCAAGCCGTTCTCGGGCCACCCATTGCTCGAGCCGCTCGGCGGCCCATGGGTGGTGCAGCCGCTGGTGGCCTCGGTGCGCACCACCGGCGAGACCTCGGTGTTCGTGATCGACGGCGAGCCGGTGGCGCAGGTCGACAAGAGCCCCGCCGACGGGGACATCCGGGTGCACGAGCACTTCGGCGGCCTGTCGGTCCCGGTGGCCCTCCAGCCGGAGTGTGCGGCCCTGGCGCTGGCCGGGATGGCCGCCGCCGCGACGGTGCACGGGGGTCCGCTCGACTACGGCCGGGTCGACATGATGCGGCTGGACGACGGCAGCCTCGCGGTCAGCGAGCTCGAGGTGATCGAGCCCGGTCTCTACCTCGACGTGCTGCCGGCGAACGCCGAGCCGTTCGCCGACCTGGTGGCCCGTCGCCTCGCCTGACCCGGGCCGCTTCGGAGTGCGGACCCCTTTCTTGCACTCTCATGGGGCGAGTGCTAAACATGAGGCTGGCACTCTCGACTGGAGAGTGACAACGCGGAGCGACAGGTTGAGGTCCTCAGCGCCGGCAGGAAGGGTCTGCCGGGCCGAGCCGGGCCGGCCGTCGCGGGCAGCCGGTCGCCTCCGTTCCCGACAACTCTGAAGCGTGAGGAATCGCAGGAGTTATGCCGAAGCTGATTGCTTTCAACGAGGAGGCCCGCCGCGGCCTCGAGCGTGGCATGAACACGCTCGCCGACGCGGTCAAGGTGACCCTCGGCCCCAAGGGTCGCAACGTCGTCCTCGAGAAGAAGTGGGGCGCCCCCACGATCACCAACGACGGCGTGTCCATCGCCAAGGAGATCGAGCTCGAGGACCCCTACGAGAAGATCGGTGCCGAGCTCGTCAAGGAGGTCGCCAAGAAGACCGACGACGTCGCGGGCGACGGCACCACCACCGCCACCGTTCTCGCCCAGGCCATGGTCCGCGAGGGCCTGCGCAACGTCGCCGCGGGCGCGAACCCGATGGGCCTCAAGCGCGGCATCGAGTCCGCCGTGGCCGCCGTGTCCGAGCAGCTGCTCGGCATGGCCATCGACATCGAGACCAAGGAGCAGATCGCGGCGACCGCCTCGATCTCCGCCGCGGACCCGACCGTCGGCGAGATCATCGCCGAGGCCATGGACAAGGTCGGCAAGGAAGGCGTCATCACCGTCGAGGAGTCGAACACCTTCGGGCTCGACCTCGAGCTCACCGAGGGCATGCGCTTCGACAAGGGCTACATCTCGGCGTACTTCGTCACCGACCCGGAGCGCATGGAGACGGTCCTCGAGGACCCGTACATCCTGATCGCGAACCAGAAGGTCTCGAACGTCAAGGACCTGCTGCCGCTGCTCGAGAAGGTCATGCAGTCCGGCAAGCCGCTGCTGATCCTGGCCGAGGACGTCGACGGCGAGGCCCTGTCCACGCTGGTCGTCAACAAGATCCGCGGCACCTTCAAGTCCGTCGCCGTCAAGGCCCCGGGCTTCGGTGACCGCCGCAAGGCCATGCTGCAGGACATCGCGATCCTGACCGGTGGCCAGGTCATCAGCGAGGAGGTCGGCCTCAAGCTCGAGTCGACCGGCATCGAGCTGCTCGGCCAGGCCCGCAAGGTCGTCATCACCAAGGACGAGACCACCATCGTCGAGGGTGCCGGCGACGGCGACCAGATCAACGGCCGGGTGAACCAGATCCGTGCCGAGATCGAGAAGTCGGACTCCGACTACGACCGCGAGAAGCTGCAGGAGCGCCTGGCCAAGCTGGCCGGCGGTGTCGCGGTGATCAAGGTCGGCGCGGCCACCGAGGTCGAGCTGAAGGAGCGCAAGCACCGCATCGAGGACGCCGTCCGCAACGCGAAGGCGGCCGTCGAGGAGGGCATCGTCGCCGGCGGCGGCGTCGCCCTGGTGCAGGCCTCGGGCGCGGCGTTCGAGAAGCTGGAGCTCTCCGGCGACGAGGCCACCGGTGCCGCGATCGTGAAGCTGGCCACCGAGGCCCCGCTGAAGCAGATCGCGGTCAACGCCGGCCTCGAGGGCGGCGTCGTGGCGGAGAAGGTGCGCGGCCTCAACCCGGGCCACGGCCTCAACGCGGCCACCGGCGAGTACGTCGACATGATCGCCGAGGGCATCATCGACCCGGCCAAGGTGACCCGTTCGGCGCTGCAGAACGCCGCGTCGATCGCCGCACTGTTCCTCACCACCGAGGCCGTCGTGGCCGACAAGCCGGAGAAGGCCGCCCCCATGGGTGGCGACCCGACCGGCGGCATGGGCGGCATGGACTTCTGATCGCCAGGTCGCCCGCGGCGTCAGCCGCGGGCGACCGTCCGGCGATCAGGTCGAGGGCGTCGGCGCACACCTGAGCGGAGCGAGGGAGTGCGCGACGTGTCTCGAAACCCGGTCCTGCCTCCCGGAACGCAGCATCACGGAAGGGCCCCGGTCTCCGGACCGGGGCCCTTTCGCGTGCCCGCGTGCTCTCGTACGGCTGCAATTGCAGCCGCATGACATGGCGCCTGCCCCGCTCATCCGTCGTACGGCCGCAATTGCAGCCTCGTGACATGTTCCGGGCCCGCTTCCCTGCCATCCGGCTGCAATTGCGGGGTTGTGACAGTACGGCGGCCGCGGCGGCACGTCGTACGGCTGCAATTGCAGCGAAATGACAGTCCGGGCCCGCCGAAAATCACGTGCCGACTGTCGGTCCGGACCACCAGACTGGACCAGTGAGCGAGCAGCAGCGATCGGCCATGGCGTCCTTCTGGCACGACCTCCCGCGCGAGGGCAAGCTGCTGATCTCCGTGGTGGTCTTCGAGTTCATCGGCACCGGGCTGGTGCTGCCGTTCTGGGTGGTCTACCTCCACGAGGTCCGCGGGTTCGGGCTGGACACGGTGGGCGTGCTGCTGGCCGTGCTGCCGCTGGCCGGCATGATCTCCTCGCTCGCCGCCGGCCCGGCGATCGACCGCCTCGGGCCGCGGGCGATCCAGGTGCTCACGCTGGTGCTCGCGATCAGCGGGCAGTGCGTGATGGCCTTCGCCGCGACCCTGCCGCTCGCGGTCCTCGGGATGACCCTGACCGGTGCGTCGTTCGGCCTCGGCTGGCCGTCGTGGCAGTCACTGGTGGCGTCGGTGGTGCCGAGCGCGATCCGCCAGCGCTACTTCGGCCTCAACTTCACGCTGCTCAACCTCGGCATCGGCATCGGCGGCGTGGTCGGCGGCATCGTGGTCGACGTCGAGCGGACCTGGACGTTCCAGCTGATGTACCTCGGGGACGCGCTCAGCTACGCCCTGCCGCTGGTGGTGCTGCTGGTGCCGCTGCGGCACGTGGGCGGCCCGGTGCCGTCGACCCACGAGGAGGGCACGCCGTCGGTCGGCTACCTCGGCGTGCTGCGCCGCCCGGCGATGCCGCTGATGGTGGCCCTGTCGTTCGTGCTCGCGTTCGTCGGCTACGGGCAGCTCAACAGCGGCATGCCGGCGTTCGCCCGCAGCATCAGCGAGGTGTCGACCCGCGGCCTCGGCTGGGCGTTCGCCGCCAACACCGTGGTGATCGTGCTGATCCAGCTGGTCGTGCTGCAGCGGATCGAGGGCCGGCGCCGCACCCGTGTGGTCATGGTGATGGCGGTCGTCTGGGGGGTCGCCTGGCTGCTGCTCGGGCTCTCCGGGCTGGTCCCGGGCACCGCCGGCGCCACGCTGCTGGTCGCGGCCTGTGCGTCGGTGTTCGCGCTGGGCGAGACGCTGTTCCAGCCGACCATGCCGGCGATGACCAACGACCTGGCCCCCGACGACCTGCGGGGTCGCTACAACGCGATCACGGCCGGCTCGTTCCAGCTCGGCTCGATCGTGGCTCCGGTGGTCGCCGGCCTCTTCATCGACCGCAACCTGGGGGCCGGCTTCATCGCCACGCTGCTGCTCGGGCTGGTCGTGCTGGTGCTGATGGTGCGGCGGCTGGAGTCGCAGATCACGCCAGAGGTCAACGGCATCAGGAGCGCGGACGTGGAGCCGGCGCCGAAGGTGCCGGTGCCCGGGGTCCCGGAGCCCGCGTCCAGCGCAGCGACAGCCACAGCATCGCCGCACTGAGCACGGCCAGCACCACGAAGCCCGGGACCACCGCCAGCGAGACGACCGTCGAGGACGGGTCGGCGCGGTGACCCATCCACTGGTCGACGGCCACCCCGACCGCCTCGACGGTCCAGAACACCAGCCCGGCCGAGGCAAGGAAGTAGCCGACCTGCAGGCGCCGCCACACGGCGTACCCGATCCACGCGAACGCCGGCAGCCACAGACCGAGGTCCTGCACGAACACCGGGTTGGTGGTGAGGCCGGTGCCGTCGAGGAAGTCCGGCGGCAGGTCTCCACGGACCCCCGGCACGACCCGCGACAGCCAGACGAGGGCGTTGAGGACCACGACGACCCAGAGGTACGACGCCACGGCACGCGCCGGAACCGACCGCCCGTCGAGGTGGCTCGGGTCGGTGCGCAGCAGCAGCACCAGCAGGGTGGCCGCGGCCAGCCCGAGCATCGCGACGTACAGCAGGAACAACCGGTTGAACGGCGTGGCGAAGCAGAAGAGGACGGCGTTGTAGAGCAGGTACGCCGTCGCGCCGACCTCGACGGCACGCGTGGCGAGGCCGTCGCGGAACGCGGCGACCACGAGCAGCGGGACGGCGATGACGAGCACCACGACCGCGGTGCCGCGGGCCGAGCCGTTCATCGCGGCCGGGCCGGTCAGCACGTCGTCGACCAGCCAGGTCGGGGCCGCCGCGGCGACGGCGACGACGGCCAGCGCGAGCGGGAGCCGACGGTCAGCGGTCGCGCGGTGCGCGGCGGGGCGGACGGCGAGCGTGGTCATGGCCGCACCTCCGAGGGACGTGCGAGGTCGGCCCGCAGGTCGTCGAGCGCGGCCGGGAGGAACAGCGCCAGGAACGGCACGCACCAGATCCAGAAGCCCCAGCCGAACGCCATCAGCGCCAGGTGGAAGCCGATCACGAGGACCCAGCCCAGGCTGCGCCAATGGCCGCGGCCGAGGAGCAGCAGCAGCGCGATCGCCAGCTCGAAGGCGGCGACCATCAGGCCCCAGAACGCCGGGTGTGCCATGAACCCCTCGTCCCACGCGCGAGTCAGCCCGGGCGCCAGCGCCGCGTCGCCGAAGCCGGCGTACGCCTGCGGGTCCGCGCCGACCAGCCCGACGTGGACGCCGGCCGTGAAGAGGTACAGCCCACCGACCGCGTGCCGGCCGAGCAGGCGACCGGCACGCGCCGACCGGGCCGCAGCCGGGGCGGTGGCGCTCATCGCGTCACCCCCCGGCGTGCGTGGACGGTCGCTCGGCGAGCGACGCGCCCCAGGTGCGGGCCCGGGCGAGCTCGCCGTCGGCGAGCGGCCCGGCAGTGCCGGTCACGTAGAAGCTGACCGGTTCCAGCACCTGCCGGAATCCGTGGTGGCGCAGCAGCCTGGCCGCGCCGCGGGCAGCGGACCCGGGCAGGCGACGCACCCGGTCGATCCGGGTGTCGAAAGTGGCGACGGTCAGGTCCGCGGAGGGCTCGAGCCGCCCGAGCCACTCCCGGATGCCGTCGCCGTCGCCCGCGGTCGCGCCCTGTTCGACCGCGTCCGCCCGGGTCCGCTCCCGGCTCATGCCGAAGGCGTGCGTGGGACCGCCGACCACGAGCAGGTCGAGGTCCGCGACGACGCCGGGGTCGGTGTCGCGTACGTCGGACACCGGACAGCCGCCCAGGCCCTCCGCGACCGCGTCGGCCACCGCGCGGGTGTTGCCGAACGAGGACTCCACGACCACCAGCGTGCGCATCGTCATCGCCTCCTGCTTCCACTCTGGTCGCGCGCGGGAGAGGTCGGCAGGGCCGAGCGGCCGCGCCGTCGGGACGAAGGTCCCGGCGGTCAGCCGAGCCGTCGGCCCAGCGGTCGGAACCGGGCGCCGAGGCCGCAGGCGAGCACCCCGAGGCCCGCCACCGAGACCACGAGCAGGCCGGCACCCGGGGAGACCCGGTCCACCAGCTGCCCGGCGACCGCGGCGCCCGCGGCCACGCCCACCACGTTGGCGGTCGCCAGCGCGGTCATCGTGGTGGTGCCCCAGCCGGCGGGCGCGGCCCGCTCGGCCAGCGCGTAGGCACTGACCAGCGCCGGGGCGAGGGCCAGCCCGAGGAACAGGCAGGCGAGGCCGAGCAGCGGCGGCGGACCGGCGAGGGCGACGACGCCGCCGCCGAGCACCAGCAGTGCTCCTCCGGCCGCGATCCGGTCCGCGAGCGCGAACCGGGCCGGTAGCCGGGTGCTGAGCAGCCCGGCCACCGCGGACCCCACGCCCATGAGCGCGTAGACCGGTCCGGTCAGGCCGTCGTGCCCGGACTCCGCCATGCGGGCGGCGACGCCGGTCTGCGAGGAGCCGAAGACCACGCCGACCGCGGCCATCGCCAGCAGCAGGAACGCGAGGTGAGCGACCGGCAGCGGGGCCCGAGGTACGTCGGGGGTCGAGGCCGCCCGCCCGCGGCCGGGCAGCGAGCTCGGGTGCAGGGCGAAGCCGGTCTGCGCGACGAGGGCGAGGACCAGGGCCAGCCCCAGCCCGACGTACGGCGCGGTGAGGCCGGCCACCGTGCTGACCAGCACGGGTCCGACCACGAACGAGGCCTCGTCGACCGCGCCCTCGTAGGCCATCGCGGTCGCCGTGAACGGCAGCCGGTCCGGTCGGCGCCGGGCGACCACCGACCAGCGGGCGCGGGCCATCGCCCCGGCCTGCGGGTTGGCCAGCCCGACCAGGGCCGCGATCAGCATCGCGGGGCCGAGGGTGTCGCCGAGCAGCAGGAACGCGGCGATGCCGAGCACCTGCACTGCCGTCGAGGCGAGCAGCACGGGGCGCTGGCCGAACCGGTCGGCGAGCGCGCCGACGACGGGTCCGCCGATCCCGCCGCCGATGCTCAGGGCGGCGACCGCGAGCCCGCCGGAGGCGAAGGACCCGGTCGCGTCGGCGACGTACAGGAGGATGCCGAGGGGCAGCATCGCGGTGGGCAGGCGCACCGCCATGCCGAGCGCGAGGAACCGCCGGTCGACGGCGCGTGCGAGCGAGCGGTAGGTGGTGCGGGAGGGAACGACGTCGACGGGGTCGACGAGCGTGGTGACGGTCATGCGGGCTCCGGGTGCGGCACTGGACGTGCGCGCCACCCCACCACTGACACGCGGAACCCCTCTGCTCCTCCGATGGTACCTGCCTAGGCTGGGGACATGGGCATCCACGGACTGCTCCTCGCGGCCGGCGCCGGCACCCGCATGGGAATGCCGAAGGCGCTGGTCGACGGGTGGCTCACCCGGTCGGTCGACGCGCTGCAGGCGGGCGGCTGCCACGACGTCACCGTCGTGCTCGGCGCCGGCGCCGACGAGGCGAGCAAGATCCTGGCCGAGGCCGGGGTCGCGGTGCGACAGGTCGTCGCCGACGACTGGGCCGAGGGCATGGGCGCCTCGCTGCGCACGGGGCTGCGGGACCTGGCCGGCTCGGGCGCCGGGCACCGCACCGACGCCGCACTGGTGACCCTGGTCGACCTCCCCGACGTCGGACCCGAGGTCGTGCGCCGGGTGCTGGCCGGGCCGGTCTCGACCGCCACCCTCCGCCGCGCGACGTACGGCGGGACCCCGGGGCACCCGGTCCTGCTCGGCCGGGAGCACTGGCCGGGCGTCACCGAGAGCGCGACCGGCGACCGCGGCGCGCGCGACTACCTCGCGACCCACGACCCCGAGACGGTCGAGTGCGGCGACCTCGCGACCGGCGCCGACCACGACGGTCCGTGCCGCGACGCCCCCACCTCCGACCAACCCCGGCCTCAGTAGCGTGGACGCCATGGAAGCCGACGACCTGCGCGGGCCGGACGACGTCGCGCGCCTGCTGGGGGGCACCGGCTACCTCTGCGACGAGGCGCTCGCGACGATCACCTACCTCGGCCTGCGGATGCAGCGCCCGCTGCTGCTCGAGGGCGAGCCCGGCACCGGCAAGACCTCGCTGGCCGAGGCCCTCGCCACCGCCGCGGGCTGGCCGCTGATCCGGCTGCAGTGCTACGAGGGCATCGACGCCAGCCAGGCGCTCTACGACTGGGACTTCCCCCGCCAGATCCTGCACCTGCGCGCCCTCGAGGCGGTCGGCGGCGGGCCGGGCGTCGAGGAGGCCGAGAAGAGCCTGTACGACGAGCGGTTCCTGCTGGCGCGCCCGGTGCTGCAGGCACTGCGCGAGACCCCGGCGGTGCTGCTGGTCGACGAGGTGGACCGGGCCGACGACGAGTTCGAGGCCTTCCTGCTCGAGGTGCTCTCGACGTACCAGGTGACCATCCCGGAGCTCGGCACCGTCACCGCCGCGACCCCGCCGGTCGTGGTGCTCACCTCCAACCGCACCCGCGAGCTGCACGACGCGCTCAAGCGACGCTGCCTCTACCACTGGATCGACCACCCCGGCCTCGACCGCGAGGTCGAGATCGTGCGCTCCCGGGCCCCCGAGGTGTCCGCCGAGCTGGCCCGGCAGGTGGTCGCGGTCGTGCAGCAGCTGCGGGCCCGCGACGACCTGCTCAAGCCCCCGGGCGTCGCCGAGACCCTCGACTGGGCGCGCGCCCTCGAGCGGCTCGGGGCCACCGAGCTCGACCTGGCCACCGCTTCGGCGACCCTGGGCGCGGTGGTGAAGTACCGCGACGACACCGAGCGCGTGAAGCACGCGCTCGACCGGATGCTGGCGGTGTGAGGTGACCGCGGACGCCGTGCTGCACCAGCCCGACGAGGTGCTGCTCGGCTTCGCCCGCGCCCTCCGTGCGGCCGGCGTCCCGGTCACCCTCGACCGGTCCCGGGCCTGGCTGGAGGCGGCCTCGCTGGTCGACCTCGGCGACCGCCAGGCGACGTACTGGGCGGGGCGGGCGACGCTCTGCTCCTGCCCGGACGACCTGGCCCGCTACGACCAGGTCTTCGACGCGTGGTTCCTCTCCCGAGAGGGGCTGCCGCGCACCCAGAAGCCCCCGACCCGGGTCGACGTCGCGCAGGCCGACCTGCCCGACGCCGAGCAGGAGGGCGGTGGCCTCGACGACGACCCCGACACGGTCGCCGCCCGGGCCAGTGCCACCGAGGTGCTGCGGCACCGCGACATCGCCGAGGTCACCGGCGCCCAGAAGGCCACTCTGGCCGCGATGTTCGGGGCGCTGCACCCGACCGCGCCCGAGCGCCGCGCGCACCGTCGTACGGCGTGGCGGCGGGGCGAGATCGACGCCCACCGCACGCTGCGGACCACGTTGCGCCGGATGGGCGAGCCGGGCACCGTCGAGTGGCGCCGCCGCGGCACCCGCCCGCGACGGGTGGTGCTGCTGGTCGACGTCTCCGGCTCCATGAGCAAGTACGCCGACGCGCTGCTCCGGCTGTCCCACCGGTTCGTGACCGCGACCGGTGGCCGCGGCGGCGTCGAGGTGTTCACGCTCGGCACGCGGCTCACCCACGTCACCCGGGCACTGCGGATCCGCGACCCCGAGCGGGCCCTGGTCGCGGCCGGTGAGACGGTCCCGGACTGGGCCGGCGGCACCCGGCTCGGCGACAACCTCAAGGCCTTCCTCGACCGGTGGGGGCAGCGCGGAATGGCACGCGGGGCCGTGGTGGTTGTGTTCAGTGACGGATGGGAGCGCGGCGACCCGACGCTGCTCGCGGGCCAGATGGCCCGGCTGCAGCGGATGGCCCACCGCGTGGTGTGGGTGAACCCGCACCGGGGCAAGGCCGGCTACGAGCCGGTGCAGTCCGGTGTGGTGGCCGCTCTTCCCTACGTCGACGAGTTCCTGGCCGGCCACTCGCTGGCCACGTTCGCGGACCTGGTGGAGGTGGTCGCCCGTGCGTGAGGTGCTGGACGAGCTGTTGCAGTGGTGGCGGGCCGGCGAGACCGTCGGCCTCGGCACCGTGGTCGCGACGTTCCAGTCCGCGCCCCGGCCACCCGGGGCGTCGATGATCGTCGGCCCCGGCGGCGAGGCGGTGGGCTCGGTGTCCGGCGGCTGCGTCGAGGGCGCGGTCTATGAGCTGGGCCAGGAGGTGGTCGGCAGCGGCACCCCCGTGCTCCAGCGGTACGGCGTCTCCGACGACGACGCGTTCGCGGTCGGGCTGACCTGCGGCGGCATCCTCGACGTCTACGTCGAGAAGGTGAGCCCCGAGACCTTCCCCGAGCTCGGCGAGGTCGCGGCCGACCTCGAGGCGAGCCGTCCAGTCGCGGTGGCAACCGTGGTCGACCACCCGGACCCGTCCCGCATCGGCCGCCGCACCATCCTCCGACCCGACCAGCCGCCCACCGACAGCCTGGGCAGCGACCGGATCGACGACGCCGTGCGCGACGACGCGCTCGGCCTGCTCGCCGCCGGGCGCAGCGAGGTGCTGTCCTACGGCCCCGACGGCGAGCGCCGCGGTGAGGGCATGCGGGTCTTCGTGTGGGCGTTTGCCCCGAAGCCGCGGATGCTGGTCTTCGGCGCCATCGACTTCGCCGCGGCCGTGGCCAGGGTCGGCGGGTTCCTCGGCTACCACGTGACGGTCTGTGACGCGCGGCCGGTGTTCGCGACCAAGACCCGATTCCCCGACGCCGACGAGGTCGTCGTCGAGTGGCCGCACCGCTACCTCACCGGAGAGATAGAGGCCGGCCGGATCGACCAGCGCACCGCAATCTGTGTGCTCACCCACGACCCGAAGTTCGACGTGCCGCTGCTCGCGGTCGCGCTGCGCCACCCCGACGTCGCGTACGTCGGCGCGATGGGCTCGCGGCGCACCCACGACGACCGGCTCAAGCGGCTGCAGGAGGAGGGGCTCACCGACGCGGAACTGGCCCGGCTGTCCTCGCCGATCGGACTGGACCTCGGCGCCCGCACTCCGGAGGAGACCGCGGTCAGCATCGCGGCCGAGATCATCGCCCACCAGTGGGGAGGGTCCGGGCAACGGCTGGTCGGCACCGAGGGCCGGATCCACCACGCGGCCGCCCGCACCGACGCCGTCACCACCACCCCCACGCCAGGCTGACCCGGCACAAGATGTGCCGGGTCAGCACGCCGGTTCGACGGTGACCCGGCACAAGATGTGCCGGGTCAGCACGCCGGGGCGTCACCAGCACAGCGGCATGATCAGGGTGTGACCGCGACCAGGACGGTGCCTCGACCCGGGGCGCTCCGTCGCGCCGTACCCACCGCTGCCCTGGCCCTGGTCGCGACCCTGCTCACCGGGTGCTCCGACGACCGCGGCGACGGCGACGCGGATGCTGCGGCCGCCACGACCAGCGGCAGCGCCCCGACCGGCGACGCCACGACCCCGGCGGAGCCCGCGCCGAGCGGGTCCACCGACAGCCCGACCGGCACCGCCGACGACCCGCCGGTCCGCTCGTCCGTGTCCCTCCCGGCCCTGATGCGCGAGCGGCTCACCGGCGGCCCGATCGCCCGGGTCCGGCGGCAGGCGGTCACCGACGCGTACACGCGCTGGGAGGTGACCTACCCCAGCGGCGAGGTCACCGTCTCCGGGGTCCTCCTGGTGCCGAACGGCCGTGGCCCGTTCCCCGGCATCGTGCTCAACCACGGCTACATCGAGCCGTCGGTCTACGTCACCGGCCAGGGCCTGGCCCGCGAGCAGGACCGGCTGGCCCGGGCCGGCTTCGTGGTGCTGCACACCGACTACCGCGGTCACGCGGCGTCCGACCCGGCCACCCCGCTGTCCCGCGAGACCCGGCTGGGCTACACCCGCGACGCGATCAACGCCGTCCAGTCGCTCAAGCGGTCGCCGGTCGTCGACCGGACCCGGGTGGCGATGCTCGGCCGGTCGATGGGCGGCGCGGTCACCTACAACGCCCTGGTCGCCAAGCCCGGCCTGGTGCAGGCGGCCGTCGTCTACGCACCGGTCAGCTCGCGGTTCCTCGACAACCTCGAGCGGTGGACGATCCCCGAGCGACCGGAGGCCGCGCAGGCGCTCTACGACCGGTTCGGGACACCGCGCGCCAACCCGCGCTTCTACCGCGAGCTCTCCGCCCGCACCTACTTCGACCGGATCACCGAGCCGCTGCTGATCCACCACGGCACCTCCGACGACAGCTGCCCGATCGCCTGGTCGCGGACCACGCAGGACCTGTTGCGCCAGGACGGGGTCCGGTCGCGGCTGGTGGTCTACGAGGGCGAGGAGCACGCGTTCGTCCCGCGCTGGGAGGACTCGATCCGCACCACGGTCGCGTTCCTCCGTCGGCAGCTGGCCTGATCCGCGCCGCCGATCCCTCGTCCGGGTGTGGGCCCGGGGGCTAACGTGGCGGGCATCACTCACGGGGAGACACGGATGACGGGTTCGCGGGACGAGCTGCACGGACGCCGCCTCGAGGCGGTGCGGGCCTGGACCGCGTTCGTCGAGAACGGCGACGCGGCCGGGCCGCTGGTGCGTCCCGAGATCCTCGACAGCTGGCAGCGCTCCGAGGCGCACCTCACCCGTGACGTCACCCACGCACCGCTGGCCGACGAGGACGACACCCGCGCCCTCTGGGAGGGCTCCCCGCTGCAGACCGCGGTCGAGCGGGTCGAGGCCGAGCTGCGGCGCACCGCCGAGGACGGTGACCTGGTCATCGCGGTCACCGATGACCAGACCCGCATCCTGTGGACGTACGGCGGCCGGGTGATGCGCCGCAAGGCCGAGTCGGTCAACTTCGTCTCCGGGGGCCGGTGGGACGACACCTCGGTCGGCACCAACGCGCTGGACCTCGCCACCCGCGGCGACGCGCCGGCGATGGTGTTCAGCGCCGAGCACTACGCGCCGATGGTGCACAACTGGGTCTGCTGGGCCGCGCCCGTGCACGACCCGCTGACCGGCCGCCAGCTCGGGGTCATCGACCTCTCGACCACCTGGGACCGCACCCACCCGATCGGGCTCGCCACGGCACGCGTGATGGCCCGGCTGATCGAGACCGCGCTGCCGCACACCCGCAGCTACGCCGACGCCTCCCTGATGTCGGCGGCCCGGCTCGAGCCCGGGCTGGTGCTCACCCTGCTCGGCGGCGCCGAGGCGTGGCTCGACGGGCAGCGGCTGCTGCTCAACCGCCGGCAGACCGAGATCCTCGCGCTGCTCGCGCTGCACCCCGAGGGGTTGTCGTCCGAGCACCTCCACGCGGTGCTGTACGGCGACCACTCGGTCACCGTCTCCACGCTCAAGGCCGAGGTCTCCCACCTGCGCGCAGCGCTCGGCGGGCAGCTCGCCTCCCGGCCGTACCGGCTGATGATGCCGGTGACCACGGACGTCGAGACCGTGCTCGACCTGCTCGGCCAGGGCGAGGTCGGCGCGGCCGTGGCGGCGTACGGCGGCGACCTGCTGCCGGGCACCGACGCCCCCGGCCTGACCGAGCTCGCGGAGTACGTCGCGGTGGCCGTGCGCGAGGCGCTGATGGCCGACCCGCGGCCCGACGCGGTGCTCCGCTACGGCGAGATCGCGCCGTACGACACGGAGGTGCTGGAGGTGGCGCTGGCCGCCCTCGGCACCTCCCCGCACCCGGCGCGGGCCCTGCTCAAGGGCCGCCTGGCCGCCTCCGGCCGCTGACCCGGCACATCTTGTGCCGACTCACCGTCGGGCGGGGGTGGTGACCCGGCACATCTTGTGCCGACTCACCGTGGGGCGGCGATGGTCGAGACCTGTGACGGCGGTCACGAAGTGACCAACCTTTCGCCAACCTTGCCCTCCTAGNGGGCGGCGATGGTCGAGACCTGTGACGGCGGTCACGAAGTGACCAACCTTTCGCCAACCTTGCCCTCCTAGCGTCAGCCCCATCAGGTAGTCATCCGACCTCCCGAGGGAGTTGCGTGCCCATGACCAAGATCCAACTCACCGTCGACGGGGACACGGTCTCCGACGACGTCGAGCCCCGCATGCTGCTGGTGCAGTACCTCCGCGAGAAGCTCGGCAAGACCGGCACCGTGATCGGCTGCGACACCAGCAACTGCGGTGCCTGCACCGTCCACCTCGACGGCAAGAGCGTGAAGTCCTGCAACGTGCTCGCGGTCCAGGCCGACGGCCGGGAGGTGACCACGATCGAGGGTCTCGCCACCAACGGCGAGCTGCACCCGGTGCAGGCCGCGTTCCACGAGTGCCACGCCCTCCAGTGCGGCTTCTGCACGCCGGGCATGATCATGCAGTCCGTCGACCTGCTCAACGACAACCCGAACCCCTCGGAGGAGGAGATCCGGCTCGGGCTCGAGGGCAACCTCTGTCGGTGCACCGGCTACCACAACATCGTGAAGGCCGTGCAGACCGCGGCAGGAGGTGCGTCGTGACCGCCACCGAGGAGCGGGCGGCCACTGCGGAGATCGGCCGTGACCGCCGACGCAAGGAGGACCAGCGGCTGATCACCGGGCGCACGCGCTGGACCGACAACATCACGCTGCCCGGGATGCTGCACCTGGCCATGGTGCGCAGCCCGTTCGCCCACGCGACGATCAGGTCCATCGACACCTCGGCCGCGAGGACATCCGCCAACGTGGTGACCGTGCTGACCGGTGCGGACATCGCGGACGACCAGGGCGTCATCATCAACGCCTGGCCGATCACCAAGGACCAGGTTTCGCCGACGCACCTCCCCATGCCGTCGGACCGGGCGACGTTCGCCGGTGAGATCGTCGCTGTGGTCGTCGCACGGTCGGCGGCGGAGGCTCGCGACGCGGCCGAGCTCGTGGACGTGGACTACGAGGAGCTGCCGGCGGCGGTCGATCTCAAGGAGTCCGCCGCCGACACCGTGCTGGCGCACCCCGACCTCGGTACCAACAAGTCGGCGTTGTGGACGTTCGACTCGGGCGAGGCCGGCACCGGCGGCGACGTCGAGGAGACCATCGACAAGGCTCGCAGCGACGGCATCGTGATCGAGCGGGAGTACCGCCAGCAGCGCCTGATCCCGGCATTCATGGAGCCCCGCTCGACGGTGGTCGACCCCACCGGGGAGCAGATCACCATGTGGTCGGCGACCCAGATCCCGCACGTCCTGCGGTTCGCGCTCGCCGCCACCACGGGCGTGCCGGAGTCCAAGATCCGCGTGGTCGCGCCGGACGTCGGCGGCGGCTTCGGTGGCAAGCTCCAGACCACACCGGAGGAGTTCATCACCTTTGCGGTGGCCCGCCGGCTCGGCAAGCCGGTGAAGTACACCGAGACCCGGTCGGAGTCGCTGGTGGCCTGCCACCACGGCCGGGACCAGTGGCAGAAGCTCACGCTGGCTGCCGAGAAGGACGGCACCGTCACTGGCCTGAAGGTCGAGCTGCTCGCTGACCTCGGCTCCTACAACGCCCTGCTTGGCGGCGGGACACCGGTGCTCGGCGCCTTCATGTTCAATGCCATCTACAAGTTCCAGGCCTACCACTTCAGCGTCCAGACGGTGCTGACCAACAAGACGTGGACCGACGCCTACCGCGGGGCCGGGCGCCCGGAGGCGACGTTCGCCATCGAGCGGATCATGGACGAGCTCGCCGCCGAGCTCGGCGTCGACCCGCTGGAGATCCGGGAGCGGAACTGGATCAAGCACGACGAGTTCCCCTACACCACGGTGTGTGGCCTGGAGTACGACTCGGGCAACTACGAGGCGGCCACCGAGCGGGCCAAGGAGATGATCGGGTACGACGAGCTGCGCGCCGAGCAGAAGCAGCGTCGCGAGTCGGGTGACAGGGTGCAGCTCGGGATCGGCGTCTCGACGTTCACCGAGATGTGCGGTCTGGCGCCCAGCCGGGTGCTGGGCAGCCTCGACTACGGTGCCGGCGGCTGGGAGCACGCGAGCGTGCGGATGCTCGCCACCGGCAAGGTCGAGCTGGTCACCGGGGTGAGCCCGCACGGTCAGGGCCACGAGACGGCGTTCAGCCAGATCGTCGCCGATCGATTGGGGGTGCCCTTCGAGGACGTCGAGGTCCTGCACGGCGACACGCAAGTGGCCCACAAGGGCATGGACACCTACGGGTCCCGCTCCCTGGTGATCGGAGGCGAGGCCGTGGTCAAGGCCGCCGACAGGGTGATCGAGAAGGCGAGGCCGATCGCCGCCCACCTGCTCGAGGCCAGCGTCGACGACCTCGACTTCGCGGGTGGTCGGTTCAGCGTGCGGGGCACCGACCAGGGCCTGACCATCCAGGAGGTCGCCCTGGCGACCTTCGCAGCGCACAACTACCCCGAGGGGATCGAGCCGTACATCGACGCCGAGGCGACGTACGACCCGATCAACTTCAACTTCCCGCACGGCACGCACCTGTGTGCGATGGAGGTGGACACCGAGACCGGTGCGGTCCGGATGCGGAAGTACGTGTGCTGCGACGACATCGGCAACATCATCAACCCGCTCATCGTCGCGGGGCAGGTGCACGGCGGTGTGACCCAGGGGATCGCGCAGGCGCTCTTCGAGGAGGCGGTGTACGACGACGCAGGCACGCTGGTGTCCGGCTCCCTGGTGGACTACCTGGTGCCGACCGCTGCTGACCTGATCAGCTTCGACATCGACCACACCACGTCGCCGTCGCTGACCAACACGCTCGGCACCAAGGGCGTCGGCGAGGCCGGCACGATCGCCTCGACGCCGGCCGTGGTGAACGCGATCGTGGACGCCGTGCGCCACCTCGGCGTCAACGACATCCAGATGCCGTGCACGCCCGAGCGGGTGTGGAAGGCGGTCCAGGGTGTCGGCGCCGGCGGCGACGACCCGACGGCGGGTGCCGCCATGCCCCACTTCGACGAGCAGGAAGGAGGGGCCCAGTGATCCCCGCACAGTTCGACTACGTGGCGCCCACGTCCGTGGACGAGGCGCTGGCCGCACTCGCCGAACGCGGCGACGACGCCAAGGTGATCGCCGGCGGGCAGAGCCTGCTGCCGGTGCTCCGGATGCGGCTGAACGCGCCGGAGGTGGTCATCGACATCGGCCGGATCGACGCGCTGCGCGGGATCCGCGACGACGGCGACGCGATCGTCATCGGCGCGACCACCACGCACGCCGAGGTCGGCGCGAGCTCACTGGTCTACGACAACGCCGCGCTGGTCACCAAGGCGGTCGAGCACCTCGCCGACGCGCAGATCCGGCACCGGGGCACGTTCGGCGGCGCGCTCGCGCACGCCGACCCGGCCGGTGACCTCGGGGCCCCCGCGCTGGCGCTCGGGGCACAGTTCGTGATCGCCGGCACCGGCGGCACCCGGACGGTCGGCGCCGACGAGTTCTTCGTCGACCTCTTCGAGACCGCGATCGGCGACGGCGAGCTGCTCACCGAGGTGCGGATCCCCAAGCACACCGGCTGGGGCGCGCACTACGAGAAGTTCGTGCGGGTGGCCCACCAGTGGCCGATCGTCGCGGTCGCGGCGACGGTGAAGGCGGACGGCGGCACCATCTCCGAGGCGCGCGTGGGGCTCACCAACATGGGCTCGACGCCGCTGCGGGCGACCGCGGTGGAGCAGGCGCTCGTCGGGCAGCCGGCGACCGAGGACGCCGTACGCCAGGCTGCGGCGGCCGCGGCCGAGGGCACCAACCCGCCCTCGGACCTCAACGGTGACCGTGACTACCGCCGCCATCTCGCCACCGTGCTGACCCGCCGCGCCGTCCTGGCCGCCGCGGGAGGATGA
Organism: Nocardioides guangzhouensis; assembly: GCF_004519545.1. GTDB lineage: Bacteria > Actinomycetota > Actinomycetes > Propionibacteriales > Nocardioidaceae > Nocardioides > Nocardioides guangzhouensis. Next base: position 46,901 of record NZ_SDKM01000032.1, read on the forward strand.
CCGGATGGACCTCACCCATTCGTTCACCGTCCCGCTGTCCGTCGACGAGTCCTGGGAGCACTTCAACGACATCGCGTCGGTCGCGGAGTGCTTCCCGGGCGCGCAGGTGACCTCCGTCGACGGGGACACCTTCCAGGGCTCCTGCAAGGTGAAGCTCGGGCCGATCGCCCTCGTCTACAACGGGTCCGGCACCTTCGTGGAGAAGGACGCGGCGGCGCACCGCTTCGTCGTCGACGCGAAGGGCAAGGACAAGCGCGGCAACGGCACCGCGGGTGCCCACGTCACGCTGGCGATGACCGAGGTGGATGAGGGCACCTCCATCGAGGTGACCACCGAGCTCGCGATCACCGGCAAGCCGGCGCAGTTCGGCCGCGGCGTCATGCAGGACGTCTCCGACAAGCTGCTCGGCCAGTTCGTGGCCTGCCTCGAGCAGCGGTTCACCGAGCAGCCGGAGGAGGCGGAGGCACCCGAGGCAGCCGCGGCGGCCCCGGAGGCCGCTGCCGAGGCGCCCGCATCGGCGGGCGGCGTCGCCGCGTCCAACGGGACGGCTGCCGCCGCGCCCGCTGCCGGCGCTTCCGGCGGCGGTGCGTCGGCGGCCGCAGCACGTCGGGCACCGGGTCCGGCCCCGGCCTCCGGCGAGGACGCGCTCGACCTCGGTGCCACGGTGCTGCCGGTGGTGCTCAAGTCCTACTGGCGGCAGATCGTCGCCGGCCTCGTCGTCCTGCTCGTCCTCCGCAAGGTCCGCAAGCGTCGCAAGCGGAAGAAGGCCGCCACCGCCGTCACCCCCACCACCGACTAGCCCGCCGAGGTGCCCGGCCTTGTCGGCCGAGGTGCCCCGAATCAATGCCCGAGGTGCCCCCTCTTGCGCACGTGACCGCAAGAGCGGGCACCTCGGCGCGCAAGAAGGGGCACCTCGGCGGGGTCAGAAGACGTTGCGGGGGCGGAACTGGACGGAGATGCGGGGGCCGGCGTGCGCGGTCTTGGGTACGGCGTGCTCCCAGGTGCGCTGGCAGGAGCCGCCCATCACCAGCAGGTCGCCGTGGCCGAGCGTGAACGCGACCGAGGAGCCGCCACCCCGCGGGCGGAGCAGCAGCCGGCGCGGGTCGCCGAACGACACGATCGCGACCATGGTGTCCTCCCGGCGGCCCCGGCCGAACGTGTCGCCGTGCCAGGCCACCGAGTCACGGCCGTCGCGGTAGTAGCAGCAGCCTGCGGTCACGAACGGCTCGCCGAGCTCCGGGAGGTAGTGCGCCGACAGGGCCAGCCGGGCCTCCTCGAGCAGCGCGTGGGGGAGCGCCTCATCCTCGCCGTAGGTGTGCACCAGCCGCGGGACGTCGACCACGTTGTCCCACATCTGCCGGCGTTCGGCCCGCCACGGCACGTCGTCGACCAGCGCGGAGAACACCGGGTCGGCGCCGACCACCCAGTTCGGCCGCACGTCCACCCAGGCGCCGCGGGCCAGCGTCGTGCGCCGCGCGCCGGCCAGGGTCGCCAGCGACGGGGCGACCGCCGTGTCGAACAGGTTGGCCTGGAACTCCACCCGACCACCGTAGCACGAAATCGAACACCTGTTCGATAGGTCCCGCCGGACCTGTCCGGTGGGACCACCCGCCCGTCCGGTCGGAGGGTGTCCGGCCCCGCGGCCCGCCCCTAGCGTCGAGGGCAAGGTCGAGAGACGCACGCAGCGGGCAACGAGGAGACGGCCATGGCCTCTGGATGGTTCGAGACGGTCGCCGAGGCGCAGCGGCGCGCGAAGAAGCGGCTGCCCAGGTCGGTGTATGGCGCGCTGCTGGCCGGCAGCGAGCGCGGCACGTCGTACGACGACAACACGCGCGCGTTCGCCGAGCTCGGGTTCGCGCCGCACGTGGCCGGCCTGTCCACCAAGCGCGAGACCGCGACCCGGGTGATGGGGCAGGACATCTCGATGCCGGTGGTGATCTCCCCGACCGGCGTCCAGGCGGTTCATCCTGACGGCGAGGTCGCCGTGGCCCGGGCGGCAGCCGCCCGCGGGATCGCGATGGGACTCAGCTCGTTCGCCAGCAAGCCGCTGGAGCAGGTGGTCGAGGCGAACCCGCAGACCTTCTTCCAGACGTACTGGATGGGCGGCCGCGACCAGATGGTCGACCGCCTGTCCCGGGCCCGTGAGGGCGGCGCGGTCGGGCTGATCGTCACGCTCGACTGGTCGTTCTCCCACGGGCGCGACTGGGGCAGCCCGTCGATCCCGGAGAAGCTCGACGCGAGGGCGATGGCGAGGTTCGCGCCCGAGGTGCTCCGCCGGCCGCGCTGGCTGCTCGACTTCGCGCGCACCGGCCTCCCCGACCTGACCACGCCGAACCTGGTCCCGCCCGGCAGCCCGGACGCGCCCACCTTCTTCGGTGCGTACGGCGAGTGGATGACGACCCCGCCCCCGTCCTGGGAGGACGTCGCCTGGCTGCGCGAGCAGTGGGACGGCCCGGTCATGCTCAAGGGCGTCTGCCGGGTCGACGACGCGATCGCCGCCCGCGACGCCGGGATCACCGCGATCTCGGTCTCCAACCACGGCGGCAACAACCTCGACGGCACCCCGGCCCCGATCCGGGTGCTCCCGGCGATCGCGGACGCGGTCGGCGACGACGTCGAGGTGCTGCTCGACGGCGGCATCCGCCGGGGCGGCGACGTGGTCAAGGCGGTCGCGCTCGGTGCCCGCGCGGTGCTGATCGGCCGGGCCTACCTGTGGGGGCTGGCGGCCAACGGCCAGGCCGGCGTCGAGAACGTGCTCGACATCCTCCGCGGCGGCATCGACTCGGCCCTGCTCGGCCTCGGTCACTCCTCGATCCACGACCTCACCCCGGCCGACGTCCTGGTGCCGGACGGCTTCACCCGGGCGCTCGGCGTACCCGCCTCCGCCTGAGCCGTGGACCGCCCGGTCGCGCTCGTCACCGGCGCCGCTCGCGGCATCGGCGCGGCGACCGTGCGCCGGCTCCGCACGGAGGGGTACGCCGTGTGCGCCCTCGACGTGGCCACCGGCGGGGACCACGGCCTGCCCGGGGTCGGCTACGACCTCGCCAGCCGGGCCGAGCTCGACGGGCAGTCCGCCGACGACGTGCTGACGGTGGTCGCCGACGTCCGCGACCCGGCCGCGCTGGAGGAGGCGGCGGACCGTACCGTCGCGGCGTACGGACGGCTGGACGTCGCGGTCGCGGCGGCGGCCGTCGTCGTCGGCGGGCAGCCGCTCTGGAAGACCCCGGCCGCCCACCTCGAGACCCTGTGGGCGGTCGACGTTCTCGGCGTGCAGCACCTCGCAGCGGCCACGGTGCCGCGGATGCTGGCCGGCCGCGACCCGTCGCGCGGCCGGTTCGTGGCGGTCGCGTCTGCCGCCGGCAGCCGGGGGCTGTTCCACCTGGCGGCGTACTCCGCGGCCAAGCACGCCGTGGTCGGCCTGGTCCGCGGGCTGGCCGCCGACCTGGTCGGCACCGGCGTCACCGCGACCGCGGTCAGCCCCGGTGCGACGGACACGGCGATGCTGGCCGCCACCGCCGACCTGTACGGCGTGACCCCGGCCGACCTGGCCGGCTCCCAGCTGCTGCGGGAGCCGCTGGACCCGGACGAGGTGGCCGCGGTGGTGGCGTTCTGCTGCTCGCCCGAGGGGCGGGCGCTCAACGGGTCGGTGGTCGCCGCGGACGGGGGGTTCGCGGGCTGAACGGAGCCACAGCGAGGCGCCACTGACCGCGCAGCGAGGCGCCACTGACCGCGCAGCGATGCGCCACTGACCGCGCAGCGAGGCGCAACTCAACGGGCCCGCACGGACCTGTCCGATCGGGCAGGTTCCGCCCCCTGTCCGGCCAGCGCCGGCTGCCCCGCACGGCGGTACTGTGGGCGGCATCACAGAGGGAGGTCCCGTGGCCACAGCCGCCCCCGCGGAGCCCGTCGTGGACGGCCATCCGCACGACGACGCCGGGTCCGGGCTGGTCAAGTTCCACGCACCCGAGGTCGTCTTCGGCATCGGGTCCCTGGGGGAGGCCGGCTTCTCCGCGGCCCGGCTCGGCGCCCGGCGTCCCATGATCGTCACCGACCCGGGGATCATCGAGGCCGGCTGGGTCGACGAGCTGCTCGGTCACCTCCGCGAGAGCCGGCTCGACCCGGTGCTGTGGTCCGCGGTCACGCCGAACCCGAAGGACCACGAGATCCGGGCGGCGTACGACCACTACCGCGCGATGGACGCCGACGTCCTGATAGCGATCGGCGGCGGTTCCTGCATCGACGCCGCCAAGGGCGTAGCGATCCTGTCCGGCAACGACGGCGACATCCTCGACTACGCCGGCGTCGACCAGGTCACCCACCCGATCCCGCCGCTGCTGATGATCCCGAGCACGTCCGGCACCGGTGCCGACGTCAGCCAGTTCTGCATCGTCACCGACACCGACCGGCACGTGAAGATCACGATCATGGGCCGGGCGCTGGTGCCGGACATCTCGATCACCGACCCGCGGCTGCTGATGACGATGCCCGAGCAGCTCAACGCCGCCACCGGCCTCGACGCGCTCACCCACGGCATCGAGTCGTTCGTCTCGCTGGCACACAACCCGCTCGCCGACATCCACGCGCTCAACGCGGTCGGCCTGGTCTGCCACCACCTGCGCACGACGATGACCGCCCCGACCGAGGAGTACGCCCGCACCAAGATGGCGCAGGCCAGCCTCCAGGCCGGGCTGGCGTTCACCAACGCGATCCTCGGCGCCACCCATGCGATGAGCCACCAGGTCGGCGGCCTGCTCGACGCTCCGCACGGCGTGGTCAACGGCGTGCTGCTGCCGCACGTGATCCGCTACAACGCCCGGGCCACCCCCGACCGGTTCGTCGACCTCGCGAGGTCCGCCGGGCTGCACGTCGACGGGATGCCCGGCGACGAGGCCGCCGAGCTCCTCGCCGCGCACGTACGCCGCCTCGCCGACGACGTCGGCGTCCCGAAGGGCCTGCGCGAGCTGGGCGTGAGCGAGGCCGACATCCCGCGCCTGGCGCACACCACGCTCGACGACGCGTGCCTCACCACGAACCCGCGCTCGGCCACGGAGTCGGACGTCGAGAATCTGTTCCGGGAAGCTCTCTGAGGCGGCGATGAGCGCCCCCGACAGTGCAGCCGGCATGGCACCCGGACCGGCGCCCGGACCGCCGGGCCACGCCGCGCCCGACCTCGCGACCCTGACCGGCGTCCGGTCCGGCAAGCGGTCCTACTACCGCGCCTACGTCCGCTCCGACGAGCGCATGCAGCGCGCGGTCCGGGCGATGGACTCGATCTCCCGCGCCCTGGTCCGCACCGTCGAGGGACCGCGTGGACTGCTGGAGGAGGTGGCCCGCGCGGCCGCCGCCCACCTCGACGCGTCGTGGACGATCCTCGCGCTCTCCGACGGCCACCTCCGCGGGGCCCGGCCCCGGTTCCTCGCGGTCGGCCCGGACGGGGTGGTGACCGACGACGATGCCGGCCTGGCACCGCTCGTACGCCGCGAGCTCGGCGCGATCCGGGCCGGGCACGCCACCCGCAGCGACGACGACGGTCCCTGGGTGCGGGTGCCGATGACCCTCGAGGGCCGCCAGATCGGCAGCCTGGTCGGGCTGCACGGCCTCGACGCCGCGCCCGAGCCCGGCGACCTGTCGGTGCTGCGGATCCTCGCCAACCAGGCCGCGGTCAGCCTGCACACCAGCGAGCAGTACCAGGCCGGCGTCGCCCTGCACCGCCGGGCGCAGAGGCTGTACGACGAGGCCACCGCCCAGGCCCGCGACCTCGAGCAGCGCACCCAGGAGCTCCGGCAGGCCGAGCAACGACTGGTGCTGGCCCACCAGCGCGAGCTGATCGACACCGAGCGGCACCGGATCGCGCGCGAGCTGCACGACTCGGTCACTCAGTACGTCCTCTCCGCCGGCATGGCCGTCGAGGTCGCCCGCGGCGAGGCCGAGGAGCTCGGTGCCGACGGCACCACGATCCTCGAGCGGCTCGGTACGGCCAAGCAGCTCAGCCAGGACGCCGTCGAGCAGCTGCGGCGGGCGATCTACGCGCTGCACCAGTCGCACCGCGACACCGTCTCGACCCTGCCCGAGCTGCTGCACGAGGTGGCCGAGCACCATCGGCCGCAGCTGCAGGTGCAGGTCCGGGTGGAGGGCGACGTCGTCCCGCTGACCACCGACGCGGACCACGAGATCGCGCGCGCGGTCGGCGAGGCGCTGTTCAACGTCGCCACCCACGCGCGGGCGACGCGCGCCGTCGTACGCCTGCGCTACCGGGCCGACGAGCTGCTGGCTGCGGTCGCCGACGACGGGCACGGCGACCCGGTCGAGCTGAGCCGGCTCCTGCGGCTCGAGCGGGGCCGGTCCGCCGACGGGCGGCATCGCGGGCTGGCGAACATCGAGACCCGGATCGTCGACCTCGGCGGCGGCATCGTGTTCCGGCGGGCCCGGCTCGGCGGCGTACGTGTCGAGATGCGGATCCCGCTCCCGCTGACCCCCACCGACCGTCCCGGCGTGATCTCCGGGCTGGTCGGCACGCCCGGTGACGACCGGGACGACAGGTCCGGCGACGACACCCAGGAGGACCCATGGCCACGCTGAGCCCCAGCCGCGACGCCCAGAGCGGCACCGTCGACATCATGCTGGTCGACGACCACGCGATCGTCCGCCAGGGCCTGCGGTCGATCCTGGAACGCGAGCGCGACCTACGTGTGGTCGCCGAGGCGTCGACGGCTACCGAGGCGCTGACCGTGATCGGCCGGGCCCGGCCGCGGATCGTGCTGCTCGACCTCAAGCTGTCGACGTCCTCCGACACCGAGGGCCTCGACCTGTGCGCCGAGATCACCGCAGGTCACCCCGACGTCGGCGTGCTGGTGCTGACCACGTTCCTCGACGAGCAGCTGGTGCTGCAGGCGATCCGGGCCGGTGCTCGCGGGTACGTCGTCAAGGACGTCGACACCTCCGGCCTGATCCGCGCGATCCGCGACGTGGCCCGCGGCGAGAGCGCCTTCGACGCCCGGTCGGCCGCCGCGATGGTGCGCGGCCTCAACGCCCCGCCGCCCGAGGAGAACCGCACCCTGACCGCCCGCGAGTGCGAGGTGCTCAGCCTGCTGGCCCGTGGCCTGTCCAACCGCGAGATCGGCGCCCGGCTCTACATCTCCGAGACCACCGCGAAGTTCCACGTGGGCAACATCCTGCGCAAGCTCGACGTCTCCAGCCGGGCCGAGGCGGTCTACGAGGCGTCGAAGATGGGCGTCATCTGAGACCCCACCCCCGCGACGTACGACGTCGCGTCGGACGTCATCCGCGGTGGTCGCCCAGGCAGCCCGGACGTATGAGGCTGCGCGGGAGGTCATGCGAGGTGGCTGTCCGGGCGGCTGTCCGGGCGGCCGGGACGCATGACGTTGCGGCCCGGCCTCGCGCATGTCGCACGTTCTGGTGGTGCCGAGGGCCGGACCTCGACCAGGACGTGCGAATCGCCGAGTCAGGGCGGCGAGCGCATGTCGAGAGCCCGCAATTGCAGCCGTACGACACGTTTTCGGGCTCGCGCCATGTCATACGGCGGCAATTGCAGTCCCATGACAGGTCGGCAGCCACCCCGTCCTGCCCTACGGCCGCAATTGCAGCGGTACGGCGCCGTTGACGAGCCCACCCGGGTGCCCCACTGTGAGATCCGGAGGGAGACACCGATGCTGACGGACGAACTGCGGTCGATACCGCTCTTCAGGAACCTCACCGACCGGCAGCGTGAGCTCGCGGCCGAGCGCCTGCAGGAGGTCGACGTCGACCTGGGCACGGTGATCGCCCGGCAGGGGGACTTCGCCTACCACCTGTTCGTGGTCCGCGAGGGCGTCGCGGCGGTCACCGTCGACGGCGTGGAGGTCCGCTCGCTCGGGCCGGGCAGCACATTCGGCGAGATCGGCGTGGTCGAGCACGGACGGCGTACGGCGAACGTGGTCGCGGCCACCCCGATGCGGCTGCTCACGATGTCGGTCGGCGACTTCGACGAGCTGGCCACCGAGCTGCCGGAGTTCGCGGCGCACGCGCGGACCATGGCGCAGTTCCGCCGCAAGGGCACCTGACCGCAGGACCTGGCCGCTGGGCGGGCAAGACCTGGCCGCTGGGCGGGCAAGACGTGGCCGCTG
>NZ_SDKM01000033.1 GCF_004519545.1 Nocardioides guangzhouensis
GTTCTTCCATAGCGCCCAGCGGGCACGTTTCTGAACCGCCCCGGGATGTCCGGAGACTTTGAACCGCCCCGGGGTTTCCGGACACTTCGATCGGTGTCTCTACCCGGTCGGGCGGAGACGGTTTCGTGCAGCGTAGTGGGCGTTCTCAGCCTCGATGGGTGTGAGGTCGTCAATCGATTCGTGGGTGCGCTCGTGGTTGAACCAGTGCACCCAGTGCAGGGTCTCGAGCTCGACGTGGTCGACGTCGCGCCAGGGACCGTAGGGGCGGATCAGCTCGGTCTTGAAGGCGCCGATCTGGGACTCGGCCAGGGCGTTGTCGTAGGCGTCGCCCACCGAACCCACTGACGGGTCGACGCCAGCCTCGACCAGCCGGCTGGTGAACGCGAACGAGGTGTACTGGGAGCCGGCGTCGGTGTGGTGCACCAGCCCGGTCAGGTCGCTGACTCCGTCGCCGAGGCGGGTCCAGATTGCGTGCTCGAGGCAGTCGAGGACCAGTTCGGTGGTCATCTGTGTGGCGGCCCGCCACCCCACGATCCGGCGGGAGTAGACGTCGATGACGAAGGCGACGTAGACGGTGCCGGACCAGGTCGCGACGTAGGTGAAGTCCGCGACCCAGAGCCGGTTCGGGGCCGGGGCGGTGAAGTCCCGGTCGACCAGGTCGGCCGCGCGGGCGGCCTGCGGGTCGGCGATGGGGTGCGGACCTGCTTGCCCCGCAGCGCGCCCTGCCAGTCGTTTGCTGTCATCAGCCGTTCGACCGTGCACCGGGCCACGTCATGGCCCTGCCGGCGCAGATGCAGCCACATCTTGCGGGCACCGAACCGGTCCAGGAACGGCTGTCGCCGGGCCGCGGCGATCAGCTCGACGATCTCGGCGTCGCGCAACGACCGCTTCGACGGCGGCCGGTTGCGGGCCTCGTAGTAGGTGCTCGGGGCGATCTTCACGCCGTGCTCGGACAGCACCGCGCAGATCGGCTCGACCCCCAGCACCCGCCCCGGTGAGCCCTCGACAGGGTCACCACGGTGCTCGTCGATGAACGCGATCAATACCGGGGTGGGCGGTCGAGCTCCGCCGCGAAGAAAGCCGAGGCGCTCTTGAGGATCTGGTTGGCCCGCCGCAGCTCGGCGACCTCCTTCTTCAGCTCCCGGATCTCGGCCAGCTCCTCGGTGGTCTTCCCCGGACGCTGCCCGCCGTCGACCTCGGCTCGGCGGACCCACTTGCGCAGCGTCTCTGGTGAGCCGATCCCGAGCTGGCCCGCGATCGTGCGGATCGCCTCGAACTCGCTGGGGTACTCGCCCTGGGAGACCGACTCGGCCACCGCCCGAACCGCGCGTTCACGCAGCTCCCGGGGGTACTTGCTGGGACGTGCCATGACTCCATCCTCTTCCAACTAATGAAGTCTCCGGACATCCCGGGGCGGTTCAACCCCCAACAGGGCACGCCATAAGGTGGCGTTCTGCACGCCGTTCTCCGCTCTCCGGTTTCGGACCTAGACAGCCCAGAAACCTAGACAGGGAACGGCGTGCTCACCCTTCCAGACGCGCTGACCACCCACAGAAGAGTCACAAGAGCCGCAATTGCAGCCGTACGACGGTCAGCGCAGCTTCGCCAGGTCCTCCCGGCAACGCGCCTCGACGGCGTCGAGGTCCCGCTCGGTCTGCTCGATGTCGGCGCGCATCCGGGCCAGCTCCTCGCGGCGGACCCGGATCTGGTCGAGGAGGTACTCCAGCTGCCCCGCCTCGCCCGGCTGGTCGTCGTACATGTTGACGATGCGGGCGATCTCCTCGAGGGAGAACCCGAGCCGCCGGCCGCGGAGCACCAGCTCGAGCCGGATCCGGTCGCGCTGGTGGAAGACCCGGGTGCTGCCGCGGCGCTCGGGCGTGACCAGGCCGAGGTCCTCGTAGTGCCGGATCGTGCGCAGCGTGACGTCGTACTCCCGGGCCAGGTCGCGGATGGTCCAGCTCTTCTCGGGCACCGCGGTCTCCTGTCGGCGTCGGCTTGCGGTGACGTTACGTAAGCGTCGTACCGTCCTTACGTTCACGTCAGCGTAAGCCAAGCCGGAGGAATGATGTTCGAGCTGTCCCGCGAGCACGAGGAGTTCCGTCGCAGCGTCCGCGACTTCGCCGAGAAGGAGATCGCGCCGCACGCCGCTCAGTGGGACCGCGACCACCACTTCCCGACCGACGTGGTGCAGAAGATGGGCCAGCTCGGGCTCATGGGCCTGACCGCGCCGGAGGAGTTCGGCGGCGCCGGCGAGGACGGTGACTTCACCAGCCTGTGCGTCGCGATCGAGGAGATCGGCCGCGTCGACCAGTCGATGGGCATCACCCTCGAGGCGGCGGTCGGCCTCGGCATCAACCCGATCCTCACCTACGGCACCGACGAGCAGAAGCAGCAGTGGCTCCCCGACCTGGTCGCCGGCCAGCGGCTCGCCGGCTTCGGCCTCACCGAGCCGGGCGCCGGCTCCGACGCGGGCGCCACCCGCACCAAGGCGGAGCTCGCCGACGGCGAGTGGGTGGTCAACGGCAGCAAGCAGTTCATCACCAACTCCGGCTCCGACATCACCTCGCTGGTCACCGTCACCGCCCGCACCGGCACCCGCGAGGGCGGCAAGGCCGAGATCTCCACGATCATCGTGCCGTCCGGCACCCCCGGCTTCACCGCCGAGAGGGCCTACGACAAGCTCGGCTGGCACGCCTCCGACACCCACCCGCTGACGTTCACCGACGCCCGGGTCCCCGAGACGAACCTTCTCGGCGAGCGCGGCCGCGGCTACGCGCAGTTCCTCGCCACCCTCGACGACGGCCGGGTCGCCATCGCCGCGCTCGCGGTCGGCTGCATCCAGGCCTGCCTCGACATGGCGCTGGAGTACGCCGGCGACCGTCAGACCTTCGGCGTCCCGATCGGCCGCAAGCAGGGCGTCGCCTTCCAGGTCTCCGACCTGCAGGTGATGCTCGACGCGAGCCGGCTGCTCACCTACAAGGCGGCCGCGATCAAGGACGCCATGGACCGAGGCACCGGCGGCTCGGTCAAGGAGTTCAAGCAGGCCGCCGCGATCGCGAAGCTCTACGCCACCGAGTCCGCGGTGACCGCGACCCGGATCGCCACCCAGGTCTTCGGTGGCTACGGCTTCATGGAGGAGTACCCCGTCGCCCGCTTCTACCGCGACGCCAAGGTGCTCGAGATCGGCGAGGGCACCTCCGAGGTCCAGCGGATGCTGATCGCCCGCGGCCTCGGCCTCCCCGTCGAGTGACCCAACCTCTCGCCGGACAGTCCCCCACGACCGGATAGTCCCCCACCACCGGATACTCCCCAACGAAACGGCTGCTGATCTCGCGGATCGGCCGCCGTTTCGTTGGGGAGTATCCCGACCTCCCCTGCCCGGACAGTCCCAAACGTTCGAGGGACTCCCGGGTCCGATCGACCCCTCGAACGTTGGGGACTATCCCCGTACGGCGGGGGAGGCGGGCATGGTACGGCGGGAGGTCAGGCCGGGGGCGGCTCGGGCGTGGTCAGGTGGTCGTGCACGAACGCGACCACGTCGTCGAGCACCTCGGCCCGGTTGGTCTCGTTGAAGATCTCGTGCCGGGCGCCGGGGTAGGACTTCTCCCGCGCGGCCGGTCCGGCGATCCGGGCCCAGCCCTCGCGAGACGGCTCGATCGGCACCAGCTGGTCCTCCTCGCCGTGCAGCCACAGCACCGGCGTCGCCACGATCGGGCCGCCCGCGTTGATGGTGTCGATGCACGCCCGCAGCGCCTCGAGGGTCGTCCGCTTGAAGGGTCCGTGCCAGACGAGGGGGTCGTCGACGTACGCCTGCCCGACCGCCGGGTCCCGCGACAGCGTGGCGGGGTCGATGGGCGCGTCCGGGATCTCGTCCGCGGCCAGCAGCGCGGTGACCGCGTCCCAGCGGCCGATGACCGGTCCGCTCAGGACCACGCAGGCCAGGTCGGCGCCGAACCGCTGGGCGTAGCGAGCGCCGATCATCCCGCCCATCGAGTGCCCGATCAGCACCACCGGCAGGCCCGGGTGGTCGGCCCGCGCGACGTGCTCGAGCCGGCGTACGTCGTCGACGACGCCCTCGAAGTCCGCGACCAGCACGCGCTCCCCGTCACTGCGCCCGTGCCCGACGTGGTCGACGCCGTAGACCGCCGCGCCGTCCGCCGCCAGCCTGGCCGCGACCTCCTCGTAGCGGCCGACGTGCTCGCCGTACCCGTGGCAGAGGAGCGCGACTTACGTCGGGTCCGTGGCCTCCCAGCGCCGGGCCGCCAGCCGCCCGGCGTGGCCGTCGATGTCGAACTCGGTGCTCGCGGTGGGGTCGGTCGGCATGCCGGCCAGCCTAGGGGCCTGCTCGCGGGCATCGCCTAGGCTGCGGGCGTGGGCAGACGCACTCGGGTGCTCTCCGAAGGGGGCAAGTTCGTCGCGGTCGGTGCGGTCGCGACCGTGGTGGCGCTGGTGCTGTTCAACCTGCTCGTGCACGGGGTCGGCGGCGACGGGCCGATGAACGGCCAGCCCCTGCTGGCGTTCGCGCTCGCGAACCTGATCGGGATGGCGGTGAGCTACCGCGGGGCGCGGCACTGGGCGTTCCGGCGGCGCGAGCCGGTCGGCCCGGCCAACGGGCGGGTCGGGTTCCTGGTCGTGAACGTCGTCTCCCTGCTGATCCCGATGGCGTGCCTGGCGGTGAGCCGCTACCTGCTCGAGCTCGACGGCGCCCTGGCCGACAACGTGGCCGCGAACGTCGTGGGGCTCGGGCTGGGAGTGCTGTTCCGGTTCTGGGCGACCCGGCGGTACGTCTTCCGCCGGCCGCGGGGGCGGGTGCTCACCCGGGCCTGACGACGTTGCGGTTGGGTCCCCAACCGCAGCGACCTGCGGCACAAGCGTGCGTGACCGATCGATGCCCCTCGTTGGAGGTCAGGGCCAGAGGTCGACCCAGCTCCGGCCGAGCTCGGCCAGCAGCTCGCGCAGCAGCGGCAGGCTGAGGCCGACGACGTTGTGGTGGTCGCCCTCGATGTGGGTGACGAACGCGCCGCCGAGGCCGTCGACGGTGAACGCGCCGGCGACGGCCAGCGGCTCGCCGGTCGCGACGTACGCCGCGATCTCGTCGTCGGTGACCTCGGCGAAGTGGACGACGGTCGAGGCGGTGGCGGCGGCGATCCGCCCGGAGCCGAGGTCGTGCAGCGCATGGCCGGTGTGCAGGACACCGCTGCGCCCGCGCATCGCCCGCCAGCGGGCGACCGCGTCGGCGGCGTCGTCGGGCTTGCCGAGCGCGACGCCCTCCAGCTCGAGAACCGAGTCGCAGCCGAGCACCAGGGTCTCGCCGGCCAGCCGCGCGGCGACCGCGGCCGCCTTGAGCTCGGCGAGCTGCAGCGCGAGCTCGGCCGGGGGCAGGCCGTCGACCTGCGTCTCGTCGACGCCCGAGACGATCACCTCGGGCTCGACGCCTGCGGAGCGCAGCGTGGCGAGGCGGGCGGGGGAGGCGGAGGCCAGGACGAGGTGCGGCACCGCGCCAGCCTAGAGCCCGTCGTCCGAACGCCGGGTCGCCGCCTGCAGGGTCACGGCGTGACCAGCGGCAGCATCTCGCCGAACGCGCACTCGGTGAGCGCGGCCAGCGGGTCGCCGGCCTGCGCGTGCTCGGGCGCCTGCATCGCGATCATCACGTTCAGCAGCATGCCCTGGGCGATGAAGTCGCGGACCTCCTCGTCGGTCATGCCGCTGCCGCGCAGGATCTCGAAGATCCGCCCCATCCCGGCGCGGGCCTCGGCACCGATCTCGGCCACGCCGGACGCGGTGAAGCCGTGCATCATCACGAGGAGGAAGTCGCGGTCCGCCAGCAGCTCGGTGTACGCCGCGCCCAGGCGCTCTCGGTCGGTCTCGGACGTCGGGTCGAACCCCTGGGCCAGGACCGCCGCGAACGCCTCGCCGATGCGGGCGGTGGCCCGGGTGAAGACCTCGAGGAAGAGGTCGAGCTTGGAGCCGAAGATCCGCACCACGTAGGGCTGCGAGACCCCGGCCTCCCTGGCCACCGCGTCGGTCGAGGTGCCGGCGTACCCGGATCGCGCGAACGCGCGCATCGCCGCGTCGAGCACCAGACCGCGACGCTCGTCGGCGGTCAGCCGGGACTTGCTCGGTCGGGTCACGGTGGCCTCCGGGGGATTCATGCTTGACAGATTATCACTCGATTACTTAGCCTCGAAATCGAAGTAATCATTCAATGCCTTCCTTGCCTCAGGAGTCCATCGTGACCACCACCCTGCCGGCCCAGTCGGCCGCCCCCGACCGCCGGACAGCACCGCCCGACGTACGTCCCGACGTCCCCGCCCGGCGCCGCGTCCCGCTCTGGCTGGCCATCGCGGCCACCTCGCTGCCGATGTTCATGGCGACCCTCGACAACCTCGTGCTCACCAGCGCGCTGCCGGTCATCCAGGCCGACCTCGGCTCGTCGGTGAACCAGCTGTCGTGGTTCCTCAACGCGTACACGCTGGCGTTCGCGACGTTCATGCTCCCCGCGGCCACGCTCGGCGACCGGATCGGACGCCGCCGGGTGATGATCGGCGGCGTGGTGCTGTTCACCGCGGCCTCGATCGGGTCCGCGCTCAGCACCTCCTCCGAGGCGCTGATCGTGGCCCGCGCCGTCCAGGGCCTCGGCGCCGCCGCGATCATGCCGCTCTCGCTGACCCTGCTCGCGGCCGCCGTCCCGCCCGCGATGCGCTCCGCCGCGATCGGCATCTGGGGCGGCATCTCCGGCCTCGGCGTCGCGCTCGGCCCGGTCGTCGGCGGCGCCGTCGTCGAGGGCGTGAGCTGGCAGGCCATCTTCTGGCTCAACGTCCCGGTCGCGCTGCTCGCGCTGCCGTTGCTGCTGGTCGCCGTCGAGGAGTCCCGCGGCACCTGGCAGCGGCTCGACCTGCACGGCACCCTGCTGCTCGGCGGCGCCGTGTTCCTCGGGATCTGGGGCATCGTGCACGGCAACGACGACGGCTGGACCGACCCGGTGGTGCTCGGCTCGCTGCTCACGGCGGCGGTCCTCGTGCCGGCGTACGTCCTGCACGCGCGCGGCCGCGCCCACGCCGTGCTGCCGCTCCGGCTGTTCCGCAGCCGTGGCTTCTCCAGCGCCAACGCGATCGGCCTGTTCTTCACGCTCGGCATGTTCGGGGCGGTGTTCCTGCTCAGCCAGTACCTCCAGATCGTGCAGGGCTACAGCCCGCTCGAGGCCGGCGTCCGCACGCTGCCGTGGACCGCGGCGCCGATGGTGGTCGCCCCGATCGCCGGCGCCCTGGTGCCGCGGGTCGGCTTCCGGCCGCTGCTGCTGACCGGCCTGCTGCTGCAGATGGGCTCGCTGATCTGGCTGGCCTGGCTGGCCCAGGACATCGCGCCGTACGCCGACTTCGTGCCGGCGCTCGCGATGGCCGGTGTCGGCATGGGCCTGACCTTCGCGCCGAGCGCCACCGCCGTGCTCGACGGGCTGCCCGAGACCGAGTTCGCGATCGCATCGTCGGCCAACTCGACGATCCGCGAGTTCGGTGTCGCGCTCGGCATCGCGCTGCTGGTCGCGGTGTTCGAGGGCAACGGCGGCGAGCTCACGCCCTGGGGCTACGACGGTGCGATCGCGCCGGCCCTGCTGACCGGTGCCGCCGCCGTCGGGGTCGCGGTGATCGCCGCCCTGTTCGCCCCAGGCCGCCCGCGCCGTACCGCTTGACCCTCCTGTGGTGGCGGGACTACCCGGGCGTGGTGGCGGGATAGTCCCCAACGTTCGAGGGGTCGACGAGGCTCCGGATCCCCTCGAAGGTTTGGGACTATCCGAAATCTGGGGGCGGGGGGAGGCAGCGAGGAGAGTCAGGGGGTGGGGAAGGCGGAGGGGAAGGCGTCGCGGTAGGAGCGGAGGGTGAGGGGCACACCGCCGGGGCCGGAGGCGGGTGTGGTCGTGGCGGCGAGGACGGCCCGGGCGACGGCCCGGGTGACGCAGCCGGCTGCGGCGTCGAGCAGGGCGTGGAAGACGATCGGGTCCGGGGCCTCACGATCGCCCGTCGCGAGCGTGAACAGGGTGTCGCCGTCGAACATCGTGTGCACCGGGCTGACCGCCCGGGCCAGGCCGTCGTGACCGATCCCGGCGACCTTCGCGCACTGGGCCTTGGTCAGGGTCGCGTCGGTGGCGATCACGCCGATGGTGGTGGCCAGGGCCGGCTTCATCGGGGTCGGGTACCCAGCCGCGCGCTCCCGGGCGGCGGCCAGGTCCGAGGCCGAGGGGGCGACCAGCCGCGGCAGGTCGCCGGGCAGGCAGTGCCGGGCCGCCCACAGCTCGCCGCTGGCCGGGTCGACCGCCGACCCGAACGCGTTGGCCACCACGACCGCGCCGACCGTGGTGCCGTCCTCGAGCCGGGTCGAGGTGGTGCCGACCCCGCCCTTGAGGCCGCCGATCGAGGCACCGGTGCCGGCGCCGACGTTGCCCTCGGCCACCGCCCCCGACGCGTCGTCGTACGCCGCTGCGCCGAGCTCCGCGTCCGGGTACCGGCCGAACACGCCGCCGCGCCCGAGGTCGAAGACCACCGCGGCCGGGACGATCGGCACCACCTCGCCGGGCGGCCCCGTCGGGAAGCCGATCCCGGCGGCGAACAGCCGCTGCACCACCCCGTCGACCGAGGCCAGCCCCATCGCGGACCCACCGGTCAGCACGATCGCGTGCACCCGCTCCACCGCGTTGCGCGGGTCGAGCAGGTCGGTCTCGCGGGTGCCCGGACCGCCGCCGCGGACGTCGACGCCGCCGACCGCGCCCTCGGGCGGCGCGAGCACCACCGTCGTGCCGGTCAGCCAGCCGTCACCGGTCCGCTGCGCGTGCCCGACCCGGATCCCCGGGACGTCGGTCACGGCGTTGCCCAGCCGTTCGGTCATCGCGGGTCGACGTCCACCGAGGCGACCTCGACCAGCCGCGGCCGCTCGTGCCGGCCCTCCTCGACCACGCCGGTGGCCCACCACATGTGCAGCCCGCGGTCGCGGACCTCGAGCGTGGCCAGGTTGTTGTCGAACCACGGTCCCTTGACCATGTTCCAGCGGACCGGCAGCTCGGGGACCTTGGCGGACCGGGCGACCACGTGGCCGATCGGCCCGGCGATGCCGTAGGCCATCACCGCCACCAGGAACCGCAGCCGGCGCGGCATCGGGTTGCGGATCGGCGAGCAGACCGCCTGGACGATCCGGCTGACCGGGACGCCGTCACGGTCCGGGTGCTTGGGGTAGGCCTCGGAGACGTAGCTGTGGTGCACGTCGCCGGACAGGAACGTCACCGTGCCCGGCGCCGCTCCGCGCTTGCCGCAGGCCACCTCCAGGGACATCGCGAGCACCTTCTGGAAACCGTCCTGGAACGCCGCCCAGTGCTCCAGGTCGCCGCCCTGCCGCAGCTTCTCGCCGAGCCTCGCTCCGCGCCGCCCCCAGCCGCCGTCGGCCAGCGCCTCGCTCCACGCCTCGACGTAGTGCAGGCCGGGGGAGAGCAGGAACGGCAGCGACGTGCCGACCAGCAGGTGGTCGACGTCGCCGCGCATCTGCCGGTCGAGCCACTCCAGCTCCGTGTCGTCGAGCATCGTGCGGCGCTCCGGGTCGAGCACCCGGGCCGCCCGCGAGTCCACCACCACCAGCCGGGCCTGGTCGCCGAACTCCCGCGCGTAGCTCCACCGGTAGGACTCCGGGTGCTGGTCCGCGCGCTCGGCGAACGTGTCGAGGGTGTGGGTCAGGTCCAGCTCGCCGTCACCGCCGTGGGCGTCGATCGCCTTCCAGATCTCGTCGGAGGCGCGCTCGTCGGGGGTGAGGTTGCCGAGGTGCTGGTAGACCCAGTACGACGCCAGCCCGGCCGTGATCCTCCCGTGCCACCACGACGTCGCCTCCATCTCCTTCTTCCAGGCCAGGGAGGTGTTCCAGTCGTCGCGGACGTCGTGGTCGTCGAAGATCATCACGCTCGGAAGCGTCGAGAGCAGCCACCGGTTCGCCGGGTCCGTCCACGCCAGCCGGTAGAGCTCGGCGTACTCCTGGTAGTCCTTGAGCTCGGTCCACGGCGGCTCATCGATGCTGCGCCGCGACTCGATGAAGTCCTGCATCTCCTGCGTGGTCTCGTCGGCGTACACCTGGTCGCCGAGGAACAGGACCAGGTCCGGCCACCGCGCCTCGTCGCCCGGGTCCGGGTCCTCGGGCGCGGCCGGGTCGGTGACCCCGGCCATCCGCAGCGCGTAGGCGCGCAGCGCGTCGACGCCGTGCAGCTTGTTGCCGGCCTCGTCGTGGGTGACCGACGTGCGGCACGACCCGAAGGCCAGCCGCAGCGGCTTGGCCTGGTCGAGGGTCGGAATCACCGACGGCGGGTACGGCGAGTCCGCCGGCGGCCAGACCTGCTCGCCGTCGACCTCGACCGTGTAGGGGTACTTCCGTCCCTTCTCGAGGCCGTCGACGCAGACCAGCGCGTAGTGGTGGCCGTGCACGCCGAACGTCCGCGCCTCGGCCGCGTGCCCGTCGGCCACCACCCGGACCGTTCCGGCCGCCGAGGTCTCGACCCAGAGGCACGCGGAGTGCTCGTCGACGTGGCGGAGCAGGGGACCCAGGACAAGTTCGGTCATAGGGGTCAATATGCCCCAGCGGCGGTCACCGCATGCGGCGGGTGCGGACCGGGGTCAGCGGGGCAGGCCGCTGGACCGCCAGCCGCCCGGGCCGTGGGGGTGCGTCGCCCGGAGCAAGCGGTGCCGGGCCTGCCACCCCGGGGTACGGCGCGGGGCCGGGGTCGCGGGTGCGCCCAGCGAGGCCAACACGGCAACCAGCGCTGCCACCTCCTCGGGAGTGGCGTCCGGGTTGACGACGGTCAGGAGTGGTTTCGAGACGCTCGCTGGCGCCCGCTCCTCAACCACCGGAGCATCGGTGGTTGAGGAAGGCGCGCTAGCGCCTGTCTCGAAACCACGGGGCGCTACCTGGGGTCCGTCGTTCACAGCGGGATGTTCCCGTGCTTCTTGGCCGGCAGCGTCTCGCGCTTGGACCGCAGCAGCCGCAGCGCACGGACCACCTCGACCCGGGTCTCGTGCGGGGCGATGACCGCGTCGACGTACCCGCGCTCGGCGGCGATGTAGGGGTTGGCCAGGGTGTCCTCGTACTCCGTGACCAGCTCGGCGCGGCGCTCGTCGACGCTGCCGGCCTCGGTCGCCTCGGCGATCTCCTTGCGGTAGAGGATGTTGACCGCGCCCTGGGCGCCCATCACCGCGATCTGCGCGGTCGGCCAGGCCAGGTTGATGTCGGCGCCGAGGTGCTTGGAGCCCATCACGTCGTACGCGCCGCCGTAGGCCTTGCGGGTGATCACGGTGACCAGCGGGACGGTCGCCTCGGCGTAGGCGTAGATCAGCTTCGCGCCGCGGCGGATGATGCCGTTGAACTCCTGGTCGGTGCCGGGCAGGAAGCCGGGGACGTCGACGAAGGTCAGCACCGGGACGTTGAACGCGTCGCAGGTGCGCACGAACCGCGCGGCCTTCTCGGAGGCGTCGATGTCCAGGGTGCCGGCGAACTGCATCGGCTGGTTGCCGACCACGCCGACCGGGCGACCCTCGACCCGGCCGAAGCCGACCACGATGTTGGGCGCGAACAGCGGCTGGACCTCGAGGAACTCCTCGTCGTCGAGCACCGCCTCGATCACCGTGTGCATGTCGTAGGGCTGGTTCGGCGAGTCCGGGATCAGCGCGTCGAGCGTCTGGTCGAGGTCGGTGAAGGACTCCACGGCCGGGTCGTCGTACGCCGGGGGCTCGTCGAGGTTGTTCTGCGGGAGGTAGGACAGGAGCGCCTTCACGTACTCGATGGCGTCCTCCTCGTCGGACCCCATGTAGTGCGCGTTGCCGGACTTGGTGTTGTGGGTGCGCGCGCCGCCGAGCTCCTCCATCGTGACGTCCTCGCCGGTGACGGTCTTGATGACGTCGGGGCCGGTGATGAACATGTTGGAGGTGCCGTCGACCATGACCGTGAAGTCGGTGACCGCGGGGGAGTAGACGTGGCCGCCCGCGCAGGAGCCCATGATCAGGCTGATCTGCGGGATCACGCCCGAGGCGTGCACGTTGCGGCGGAAGATCTCGCCGTAGAGCCCGAGGCTGACCACGCCCTCCTGGATGCGGGCGCCGGCGCCCTCGTTGATGCCGATGATCGGGCAGCCGGTCTTGATGGCGAGGTCCATCACCTTGGTGATCTTCTCGCCGTAGACCTCGCCCAGCGAGCCGCCGAAGACGGTGAAGTCCTGGGAGAAGACGCACACCTGGCGGCCGTCGATGGTGCCGTAGCCGGTGATGACGCCGTCGCCGTACGGGCGCTTCTTCTGGAGGCCGAACGCCGTGGACCGGTGCCGGGCCAGCTCGTCGAGCTCCACGAACGAGCCCTCGTCGAACAGCATCTCGATCCGCTCACGGGCGGTCTTGCGGCCCTTGGCGTGCTGCTTCTCGACCGCCTTCGCCGAGCCGGCGTGCACCGCCTCGTCGAGCCGCCGCTCGAGGTCCTGGAGCTTCCCCGCGGTGGTGTGGATGTCGATGTCGTCCGGGACGTCGGTGCCCTGGCCGGGCGCGGGGTTCGACTGGGCCGGAGTGGACTGTGCCGTGCTCACGTGTGCTGGCCTCCTCTGGATGCTTCGGCCAATCTAGTGCCCATGGATGCCACCTCCGACCCGCGCCCACCCCTCGATGCCGACCGGCTCCCGGCCGGGGTGGAGATCCTCGCCGAGGCGTCCTCGACCAACGCGGTGCTCGCCGACCGGGCCCGGTCGGGCGCGCTCGAGGGCACCGTCGTGGTCGCCGAGCACCAGACCGCCGGCCGCGGCCGGCTCGACCGCACGTGGGAGACCCCGCCCCGCGCGGCGCTGACGTTCTCGGTGCTGCTGCGGCCCAACCTGCCCGCGTCCGCGTGGCCGTGGATCCCGCTGCTGACCGGGTACGCCGTGCAGGCGGCGCTGGCCGACCGGCTGCCGGCGATCGCGCTCAAGTGGCCCAACGACGTGCTGGTCGAGGAGCGCAAGCTCGGCGGCATCCTGGTCGAGCGGATCGAGACCCCGACCGGCCCGGCCGCAGTGGTCGGCATCGGCATCAACGTCTCCCAGTCCCTCGACGAGCTGCCGGTCGCGCTGGCCACCTCGCTCGCCCTGGAGCTGCCCCAGGCTCCGGACCGGACCGAGGTGCTGGCCCAGCTGCTCGGCTCGATCGACGGCCTGCTTCCGTTGCTCGAGGACACCATCGCCCTGCGGGCGGCGTACGCCGACGCGTGCTCGACCCTGGGCCGCGAGGTCGAGGTCGAGCTGCCGGGCGGCGTGCAGGTCCGCGGCACCGCGATGGACGTCGACGGCGAGGGACGGCTCGTGGTCGCCGGGCCGGCCGGCGAGACCGTGGTCGGTGCCGGTGACGTTGTTCACGTGCGTCCCGACTCTTTGACATGATCTAGCCGTGGCGATCTCTCCCAGGCTCCTCAACGAAGGCGAGCACGTCGTCGTCTCGACGCGCACGCACCCCAAGGTGCTGATCCTCCCGCTGCTGGTGCTGCTCCTCGTGGTGGCCGCGGCCGCCTGGGCCCAGGTGGCCATCGACGGGCGGCTCGCGAACGTCCCGACCATCGTGGTGTGGGTGGTCGCCCTGGTCGTGCTCGTGTGGTTGGTGCTGATGCCGGTGATCCGCTGGGCCACCACGACGTACACGTTCACCAACCGGCGGTTCATGAAGCGCTCGGGCCTCATCGCCAAGGAAGGCCGCACGATCCCGCTCAACCGGATCAGCGGGGTGGACTTCGAGATCGGCGTGATCGACCGCCTCTTCGGCTGCGGCACGCTCATCGTCAGCGACGCCAGCGAGCAGGGCCGGGTCGAGCTGGAGGACGTCCCCCGCGTCGAGGAGGTCCAGCTCCGGGTCTCGGAGGAGCTGCACAACCTCGCCAACCCCCGGCAGCACCACACGGACGATGGGACCTGACCCCCGCGGCGACGACCGGCCCCTGACCCGCGAGGACCTCGAGCGCGCGATCCTGCGGGAGTCCCCGATCTACACCGCCGCAGAGGTGTCCGGCGGTGACGAGGAGGCCCTCGAGGAGTCGCGTCGCCTCTGGCGCGCGCTCGGCTTCCCGGAGTACCCCGGCGAGGAGGTCGCCTTCACGAAGGGCGACGCGGGCGCGCTCGCCACGCTGCGCACGGCGGTCGCCTCGGGCGTCATCGACTTCGACACCGCGCTCAACCTCACCCGGGCGGTGGGGCAGACCATGGCCCGGCTCGCGGACTGGGAGGTCGCGACCCTGCTGCCGCGGCTGGACCAGAGGATGGCCACCGGCGAGAACGGCGACAGCCGGCTGGCTGCGGCGATCGCGATGGTCGAGCAGGTCAACGGGCCGTTCGAGGCGCTCCTCGTCTACGCCTGGCGCCGGCACCTCGCCGCGGCCGTCTCCCGGGTCGAGGCGCTCGGGTCCGCCGACGAGGACCTCAAGACCACCGAGGTGACGGTCGGGTTCGCCGACATCGTGCAGTTCACCGCGCTCTCCAACGAGATCGGGGAGGAGCGGGTCGGCGACCTGGTCGAGGTGTTCGAGTCGCGCTGCTCCGACGTGGTCGCCGCCCACCGCGGCCGGATCATCAAGAGCCTCGGCGACTCGGTGCTGTTCATCGTCGACGACGCGGTCCGCGGGCTCGACATCGCGGAGGGGATCATCCAGGTCATCGGCCGCGACGCCCGCATGCCCGACGTGCGCGTGGGCCTGGCCAGCGGCTCGGTGGTCATGCGGCTCGGGGACGTGTTCGGGCCGCCGGTGAACATGGCCGCACGGCTCACCGCGGTGGCCCGCCGCAACCGGGTGATCATCGACGAGGCGACAGCGGCGCTGCTGCCCGACGACCAGTTCGAGACCCGCCGGCTGCCGGCCCGGCCGGTCCGTGGGTTCGGCCTGGTCGAGCCGATCGCCGTACGCCGGCAGTAGGCGCCCGCGACCACGGTCGGCCGCCCCAGTAGGCTCCCGGGCGTGACCGACCCCGCCCGTCCGGACGCGCTCGCCCCCACCCTCGCCGTGATCGGTGGCGGGCAGCTGGCCCGCATGATGGCGCAGCCCGCGATCGCGCTCGGGTTGCCGCTGCGGCTGCTGGCCGAGGGCGAGGGCGTCTCCGCCGCGCAGGTGATCCCCGACCACGAGGTCGGCGACTACACCGACCTCGAGACGCTGCGGAAGATCACCGACGGCTGCGCCGTGGTCACCTTCGACCACGAGCACGTGCCGACCGCCCACCTGCACGCGCTGGAGGACGACGGGCTCGCCGTGCGTCCCGGACCGGAGGCGCTGGTGCACGCCCAGGACAAGGGCGTCATGCGCGCGCGGCTGGCCGAGCTCGGGGTGCCGTGCCCGCGCAACGCGCTGGTGCACTCGGTCGATGACGTGGAGGCGTTCGGCTTCCCGTGCGTGCTGAAGACCTCCCGGGGCGGCTACGACGGCAAGGGCGTGTGGTTCGTCCGGTCCGTCCAGGACGTCGAGGAGGCGTTCCGCGCCGCCCGGGAGGCCGACGTCCACCTGCTCGCCGAGGAGCGCGTCGACTTCCGGCGCGAGCTGTCCGCGCTCGTCGCCCGCTCGCCGAGCGGCCAGGCCGCGGCGTACCCGGTCGTCGCCTCGCTCCAGGTGGACGGCATCTGCAACGAGGTGGTGGCGCCCGCGCCGGACCTCGACGCCGACCTGGCCGCGCACGCGCAGGAGATCGCGCTGCGGGTCGCGGGGGAGCTCGGCGTCACCGGCATCCTGGCGGTCGAGATGTTCGAGACCAACGACGGCCGGGTGCTGGTCAACGAGCTCGCGATGCGGCCGCACAACACCGGTCACTGGACCCAGGACGGCGCGGTCACCTCCCAGTTCGAGAACCACCTTCGGGCCGTCATGGACCTGCCGCTCGGCTCGCCGGCGCCGCGCGCCCGGTGGACGGTGATGGTCAACATCCTGGGCGGAGCGAATCCCGACGTGGGCCGCCTGTACGACGGCTACCCGCACGCGCTGGCCCGCGACCCGCACCTGCGCGTGCACCTCTACGGCAAGGAGCTGCGCCCCGGGCGGAAGGTCGGCCACGTCAACGCGTACGGCGACGACCTCGACGACTGCCTGGAGCGGGCCCGGCACGCGGCCGCGTGGTTCCGGGGCGACCTCGGCAACGAGAGCGAGTGAGCGAGATGACGGACGAGACGAGCCAGCGGACCGACGGGCCCCGGGTGGGCATCGTGATGGGGTCCGACTCCGACTGGCCGGTCATGCGGGCCGCCGCGGAGGCGCTGGAGGAGTTCGGCGTCGCGCACGAGGCGGACGTCGTCTCGGCGCACCGGATGCCCGACGAGATGCTCGCCTACGGGCGCGAGGCGGCGGACCGGGGGCTGTCGGTGATCATCGCCGGCGCGGGCGGTGCCGCCCACCTGCCCGGGATGCTGGCCGCGGTCACGCCGCTGCCGGTGATCGGCGTCCCGGTGCCGCTGAAGTACCTCGACGGCATGGACTCGCTTCTCTCGATCGTGCAGATGCCGGCCGGCGTTCCCGTGGCCACGGTGTCGATCGGCAACGCCCGCAACGCCGGGCTGCTCGCCGTACGCATCCTGGCCGCGACCGACGCCGACCTCCGCGCGAAGGTCGTCGAGTTCCAGGCGGGGCTGCGCGACCTCGCGAAGGAGAAGGGCAAGGTCGTCCGCGGCGAGGCGGGCCACCGGCTCGGCTTCTGAGGGGCCGCCGACCTGGGTGCATGAACCGGTCTGGTCCGGGTACGTCGCGGCCACGGGTCCGGTGCCACTCCCTACCCGTCCGGCAGTCGGTGGCACCGTGCCCGGCCACTCCGAGGCGACCGCCTTGGACACCGGGCCGCATCCGGTGTTGACTCGAACGGATGCAGGCAACCACGGCGGAGGAGTTCGCCCAGCTCGCCCTCTCGCTCCACGACGAACCCACGCTCGAGGACACCGTCGGCCGGGTCCTGGAGTTCGCGCTCCAGGCGGTCGGCTGCACGTTCGCGGGCGTGATCTTCGTGCACGGTGACCGGGGGGTGGAGACGTTCGCGGCCACCGACCCGCTCATCAAGGACCTCGACCGGCTGCAGTTCGAGATCGGCGAGGGGCCCGACCTCGAGGTGATCGCCGACCGGCTCGGGGTGCTCGTCGCGGACACCGCGACCGACCCGCGCTGGCCCACCTGGAACCGCGAGGTCGCCGAGGTCGGCATCCGCTCGATGCTGGGCACCCGGATCCACACCGGCAGCGCGACCATCGGCAGCCTGAACCTGTACGACGTCCGTCCGCACCACTTCGGCGAGGAGGACCGCGACGTGGCCCACGTGCTCGCACGGCACGCGGCGGTCGCCGTCGCCTCCACACGCGAGCAGACCCAGCTCTGGGAGGCGATCGACGCCCGGCAGCTGATCGGCCAGGCGACCGGCATCCTCATGGAGCGGTTCGCGATGGACGAGGAGCGGGCGTTCGCGGTGCTGCGCCGCTACTCCCAGGACCGCAACGTCAAGCTCCGCGACGTCGCGGCCCGGCTGGTCGAGACCCGTCGTCTGCCCGGCTGAACCCGGCCGGCGCGCCGAGGAACTGCCGCGGACGACGCATCCCTCGCCGACGACGGGGAACGGTTCCAGCAGGCGCGGCTCCGTCCGCGCCGCCGGGACCTTCCGGTTGAGCAGACAGCCGGAGGGTCCCGGCCCCCGCCGTGCCGTCGGGGTGATAGGAATTCCCCTGAGGTGTTCAGGGGTGAGCACCGTTCTGCGCGTCTCAGGAGCGGAACCGTGCCCCGCCGTGACCTCACCGCCCTTGCCGACGACCCGGCCTTCCGCGACGCGCGGAGCGGCCTCGTCGCCCTCGACCCGGACCTGGTGATCCGGGCGGTCAACCACACCTTGCTGCAGGCCACGTTCAAGGCCGTGGACGAGGTCCTCGGCCGCCACGTGTTCGACGCCTACCCGGGCAACCCCGACGACCCGAACGGCAACCCGGAAGGGGTCTTCGGGCGGTCCTTCGAGAAGGTGCTGTCGACGGCGCGCACGAACCACCTCGTCGTACGTCGCTACGACGTGCTCGACTCGCGCGAGCCGGGCGGGTTCGCGGAGCGTCACTGGGTGCCGGTCCACGAGCCGATCCACGGCGACCGCGGGATCGCCGGCGTCCTCTGCCGGGTCGACGAGGTGGCGCCGCCGAGCGGCCGGGCGCTGGCGGTGGTGGACCGGTGCCGGGCCGCCCTTGACGGTGCCCCGGACCACGTCGCGCTGGTGGGCCTGGCGGCCGCGGTCGTGGAGGGGCTGCGCTCGCTCGGCGAGCTCGAGCGGGAGGCCGAGCAGCTCCGCGAGGCGCTGACATCGCGGGCCACCATCGACCAGGCGAAGGGGATCCTCATGAGCCGGGAGTCGATCGACGCCGAGAAAGCCTTCGCCCGGCTGGTCAGCCTCAGCAACGAGAGCAACGTGCGGCTCGCGGACATCGCCCGCGCCCTCGTCTACCAGGTGACGCGGGGGGCCTGACGCGGTCCAGCCGGGTCAGGCCAGCAGGCGCCCGGTGACGTCGACGACCCGCCCCACGAGGTGCTCGACCGCGGCCCGGCCGGCCTCGTCGAAGGCCTCGCCGTCGCCGCCGCGGACCAGGGACGCGCCGTACGGGTTGCCGTCGTCGAACTTGACGGGGTCGGTGTAGCCGGGCGCGACCAGGATGCCGCCGAAGTGGTGCACGGTGTTGTAGAGCGCCAGCAGCGTCGACTCGTGGCCGCCGTGCGCGGTGTCCGCGGCGGTGAACCCGGCGTACACCTTGTCGGCGAGGACGCCGTCGCCCCACTGCGGCCCCAGGCTGTCGAGGAACTGCTTGAGCTGGCTGGCGACGTTCCCGAAGCGGGTGGGCGAGCCGAACAGGACCGCGTCGGCCCACACGACGTCGTCGGGCTCGGCGATCGGCTCCATGGCGACCTCGTCGGCGTGCGCGCGCCAGGCCTCGTCCTGCTCGACCACCTCGCGGGGGGCGTGCTCGGCGACGTGCCGCAGCCGCACCTCGGCGCCGTGCTTCCCTCCGACGGTCGCGGCGTGCCGGGCCATCCCGTCGACGGTCCCCGTGGACGAGTAGTACACGATCGCGAGCTTCACCTGGTCGGGCATGGGGCTCCTTCCGAGAGGCCTTCCGGTCGCCCCCGGTGGTACCCGCGGCACTCCCGGGCATGCGCCACCCCAGTCCCGGAACCGGCTGCGCATGGCCCGGGGGACCGTGGGTACAGAGCGCGGTGGACCAGACCACTCAGGAGGTGGCCACCGTGCCCCAGCAGCAGTGGAGCAGCAAGCGCGAACGACAGTACGAGCACATCAAGGACGGGCTCACCGATCGGGGACGGTCGGAGGACGAGGCCGAGGAGATCGCGGCGCGCACCGTCAACAAGGAACGGGCCCGCAGCGGGGAGTCCGACCGGGCCAGCCGCACCTCGACCGAGGACCTCTCCTCGTCGCGGCGCGGCGGGTTGCGCTCGCACTCCGGGTCCGCAGGTCGCACCAAGGAGCAGCTGTACGCCGAGGCGCGTCGCAAGAACGTCAAGGGCCGGTCGTCGATGACCAAGGCCGAGCTCGAACGCGCCGTGGGGCGCTGAGAGGCAGGAAACGCATGTCGAGCAGCGTGGAGACAGGCCGGATCACCACCGACATCCCGGCCCGCATGGACCGGTTGCCGTGGGCCCGGTGGCACTGGCTGGTGGTGATCGGGCTGGGCACCGTCTGGATCCTGGACGGCCTCGAGGTCACCATCGTCGGGTCGATGTCCGAGGCCCTCAAGGACCCGACCACCGGCCTCGGGCTGAGCAGCTCCGACATCGGCATGGCCGGTGCCGTCTACGTCGCGGGCGCCTGCATCGGCGCCCTGTTCTTCGGTCAGCTCACCGACCGGTTCGGCCGGAAGAAGCTGTTCCTGGTCACGCTCGCGGTCTACACGCTGGCCACCGTGGCCACCGCGTTCGCCCCGAGCGCCACCTGGTACTTCATCGCCCGGTTCCTCACCGGCGCCGGCATCGGCGGCGAGTACGCCGCGATCAACTCCGCGATCGACGAGCTGATCCCCGCGAAGTACCGCGGCCGGGTCGACGTCGCCATCAACGGCTCGTTCTGGGTCGGTGCCGCGCTCGGCTCTCTGCTCACGATCCCGCTGCTCGACCCGACCATCATCGACCCCGCGTGGGGCTGGCGCCTCGCCTTCGGCCTCGGTGCGATCCTCGCGATCGGCATCCTGCTGGTGCGCCGCAACGTGCCGGAGAGCCCGCGCTGGCTGTTCATCCACGGCCGCGAGGACGAGGGCGAGCAGATCGTCCGCGACATCGAGTCGACGGTGTCGCACGAGACCGGTCGGGACCTGCCGCCGGTCTCCGAGACCATCACCATCCGCCAGCGCAAGACCATCGGCATCGGGATGATCGCCAAGACGGTCTTCACGCTCTACCCGCGGCGGACCGTGCTCTGCCTGTCGCTGTTCATCGGGCAGGCGTTCCTCTACAACGCCTTCTTCTTCACCTACGGCGACACCCTCACCACGTTCCTCGACGTCAAGCAGACCGGCTGGTACCTCGCGATCTTCGCGCTCAGCAACTTCCTCGGCGCGCTGCTGCTGAGCCCGCTCTTCGACCGGCTCGGCCGGGTGAAGATGATCACCGGCACCTACGTGATCTCGGGCGTGCTGCTCGGCGTCGCCGGCTTCGTGCTCGGCGACCTGACCGCCGTCTCGCTCACCGCGTTCGGGGCGATCATCTTCTTCTTCGCCTCCGCCGGCGCCAGCGCGGCGTACCTCACCGCCAGCGAGGTCTTCCCGATGGAGACCCGGGCCCTGTGCATCGCGTTCTTCTACGCCGTCGGCACCGCGGCCGGCGGCATCAGCGGGCCGCTGCTGTTCGGCAAGCTGATCGACGACGCGTCGGCCTCGGGCGACATCACGCACATCGCGATCGGGTACTACATCGGCGCCGTGCTGATGATCGCGGGCGGACTGGTCGAGGCGGTGCTCGGCGTCAAGGCCGAGGGGAAGTCGCTGGAGAGCATCGCCCAGCCGCTCACCGCCGAGGACGCCCACAGCCCCGGCGGTCCGGCCGGAGAGAACGAGCCGGCACACGCCTGAACGCCCCAGATCCCGACATCGGAGAGGAGCTCCCGCCATGCCCATGCCACCCCCCAAGGCGAGCACCGAGGGACCGCGCGACCGTCAGGTCTTCCACGAGATGGGCCAGATCGTCCGTGCCCTGGAGGCCAACGGCCCCCAGGACCAGGAGGCCCTCGCACGCCTGGTCGGCGCGCCGTACTGGGAGTCCGCGCGGTTCGACCGCGCGCTGGCCCTCGTCGTCGCGGACGGTCTAGTCACACATAGCCCAAATGGGCTACTCCACCCGGTCTGAACGGACTACACCCCTAAGGGGGTTGTGTTCCGAACGGACTAGTGCTTTATTCGTCAATGACGTGGTTCAGACCCTTGCCGCGTTCGACGTTGACCAGGAGGTGTTCGTCGTGCGGCAAACCCTTGCGGAACCCGCCTATACGGACCCGGAATACCCAGAACTGTCCCGTCGTGAAGCCACCCGGCTCCTGCTCGAACGAGCGATGGACGCGCGTGGTGCCGAGCTCGCCGATCTGGAGGATCGGGTCATCCGGCTCAACATGAACGTCGCCAGCGACGTGGCCCGCCGCTACCGCGGCCGGGGCGTGGCGGCCGACGACCTCGACCAGGTCGCCCAGCTCGGGCTGGTCAAGGCGGTCAAGGGCTTCGACGCCTCGCGCAGCACCGACTTCCTCAGCTTCGCCGTCCCGACGGTGCGCGGTGAGCTGCGCCGCTACTTCCGCGACAACGGCTGGACGGTCCGCCCGCCGCGGTCCATCCAGGAGCTGCAGGCCCGGATCACCGCGATCGAGGGGGAGCTCTCCCAGGAGCTCGGCCGCTCGCCGCGACCGAGCGAGATCGCCGAGCGGCTCGACGTCCCCCTCGACCGGGTCGTCGACGCGCTGGCCGCCAACGGCTGCTTCAGCCCGACCTCGCTGGACGCCGACCTCGGCGACTCCGACGACGCCGGGCTCGTGGACCGGCTCGGCGGTGCCGACCCCGGCTTCAAGTCGGCCGAGGCACGGGTGGTGCTCAAGCCGCTGTTCGAGCAGCTCGACGACCGTGAGCGGCTGATCCTCGAGATGCGCTTCGTGCGGGGCTGCACGCAGGCCGAGATCGGCAAGGCGGTCGGCGTCACGCAGATGCAGGTCTCACGCATCCTCGCCGGCCTGCTGTCGCGCATGCGGGAGCAGATGCCGGTCCCCGCTGCCTGAGACGTCGGCTCCCGGACCCGGTTCCACCATCCCTGCGCGCCGGGTCCGGGCGCTGCCCGGGCGACCTGCCCTAGCCTGTCCAGGTGACCCCGGACGAGAAGGCCCGCCGCTGTGCTGACCTGATGTGGGCCGACGACCGCGCCAGCCAGGCCCTCGGGATGGAGGTCGTGGACGTGGGTCCGGGGCGGGCCACGCTGCGGATGACCGTGCGCCCCGACATGGTCAACGGCCACGACATCGGCCACGGCGGGATGACCTTCACGCTGGCGGACTCCGCGTTCGCCTTCGCCTGCAACTCGCACAACCGGCGCACCGTGGCCGCCGGCGCCGAGGTCCGCTTCCGTGCGCCCACCCACGGCGGCGACGTGCTGGTCGCGAGCGCGGTGGAGCGCAGCCGGTCCGGCCGGGACGGCGTATATGACGTCACCGTCACCCGCGACGGCACCGTCGTCGCCGAGTTCACCGGACGCAGCAAGGAGATCGGCGGCACGTTCTTCGAGGAGGCGCCGTGAGCGGAGAGATCCCCGACCTGAGCCGGGAGGCCCTCGAGGAGCTGCAGTTGACCCGGCTGCGGGACTCCCTGCGCCGGGCCTACGCCCACGTGCCGCACTACCGCAAGGCCTTCGACGGCGCCGGGGTCCGGCCGGACGACCTCGAGACCCTCGCCGACCTGGCCCGCTTCCCGTTCACCGCCAAGGCCGACCTGCGGGCCAACTACCCCTTCGGGATGTTCGCGGTGCCGCGCGAGCAGGTGAACCGGATCCACGCCTCGAGCGGCACCACCGGCAAGCCCACCGTGGTCGGCTACACCGCCGAGGACATCGTCACCTGGTCGGAGGTGATGGCCCGGTCGATCCGTGCCGCCGGTGGCCGTCCGGGGGACGTCGTGCACGTCGCCTACGGCTACGGCCTGTTCACCGGCGGTCTCGGGGCGCACTACGGCGCCGAGCGGCTCGGCTGCACCGTGGTCCCGGTCAGCGGTGGCATGACCGAGCGACAGGTCCAGCTGATCACCGACTTCCGGCCGCGGATCATCATGGTCACGCCGTCGTACTTCCTCGCCATCCTCGACGAGATGGAGGAGCAGGGCATCGACCCGCGCGCGTCGTCCCTGGAGATCGGGATCTTCGGGGCCGAGCCGTGGACGGACGAGATGCGGCGCGCGGTCGAGGAGCGGGCCGGCATCCGGGCGGTCGACATCTACGGGCTCTCGGAGGTGATGGGGCCCGGTGTCTCCCAGGAGGCCGGCGAGACCCAGGACGGGCTGCATGTCTGGGAGGACCACTTCCTGCCCGAGATCGTCGACCCGGTCACCCTCGAGCCGGTGCCCGACGGCGAGGAGGGTGAGCTGGTGTTCACGTCGCTGACCAAGCAGGCGATGCCGGTGGTCCGCTACCGCACCCGGGACCTGACCCGGCTGCTCCCGGGCACGGCGTACCCCGCGTTCCGGCGGATGCAGAAGGTCACCGGGCGCACCGACGACATGATGATCGTGCGTGGCGTGAACGTGTTCCCGACCCAGGTCGAGGAGCAGATCCTCGCCGTCGAGGGGCTGGCCCCGCACTACCTGTGCGTGCTGACCCGCCCCGGCAACCTCGACGAGCTCACCGTGCGCGTCGAGGCGGTCGACTCCGACGTCGACCGGGACTCGCTCGCCCGCGCGCTCGCCGAGCGGATCAAGAACCTGATCGGGGTCACCGCGAAGGTCGAGGTCACCGACCCGCACGGGCTCGAGCGGTCGCTCGGGAAGGCGAAGCGGATCAGCGACCAGCGTCCGAAGTAGTGGTTTCGAGACGGGCCTCGGCCCTCCTCAACCACCGATGGGCTCGGCCCCCTCAACCACCGATGGGCTCGGCCCTCGACCACCGGTGGTTGAGGAGCGAGCGCCAGCGAGCGTCTCGAAACCCGTCTCGAGACCCGTCTCGAAAACCGTCTCGAAACCCCTCAGCCGTCGCCGCGGACCCGGCCGCGCAGGGACTTCACCTCGCCGCGCTGGCGCTTGGCCTCCAGGCGCCGGCGCTGCGAGCCGCGGGTCGGCTTCGTGGCCCGGCGCGGTGCCGGCGGGGGTGCCAGGGAGGTGCGCACGAGTGCGGCGAGGCGCTCGCGGGCGGCGACCCGGTTGCGGTGCTGGGAGCGGTGCTCGGAGGCGACCAGGACCAGCCGGCCGCCGGTCAGCCGGGACTCCAGCCGCTCCTGCAGCCGGGAGCGCTGGGCGTCGGTGAGCGCCGACGACGACCCGACGTCGTACTCGAGCTCGACCCGGGAGTCCGTCGTGTTCACCGACTGCCCGCCGGGCCCGGGGGATCGGGAGAATCGCTCGACCAGCTCGGCGGCGGGGATCACCAGCCCGCGCGGGAGGCCGGGGCCGGGCGGGACCGGGAGGTCGCTGCCCGGCCGACCGGCGCTCATGCGGCCCGGTGGCGCCACTCGATGGCGGGGCAGGTGTCCATGACCATGGGTACCCCGGCCGCGACGGTCCGCTTGAACGCGTCCTCGTCGATCACCCCGAGCTGGAACCACACCGCCCGCGCGCCCACCGCGACGGCCTGGTCGGCGAACTCGCCGGCGAACTCCGAGCGGCGGAACACGTCGACCACGTCGATCGGGAACGGCACGTCGGCGAGCCTCGCGTAGCCCTGCTCGCCGAGCACGGTCGGGGCGTCCGGGTGGACCGGGACGATCCGCTTGCCGCGACGCTGGAGCAGCCGCGCGATGCGGTACGCCGTGCGGTCGGGGTTGCCGGACAGCCCGACGATCGCCCACGTCTCGAGGTCGTCGAGCATCAGGTCGACGCTGGCCCGGTCCTGCCACTCGGTCATGGGGCCAACGTACCCAGTGGGGAGACGTACCTCACGGTTAACGAACGCTCACCTCGGGACTAGAATCCGCCGCATGGCCGACGAGTACCCGATGTACGCCCTGTCCGAGGAGCACCAGGCGATCCGCGAGGCGGTCCGGGCGGTGTGCGACGCCAAGGTCGCGCCGTACGCCACGGACGTCGACGAGAACGCCCGCTACCCGCAGGAGGCGGCCGACGCGCTGCAGGCGGCGGACTTCCACGCCCCGCACGTGCCCGAGGAGTACGGCGGCGCGGGTGCGGACGCGCTGGCCACGGTGATCGTGATCGAGGAGGTCGCCCGGGCCTGTGTGTCGAGCAGCCTGATCCCCGCGGTCAACAAGCTGGGCTCGCTGCCGGTGCAGATCTCCGGTTCGGAGGAGCTCAAGAAGAAGTACCTCTCGAAGCTCGCGGCCGGCGAGGGCGGCTTCTCCTACTGCCTGTCCGAGCCGGACGCGGGCTCGGACGCGGTGAGCATGAAGACCAAGGCGGTCCGCGACGGCGACCACTGGGTGCTCAACGGCGTGAAGCGCTGGATCACCAACGCCGGGGTCAGCGAGTTCTACACGGTGATGGCGGTCAGCGATCCCGAGGCGCGCAGCAAGGGCATCTCGGCGTTCGTGGTCGAGAAGTCCGACGAGGGCGTCTCGTTCGGTGCGCCGGAGAAGAAGCTCGGCATCAAGGGCTCCCCGACCCGCGAGGTCTACCTCGACAACGTCCGTATCCCGGCCGACCGGATGATCGGGCCTGCGGGCACCGGCTTCGAGACCGCGATGAAGACCCTCGACCACACCCGGGTCACCATCGCCGCCCAGGCGGTCGGCGTCGCCCAGGGCGCGCTGGACTACGCGCTCGGCTACGCCCAGGAGCGACAGCAGTTCGGCAAGCCGATCGCCGACTTCCAGGGCCTGCAGTTCCTGCTCGCGGACATGGGCATGAAGGTCGAGGCCGCCCGCCAGATGACCTACGCCGCCGCCGGCCGTTCCGAGCGCGGCGACAAGGACCTCACGTTCTTCGGCGCCGCCGCGAAGTGCTTCGCCTCCGACGTCGCGATGGAGGTCACCACCAACGCGGTGCAGGTGCTCGGTGGCTACGGCTACACCCGCGACTACCCGGTCGAGCGGATGATGCGCGACGCCAAGATCACCCAGATCTACGAGGGCACGAACCAGGTGCAGCGGATCGTGATGGCGCGCCAGCTCCTGGCCGGGATCCAGTCCCGGCTCTGACGGTCCGGGTCACCCGGAGACAGCCGCGGCGACCTGGTCCAGCATGTCTTGCTCGCGCTCGCTGACCTGCTGCGCCCCGAACCCCATGAACCCGCCGTCCTTGGCCGCCTCCGCGGCGGCCTTGGCGGACGCGACCAGCCAGCCGGCGAAGGCCGAGGCCTCCTCGGGTGTCGCCTTGGCGGCCACCACGGCCTGCACGTCGCGGAGCTCGTCGAGGACCTGGCGGCCCGGGGCCTCCCCCTTGGCCGGCCGGTAGCCCTTCAGGGGGTGCTGGTGCTCCTGGGACATGGCCTGGACCTCGAGCGCGACGTCGGCCAGCAGCTGCTCGCGGCTGGGTGGGTTGGTCGCCGACTTCAGGGTCGCCATGGTCTCCTTGGCTGCCTCGAACGGGCCGCCGGGGTCGGCCAGCGTGATCGCCAGCCCGGCGACGAACGGAGCCCGCACCACCCGGGCCCACTCCTCGTCGGTGAAGTCGTCCTTCGTGGTCATGCCGGGCTCCTCTCGTCGGTCCCGGCTCATCGTGCCCGCGCGCCACCGCCCCCGGCTCGCCCGAGACGGGTGAGGCTGTGCTGGGTCGCTCCGAGGGCCGTCCACCGGGCCCGCACGGGTCATTGCCGGGCACCCCGCCCGGTGGTCGAATCGGGCATGGACGTCGGTCGGGCGACCTTCGTCGGCGCGGTCGCGGTGCTCGCGGTGCACGTCGTCGACGACTCGTTCGTGCAGCCCGAGCCGGGCACGTCCGCCGCCGACCACTGGGTCGCCGGGCTGGCCACGCTCGGCCTGCTCGGGCTGGCGGTGTGGGGGTACGGCGTCGTCCGCCCGGGAGCGCGTGCGGTGATCGCGCTCCTGCTGGGGCTCTTCGCGCTGGTGGTCTCCGGCGAGGCCTGGCAGGCCGCGCGGAGCGACGCCGGGGCGTCCGGGGACGACTGGACGGGGCTGCTCGTGCTGCCGGCGGGGATCGTCCTGATCGGGCTCGCAGCGGTGCTCCTCTGGCGGTCGCGGCGTACCGATGACCGCCGCCTGCGCCGCTACGTCCGGCGTGCCGGCATCACCGTGGCCGCGGTGCTGCTGCTCGGGTACGTCGTCCTCCCGTTCCTCCTGACCTACGGCTACACCCACGTCGGCACCGGGGAGGTCGCTGGCGACCTCGGCGACCACGAGCACACCGAGGTCACGCTGACCACGAGCGACGGTATCGACCTGAACGGCACCTACGTACCGTCGCGGAACGGCGCGGCGGTGATCGCGTTCCCGGGCCGGGGGCCGGGCCACGACGCGGCGCGGTTCCTCGCCGACGCGGGGTACGGCGTGCTTCTGTACGACCGGCGCGGGGCCAGCGGCAACGAGGGCGACCCGAACGCGCTCGGCTGGGGCGGCGTACCCGACGTCGAGGCCGGTGTCGCGTTCCTGCGGGACCGACCGGAGGTCGACCCGGACCGGATCGGGGGCATCGGCTTCTCGGTGGGGGGCGAGCTGTTGCTCGAGACCGCGGCCGGCAACGAGGACCTGCGGGCCGTGGTGTCCGAGGGCGCGGGCATCCGCTCGACGCGCGAGGCCGTCGCGCTGCCCGGGATGGAGAAGTGGCTCGAGCTCCCCGTCTGGACGTCGACGACCCTGGGAACCGCGCTGTTCTCCGGACACCTGCCGCCGGAGGGCCTCCAGGACCTGGTTCCGAGCATCGCTCCGCGCCCGCTCCTGCTCATCTACGCCGCGCGGGGCCAGGGCGGGGAGCGGTTGACCGAGGAGTACTTCGCCGCGGCCGGCCAGCCGAAGCAGCTCTGGAAGACGGACAGCAGCCACACCGCCGGCTACGACTCCGACCCCGACGGGTACGCCCGTCGGGTGCTCGCGTTCTTCGACGACGCGCTGCTCGCCGGCCCGTCACAATGACGGGATGGGGGAGGGCTCCGACACCGTCTCGTTCCGGCTGTGGCCGCCGGTCGCGATCGGCGCGCCCCTGGTCGTCGGCTGCCTGGTCACGGCCGCCTGGGGCGACCCCGTCGACCTCGGCGGGTGGCGGGTGCCGCTCGGGTGGGCGCTGGTGGTGTCCTTCGCGGGCTGGAACGGCTGGTCGCTGTGGCTGTTCCGCCGGCACGCGACCGGGCTGCTGCCGGGCCAGTCGACCGAGGCGATGATCGAGGAGGGGCCCTACCGCCTCTCCCGCAACCCGCTGTACGTCGGTCTGCTCGCGCTCTACCTCGGGCTGGCGCTGCTGGTGCCGACGTTCTGGGGGCTGGTGCTGTTCCCGGTCGCGGTGCTGCTCGTGCTCTGGGGTGCCATCCGCCCGGAGGAGCGCTTCCTGCACGAGCGGTTCGGCGCGCCGTACGACGACTACGCGCGGCGGGTGCGGCGCTGGCTCTGACTGGACCAGTCGTATCTCGGCTCGCCACAGACCCCTCCTCGGAGAAGGGACGCCCTGAGGGAGGTGCGGCCATGGCACGGCTGCGGATCGGTACGTGGAACCTGGAGAACCTGTTCCGGCCGGGCACGGACGCGGGAGCGCCCACCGACCGGACGGCGTACGACGCGAAGCTGGCGGCGCTGGCGGCCACGATCACCGCGCTGCAGCCGCACGTGCTCGCCGTGCAGGAGGTCGGCGACCCGGCCGCGCTGGACGACCTCGCCGCGCTGCTGCCCGGTACCTGGCACACCGCGACCGCACCGCCGGACGAGCGCCACATCCGGTGCGGCGTGCTGTCGCGGCTGCGGATCTTGGAGACCGAGCAGTTCTCGGCGTTCCCGGCCGGGCTCGGGCCGGTGCAGGTCAACGACGCGGGCAAGGTGCTCGCGGCGATCGGCCGGCCCGGCCTGCGCGTCCGGGTGCCGTGGTCGACCCGCCTCGACGCGGCCGGGCGTGGCCGGCTGCTCGACGTGGTCTCGGTCCACCTGAAGTCCAAGCTGCTCTCCTTCCCCGGTGGCCGGTTCGCGCCGCGGGACGAGGACGAGCGGGCGCGGTACGCCGTCTACGCGCTGCACCGTCGCGCGGCCGAGGCCGCTGGCGTGCGCGCGTTCACCACCACGCTGCTCGCGAACCAGGGCGACCGGCACCGGGTGCTGGTGGCCGGCGACCTCAACGACGAGGCGGCTGCCGCGACCACCCAGATCCTGCTCGGGCCACCCGGCTCCGAGATCGGGACCGACGGCTTCGACCGCCCGGACCGGGGCGACCTGCAGCGCCTGTGGAGCCTCGCCGAGCTGATCCCCGAGAAGGAGCGGTACTCCCGCGTCTACCGCACCCGGCACGAGCTCATCGACCACGTGATGGTGTCCCGGGCGCTCCTCGACGACGTCCGCACGGTGTCTGCCGGCGGCCCCGCCCCGTCGATCGACGACGACCCCCGCGACCGGGTCGACGAGCCCGGGTCCGACCACCGGCCGGTGGTTGCGAGCTTCGCGGTCTGATCGCCCAGTGGCCAGGTCTTGCGTGTCGAGTGGCCAGGTCGTGCGAGGCGGAGGGGGATGGCGGGGCCGATGACGCAGCGGGTCACCCGGTCAGGGCAGGGCACACGCCCGGCGAATGCGGTCGACGCGAAATGACGGGACGGGCAAGACTGGCGCCATGACGTCGTACATCTCGCACACCACGGTCGACTGCGGCAACGCGTACGAGCTCTCGGAGTGGTGGAAGGAGGTCCTCGGGTACGTCGACGTGCCCGGCGACCCCAACGAGCCGGGCCACCCGGAGTGCATGATCCAGACCCCCGAGGGCGACCACCACGTCCTCTTCATCGAGGTGCCGGACGCGAAGTCGGGGAAGAACCGGCTGCACTTCGACCTGCGTCCGTCCGCAGGCTCGCGCGACCAGGAGGTCGAGCGGCTGCTCGGGATCGGGGCACGGGAGATCGACGACCAGCGCAACCACTACGGGCCGGGCGTCGGCTGGGTGGTGATGGCCGACCCCGAGGGCAACGAGTTCTGCGTGCTGCGGTCGGAGGCGGAGCGGGCCACCGAGGCCTGACGGCTCTCACTGGGTGTCCCTATGGCGCCGGTGGCGCGCGTCGTCACCATGCCGGGCTTGTCGTACCCAAGCGACCCTGACCGATGACCAGTGCGGACTGGTCGTCATCGACACCCACGTGGCCCGTGGTGCCTCGAACGGCGGGGTCACCTTCCACGACCGCGGAGGCCCGTACGGCCGCACGAACGGAGCCAAGCAGGTCGTGGCAGTGGACATCACCGGCTCCCGGTCGGGGCGCTGGTCGTGCCCGCCTCCACCCACGAGAAACCGGGGCAGCGAGTTGATGCTGGAACACCTGACCCTGCAGGGCGTCGCCGGCCGGCTCGAGCTGGTCCTGGTCGACCATGGCGTCACCGCGGCCGCGGCCCGCATACTCGGCCAGCACCACGACCTCGAGGTCCACCGGGTGGGGTGAGGACGACCATGCATCGCGACCACGTTGCCACCTCTCGCGCGAACAGACTCAGCGACGCAGAGGCCTGCTGGCCGCGTGATCGACGTGCCACCCACGCGCCGTGGAATGCGGCCATGACAGCGCGTTTCGCGGTCGGGGAGCATCGGTAGACGTGCGCGCTGCTGGTGGCAGCGTCCGCTCGTGACCCCTCCGACGGCCGAGGCACCTTGGGGTCCTGACGACTCTGGTCTAGCTCGGTTCGGAACCGGACCCCCGAAAGCCGCACTCCATTGCGTGTTGATGAGTGAGAGGCTCTTCGGATCGGAGGCACCCATGGACACGCTGCACGACCGGCTGGCGGAGTTGGCCGAGGACGCACCCACGGGCGGCGCGCCGGCGGCCGAGCTGTGGGCGCGCGGCAAGCGCGCCCATCGCCTCCGGGTCGGGGCACTCGCGGCCGCCTTGACGGTGGTGGGCGTCGTCGGCACCGGGATCGGCGTGCGCCTCGCCGATGGCGGTGACGAGCGCTCCGACATCGCGCCGGCGGGGATCGCCGGCATGGCGCTGCCGATCGAGTACCCGGTCGGACAGGCGCTGCCGGATCTCGGGGACAAGCCCGGACCGCTGGCGGCGATCTGGTTCGTTCCTCGCGGAGGCGGCGGCGCGCCCGAGGTGGTCGGCCTCGTCGCGGAGACCGGGGAGTTCGGTACGCTCCCGATCGACGTGTCGAGGGACTACGTCCGTGGCAAGCACTTCGCGCTGTCGCCCGACGGCCGCAGGATCGCCTATCAGACGTCGGACCCGTCGGCAGGCGAGCCGATGGTCCACGACCTTGAGAGCGGAGAGAGCTACGCGCCCGCGTTCGAGGACTTCGGGCCCGACTTCGAGCCCACCGAGGGGTACACCTGGGTCGATTCCACCCACCTGGTCGGCCACGCCGACATGGACGCGGACGGATGGCTGAATGACGCAGAGGGATGGGCGTGGGAGCCGGGTACGGCGCCCAAGGAGGTCGACGTCATTGCCTACGTCGGGTCCCCCTACCTCGTGGAGAATGCCGGCCGGGAGCCGTGGTTCCTCACCTCGGACGATCCGCGGAAATGCCTGTCCCTCCGAGACCTCCCCGGGGGAAAGCAGATACCGGTGCTGTGCGACGTCGTGGGTCGCCTCGGCTCCGAGTTCGCACTGACCCACGACGGCGACGGGGCGGTGATCGCCCTGGACATCCGCGGCGTCGAGGACGAGTCGCTGCGCCACGTGGTCGCTACTCCTGATGCGCCGCGGCATGGCGCGTTCGCCACGGACCTGATCGCGCACGCGCTCGGCCTGGCTGGCGGTGCGTCATGACCGGGTACGTCGACTTCGAGGACTTCGTGGTCGCGCGCAGGGACGCGCTGCTGCGTACGGCGTACCTGCTCACCGGCAACCATCACGATGCCGAGGACCTCGTGCAGTCGGCGCTGATCAAGGTGGTGCCGAAGTGGACGCGGATCCAGGACCGCCCGGAGGGCTACGTCCGGCAGGTGCTCGTCCGAGAGTCCGTGAACCGGTGGCGCGGTCGCCGCTGGCGAGAGGTCACCACCGCGAAGGTCCCGGAGGTGATGCATCAAGACGGCACCGACCGCATCGCGCTGCTCGAGGACCTGCGCAGCCTCTCGCCGCGGCAGCGCGCGGTGCTGGTGCTGCGCTACTTCGACGACCTCACCGAGGCCGACACCGCTGCGGCTCTCGGCATCTCCGTGGAAACCGTCAAGTCGCACGCCCGCGACGCGCTGGAGCGCCTGCGCCACCAGCAAACTGGCGAGGAGCAGTCAGCGGCCACCGCCTGAAACCCCTGGCCCCGAGCACGACCAAGCGCCCGCTCATCGGCTGTATGAGCGGGCGCTTCGATCTCAACAGGGACACACCCAGTCAGGTCGGCAGACGCAGCGCCGCCGTGCCGCGGAGGTCCAGCCAGGTCGCGTCCGGAGTCCGCACCAGCCGCAGCAGCACGTCCGAGCAGCCGGGGCAGCGTGCGACCAGCCCCGGGTCGGGTCCGTAGACCGCCAGCTCGGCGACCACCGAGTCCCGGCCGCATCCGGCGCACCGGGCGTGCGCCACCGTCACCTCGGCGGCGAACACCTCGGCCAAGGGGCCGGCCAGCAGGTTCCCGTCGTACGTCGCTCCCGCCATGTCGCTTCTCCTCTCACCCGCCGAACCGCTCGGTGCGCACCCGGTCGGGGTCGTGGCCGGCGGCCAGCAGCATCGCCGCCGCCGCCTCCACGAACCCGGTCGGGCCGCACACGTAGCAGGTCGGTTCGAAGTCGGGCGGCCACCCGTGGGCCGCCAGGTCCTCCGGCTGCAGCCGGCCGGTGCCGCGCCGGTCCTCGTCCGGCGCCTTCCGCGTGTAGATCCAGGTGACGTCCAGCCCGGCGTCCTCCGCGACCCGGCGGCGCAGCTCCGCGCCGTAGATCCGGTCGTCGGGCGTCCGCACCGAGTGCACCAGCCGGAACGGCGCCCGGCTGGCGCCCGCGCGGGCCCGGACCATCGCCATCAGCGGCACCACGCCCGAGCCGGCCGCCACGAGCAGCACCGGGCCGGGGGTCTCGGGGCGCCACACGAACCAGCCCCCGAGCGGGCCGCGCACCTCGACCGCGTCGCCGTCCGCGAGGTCGTCGGCGAGGAACGGCGACACCTCGCCGCCGTCGGTGCGCTGCACGGTCACCTCGACCTGGTCGCCGTCGGCCGGCGCGGCGAGGGAGTAGCTGCGGACCGCCTGGTACCCGTCCTCGGCGGTCAGCCGTACGTCGACGTGCTGGCCAGCGAGGTGACCGGGCCAGTCCGCGACCCGGAGCACCAGCGTGCTCGCGGCGGCCGTCTCCGGATGGCGCTCGACGAGCACCGCCGGGCGCCAGGTACGGCGGGCCCTCAGTCCCCCTGGTACCGCTGCTCGCGCCATGGGTCGCCGTAGTCGTGGTAGCCGAGCTGCTCCCAGAAGCCGGGCTCGTCCTGGACCAGCAGGTCGATCCCGCTGACCCACTTCGCGGACTTCCAGAAGTACAGGTGGGGAACCAGCAGCCGGGCCGGGCCGCCGTGCTCGGGGCTGAGGTCGTCGCCGTCGTGCTCGAACGCGATCCAGGCCTGTCCGTCGAGGAGGTCCTCCAGGGGCAGGTTGGTGGTGTACCCGCCGTGGCTGTGCACCAGCGCGAAGTCCGCGGCGCTCTCGACGTCCTCCAGCAGCGCGTCGAGCGACACGCCGCGCCACACGGTGTCGAGCCTGCTCCACCGGGTCACGCA
Organism: Nocardioides guangzhouensis; assembly: GCF_004519545.1. GTDB lineage: Bacteria > Actinomycetota > Actinomycetes > Propionibacteriales > Nocardioidaceae > Nocardioides > Nocardioides guangzhouensis. The sequence goes on from NZ_SDKM01000033.1 coordinate 33,964, forward strand.
GTGGATGTCGACGGTGACCTCCTCGACCGGCAGCGCGGTGAGCTCGGCCCACGACCAGGTCCGACGTTCCCCGCCCTCGCTGCGCACGGTGAAGGTCCACTCGTCCCGGGACACGACCGGCGTCGGTCCGGCGGAGAGGACCGGGAAGTCGTGGGTGAGGTACTGCCCGGGCGGCAGCCGGTCATCGGCTCCCTCCCGGCGGCCGCGGAAGCCGCGGGTGACGATGCTCATGGCTCCGGTCAGCCCTCGAAGTCGTCGTCGTCGCCGGCCGGGACCTCACGCCGCTGCTCGGCGACGTCGCCCTCGTCGGCACTCCACGGCAGGTCGCCGCGGTCGTCGTCGGAGACCTCGCGGTCCTCGTCCGGTGTCACGTCCTGCTGCTGCTCCGCGACGTCGGCGGGGTCGGCGTCGGGCAGCCCTCGCTCGGTGGTCATCCCTCATGGAACCGCGTGCGGGGCGCACCGCACAACCACACGCCGTACGTCGTAGACCGCCCTTCGCTGGAGGCGTGAGCGACGTGTGGACCACGGTGGCCCGGGAGCGGGCCGCTCTCGGCGACGACCCGGCCGCGACGCTGGCGGAGTTCCGGAGCAAGCAGGACTCGACTGAGGCGTCGCCGGGGCCGAAGACCTCCTGGCTCGGGGAGGCGATCGTGCACAGCGAGGACATCCGGCGTCCGCTCGGCATCCGGCACACCTGCAGCCCGGGTGCCGTGCGCCGGGTGATCGACTTCTACAAGGGCTCCAACGTGCTGATCGACGTGCTGGTGGCTGCCACCGGGCGCGGTGTGGCCTGTGACGCGCTGACCGACGACGGCGTGGCGACGCTCCGGGAGCGCTGCGCCTAGGTCGTGTCGCACACGTCGTTGGTCCAGATGAGGATCGCCAGGGACGCCTTGTGGCTAGGTCGGTCGGCCGGGAGTCCCGCCGTGCTTGCCCTCCGGTTCGCTGAGCGCGACGCTCAGCTCAGTCAGTAGTTGCTGCTTGCGTCCGGGATCGGCGAAGGATGCCTCGATCGAGTTGCGAGCCAGCGTCGCGAGGTCTGCACGTGTGAGAAGGCCGGCTTGGGTGAGGGCGTCGAGATTGTCGTCGACGTAACCACCGAAGTACGCCGGGTCGTCAGAATTGACGGTCACCTTGATCCCTCGCTCCAGCATGGTTGGCAACGGGTGTGAGGCGATGTCGTCAACTACTCTCAGGCTCACGTTCGACAGAGGGCACACGGTCAGCGGCACCTGGTCCTCAACGAGGCGCCGGACGAGCTGGTCGTCCTCGAGGCAGCGCACGCCGTGGTCGATCCGCTCCACGCCCAACACGTCGAGGGCCTCCCAGATGTAGCTGGGTGGACCTTCTTCACCAGCGTGGGCCACGCGGTGCAGCCCCTCGGCGCGAGCGCGTTGGAACACCGTGGCGAATTTCGACGGAGGGTGCCCTACCTCAGCGGAGTCGAGACCCACGCCGATGAACGCTGCGTCCAGGGCCAGGGCTGCGTCCAGGGTTGCCATCGCCGACTCCTCGCTCTCGTCCCGCAGGAACGCCACGATCAGCCCGGTGCTCAGCCCATGAGTCCGTAGCGACCCGGAGAGGGCGCTGGCGACTCCCGCCATGACGTCGGGCAGGGGGACCCCCCGGGCAGTGTGTGCCTGGGGGTTGAGGAAGACCTCAGCGTGCCGCAGCCCCGCCGCAGCCGCGCGCTCCAGGTAGGCCGTCGTCATGTCGGCGAAGTCTTCGGCGGTCCGCAGGACGTCGATGTTGGTGTAGCACAGGTCCAGGAACGACTGCAGGTCGGTGAAGGCATAGCGTGCCCGCAGCTGGTCGATGCTCGAGTACGGCAGCGCGATCTTGTTCCGTTCCGCGATCGCAAAGATCGTCTCGGGTTCGAGGGTGCCTTCGAGGTGCAGGTGGAGCTCTGCGGCCGGCAGCATGGAGGTGTGCATGTCACCTCCGCGCCTGTTCGACACCCCGACTCCAGGAATGGAAAGACTACGACAACGAGACGGCTCGCAGCAGGTCGACGACCGCGGCCGGCTTCTCGACGTGCGGGTTGTGGCCGAGGCCCGCGAGCGTGACCGGGTCGTCCACGAGGTCGCTGACGTTCTCCGGGCGGACGAACGGGTCCTCCGAGCCCCGCGCAAGCACCACCGGTACGCCGACCCGGGCCAGGGCCGCCGCGATGTCGGGGGTGCCGAGGTCGTTGGTGCCCGGGTCCTGGGTGACCGTCCACCCGTCCCCGGTCTGCGTGACGCCGGCGTCGAGGGCAGGGTCGTCGGGCGGCAGCAGGCCGGCCAGCCCGGCCACCTTCGCGTGCCGGACCAGAGCCTCCTCGCGGGTGGCGAGCACCCGCCGCGGCTTCGCGGCCAGGGCCCGCATCCCCTCCACGTGGGCCGGCGGCCACCAGGTCTTGACCGAGAACGCCACCACGCGGCGTACGTCGGGACGGCCGGCGGCCAGGTCCAGCGCCACCATCCCGCCCATCGAGTGACCCAGCAGCACCACGTCGCGGCCGTCCGGCAGCAGGTCGGCGACGGCGGCTGCGTGCCCGGCGAAGGAGTACGTCGGCAGGGCAGGGGAGCGGCCGTGGCCGGCGAGGTCGACGGCCAGCCACCCGCCCTCCCACGCGTCCGGAAGCAGCGCCTCGACACCGCGCCACACCTCCGCGGTCGCGCCGAGCCCGTGCAGCATCACCAGCAGCGGTCCGTCGTCGCGGCCGCCCGAGCGGGTCCAGAGCATGCCGCCACCCTTGCAGACGGCGACGAGTACTACGGCGTGACGATCGGGAACGCCGGGTCGGGCGTGTCGAGCAGCGACAGGAGCCGACCGAGGACGGCGGGGTTCCCGTGGTAGATCCCGCCGGTCACCTCGAAGAGCCCGTGGCCCGCGCACATCTGCGCCTGCCGCCAGAGGCTCGGGTGGACGGTGTCGGGGCAGTCGGCGTCGAGGTACCCGAACTCGGTCATGTCGAAGACCGTCCGCCCGTCCGCCGTCGTCACGGTCACCGGGTCACCGGTGGCGACGAGACCCCGCCGTGCGTCCTCGACGTCGGTCCGGTCTTCCGGGGCGCACCCGTAGAATCGCCCCGTCCACCCCCTCGCCGTCGCCGGCAGGGGGCGCTCGTGCTGTCCCCCGAAAGGTTCGACCCGTGCGCCTGCAAGGCCTCGCCGACGCGGTCCTCGCCGACCCGACCCTCACCGCAGCGATGGGCGACGTCGACGGCGTCGCCGCGCTCGACCTCACCGGCCCGGCCGGGCTGCGCCCGTTCGTGGTGAAGGGCCTCGCCGACCGCGGCCGCACCGTGCTCGCGGTCACCGCGACCCAGCGCGAGGCCGAGGACCTGGTCGAGTCGCTGGCCGACCTGGTCGACGCCGACGCGATCGGCTACTTCCCGAGCTGGGAGACGCTCCCGCACGAGCGGCTCAGCCCCCGCAGCGACACCGTCGGCCGCCGGCTCGCCGTGCTCCGCCGGCTCTGCCACCCCGACGAGGGCCGCCTGCAGGTCGTGGTCGCACCGGTGCGCTCGGTGCTGCAGCCGCAGGTCAAGGGCCTCGGCGACCTCGAGCCGGTCGACCTCCGTCCCGGCGACACCATCGACCTCGACGACCTGTCCCGCCGCCTGTCGGACGCGGCGTACTCCCGGGTCGACCTGGTCGAGAAGCGCGGCGAGTACGCCGTCCGCGGCGGGATCGTCGATGTCTTCCCGCCCACCGAGGAGCACCCGCTCCGGGTCGAGCTGTGGGGCGACGACGTCGAGGAGATCCGCTCGTTCGCGGTCGCCGACCAGCGCACCCTGGAGAAGGTCGACCGGCTCTGGGCGCCGCCGTGCCGGGAGCTGCTGCTCACCGACGACGTACGCCGGCGTGCGGCCGAGCTGGGCCGGCGGCACCCGCAGCTGGTCGAGCTCACCGACAAGATCGCCAACGGCATCGCGGTCGAGGGCATGGAGTCGCTGGCGCCGGTCCTGGTCGACGACATGGAGCTGCTGGTCGACCTGATGCCCAAGGACACCCACGTCCTGCTGCTCGACCCCGAGCGGGCCCGGTCCCGTGCCCACGACCTGGTGGCGACCAGCGAGGAGTTCCTCGGCGCCAGCTGGGCGGCCGCGGCCGGCGGCGGCCAGGCGCCGATCGACCTCGGCGCCGCGTCGTACCGCGAGCTCGGGGAGGTCCGCGAGCACGCCCTCGCCGCCGGCCTGTCCTGGTGGTCGGTGAGCCCGTTCGGCCTCGACGACGAGATGGTCGTCGACGACGACGGACTGGCCCAGCGCACCGTCGACGCCAACCCGGTCGACGCCTACCGCGGCGACGTCGAGGCCGCGATCCGCGACATGCGGAAGTGGCACGGCGAGGGTCGCAAGGTGGTGGTCGTGCATCAGGGGCACGGACCGGCGCAGCGCACCGTCGAGGCGCTCGGCGAGCACGACCTCGCCGCCCGCCTCGACGACGAGCCGGCCTCTCTCGACTCCGCGGTGGTCACGGTCACCACCGGCTGCCTGCTGCACGGGTTCGTCGCGCAGGGCATCGCGGTGGTCACCGGTGAGGACATCTCGGGCCAGAAGGCCTCCACCCGCGACATGCGGAAGATGCCGGCCCGGCGCAAGAAGCAGATCGACCCGCTCGAGCTCAGCCCCGGAGACTACGTCGTGCACGAGCAGCACGGCGTCGGCCGCTACGTCGAGATGAAGCAGCGCGAGGTCGGCGGCGCGGTCCGCGAGTACCTCGTCCTCGAGTACGGCGCCTCCAAGCGCGGCGGCCCGCCCGACCGCCTCTACGTCCCTGCCGACGCGCTCGACCAGGTCACCCGCTACGTCGGCGGCGAGCAGCCCAGCCTCGACCGGCTCGGCGGTGCCGACTGGGCCAGGCGCAAGGGCCGGGCCCGCAAGGCGGTGCGGCAGATCGCGGCCGAGCTGATCAAGTTGTACGCCGCCCGGCAGGCCACCCGGGGTCACGCGTTCGGTCCCGACACCCCGTGGCAGCGCGAGCTCGAGGACGCCTTCCCGTTCCACGAGACCCCCGACCAGCTGTCCACGGTCGACGAGGTCAAGGGCGACATGATGCGGCAGGTCCCGATGGACCGGCTGGTCTGCGGCGACGTGGGCTACGGCAAGACCGAGATCGCCGTACGCGCGGCGTTCAAGGCGGTGCAGGACGGCAAGCAGGTCGCCGTGCTCGTGCCCACCACGCTGCTGGTCACCCAGCACCTGTCGACGTTCACCGAGCGGATGAGCGGCTTCCCGGTGGTGCTCAAGGGCCTGTCCCGGTTCCAGACCGACAAGGAGGCCCGGGAGGTCATGGAGGGACTCTCCGACGGCACCGTCGACGTCGTGGTCGGCACGCACCGCCTGCTCAACCCCGACATCCGGATGAAGGACCTCGGTCTGATCGTCGTCGACGAGGAGCAGCGCTTCGGCGTCGAGCACAAGGAGCAGATGAAGCGGCTGCGGACCAGCGTCGACGTGCTGTCGATGTCCGCGACGCCGATCCCGCGCACGCTGGAGATGGCGATCACCGGCATCCGCGAGATGTCCACGATCGCGACCCCACCGGAGGAACGGCACCCGGTGCTGACCTACGTCGGTGCCTACGAGGACCGCCAGGTGATCGCGGCCATCCGGCGCGAGCTGCTCCGCGAGGGCCAGGTCTTCTACATCCACAACCGGGTGCAGTCGATCGAGAAGGCCGCCCAGCGGATCCACGAGCTGGTGCCCGAGGCGCGGGTCGCGACCGCGCACGGGCAGATGAACGAGCGCCAGCTCGAGCAGGTGATGCTCGACTTCTGGGAGAAGCGCTTCGACGTCCTGGTCTGCACGACCCTGGTGGAGTCCGGCCTCGACGTGTCCAACGCGAACACGATGATCATCGAGCGCTCCGACACCCTCGGCCTCTCGCAGCTGCACCAGCTGCGCGGCCGCGTGGGCAGGTCGCGGGAGCGGGCCTATGCCTACTTCCTCTACCCGAGCGAGAAGCCGCTCACCGAGACCGCGCACGAGCGGCTGGCCACGCTGGCCCAACACTCCGACCTCGGCGGTGGCATGGCGATTGCGATGAAGGACCTCGAGATCCGAGGCGCCGGCAACCTGCTGGGCGGCGAGCAGTCCGGCCACATCGCCGACGTCGGTTTCGACCTCTACGTCCGACTGGTCGGCGAGGCGGTGCACGAGTTCCGGGGTGACGCCGAACCGGAGCTCGAGGAGGTCCGGATCGAGCTGCCGATCGACGCGCACCTGCCGCACGACTACATCCCGTCGGAGCGGCTGCGGCTCGAGATGTACAAGCGGCTGGCCGAGGTGCGCTCCGACGAGGACGTCGCGTTGCTGCACGAGGAGATGCTCGACCGCTACGGCAACCCGCCGAAGCCGGTCACCAGCCTGCTCCAGGTCGCTCGGTTCCGGGCCCGCGCCCGCCGGGCCGGGATCGCCGAGGTCACCATGGCCGGGCGCAACGTGCGTTTCGCCCCGGTCACCCTGCCCGACTCGCGCGTCGTACGCCTGAACCGCCTCTACCCGAAGTCCCTGGTCAAGGCGCCGACGAAGACCGTGCTGGTGCCCCGCCCCGGGATGGGGGTGCAGGCGCTGCGTGACGAGGCCCTGCTTGAATGGGCCCGCGGGGTGATCGACTCCGTGCTCGACCCGAACGATTCCAAGGAGCCCAGTTCGTGAGGTCTCTCCGCACGTACGCCGTCGCCGCGCTCGCCGTCAGCGCGCTCGCCACCGGTTGCAGCGCCGCCGACGTCCACCCGGGCCAGGCAGCCGTCGTCGAGGGACACGACATCTCGATGAGCACCGCCGACGACTTCGCGGACGAGTTCTGCTCCCTCAACGAGCCGTCGCTCAAGCAGGGCGACCTGGCCTTCCCGATGGTGACCCTGCGGGCCCTGTCGCTCAACATCCTGATCCAGGACGAGCTGCTGCACCGGTACGCCGACGAGCGCGGCTGGACGCCGCCCGCGTCCTACCGTCAGGCCATCGCCGGCCTCGACGACGAGGCGACGCAGGCCAACGTGCCGGCCTCCGACGTCGAGGCGTTCAAGAAGGTGCGCACCGCGCAGGAGTACGCCGCGTGGGTCTACGTCCGCGCCGGCCGCGAGGTGCTGATCCAGGAGGGCAAGCCGCTGGACGACCAGCAGGCCTACGACCGCGGCCGGCTGATCCTGCGGGAGTGGATGGAGAAGCAGGACGTCACCGTCGACCCGCGCTTCGGCACGATCGACGAGAAGGGCGACGTCGTGGCCCCCGACGGCGGGCTCTCGGTCGCCGTCAGCGACCTGGCCCGCAAGGGCGCGACGCTGCCGCCCCTCAACTCCCGGGACACCGCGTACGCCGACGCGCTGCCGCCGTCGCAAGTCTGCGGGTGACCGGCAGCCCGGACCCGACCGGGTCGTCCGAGAGCGGACGGCCGCTGCTCGAGCTCGCCGAGGTGATGGCGCTGCTGCGGGCCGAGTGCTCCTGGAAGGCGGGGCAGACGCACCGCTCGCTGGCCCGGTACCTCCTCGAGGAGACCCACGAGACCCTCGAGGCGATCGACACCGGCGAGGAGTCCGGTGACTGGGCGCACCTTCGCGAGGAGCTCGGCGACCTCCTGCTGCAGGTGTACTTCCACGCCGTCATCGCCACCGAGCGCGGCGAGTTCACCATCGACGACGTCGCCGGCGACCTGATCGCCAAGCTGCGCCGCCGCAACCCGCACGTGTTCGGGGCCGACGGCTCTTCTCGCGCGACGGACCCGGCCACGATCAACGAGGTCTGGGAGGCGATCAAGGCCTCCGAGAAGCAGCGCACCTCCGTGCTCGACGGCCTGCCGCCCACGCTCCCCGCGCTGCTCCTCGCCGACAAGGCCCTCGACCGCCTCGCCCGCACGACAGGCCAGGAGCCGCGCGCCGAACGGCCAGGTCTTGCGGGCCGAGCGGCCAGCCCTGACGATGCCGCTGCCGCCGACCCGGCGACCGACGTGGGCGAGCGGCTGCTCGCCCTGGTGGCCGAGGCCCGCGGTGCCGGGGTCGACCCGGAGCAGGCGCTCCGCGACGCCGTACGCCGCCTCGTCGCCGACCGCTGACCAGCCCAGGTGCCCGGTCTTGGTGGCCGAGGTGCCCGGTCTTGCGGCCGCGGGTGCGCAACTCGGGGCACCTCGGCGCGCAATTCCGGGCACGTGGGCGAAGGAGGTCCCGTCGAGCGGGTGCTCCCGGGAACCACCGGCCGACAGGGCTAGGCTGAGGGCCGTCCGCTTCCCGGGGTCGTTCCCGGGCACGTCGCCCGAACCATCAGCCCCGACCACCCAGCCCGAACCACCAGCGCAGGAGCAGTGCCGTGGCATCCATTGCAGCAGTCGGCGCCCGCGAGATCCTCGACTCGCGCGGCAACCCCACCGTCGAGGTCGAGGTCCTCCTCGAGGACGGCGTGCTCGCCCGCGCCGCGGTCCCGAGCGGCGCCTCCACCGGCGCGTTCGAGGCGGTGGAGCTCCGCGACGGCGGAAAGCGCTACCTCGGCAAGGGGGTCGAGAAGGCGGTCGCCGCGGTGGTCGACAAGATCGGACCCGCGATCGAGGGTCTCGAGGCCGACGACCAGCGCGTCGTCGACCAGACGATGCTCGACCTCGACGCCACGCCCAACAAGGCGAACCTCGGCGCGAACGCGATCCTCGGCGTCAGCCTGGCGGTCGCGAAGGCCGCGGCGGACAGCGCCGGCCTCCCGCTCTACCGGTACGTCGGCGGCCCCAACGCGCACCTGCTGCCGGTGCCGATGATGAACATCCTCAACGGCGGCTCGCACGCGGACTCCAACGTCGACATCCAGGAGTTCATGATCGCGCCGATCGGCGCCCCGACCTTCCGCGAGGCGCTGCGCTCGGGCGCCGAGGTCTACCACGCGCTCAAGTCCGTGCTGAAGAAGAAGGGCCTGGCCACCGGCCTCGGCGACGAGGGCGGCTTCGCCCCCGACCTGCCGTCCAACCGGGCCGCGCTCGACCTGATCGCCGAGGCGGTCAAGGCCGCGGGCTTCAAGCTCGGCAAGGACATCGCGCTCGCCCTCGACGTGGCGGCGAGCGAGTTCCACGACAAGAAGAAGTACGCCTTCGAGGGCCAGAAGAAGTCCGCCGAGGAGATGACCGCCTACTACGCCGACCTCGTCGCGTCGTATCCCATCGTCTCCATCGAGGACCCGCTCGACGAGGACGACTGGTCCGGCTGGACGACGCTGACCGGCCAGCTCGGCGACACGACCCAGATCGTCGGCGACGACCTCTTCGTGACCAACGTCGAGCGCCTGGGCCGCGGCATCAAGGAGCAGTCCGCCAACGCGCTGCTGGTCAAGGTCAACCAGATCGGCTCGCTCACCGAGACCCTCGACTCCGTCGACCTCGCGCACCGCAACAACTTCCGCTGCATGATGAGCCACCGCTCCGGCGAGACCGAGGACGTCACCATCGCCGACCTCGCGGTAGCCACGAACTGCGGCCAGATCAAGACCGGCGCCCCGGCCCGCTCCGAGCGGGTCGCGAAGTACAACCAGCTGCTGCGGATCGAGGAGGAGCTCGGCGACGCCGCCCGGTACGCCGGCGCCTCCGCGTTCCCGCGGTTCCAGCGCTGACCGGACGGGCTGACGGGGAGACATGGCCGACGACCGACGTACGCCGCGGGGGCAGCGCCCGCGCAGCCGCTCCGGACCCGGGCGCTCGCCCGGGCCGTCGCGGCGTACGCCGTCGTCCCCCGGCGCCCGCCCCGCCGACCGGGCCGCCGACCGTGCTGCCGACCGTGCTGCCGACCGCTCCAGCCGCGCCCCGCGCCGGCCGGGAGGGCCCCGGGGTACCCGGCGCCCGCGGCTGACCGGGCGCGCCGCGATCCTGGTGCTGGTGCTCGCGGTGCTGACCGTGTCCTACGCGTCCAGCCTCCGCGCGTACCTCCAGCAGCGGCAGCACATCAACGACCTCAACGCGCAGATCGCCGAGACCGGCCAGGACATCCAGCAGCTGGAGCGCGAGAAGCGGCGCTGGGACGACGACTCGTACGTCGCGCAGCAGGCGCGGCAGCGGCTCAACTACGTCTTCGTGGGGGAGAAGAGCTACGTCTTCCTCGGCGAGGACGGCGAGCCGATCGAGCCCAGCGACACCCTCTCGGAGACCACGCCGGGTGACGACCGTGCGCCGACCGCCTGGTGGTCGACGACCTGGCGGTCGGTCGAGGCAGCCGGCCACCCGCCGTCCGCGAAGGACGAGCAGAAGCCCGCCGGCACCATCGAGGCACCGTCCGAGTGAGCAGCCGAGCGAGCATCCCGTGATCTCCGACGACGACGTGGCCGCGGTCGAGCGTCAGCTGGGCCGCCGCCCGCGCTCCATCCACGAGGTCGGCCACCGCTGCCCGTGCGGCAACCCCGACGTGGTGACCACCGAGCCGCGCCTCGACGACGGCACCCCGTTCCCCACGACCTTCTACCTGACCTGCCCGCGCGCGGCGTCCCGGATCGGCACGCTCGAGGCGTCCGGGCTGATGAAGGAGATGCAGGACCGGCTCGGCACCGACCCCGAGCTCGCCGTGTCGTACGCCGCCGCGCACGACGCCTACCTCGCCGCCCGCACCGCGATCGGCGAGGTCCCCGAGATCGACGGCGTCTCCGCCGGCGGGATGCCCGACCGCGTGAAGTGCCTGCACGTGCTGGCCGGCCAGTCCCTCGCCCAGGGCCGTGGCGTGAACCCGCTCGGCGACGAGGTGCTCGACCGGCTGGGCGACTGGTGGGCGAGCGGCCCCTGCCTGACCCCGGACGAGCAGTGACGGTCGTCGCCGCGGTCGACTGCGGGACGAACACCATCAAGCTGCTGGTCGCCGACCTGCCCGACGGACCGGAGCTCGAACGCGAGTCCCGGGTGGTCCGGCTCGGCCAGGACGTCGACCGCACCGGGGTGCTGGCCGACGAGGCGCTGCAGCGCACCTTCGCCGCGATCGACGAGTACACCGCGCTCGTGACCCGCCACCCGGTCGAGCGGATCCGCTTCTGCGCCACGTCCGCCACCCGGGACGCCGGCAACGCCGCGGTGTTCGCGGCCGGCGTCCACGCGCGGCTCGGCGTCGACCCCGACGTGGTCACCGGCCCCGCCGAGGCCCGGCTGGCGTACGACGGCGCGGTCCGGCACCTGCGCGAGCGGCCGGCCGTGCCGGTGCTGGTGGTCGACGTCGGCGGCGGATCCACCGAGCTGATCCTCGGCGACGGGGAGCCGACCGCGGAGCACTCGATGGACATCGGGTCGGTCCGCATGCACGAGCGGCACCTGCGCTCCGACCCGCCGACCGCGACCGAGGTCGCGGCGGCGGCCGCGGACATCGACGCCCACCTCGACGCCTGCCCGGTGGACCCGGCGGCTGCGGCCACCGTGGTCGGGGTCGCGGGCACGGTCACGACGGTGGCGGCGGCGGTGCTCGACCTCCCGACGTACGACCGTGACGCGATCGACCAGTCCGTGCTCGCGGTCGAGGACGTGCATGCCGCCACCGAGCGACTGCTGGCGATGACGCTCGCCGAGCGCCGCGCGCTGCCGTTCATGCACCCGGGCCGGGCCGACGTGATCGGCGCGGGGGCGCTGGTCCTCGACCGGGTGCTGCGCCGCACCCGGGCCGCGGGGCTGGTGGTGTCGGAGGCGGACATCCTCGACGGGATCGCCTGGTCGCTCGTCGACGGGTGAGCCCGCCAGGTGGGTGCCCGTCGTGTGCCCCTGCGGGGGATTGGGTACGGTCGGGGGGACACCACGTCTCGAGGAGGAGTCCCCCATGCGCGTGCTCAAGATCCTGCTGCTGGTCGGCATCGGCTACGTGCTCGGCGCCCGTGCCGGTCGCGCCCGCTACGAGCAGATCAAGAACCGCTACCAGCAGTTCGCGAGCAACCCGACCGTGCAGAGCACCGTGCACAAGGCCGAGGAGACGGTGAAGGCCCAGGCCCCGGTGGTCGCCGACAAGGTCACCGCCGCCGCCGGCGCCGCGGTCTCCAAGGTCCGTCCGGGCGGAGGCGAGCACGCCGCCGAGACCCCGGGATCGACGATCTGAGCACCAACGCCCGGGACGTCCCCGTCCCGTCCGCCGTACCGCTGCCCCATCCTGTGATCGGGCAGCGGTTCGCGTCTCCGGTGCCGCCCGGCACCGGCTGGCCGGACGACCCGGCAACGGCGGACACCCCGGTTGCGCACGACCGCGACGACGTACGCCGCCTGGCCGGCGACGCGTGCCTGGACGACCTGGACGCCCGGGTCTCGGTCTGCCGGGCCTGCCCGCGCCTCGTGCAGTGGCGTGAGGACGTCGCGGTGGAGAAGCGGGCGGCGTTCGCGGGCGAGCCGTACTGGGGCCGCCCGATCGCCGGGTGGGGGGACCCGGAGGCGCGGGTCCTGATCGTGGGGCTCGCACCGGCCGCGCACGGAGGCAACCGGACCGGGCGGATCTTCACCGGCGACCGTTCCGGCGACTGGCTTTTCGCGGCGCTGCACCGGGCCGGCCTGGCCGCCCGGGAGACGTCGGTGCACGCCGGCGACGGGCAGCGCCTGCTCGGTGCCCGGATGGTCGCGGCGGTCCGCTGTGCCCCGCCGCTGAACAAGCCGACCACCGAGGAGCGCGACACCTGTGCCCCGTGGGTGAACCGCGAGGTCGGGCTGCTCGCCCCGCACGCGCGCGTCGTGGTCGCGCTGGGGTCGTTCGGCTGGGACGCCGCACTGCGCGCGTTCCGGGGCGCCCGCTTCGCGGTGCCCACCCCCAAGCCGCGCTTCGGCCACGGTGCCGAGGCGACCCTGGTCGGCCCGGCCGGCCCGGTGGTGCTGCTCGGCTGCTACCACCCGAGCCAGCAGAACACGTTCACCGGGAAGCTGACCGAGCAGATGCTCGACGACGTGCTGGGCCGCGCACGGGCCCTGGCTCGGTGACGCGGACCGCCCTCTAGGTTGGTCCCTGCCCCCGTATCCCAATCGGCAGAGGAAGTCGCCTTAAAAGCGATCCAGTGTGGGTTCGAGCCCCACCGGGGGCACGGCCCGTGCTGGTCCGGACCGGCCTGTGGTGACCGCCGCTCGCCGGACAGGGTGGAACCATGCTCGAGCTGGACGCCGTCCTGGACGAGTTCTCGGAGGCGTTCGGCGCGCAGGACGCCGAGCGCCTCAAACGCGTGTTCACCCGCGACCACGCCTCCCTGGTCACCTCCGAGGGACTGGCGCTGATCGGCACCGACCGGCTGCACCTCTTCTTCGACGTCTACGCCCAGCAGGAGACCCGGTTCACCTTCGAGTGGGACTACCGCGAGGTGCACGCAGCCGGGGACGCCGGCTGGGTCGTCGCGTTCGGCCGCGAGACCGCCGCCCGCCGGGAGGGGGACGTGACGATGCCGTTCCGGCTGACCCTGGTCTGCCGGCGCGACCCGGAGCAGGGCTGGGCGATCGCGCACCTGCACGCGTCCAGCCCGGTGTGAGCTCCGGGTGATACCGGGCTCAGGCGCCGGCCGGGCCCGCGTCCGGGCCGACGTCGGGGAGCAGCGCCCGCAGCCGGGCCAGCACCTCCGCGAGGCGCGGATCGTCCGGGTCGGAGGCCGGCACCAGGACCCCCGTGACCAGGTCGAGCAGGTCGACCAGCCGCTGGTGCTGGCCGCGGCTCTCCTGCACCTCGCGGGCCACCGCGTGCAGGCGGGCCTCGTGGCCCTTCGGGTGCTCCTCCGGAGCGGCCGTGCGCGGGCCACCCCAGCGGATCACCAGGCGGCACACATCAGGGTCCTCCCGCCCGAGCACCGCCCGACCCCGGCCCTGCTCGCGCTCGACCACCGTGCCGCCGTAGCGACGGATCTCGGCGACCACCTCGTCGGGGTCGAGGTACTGCCGGAAGTGGTCGGGGTACGTCGTCCGCTCGCCCGCGCTGGCCGGGGTCCGGAACTCGAGGAACGTGCGCCCTCCGGTGCGCTGCACCACCGCTGCGAACCGCCAGAACGCGTGCCGAGCGTGGTGGGTCAGGGCGTCCAGCAGGAACCGCGCGTGCAGGTGCGGCACCTGCTCGCGGCGGGTCAGCCGGGCCGCGAGCAGCAGCGGGGAGCGGACCTCGTTGAAGTTGACGCCCCGGTGCTCGAGCGAGACGTGGTGCTGCGACGCGTTCTGCCGGGCCAGCCGCATGCCGTTCGTGGCCGGCTCGAGGACCGTCGCCGGGTGGCCGGTCGAGGCGAACCAGACGGCGTCGCGGCCGTTGCCGGCGCCCACGTCCACGACCGGGCTGCCGGGGTCGATCCGCTCGGCCACCCACGCCGCGAACGCCGAGTGCTCGCGGGACAGGGCCTGGCCGGCGTCGCTCTTGTAGAACTCGTGCCAGTGCCGCAGGTGGTTGCGGCGTCCCCGCATCCACCCGTTGGTACGGCGCGTGGTCGCCACGGCCGGCTCGAACTTGAACGACGGGTCCGGCACCCGCCACCCCGCGCCGTACGTCGCCGCCAGCAGGTCCTCCGGCCGGGCCGGGCCGAGCACCTCGCGCCCCTCCAGCGTCATCGGGGCGACCGGCAGCAGCGAGGACCGGTCGAGCTGCGCGGACACGTTGGGCATGAGGTAGAACGTGTCGTCGACGTGGAAGCCGCCGAACACGTCGATGCCGCAGCGGCGGCCGTCGGCGAGGTCGACCCAGACCTTGAAGTCCGCCTCGGACATGCGCACCACCTGCCAGCCGAGCTGGCGCATCCGGCGGGCGGCGGCGTGGTTCTCGCGGATGATGTCGACCGGGTGGGTCTGGGCGCTGAGGTAGGCCAGGTCCGCGTCGGAGTCGTGGCCGATCATGTGGCCGTCGCGGACCGCACCGAGCAGGCAGCCGAAGGCCAGGAACGCCTCGAGGCCGCACTCCTGGCGCAGGTCGTGCTGCACGCGCTGCACCGCCTCGACGATCAGCTCCTTCGTGCCCGCGTCGGTCTTCGCGAAGGTGCGCTGCATCCGTCCGCCCTTGTCGACCGCGAGCTGGTAGCCGGACGCGTCGGTCACGTTGACCCGGTCCGCCGACTTCCCGAAGGCCACCTCGGCGTCGAAGAGGACCTCCTCGCCCACGTGCCGGCGTACGACGACGTGCCCGGCGCCGCGCAGGTAGGACCGCAACGCCGGGTGCCAGGGCACGCGGAGGCCGTCACCCTCGGGCGCGCCGTCGCGCCCCGGGTTGAACGACCAGACCCGATGTCCCTCGACCAGCACGTCGAGCGGGTCGTCGATCCCGGAGGGGAGCGTCACGCCCCGCCCGTCCACGCGTACCTTGTCCGTCACCCGTCTGCCTCCCTGAACCTCAGGGGGAGCGTAGGCCCGCACGGCGCGGGAGGCGACACCCCGCGCGGAACCGGGCGATCGGAACCACCCGTCACTCCCGTTCGTTCCCCAAGTACATCGCTCCACCTAGACTGGGGCGCACTCGGTGAGCCGTCAGAGCGACGGTCACCCCCGGCCTCCAAGGAGGAGACCACATGAGGAGCAACAACCCGGTGTTCAACCGGTCGCCCGAGTTCAACGGCCAGACCTCGAACGCGTACGGGAACATGGCCTACCCGGGCAACGGCGCCGCCTACCCCGGCTACGGCCAGCAGGGCTACTCCGACCCCTCCACCTGGGGCACCGGCACGCCCGGCACGCCCACCCAGATCGACCAGGGACGGATGACGATCGACTCGGTCGTCCAGAAGACCGCGATCTCCCTCGGTGTGGTGGTGCTGCTTGCCGCTGCCACGTGGATCATGACGCCCGACCTCACCAGTGACGCGGCCGCGGGCGGGCTCTACCTCGCCCTGATGGTCGGCTCGCTCGGTGCCTTCGCACTGTCGATCGTGAACTCCTTCAAGAAGACGATCAGCCCGGCGCTGATCCTGGCGTTCTGCGCCTTCGAGGGGGTGGCGCTCGGTGCGTTCTCCAAGGTCCTCGACAACGCAGTCGCGCCCGGGCACGGCATCGTCGTCCAGGCCGTGATCGGCACGTTCGCGGCGTTCGCGGGCACGCTTGCTGTGTACAAGTTCTTCGACATCAAGGTCGGCAACAAGTTCCGCACGTTCGTGACCGCCGCGATGTTCGGCATGGTGGCGCTGGGCCTGCTTGAGATTGTCCTTCTGGCCTTCGGCACTGGCACCGGCGTCCTCGGGTTCGGCGGTGCGGGCCTCCTGTTCGCGATCGGCGGCCTGGTGCTCGGCGTGTTCATGCTGATCATGGACTTCGACTTCGTGGAGCAGGGCATCGCCCAGGGCCTGCCTGAGCGCTACTCGTGGTACGCCGCTTTCGCGCTGACCGTCAGCCTGGTCTGGATCTACACCAACCTGCTGCGCATCCTGGCCATCCTCAACCAGGACTGACGCTCCGACATCGGTGACCCGGCACATCCTGTGCCGGGTCACCGTGCATTTCAGGCGCCGACCCGGCACAAGATGTGCCGGGTCGGCGTGGTTGCGGGTCAGGAGCCTGTGGACAGGTCCTCGTCGACGGCTTCCTCGGCGGCGTTGTCGGCNTTGCGGGTCAGGAGCCTGTGGACAGGTCCTCGTCGACGGCTTCCTCGGCGGCGTTGTCGGCGGCGTTGTCGGCGGCGTCCTGGAGAGTGTCCCCGGGGGCGGCCTCGGGCGCCTCGCCCTCGGTGCGCGGCCGGCGTCGCCGGTGCCGCAGCTCCACCCAGAGCCCGCGTACGCCGCGCCGCGAGCCGCCGATCTCGGTCCCGTCCAGCTCGGTGCCGGGCGTGCGGGCGGCCTCGACCGCTGCCCGGGCCACCGGCAGCACGCCCTCGCCGCGGAACGTCTCGGGCTGCGCCTCCTCGGCCCGGCCGAGGCCGAGCGCGGCCAGCGTCGACGGCAGCATCACCCCGACCAGCGAGGCGTAGCCCTCCGCCGACGGGTGGAACTGGTCCGGGCCGAACATCAGCGCCGGGGCCGCGTCGAACTCCGGGCCCAGGATGTCGCCGAGCGAGACGGTGCGGCCGCCCGCCTCGACGACCGTGATCGCCTGGGCGGCTGCGAGCCGGCGCGACCAGATCCGGGCGACCTGCTTCAGCGGCGGCGCGATCGGTCGGATCGTGCCGAGGTCCGGGCAGGTGCCGACCAGCACCTCGACGCCGGCGTCCCGGAGTCGGCGTACGGCCTCGGACAGGTGGCGGACCGAGGTCTGCGGCAGCACGGTGTGGGTCACGTCGTTGGCCCCGACCAGCAGCACCGCGACGTCCGGCTCGATCGGGAGCGCCCGCTCCACCTGGCCGTGCATGTCGGAGGTGAGCGCGCCGACCTTCGCGAACGAGCGGAGGTAGACCCGACGGTCCGCCTGCTCGGCCAGGCCCGAGGCGATCAGCGCGCCGGGGGTCTCCTCGACCCGGTCCACGCCGTACCCGGCGGCGCTCGAGTCGCCGAGCAGCGCGACCTTGATCGCGGGGGCCGGACGGCCCCGGCCGTACCAGCCGGTGGCGTCCGGAGGCGGCTCGTCCCGGGTGGTCCCGATGGTCTTCCGTGCCAGCTTGGCCTCGGCCGTCAGCACCCCGTAGAGGCTCGCTCCGAGCAGCGAGAGGCCGCCGCCACCGTAGGCGGCGGCCGACGCCAGCTTGCGTGCCGCACCTGCTTTCCCCACGTCCCCAACTCTACGGATCGGGCCAGACCACCGGGCGGGGGTCGCGCGCATTCGGGGGTGCACGCCGCGCAGGGCTAACGTGACCTCCGTGGACTACGTGAACTCTGTGCTGGACCTCATCGGCAACACCCCGCTGGTGCGGCTCGACAAGTCCCTCGACGACCTCGGGGACAGCCCGCTCGTGCTCGCGAAGATCGAGTACCTCAACCCCGGCGGCTCCGTGAAGGACCGCATCGCAACCCGCATGATCGAGGCCGCGGAGGCCTCCGGCGAGCTGCAGCCCGGCGGCACGATCGTCGAGCCGACCTCCGGCAACACCGGGGTCGGGCTGGCGATGGTGGCGCAGCAAAAGGGCTACAAGTGCGTCTTCGTCTGCCCCGACAAGGTCAGCGAGGACAAGCGCAACGTGCTCAAGGCGTACGGCGCCGAGGTCGTGGTCTGCCCGACCGCGGTCGCCCCCGAGCACCCCGACAGCTACTACAACGTCTCCGACCGGCTGGCCTCCCAGCCCGGTGCCTGGAAGCCCGACCAGTACTCCAACCCGAACAACCCGCGCTCGCACTACGAGACCACCGGTCCCGAGATCTGGAAGCAGACCGACGGCCGGATCACGCACTTCGTCGCGGGCGTCGGCACCGGCGGCACGATCAGCGGCATCGGCCGCTTCCTCAAGGAGCAGAACCCCGACGTCAAGGTGATCGGCGCCGACCCGGCCGGGTCGGTCTACTCCGGCGGCACCGGCCGCCCCTATCTCGTCGAGGGCGTGGGCGAGGACTTCTGGCCTGACTGCTACGACCGTGACGTCGCCGACCGGATCATCGAGGTCGCAGACAGGGACTCGTTCGCCTACACCCGTCGCCTGGCCCGCGAGGAGGCGCTGCTGGTCGGCGGCTCGTCCGGCATGGCGGCGTACGCCGCGAAGCAGCTGGCGCACGAGCTGGCCGGCACCCCCGAGGGCGAGAACGCCGTGATCGTGGTGCTGCTGCCGGACTCCGGACGCGGCTACCTCACCAAGGTCTTCAACGACGAGTGGCTGGCGTCGTACGGCTTCCCGGTCGGCGAGAGCGGCCCCGAGCAGACCGTCGGCGAGGTGCTCCGCGGCAAGGACGGCCAGCTGCCGGACCTGGTGCACACCCACCCCGGCGAGACCATCGCCGAGGCCGTGCACATCCTCCAGGAGTACGGCGTGTCCCAGATGCCCGTGGTGCGGGCCGAGCCGCCGATCGTGGCCGCCGAGGTCGCCGGGTCGGTCTCGGAGCGCACCCTGCTGGACGCGCTGTTCGCGGGCCACGCGAAGCTGACCGACCAGGTCGAGCAGCACATGTCCCCGCCGCTGCCGGCGATCGGCTCCACCGAGCCGGCCACCGCCGCGGTCGCGATGCTCGAGGGCGCGGACGCGGTCCTCGTGCACGAGGACGGCAAGCCGGTCGGCGTGCTCACCCGGCAGGACCTGCTGTCCTACCTGGCTCGCGCCTGAGGTGCCCGAGCCGTCCCTGACGGTCGTCGCGCTTCTGGTGCTGGCCGCGCTCGCGGCCGGCTTCGTCGACGCGGTCGTCGGGGGCGGCGGGCTGGTGCAGCTGCCGGCGTTGGTGATCGGCCTGCCGACCGCCTCGCCGGTGCAGCTGCTGGCCACGAACAAGCTGGCCAGCTTCTGCGGCACGTCGGTGAGCTCGGTGACGTACTACCGCCGGGTGCGGCCGGACCCCAAGACGTTCCTGCCGCTGATGGCGCTGGCGTTCGTCGGGTCGATGGCCGGCGCAGCGGCGGCGTTCTGGATCCCGCGAGACGTCTTCGAGCCGATCATCCTGGTGGTGCTCGTCGTGGTCGGGCTCTACGTGCTGTTCAAGCCGGAGCTGGGGGAGCGGACCGAGCTCCGGTTCAGCGGGCACCGGCACACCGCGGTGGCGATGGTGACCGGCCTGGCGATCGGGTTCTACGACGGCGCGCTCGGGCCGGGCACCGGGTCGTTCTTCGTGATCACGCTGGTCGGGCTGCTCGGCTACAGCTTCCTCGAGGCCTCGGCCAAGGCCCGGCTGGCGAACTGGGCCACGAACCTGGCCGCGCTGGTGGTGTTCGTGCCGCAGGGCGTGGTGCTGTGGGGCATCGGCCTGCTCATGGGCGTGGCGAACCTGGCCGGCGGCTACCTCGGGGCGCGGGTCGCGGTCGCGCGCGGTGCCGGCTTCGTCCGGATGTTCTTCATCGTGGTGGTCTCGGCCTTCATCGTCCGGATCGGCGGCGACGTCCTCGGCGTGTGGAGCTGACCGTGGTCACGTCGTACCTCACGGTTGCCCGGAACGGCACCGCCGAGATCGAGGTCAAGCGGTCGCGGTTCCTCTGCACGGTCGCGCGGGTCACCGAGGAGGCCGACGCGCGGGCCGTCGTCGAACGGCTGCGCAAGGAGCACTGGGACGCCCGGCACCACTGCTCGGCGTTCGTGCTCGGGCCGGCCGGGGCGGTGCAGCGGTCCAGCGACGACGGCGAGCCGGCCGGCACGGCGGGCGCCCCGATGCTCGAGGTGCTGCGCGGTCGCGAGGTCTCCGACGTGGTCGCGGTGGTCACCCGGTGGTTCGGCGGCGTGCTGCTCGGTGCCGGCGGCCTGGTCCGGGCGTACGGCGACGCGGTCCGGGCCTGCCTCGACGAGGTCGGCACCCTGCGCCGGTCGCTGCTCGCCGAGCACGAGCTGGTGGTCTCCCACGCCGACGCGGGCCGGCTCGAGTCCGAGCTCCGCGCCCGCGGCGTGACCGTCCTGGACGTGGCCTACGCCGACCGGGTGACCCTGCGCCTCGGCGTACCGGCGGACGAGGGTGTGCCGGCGGACGGGGCGGTGTCGGGGGACCGGGCGTCGGGAGGCTCCGGAGGCCTGGCCGCCCTGGTCGCCGAGCTCACCGCCGGCGACGCCGTACCCGTCCAGGTCGGCAACCGCTGGACCGACCTCTGACGAGGTGCCCGGTCTTGTCGGTCGAGGTGCC
>NZ_SDKM01000034.1 GCF_004519545.1 Nocardioides guangzhouensis
GCTCGCTGGCGCTCGCTCCTCGACCACCGGGAACGGTGGTTCGAGTCGTGGTTTCGCCCGCCAGCCTCAGCGGACGGGGTGGCCGGCGGCGGCGAGCGCGGCCTTGACCTCCGCGATCGAGACCGTGCCGAAGTGAAAGATCGTGGCCGCGAGCACCGCGTCGGCGCCGGCATCGACGGCCGGCGGGAAGTGCTCGGCCTTCCCGGCGCCGCCGGAGGCGATCACCGGGATGTCGACGACCGCCCGCACGGCGCGCAGGAGCTCGAGGTCGAAGCCGTCCTGGGTGCCGTCGGCGTCCATCGCGTTGAGCAGGATCTCGCCGGCGCCGAGCTCGGCGGCCCGCGCCGCCCAGGCGACCGCGTCCAGCCCCGCCGACTTCCGGCCGCCGTGGGTGGTGACCTCGAACCCGGAGTCCGTGCCCGTCGCGCGGCGCGCGTCGACGGAGAGCACCAGGACCTGGTTGCCGAACCGGTCGGCGATCTCGGCGACCAGCTCGGGGCGGGCGATCGCGGCGGTGTTGACCGCGACCTTGTCGGCGCCGGCGCGCAGCAGCCGGTCGACGTCGCCGACCGAGCCCACTCCCCCGCCGACCGTCAGCGGGATGAAGACCTCCTCGGCGGTCCGGGACACGATCTCCATCGTGGTCGCCCGGCCCTCGTGCGAGGCGGAGATGTCGAGGAAGGTGAGCTCGTCGGCGCCCTCGGCGTCGTAGGTCCGGGCCAGCTCGACCGGGTCGCCGGCGTCCCTGAGCTCCTTGAAGTTGATGCCCTTGACCACCCGCCCGGCGTCGACGTCCAGGCAGGGGATCACGCGTACGGCGAGGCTCATCGCGCCGGCTTCGTCAGGCCGAGCGCGTCCTCGAGCGTGAACCGGCCCTCGTAGAGCGCGGTGCCGATGATCGCGCCCTCCACGCCCTCCCCGACCAGGCCCTGCAGCGCCTCGAGGTCGGCCAGCTCGGTGATCCCGCCGGAGGCCACGACCGGCCGGTCGGTGGCGGCGCAGACGTCGCGCAGCAGCTGGAGGTTCGGGCCCTGGAGCATGCCGTCCTTGTTGACGTCGGTGACCACGTAGCGCGCGCAGCCCTCGGAGTCGAGCCGGGCCAGCACGTCGTACAGGTCGCCACCCTCGCGGGTCCATCCCCGCGCGGCCAGCGTCCGGCCGCGGACGTCGAGCCCGACCGCCACCCGGTCGCCGTGCTCGGCGATCGCCTTGGCGCACCACTCCGGCTGCTCCAGCGCGGCGGTGCCGATGTTGACCCGGCGGCAGCCCGCCGCCATCGCGGCCGCCAACGACTCGTCGTCGCGGATGCCGCCGCTCATCTCGACCCGGATGTCGAGGGTGCCGACGATCTTCGCCTGGAGCTCGCGGTTGTGTCCGCGGCCGAAGGCCGCGTCGAGGTCGACGAGGTGGATCCACTCGGCCCCCGCCTCCTGCCAGCGCAGGGCCGCCTCGATCGGGTCGCCGAAGCGCTTCTCGGAGCCCGCGACGCCCTGCACGAGCTGCACCGCCTGTCCTCCCGCGACGTCGACGGCGGGCAGCAGCTCGAGGTAGGTGCTCATGGGCTCGATCCTAGGAAAGTCGGGGGGGTCATCGGCGGAAGGCCAGCGTGTGGATCACCGGAGCGGCCAGGACGCTGACCACGAACCCGGCCAGCCGCATCGCCCAGTCGTCCCACACCACCCAGACCAGCACGTTCAGCGCGAGCAGCAGGCAGACCAGGAACGTGGTCTGGGTACGGCGCCGCCGGGCCAGGATGCCGGTCTGCCGGCCGCGACCGAACGCCGGCAGCCGGCTCGTGACCGCGCGCCGGCGGGCGGCCCGGCGTTCCGCGCGCTCCTGCTCGGCGGCCCGGGCGGCAGCCTTGAGCGCGGCCACCCGCTCACGCTCGGCCCGGCGGCGGGCTCGCTCCTTGCTCACCGGCCGCCCTGTCCGGCACTCACAGCGAGCGCACCCAGTTGCGCAGCAGCCCGGCGCCGGCGTCGCCGGACTTCTCCGGGTGGAACTGGGTGGCCGACAGGGGCCCGTTCTCCACCGCGGCCACGAACCGGTCACCGCCGTGCTCGGCCCAGGTCACCAGCGGCGCCCGGGTCCGGTCGTTGGTGACCAGGGTCCAGTCACGGACGCCGTAGGAGTGCACGAAGTAGAAGCGCTCCCCCTCGACACCGGCGAACAGCGACGAGCCGTCGGGCACCTCGACGGTGTTCCAGCCCATGTGCGGCACCACCGGTGCCTGCAGCCGCTCGACCACCCCGGGCCACTCGTCGCAGCCCTCGGTCTCGACGCCGTGCTCGACGCCGCGCGAGAACAGCACCTGCATGCCCACGCAGATGCCGAGCACGGGTCGGCCGCCGGCGAGCCGCCGGCCGATCACCTCGTGACCGCGCACGGCGCGCAGCCCGGCCATGCAGGCGGCGAACGCCCCGACCCCGGGCACGACCAGGCCGTCGGCGTCCTGGGCGGCGGCCCGGTCCGCGGTCAGCGTGACCTCGGCACCGGCCCGCTCGACGGCGCGCACGGCGGACCGCAGGTTCCCCGACCCGTAGTCGAGGACGACGACCGACTTCACCTCAGCCCTTCAACGCGTCGGGGTCCCCGCGGCGTTGTCCGGCGGAGGAGCGAGGCGGGGGAGTCGAAGAACGTCGTGGGGTGTTCACAGGGAACCCTTGGTCGAGGGCACGCCGGTCTCGCGCGGGTCGAGCGCCACCGCGTCGCGGAACGCCCGGGCGAACGCCTTGAACTGGGTCTCCACGACGTGGTGCGGGTCGCGGCCGGAGAGCACCCGCACGTGCAGCGCGATCTGGGCGTGGAAGGCGATGGTCTCGAAGACGTGCCGGGTCAGCGAGCCGAGGTAGCCGGGGCCGCTGTCGCCGCCGATGGTGACGTAGGCCTGGCCCTCGGGCTCGCCGGTGTGCACGCAGTAGGGCCTTCCCGAGACGTCGACCACGGCCTGCACCAGCGCCTCGTCGAGCGGGACCGTGGCGTCGCCGAACCGGCGGATGCCGGCCTTGTCACCGAGCGCCTCGCGCAGCGCCTCGCCGAGCACGATCGCGGTGTCCTCGACGGTGTGGTGGGCGTCGATGTGGGTGTCGCCCTCGGTCTGGACGGTGAGGTCGACCAGGGAGTGGCGGGCGAAGGAGTGCAGCATGTGGTCGTAGAAGCCGACGCCGGTGGACACGTCCGCCCGGCCGCTGCCGTCGAGGTCGAGCTCGACGAGGACCTTGGACTCCTTGGTCTGCCGCTCGATCCGCGCGGTCCTGCTCATGAGAGCTCCTTCCTCACCTGCGTGAGCGCCTGCCTGAACGCCGCCATCTCGTCCGCGGTGCCGATCGACACCCGGAGCCATCCGTCGGGGCCGGTCTCGCGGATCAGCACCCCACGGTCCAGCAGCCCCTGCCACACCGCGTGCCGGTCCTCGAACCGCCCGAACAGCGCGAAGTTCGCGTCGCTGTCGGCCACCTCGAGCCCCTGCTCGCGCAACCAGCGTACGGTCTCGTCGCGCTCGGCCCGCAGGTCGTCCACGCGGCCGAGCAGCTCGGCTGCGTGCCGCAGCGCGGCCAGCGCGGTCGCCTGGGTGACCGCGGACAGGTGGTAGGGCAGCCGGACCACGCGGATCGCGTCGCAGATCTCCGGTGCCGCCGCCAGGTAGCCGACGCGGGCCCCGGCCAGCGCGAACGCCTTGCTCATGGTCCGGGTGACGACCAGGTTGCGGTGCGTCGCGAGCAGCTCCAGCGCGCTCGGGGTGCCGGACCGCCGGAACTCGCCGTACGCCTCGTCGACGACGACGATTCCGTCCCCGGCCGCCGCGCAGAGCGTGCTGACCGCCTCGGGTGGCAGCGCGGTGCCGGTCGGGTTGTTCGGCGACGGCAGCAGCACCACGGTCGGCCGCTCCTCGAGCACCAGCGCGCGGGCGGCGTCGAGGTCGAGGCTGAAGTCGCTCTCGCGGTGGCCGACCACCCAGCCGGTCATCGCGTCGCGGGCGTACTCGGGGTACATGGAGTACGTCGGCGCGAAGCTCACCGCGGTCCGGCCCGGGCCGCCGAAGGCCTGCAGCAGCTGGAGCATCACCTCGTTGGACCCGTTGGCGGCCCACACCTGGTCGGGCGTGATGCCGCTGCCCCCGGAGGAGTTGAGGTACGCCGCCAGCGCGGTGCGCAGCTCGGTGAACTCGCGGTCGGGATAGCGGTTGAGCGCGGTGGTCGCGGCGGCCACCGAGGCAGCCACGTCGTCGACCACGGACTGCGAGGGACCGTAGGGGTTCTCGTTGACGTTGAGCTGGACCGGGACGTCGAGCTGCGGGGCGCCGTACGGCGCGATCCCGCGCAGCTCCTCCCGGAGCGGAGGGAAGGTCATGGGGTTCAGTCCTCGCGGTCGAGCCGCACGCGGACCGCGGCGGCGTGCCCGGGCAGGTCCTCGGCCTCGGCCAGCGCGACGACGTGGTCGGCGACCTCGGCGAGCGCGGCACGGGAGTAGTCGACGACGTGGACGGCCTTGAGGAACGAGCGGACGGACAGGCCGGAGGAGTGACAGGCGCAGCCGGCCGTGGGCAGCACGTGGTTGGAGCCGGCGCAGTAGTCGCCGAGCGACACCGGCGCGAACGGCCCGAGGAAGATCGCCCCGGCGTTGTGCACCCGGGCCGCCAGGTCGGCCGCGTCGGCGGTCTGGATCTCGAGGTGCTCCGCGGCGTACGCGTTGACCACGGCCAGGCCCTGCTCGAGGTCGTCGACCAGCACGATCCCGGACTGCTGCCCGGCCAGCGAGGTGCGGATCCGCTCCGCGTGCCGGGTGACCGACACCTGCTTGTCGAGCTCGGCCTCGACCTCGCCGGCCAGCCGCTCGGACGGGGTCACCAGCACCGCGGCCGCGAGCGGGTCGTGCTCGGCCTGGCTGAGCAGGTCGGCCGCGACGTACGGCGCCTCCGCGGTGTCGTCGGCGAGGATCGCGATCTCGGTGGGTCCGGCCTCCGAGTCGATGCCCACCACGCCCTTGAGCAGGCGCTTGGCCGCGACGGTGTAGATGCTGCCCGGCCCGGTGACCAGGTCGACCTTGCGGCACGGACCGGCGCCGTGGGCGAACATCGCGATCGCCTGGGCCCCACCGACGGCGTACACCTCGTCGACGCCGAGGAGCGCACAGGCGGCGAGGATCGTCGGGTGCGGCAAGCCCCCGTTGTCCTTCTGCGGCGAGGAGGTCAGCGCGATCGAGGAGACACCAGCCACCTGTGCGGGCACCACGTTCATCACCACGGACGAGACCAGCGGGGCGATCCCGCCAGGGACGTAGAGCCCGACCCGCCGGACCGGGACCATCCGGTGGGTCACGGTCGCGCCGGTGCCCAGCTCGGTGGTCACGTCCCGCTCGAGCTCCGCCTCGCAGGTGATCCTCAGCCGGCGGATCGACTCCTCGAGCCCGGCCCGCACCTCGGGGTCGAGCCCGGCCAGGGCCTCCTGCAGCGCCGCGGCCGGGACCGTGATGTCCTCCTGCTCGACCCCGTCGAAGCGCGCGGAGTACTCGCGGATCGCCTCGACGCCACGGGCGCGGACGTCGTCGCAGACCGGACGCACCACATGGGCCGCGGCCTCCACGTCGAAGTCGGCCCGCGGCACGGCGGACCCGAGGTCGATGGAGGTGGCTCCCCGGAGGTCGATGCGGCGGATCATGGGCACGATTCTAGGTGTCGCGGCGCGGGCACCTCTCCCCCGTTTCCCGCGTGAGAACGGCTAGGCTCGAATCGTGAGCGAGCAGCTGCCGATGTTCCCCCTGAACACGGTGCTCTTCCCTGGCGTGACGGTGCCGCTGCGCGTGTTCGAGGACCGCTACCGGGCGCTGGTGCACCGGCTGCTGCGCATCGAGGACCCGGCTGAGCGGCTGTTCGGTTCGGTGGCGATCCGCGAGGGCTACGAGGTCGGCGAGCGCGGCGGCCAGTCCGTGCACCGGATCGGCTGCCTGCTGCAGCTCACCGAGGTGGAGCCGCACGACGACGGCACCTTCGACATCGTCGCGGTCGGCCGTAGCCGGCTCCGGCTCGAGGCGATGGAGTCCTCCGGGCCCTTTCTTTCCGGAACCATCGACGTGATCCGCGAGCGCGAGGAGCCGGTCGACCCCGAGCTGGTGCAGACCGCGTGCGACGTCTTCGACCGCTACCGCGACGCGCTCTCCGAGATCCACGGCGAGGAGGTCCTCGAGGGCACCCTCCCCCAGGACCCGACGTACCTCTCGTGGAGCCTGGCCGCGACCTGCCTGCTCACCCTCCCCGACCGCCAGTCGTTGCTCGAGGCCGAGAATGCCTCGCTGCGGCTGGGCATGCTGACCACGATGCTGCGCGACGAGCTGCGGGCGATCGCCGCGATCCCGTCGCTGCCGGCCACCGAGCTGGCCCGCACCGGCTGGTCGCCGAACTGAGGGCGAGGCCGGGGCACCGATGGCGAAGAAGGGCGGCGGCGGGACGCCGGCCACGGTCGCGCTGACCCGCGCGGGCGTGTCGTTCACGCTGCACCCCTACGACCACGACCCCCGCGCCGAGAGCTTCGGCCTCGAGGCGGCCGAGGCGCTGGGCGTGCCGCCCGAGCGCGTCTTCAAGACCCTGCTCGCGGACGCCGGCGGCCGGCTGGTGGTCGGCATCGTCCCGGTCACCGGGCAGCTCGACCTCAAGGCGCTGGCCCGCGCCGTCGGTGCGTCGAAGGCGGTCATGGCCGACCCGGCCGCCGCCCAGCGGAGCACCGGGTACGTCGTCGGCGGGATCTCGCCGGTCGGCCAGAGGAAGGCCCTCCCCACGGTGCTGGACGAGACCGCCACCGCCCACGACACCGTCTTCGTGTCCGGTGGGCGGCGCGGCCTCGACATCGAGCTGGCCCCGGCCGACCTGGTCCGGGTCACGGGTGCGACCACGGCTCCGATCGGCCGGGGCTGAGGCTCCGGTCAGTCCTCGGTGGTGAGTCGCAGCAGGCCGTGGGTGGTGTCCCCGTCGGTCCAGCTGCTCACGCCGAGTGCCTCCAGGGGCGCGACGTTGTCACTGGCGTCCTTCGAGTCGAAGCTGCCGACGAGGTCAGCCAGCCAGCCGTCGCCGCCGCCGGCGTCGAAGTCGACGTAGAGCACCGCGGCCGCGTCCTCGGAGTCCGGGATGACCTTCTCGTAGACGTCGCTGTCACCGAGGTCGCCGTCGCCGGCCAGCTTGTCGAGATAGGCGTCGCTGGTGCCGACCAGCACGTAGTCGCCGTCCTCCCTCGTGACGAGGTACTGCTGCTCGTCCGCCGGGAGCTGCGCCCGCAGCTTCTCGATCACCTTCGCGATCTCGGCGGGGTCGCCCTTGATCTTGGCGCCGACCGGCAGGGCGTCGGGCGCGTCGTCGACGGCCTTCGGGTCGAAGTCGCCGTCCAGCGCGACCGCCAGGGACTCGCCGGTCAGGGTCTCGATGTCCTCGGGGATGGAGAGGCCGGTCTCCTTCTCTGCCTCCGCGATCGCCTCGTCGACACTCATCCCGGACCCGTCCTCGATCATCGGCCCGAGCTCGTCGATGAGGGCCTGGACCCAACCGTCCTCGAAGCCGAGCCCGTAGGCCACCGCGGTCGAGTCGGGCAGGGTCTCGAGGACGTCCGCCCCGCGGTCACTGGTGATCGCGTCGGTCAGGTCGGACTGGAAGCCGTCCATCGCGGCCTCGATCTCGAGTGCCCCGTCGTCGAACCTGATCACCGCGGCGCCGCCCTTGAAGTCCGCGAGCAGGTCCCGGGTGGCGTCGGGGAGCTCGGGCTCGTCGGCGTAGTCGTCCATGTCGAACTCGGTCGGCTCCACGGTCGGGTAGTCGGTCGGCAGCCCGGTCGGGAAGTCGCTGGGCAGCTCGGTCGGGAAGTCGCTCGGGAAGTCCGTCGGCAAGTCGCTGGGCATCTCCATCGGGACGTCCCTCGGGTTCTCCGTCACGAGGTTGCTCGGGTTGATGGTGCCGGGCTCGGGCGACTCGGTCTCCTCGTCGACGTACGCCGCCGGGTCGACGGGCTGGGCCGTGGCCACGATCTCGTCGGAGAAGGAGCCGGAGTCCGACTCGGAGTAGTCGCTGCCGCCGTAGGCGTACCCGCCCCCGCCGAGCAGCCCGCTGTCCATCGCGTCGAGCAGGGCCTTGCCGGCCTTCGGGGCGGCGTACATCGTGATGATGCCGGGGTCACCGGCCTCGTCGATCCACCGGGTGTAGTCGGCGTCGTCGCCGAGGGTGCCCTCGTCCGCCGCGTCCACGACGTCCTCGGCGATGCCCGTGGTCTCCGCGAAGACGACCCAGTCGCCGTTGAACGCGTAGCCACCGAAGTCGTCACCCGATGCCTCGGGGTTCGCGCAGTCGACGAGCGCGTCGATGCCCTTCTCGGCCGCGTCCTCGTCGCTCACCTGGACCACGACGACCGGGGACGGGGTGTCCTTGCCGAGGTCGACGAGCGCGAACGCGGCCCGCTGGCCGAGCCAGGGCTCCACGTCGTCGCCGTAGTCGACGTCCTTGCAGAGACCGTCGTCCTGCAGGCTCTGGAACAGCTCCTTGCGGATGTCGTCGTCCTCGTCGAGCCCGACCTCGTCACGGAACGCCGGGAACTTGCGCAGCGTGCGCAGCGCCTCGACCTTCTGCTGACCGGGCGGGTCGAGGTCGACCGAGACGTAGGCGAGGGTGCTGTCCGGGAGCGCCTCCGCGGGCTGCGGACCCTGCGAGAACCACGCGGACCAGGCCCACACGCCGCCACCGATGAGCGCGGCGCCGATCAGGCCACCGCCGATCGCGATCGCCCGGCGACGGCCGCCGGTGCGGGGCTCCTTCTCCGTGCCGACCCGCGCACCGGCGCCGGACTGGAGGTGCTCCACCGGCGGTTGGCCCGGCTGGCCCGGCTGCTGCCCGTACGGCGAGCCGGGCGGCTGCTGGCCCGGAGGCGGCGTCTGGTCGGTCATGGGTCCCCCGATCGTGCGGTGCTGCTGGCGTGGTGGTGTCTGGTGTGGTGCAAAGTCCGACGGGCAGGCTACCCGTCGGGTTCCGTCTTGGACCGCCGGCGCGTGAAGGTGATCAGCACGACGGCGTTGCCCAGCACGGCGGCCCCCGGGAACGCGACGAACGCCGCGACCGGACCCGCGTGCAGGTCGCCGTCGATTCTCTCGAAATCCGCGGTCCTGCGGGCGACTTCCGCCGCACTCTCCGGCCCGAGCAGGTGTCCGACCCAGGCCATCACCAGTCCGGCCAGCACGCCACCCCCGGCGACCGCGGCCAGCGTGGTCACCTCGTCGGTCTCGAACAGCCAGCCGAACAGGAAGCCGAGCAGCAGCCCGGCCACGGACGCGACGGCCATGTAGAGGCCGGTCCCCCGGAACTCGGCGTCGGGCTCGAAGAACACCTTGTGCTGGAAGACGGTGCCCTTCGGCGCCGGGGTCCACAGCGCGTACCAGATGAACCCGCAGACGACACCGGCCACCACGAAGGTGGCCAGCACGATGATCACCTGCCGCAGCAGGGTGGGACGGTCACTGGCCAAGGCAACCCGGCCCGAGGAGCTGCTTGAGGTCCGCGAACAGGGGCGGGGCCGGGGTCACCCGGAGCCGGTCGTCGAGCCTCATCACCGTCGTCGACGTGCGCGAGAGCAGCTTGAGGTGCACCTCGGTCATGCCCGGGTGGGCACCGAGCACGTCCTTGAGCTGCTCGACCACGGGAGCGGTGCAGCGGGTCGAGGGCAGGGTGATCACCACCGGCCCGGACGGCCCCTCGCTGATGTCCGGGACCGTGACCTCCTGGCCGTGCAGCTCGGGCTGGTCCTTGCTGCGCGAGAGCCGGCCCTTGACCGTGATGATCGCGTCCTCGGTGAGGTACGTCGCGGCGAGCTGGTAGGCGCTCGGGAACAGCAGCACGTCGATCGCGCCGTCGAGGTCCTCCAGGGTCACCATCGCCCAGGTGTCGCCCCGCTTGGTGATCTTGCGCTGCACCGACGTCACCAGCCCGGAGACCGTGATCGTCGACCCGTCCGGCCGCTCCTCGTCGAGCATCAGCGCGCCGATGGTGCAGTCGGTGCCGTTGGAGAGCACGTGCTCGAGGCCGAGCAGCGGGTGGTCGGAGACGTAGAGGCCGAGCATGTCGCGCTCGTGGCCGAGCAGCGTCATCTTGTCCCAGTCGTCGATGTCGGGGACGGCCACCGAGATCCCGAAGCCCGAGCCGGCCTCGTCGTCGAGCCCGCCGAACAGCGAGTCCTGGCCGATCGCCTCGTTGCGCTTGATGTCGACGTACTGGTCGACCGCGGTCTCGTGGATGGCCACCAGTGCCCGGCGCTTGTGCTTCATCTCGTCGAACGCGCCGGCCTTGATCAGCGACTCGATCACCCGCTTGTTGCAGACCAGCGCGGGAACCTTGTCCATGAAGTCGTTGAAGTCGGCGTAGCGGCCCTTCTCCTGCCGGGCCGCGACGATTCCCTCGACCACGTTGTGGCCGACGTTGCGGATCGCGTTGAGGCCGAAGCGGATGTCGGTGCCGACCGGGGTGAAGTTGCTGGCCGACTCGTTGACGTCGGGCGGGAGCACCTGGATCTTCATCCGGCGACACTCGTTGAGGTAGATCGCGGACTTGTCCTTGTCGTCCTTGACCGAGGTGAGCAGGGCGGCCATGTACTCCGCCGGGTAGTTGGCCTTGAGGTAGGCGGTCCAGTAGGACACCAGGCCGTACGCCGCGGAGTGGGCCTTGTTGAAGGCGTAGTCCGAGAACGGCAGCAGGATGTCCCACAGGGTCTTGATCGCGGCCATGGAGTAGCCGCGCTCGGTCATGCCGCCGGAGAAGCCCTCGAACTGCTTGTCCAGCTCGGCCTTCTTCTTCTTGCCCATGGCCCGGCGCAGGATGTCCGCCTGTCCGAGCGTGTAGCCCGCCAGCTTCTGGGCGATCGCCATGACCTGCTCCTGGTAGACGATCAGGCCGTAGGTCTCGCCCAGGATGTCCTCCAGCGCCTCCGCGAGCTCGGGGTGGATCGGCTCGACCGGCTCGCGCCCGGTCTTGCGGCGGGCGTACTTGTTGTGGGAGTCGGCGCCCATCGG
This sequence comes from Nocardioides guangzhouensis, assembly GCF_004519545.1. Taxonomy (GTDB): domain Bacteria; phylum Actinomycetota; class Actinomycetes; order Propionibacteriales; family Nocardioidaceae; genus Nocardioides; species Nocardioides guangzhouensis. Next base: position 11,026 of record NZ_SDKM01000034.1, read on the forward strand.
GCCGGGCCGGTAGAGCGCACCGACGGCGGAGATGTCCTCGAAGGTGTCGGGGCGCATCGACCGCAGCAGCGCCCGCATCGGGCCGCCGTCGAGCTGGAAGACGCCGAGGGTGTCCCCGCGCTGGAGCAGGGAGTACGTCGCGTCGTCGGTGAGCGGGAGGTCCTCGAGGACCACCGACTCCCCGCGGTTGGCCTCGATGTTCTTGACCGCGTCGTCGAGGACGGTGAGGTTGCGCAGCCCCAGGAAGTCCATCTTGATGAGGCCGAGCGCCTCGCAGGTCGGGTAGTCGAACTGCGTGATCATGGCGCCGTCGGCGGGCCGCTTGAGCAGCGGGATCACGTCGACCAGCGGCTCGCTGGACATGATCACGCCGGCCGCGTGCACGCCCCACTGGCGCTTGAGGCCCTCGATGCCGATCGCGGTGTCGACCACCCGCTTGACGTCGGCGTCGGCGTCGTAGAGCGAGCGGAACTCGCCGCCCTCGGAGAAGCGCTTGTGCCCGGAGTCGAAGATGTCCTGGAGCGGGACGTCCTTGCCCATCACGGCCGCCGGCATCGCCTTGGTGATCCGGTCGCCCATCGCGAACGGATAGCCGAGGATCCGGGAGGAGTCCTTGACCGCCTGCTTGGCCTTGATGGTGCCGTAGGTGACGATGTAGGAGACCCGGTCGTCGCCGTACTTCTCGGTGACGTAGCGGATCACCTCGCCGCGGCGGCGCTCGTCGAAGTCGATGTCGAAGTCGGGCATCGAGACGCGGTCGGGGTTGAGGAAGCGCTCGAAGATCAGGCCGTGCTCGAGCGGGTCGAGGTCGGTGATCCGCATCGCGTAGGCGACCATCGAGCCCGCGCCGGAGCCACGGCCCGGGCCGACCCGGATGCCGTTGTCCTTCGCCCAGTTGATGAAGTCGGCGACGACGAGGAAGTAGCCCGGGAACCCCATCTGGGTGATGACGCCGAGCTCGAACTCGGCCTGCTTGCGCACCCGGTCGGGGATGCCGGCCGGGTAGCGGTGGTGCAGGCCCCGCTCGACCTCCTTGACCAGCCAGGAGTCCTCGTTCTCCCCCTCCGGGCAGGGGAACTTGGGCATGTACTTGCCCACCGCCTCGGAGAACTGCACGTCGCAGCGCTCGGCGACCAGCAGCGTGTTGTCGCAGGCCTCGGGGAAGTCGCGCCACAGCTCGCGCATCTCGGCGGCGGACTTGAGGTAGTAGCCGTCGCCGGAGAACGCGAACCGCTGGCCCGGGCCGTCGCCGGCCGGGATGTCCATCGTCGACCCGGAGTTGATGCAGAGCAGGTGCTCCTGGGACGGGGCGTCCTCGCGGTTGACGTAGTGGGAGTCGTTGGTGGCCAGCAGCGGGATCCGGAGGTCCTTGGCCAGCCGGAGCAGGCCGTCGCGGACGCGGGTCTCGATGGAGAGCCCGTGGTCCATCAGCTCGAGGAAGTAGTTGTCCCGGCCGAGGATGTCCTGGAAGTCGGCGGCGGCCTGGCGGGCGGCGTCGTACTGGCCGTAGCGGAGGTGGACCTGGACCTCGCCGGACGGGCAGCCGGTGGTGCCGATGATGCCCTTGCCGTGCGCGGCGAGCAGCTCGCGGTCCATGCGCGGCTGCTTGAAGAAGCCGTCGCGCCAGGCTCCCGTCGAGAGCCGGAAGAGGTTGTGCATGCCCTCGGTGGACTCCGAGAGCAGGGTCATGTGCGTGTAGGCGCCGCGGGCCGAGACGTCGTCGGAGCCGCCGTCGTAGAAGTTGATGCCACGCTTGTCGAAGCGGGAGATGTTGGGCGTGAAGTAGGCCTCGACGCCGATGATCGGCTTGACCCCGGCCGCCTTGGCCTTGGAGTAGAACTCGTAGGCGCCGAACACGTTGCCGTGGTCGGTCATGGCCACCGCCGGCATGCCCAGCTCGGCCGTGCGCTCCGCCAGTGCACCGAGCCGTGCCGCCCCGTCGAGCATGGAGTACTCGGTGTGCACGTGGAGGTGCACGAAGGAGTCGGACGCCATCTGCGAGGTGTCTCCTGACTGGGTGGTCGCGGGCAGGCACGATCAGCCGCGACACGGGGCCGGGCGCCGATCTCGGGGAAGGACGCCAGCCTACGTGACCCGGTCACCCGATGCTGACAGGACGCACTGACAATCCCGGGTGGTCCGGGCACGGACGGTCACCACCGTCGCGGCGGCCAGCCCGAGCAGGGTCAGCACCCCCACCGAGCCGGCCACGCCGGCCCAGCCGGAGCCGGTCCAGGCCACGCCCAGGGCCGCCCCGAACACGCTGGACCCGGCGTAGTAGGAGCAGACGTACGCAGCAGCCCCGACGCCGGCGTACGGGCCGGCCACGACCGGCACCCAGCCGCTGGCGGTGGCGTGCGCGCCGAAGAACCCGGCGGTGTACACGACCAGCCCGGCGACCACCAGCGGAAGCCGGTCCGGGAGGGTGAGCGCCAGCCCGGCGGCGGAGACCACGACCGAGCCGACCAGCACCGGCGGTCGGCCGAACGCGTCGGCGAGGCGCCCCGCGACCGCGGCCGACACCGTCCCGGCGAGGTAGGCCAGGAAGACCAGGCCGGCGACCGCGAGCGGCAGCGAGAACGGGTCGGCGACGAGCCGGAACCCGAGGTAGTTGTAGACGGCGACGAACCCGCCCATGAGCAGGAACGGGATCGACAGCAGCGAGAGCAGGCCGGGGCGCCGGGCCACCTCGACCCAGCGGGTCCTCCCCCGATCCTGCGCGCGGTGGTCGGCCACCGGGTCCGGCAGCAGCCGCCAGAACGCGACCGTGATCGCGAGCGCGCAGGCCGCGAGCACGGCGAACGCCACCCGCCACGACGCCAGGTCGGCGACTGCGGCCCCGAGCAGCCGCCCGGAGACCCCGCCGAGGGAGTTCCCGGCGACGAAGAGACCCATCGCGGACCCCAGCCCGGCCGGGTGCATCTCCGACCCGACGTGGCCCATCGCGACCGCGACCACCCCGGCCAGCGCGGCGCCGGCGAGGACCCGGAGCACCACCAGGACGGCGTACGTCGGCGCCACCGCGGCGAGTGCGGTCAGCAGCACCGCCGCGACCAGGCCGGCCCGCATCGTGCGCACCCGGCCCCAGCGGGCGGCGACCGCGGCCGCCGGGACCACCGCGACCGCCAGCGCGCCCGTGCTCGCGGAGACCGCGAGGCTGGCCCGGGCCGGGCTCACCCCGAACTCGTGGCCGATCAGGGGCAGCACCGGCTGGGCGGCGTACAGGATGCCGAAGCCGGCGAGCCCGGCCAGGACCATCGCCGCGTTGAAGCGCCGGTACGACGCCGTCCCCGGCCGGTGCAGGCGGGTCTCGACGGACGTGGTCACCCGACCACCCCACACCCGCGGCACCCCAGTACGCACGCGTTTGTGACATGTCTCCCCCGTCGTCGTGCACAATCGATTCGGCGCCGGAGGGGACCGGCGCCGGCTCAGGCGGGGGGACGACATGACGGCACTGGCGGGACGGCTTCTCGACGTACTGGGCGACGAACGCGCGGTGCCGAACCTGCGCAGCTACTTCACCGAGTTCGAGGGCCGTCACTTCCAGGCGCTCGGGGGCGGCGGCGACCGGCCGGAGTCGCGCGACCGGATCACCGCGGAGGACCTGGTCGCCCTGCGCACGCTGGGCGTCGCGGTGCCCGGCGAGACCGCGGCCGACCTCCTCGAGGGACCGCTGAGCCGCCGGGTCTCCGACCTGCTGCGGGCGATCCCGACCAGCGTCGCGCTCGGCCAGCCCGAGGCGGCGGCGCTGATCGGCGACCGCTCGCAGGCCGACGTGCTCTGGGACCTGTTCCGCGCCCAGGACGGCCTCGGCTGGGTGGGTGCCGGGACCCTGCTGGCCCGCAAGCGACCCCGGCTGATCCCGGTGTACGACGAGGTGGCGCGCTGCGTGCTGCACCACCCGGAGGACGTGTGGCGCTCCTTCCACGATGCCCTGGGCGGCGCGCCGGAGGTGCTCCGGCGGGTCCGGGAGCTCCGGGCGGCGGCGCCGGTGCCGGAGCACGTCTCCGACCTGCGGGTCATCGACGTGACCCTGTGGATGTGGCACCACACCGCGCACCGCCACGGGAAGCGGATGCTGCGCTAGGGTGCGTCGCTCGAGCCGGCGCCCGCGCAGCAGGCGCCCCGACTCGAGTGACGTGGCCTACGGCTGGTCCGGCTCCGCGGCGTCCAGCGACTCGGAGATGATCGCGTGCACGATCCGCTGCAGCCGCTCTGCGCCCAGCTCGGGGGCCCGCTCGGCCAGCGCCTCCGCGATCGCCCGCTCCCGCTCGGTGTCGCGCTCGGAGGACCCGGCCGTCGCGCGCTTGTGCTGCTGGACCACCCGGGTGAGGGCGACCCGGCGGGCCAGCAGGTCGCCGAGCGCGGCGTCGACGTCGTCGATCAGCCCCCGGTAGAACCCCAGCGGGTCGGCACCTGGCCAGGCCATCCGGATGTCCGGGGAGCGCTCCATGTTGCCCTGCCCGTCGGTGCGCTCGAGCTCGACCAGCCCGTGCCTGCGGTAGAACGCGCGGGCCGGCTCGTTGCTCTCGAAGACCCAGAGGCAGAACCCGTCCGGCCGGATCCCCTTCACCAGGTCCAGCAGCGCGCTGCCGACGCCGGACCGGGCGGCGTCGGGGGCGACGTACAGGCCGTTGAGCCAGGCACCCTCGACGTTGGCGAAGCCGACCGGGCCGGCCGGGGTCTCGGCGACCCAGAGCTCCTGGCGGGCCAGGTCCCAGTCGAGGACCCACCGGCGGGCGTGCTCCACGGGCCCGACCATCGGCGGCATCGCGGGCACCGCGCCCTGCCGCGAGGCGAGGAAGAGGTCGGCGACGACCGGCAGGTCCTCGTGCAGCCCGGGCCGGAGGACGAGGTCGGTGGCGCCGCCGTCAGTGGGCATCGCGGATGATCTCCAGGGCCGCGGCCAGGTCGTCGGGGTACGCCGACTCGTAGGTGACGTAGTCACCGGTGTCGGGGTGCTCGAAGCCCAGCCGGACCGCGTGCAGCCACTGCCGCTCCAGCCCGACCCGGCGGGCCAGCACCGGGTCGGCGCCGTACGTCAGGTCACCGACGCAGGGATGCTTGAGCGCGGCCATGTGCACCCGGATCTGGTGGGTGCGGCCGGTCTCGAGGTGGACCTCCAGCAGGCTCGCGAACCGGTGCGCCTCGAGCAGCTTGTAGTGGGTGACCGAGTGTTTTCCGTCGGGCATCACCGCGAACTTGTAGTCCGCCTTCGGGTGCCGGCCGATCGGGGCGTCGATGGTGCCCTCGAGCGGGTCGGGGTGGCCCTGGACCAGCGCGTGGTAGGTCTTGTCGACGGTGCGGTTGCGGAAGGCGTTCTTGAGCACGGAGTAAGCGTGCTCGGACTTGCAGATCACCATGACGCCGGACGTGCCGACGTCGAGCCGCTGCACGATGCCCTTGCGCTCGGAGGCGCCACTGGTCGAGATGCGGAAGCCGGCGCCGGCGAGGTGGCCGACCACGGTCGGGCCGGACCAGCCGGGGCTGGGGTGCACGGCGACGCCGACCGGCTTGTCGATCACCACGATGGACTCGTCGTCGTGGATGATCTTGATCCCCTCGACGATCTCCGGGACCACCGCGAGCGGGTCGGTCTCCGCGGGGATGGTCACGTCCAGCATCGAGCCGGCGTGCACCCGGTCGGACTTGCCGACCCCGTCCCCGTCCACCTGGACGTGTCCCTGGACGATCAGGTCGGCCGCGCGGGTGCGCGAGAGGCCGAACATCCGGGCGATGGCGGTGTCGACGCGCTCTCCGGCCAGGCCCTCGGGCACCAGGACCACGCGCTGCTCGGTCATGGCGTCACTCCTCGTTCCTGGCGACGCGACGGCCGTCCACTCCGATCCCGCGCAGCGCCTGGATGATGATGATCGCCGCGGCGACGTTGATGCAGATGTCCGCGATGTTGAAGATCGGCCAGTGCGGGAACCGCAGGTAGTCGACCACGTGGCCGTGCAGGAAGCCCGGCTCCCGGAACAGCCGGTCGGTCAGGTTGCCGGCGACCCCGGCCAGCAGCGCACCGAGGCCGACCGCCCACAGCCGGCTGCCGAGCCGCCGGCTGACCCAGAGCACCGCGCAGATCGCGGTGATCGACAGCACGCTGAGGACCTCGGTGTACGCCGTGCCGGTGCTGAACGCCGCGCCCGGGTTGCGGGTCAGGTGCAGCCCGAAGTACCGCCCGACCAGGTCGACCGTCTCCCCCGGCGTGAGGTGCCGGACCGCCCACACCTTGCCGACCACGTCGAGGGTGTAGAGGAACGCCGCGACCGCGGCAAAGAGCACGATCAGCCGGGAACGGGAGGGTACGGCGGGGTCCGGGATGGTCTCCGGGGTGCTGTCCTCGTCGCTGGGGTTCAGCGACGCTCCTCGCGCTGCTTGCATGACAGGCACAGTGTCGCACGGGGGAAAGCCATCAACCGCATCTTGCCGATGGGGTTGCCACACGACTCGCACACGCCGTACGTGCCGTCGTCGATGCGGGCCAGCGCCCGCTCGGTCTGGGCCAGCATGTCGCGGGCGTTGTTGACCACGGTGAGCTCGTGGTCGCGCTCGAAACTGGTGGCGCCCATGTCGGCCTGGTCGTGGCCGGCCCCGTCACCGGCGTCGCGCATCAGCCCGGCCAGCTCCTCCTCCTGGTCGTGCAGCTCGGTGCGCAGCCGGGCGGCGTGCTCGTTGAGGTCGGTCAGGACCTCGTCGAGCTCGGCCTTGGTCCACTTCTCCTCGCCCTCCTTCACCACCAGGGCGGCGGGGGCGGCCTTCTTGGTCGCGGCCTTGCGGGCCGGGGCCTTCTTCGCGGTGGCCGTCTTCGCGGCCGTCTTCTGTGCAGGAGCCTGGGTCACCGGAGCCTCGACCTTCTTGGTGGCCGGCGCCGCGGTCTTGGCCACGGTCTTCCTCGCCGGTGCCTTCTTCGCGGGTGCCTTCGTGGTGGCGGCCTTGCCGGCCGCGGTCTTCGTGGCGGCGGCCTTCGCGGCCGGGGCCTTGGCGGCCGTCTTCTTCGCGGTCGTCTTCTTCGCGGGGGCCGTCTTCGCGGTCGTCTTCTTCGCGGGCGCCTTCGTGGCCGGGGCCTTCTTCGCGGGCGCCTTCGTGGCGGGCGCCTTCGTGGCCGGGGCCTTCTTCGCGGGGGCCTTCTTCGCGGGTGCCTTCGTGGCGGCGGCCTTCTTGGCGGTCGTCTTCGCGGGGGCCTTCTTCGCGGTCGTCTTCTTCGCGGGGGCCTTCGCCGCCGCGGACGTCTTCGTGGTCGGGGCCTTCTTCGCGGGGGCCTTCGTGGCGGCCGCCTTCTTCGTGCCCGACGCCTTCGTCGTGGCCGTCTTCTTCGCCGGCGCGTCCGCGGCCTTCGCGGCCGTGCGCGGACGCCGGGAGATCACCTTCTTCGCGGCGGCAGCAGCCGAGCCTGCCAACGAGCGAGTCGAGCTGCGAGCCATCGAACCGGTTCCCTTTCGGACCTGAGCGCCTGTGACCGGAGCCACCGATGAGTGAGGGGAGGCTAGCCCGTCGATGAACCGTACTCAAACCGGCGCGCCCACGTACGACGAACGGCCCACCCGCAGGGGTGGGCCGTTCGTGATTCCGTGATGGTCGAGCCGGTGTCAGCCCTCGTCCTCGCCGAGGATCGAGCGCAGGCGCTTCGGCGCCTGGGTGGAGGGCTCGCCGAGCGAGCGGCCGGCGTCCTGACCCGAGTCGAGCGACTCGAGCTGCTGCGTGAAGTAGCTCTTGAGACGGGAGCGGTACTCGCGCTCGAAGGAGCGGAGGTTCTCCACGTCGGCGTTGAGCTTGTCGCGCTCCTTCTCGAGGTCTCCGAACATCTGCTGACGACGCTCGGCGGTCTCCGAGTCGAGCATCTGCGAGCGGGTGCGGGCGTCGGCCTCGAGCCGGTCGGCCTTGGACTTCGCCTCGGACTCCAGGCGCTCGGCCTTGGTGCGGGCCTCGCCGACGATCTTGTCGGCCTCGTTCTTGGCGTCCTCGACCAGCTCGTCCGCGTTGCGGGTCGCGATCTCGAGGAGGCGGGCCGCGGCGTTGGACGCCTCGGGCACGGTCTCCACGCGGATCGTCTCGACACCGACGGACGCGGTGGTGGCCAGGGGGGCCGGCGCGGGCGGCGCCTGGCGCACGGGGTCCGGCTCCGGCTCGGGCTCCGGCTCGGGCTCCGGCTCGGGGGCCTTCTGGACCGGCACCGGCTGGGTGGGCGGCCCACCGGCCTGGGCGGCGGCGAGCTTGGCGCGCAGGTCGTCGTTCTCCTTCGTGAGCCGCGCGAGCTCGGCCTCCACCTCGTCGAGGAACTGGTCGACCTCACCCATGTCGTAGCCCTCACGGAGCCGGACTGGAGTAAAGCGCTTGTTGCTCACGTCCTCAGGCGTCAGCGGCATGACCTCACCCATTCATCTCTAGTCACGGAATTACCTGTCTCGAACTGCCACGGAATTCTTGTGCTCGTGTCGAACAATAGCGCCAGTCCATCATGTCCACCCACCATCCCGGACCTCCCCCTCATGCGGACAAGAAGATCCTGGCGTTGAGCACCAGGAGCAGGTAGGCGCCGATGAGCACGATCAGGAAGCTCAGGTCCAGCGCGACGCTCCCCAGACGCAGCGGCGGGATGAACCGGCGCAGCGCCTTGATCGGCGGATCGGTGACGGAGTAGACCACCTCCAGAAGCACGAGCAGCGGGCCTCGTGGCGACCACGACCGCGCGAACACCTGGACCCAGTCGAAGACGAACCGCACCCACAGCAGGGCGATGAACAACCAGAGGATCAGGTGGATGACCTGACCGATTGCTTCCACAAGCCGCTCAGCTCTGGTTGAAGAAGCCGCCCTCGACGATCCGCTGCTTGTCCTCCGCAGCGACCGTGACATTGGGCGGGGACAGCAGGAAGACCTTGTTGGTCACCCGCTCGATGGTGCCCCGGGTGGCGAAGACCAGACCGGCGGCGAAGTCGACGAGGCGCTTGGCGTCCGAGTCGTCCATCTCCGAGAGGTTCATGATCACCGGCACGCCGTCACGGAAGTTCTCGCCGATCGTGCGGGCCTCGTTGTAGGTGCGCGGGTGGAGGGTGGTGATGCGGGACAACTCGGCGACAACTCCTGTCGGGACCGCCTGCGGCCGGCGGCGTTCGCTGATGCTGGCGACGGTGGCAGGGGCCGCCTCCTCGCGCTGCTGGCGCGCGGGGGGCTCGTCGTAGTCGTCGTAGCCCTCGTCCTCGGGGTACCGGCCGGTGTCCTCGAGCAGGCCGAGGTACTCGCCGATCTTGCGCATCGCGCCGCTCATGAGCTGATCCTCCGGAACTCCCGCGCCCCGGGACCGAGACGCTGTGTCGTTGACATTACTTGATCCGCGGGCGCTCACCGAGCACCGCGCGGCCTATGCGTACGTGTGTCGCACCGCGGGTGATCGCGGCCTCCAGGTCACCACTCATGCCGGCCGACAGCCATGTCGCCGCAGGGTGGTCGACCAGCAGCTCGCGGCGGATCGCGGCCAGCCGGTCGAAGGCCTCTCCGGGGTCCGCGTCGAGCGGGGCCACCGCCATCAGGCCACGCAGCCGCAGCAGGTCGCGCGAGGCCAGGTCGGCCGCCAGGTCGGGCAGGTCCTCGACCGGGGCACCGTTGCGGCCGGCGCCGGCGTCGGGCGGGTCGAGGCTCACCTGGATCAGGCAGTCGACCGGGTGCGAGCGCTGGTGCGCCCCCCGCGCGAGCCCGGCGAGGAGCTTGGACCGGTCCACGGACTCCACGACGTCGGCGTACGACGCCACCGCCGCGGCCTTGTTGGACTGCAGGCCGCCGATGAAGTGCCAGGTGAGGCCGAGGTCGCGGCACTCCGCCGCCTTCGCCTCGGCCTCCTGGTGGCGGTTCTCTCCCACGTCCGTGACGCCGAGGTCGGCCAGGATCCGGACGTCGGAGGCCGGGAAGAACTTGGTGACCACCACCAGCGTGACCTCGTCGGGGTCACGGCCGGAGTCGGCGCACGCGGCAGCGATCCGGCGGCGTACGGCGTCGAGGCCGGCCGCGACCTCGGCCCTGCGGTCGGCGCTCACGGGCGGATCCTGACCAGGCCACCGAACCGGCCGGCGCCGACGGCGTCGCGGCGGTGGGAGTAGAGGTCCGTGGACTCCCTGGTGCAGCGCGAGACGTCGACGACGGTGACACCGGCGGCGACGAGCTGCGCCCGGACCCCGGCCCCGATGTCGAGCGCCGGGGTGCCCCAGGTGGTGGTGGCCCGGGACTCGGGCACCAGCGCCGCGACCTCGTCCTGCAGCGCGGCCGGCACCTCGTAGCAGCCGCCGCACACGTGCGGACCCACCCAGGCCGTGATCTCGGTGGCGCCGTGCTCGCGCATCACGGCCACGGTCGCGGGCACGACCCCGGCGGCCAGGCCGGGGCGGCCGGCGTGGGAGGCACCGACCACGCGCGCGACCGGGTCGGCCAGCAGCACCGGAACGCAGTCGGCGACCCGGACCAGCAGCACCACGTCGCTGCGGGCGGTGACCAGGCCGTCGGCGTCGGGCCGCGGACCGGCGGGGTCGTCGACCACGTGGACGTGCGCGCCGTGGACCTGCCGCATGTCGGCCAGGGTGGCGTCGGGCGCGAAGTCCTCGACCACGCGACGTACGTTCGCGGCGGTGGCGTCGGGGTCGTCGGCACCTTCGAGTGCGAGGTTGAGGGAGTCCCAGGGCACGGCACTGACCCCGCCGTGCCTGTCCGTGAAGGCCAGGTCGACGGGGCCGTGCGACGTGCGGTGGAAGTACACCCTGACTGTCTACCTCGGGTTGGTCGGACCGGTCTGCGCCGGGGCGGTCACTTGAGGAAGTCGGGCACGTCCAGGTCGTCGTCGTCGAACTGGACCTGCCGTGGCTGCCGGGCCGGCGGCGGCTGCTGCTGCGGCGGGGACTGCACGCCGACGTGGGCCGGCTCGGGCTGGCGGGACGGCTCCTCCGGGCGCTCCTCGGCTCGGGCCGGCTCCGGCCTGCGCTGCACGGCCAGCTGCTGCACCGCGGCCCGGGTCTGCTCCTGGGTCTGTTGCGGCGGGGCCTGGCGGCGGAGCACGGTGCCCTCGTCGCGGCGCTTGGGCATGCCCCCGTCGAAGCCGGCGGCGATCACGGTCACCCGCACCTCGTCGCCGAGGGCGTCGTCGATGGTGGCACCGAAGATGATGTTCGCCTCCGGGTGCGCGGACTGCGCCACTAGCGCGGCGGCCTCGTTGATCTCGAACAGGCCGAGGTCGGAACCACCGGCGATCGAGAGCAGCACGCCGTGCGCGCCGTCGATGCTGGCCTCGAGGAGCGGACTGGAGACGGCCATCTCGGCGGCGGCGACGGAGCGGTCCTCGCCCCGGGCCGAGCCGATGCCCATGAGGGCCGAGCCGGCGTTGGCCATGACCGACTTCACGTCCGCGAAGTCGAGGTTGATCAGGCCGGGGGTGGTGATCAGGTCGGTGATCCCGGAGACACCCTGCAGCAGCACCTGGTCGGCCTGCTTGAAGGCGTCGAGGACCGACACGTTGCGGTCGCTGATCGACAGCAGCCGGTCGTTGGGGATGACGATGAGGGTGTCGACCTCCTCGCGGAGCTGGGCGATCCCCTCCTCGGCGGAGTTGGCGCGACGACGGCCCTCGAAGGCGAACGGGCGAGTCACGACGCCGATGGTCAGCGCGCCGAGCGAGCGGGCGATGCGGGCCACGACGGGCGCACCGCCGGTGCCGGTGCCACCGCCCTCGCCGGCGGTCACGAAGACCATGTCGGCGCCCTTGATGACCTCCTCGATCTCGTCCGCGTGGTCCTCGGCGGCCCTGGCACCCACCTCGGGGTTCGCGCCGGCGCCGAGCCCGCGGGTGAGCTCACGGCCGATGTCGAGCTTGACGTCGGCGTCGCTCATGAGCAGGGCCTGGGCATCGGTGTTGATCGCGATGAACTCGACACCCTTGAGTCCGACCTCGATCATCCGGTTGACGGCGTTGACGCCACCCCCACCGATACCTACGACCTTGATGATGGCCAGGTAGTTCTGTGCTGCTGCCACGGCGGCTGTGCCTCTCCTGATCGGTGTCGCCCCGGTTGCCGGGGCCCTGCGTGTGCGGTGTGTGCGACTGGGCGGAACTGCTCAGTGGGGAAGTCCGATCGGCTTCCAGAACCCTAACCCTCAAGTCGAGGGTTATAGTTATGTCAACCTCTCGTTGCTGAAGAACAGTAGGGACCGCCGTCGACGTACCTCCGCAGACACGCCGTGCCCCCGACGCCGATTTCCGGATAGTCCCAAACGAAAAGGGTCCTCGACACGCCGGGGAGACCCCCTCGAACGTTTGGGAGTATCCGGGGGCGGGCTCCGGCAGTGGGTGGGGCACTGGGGTACGGCGCGGGGTACGGCGCGGGATACGGGCGGGGTAGGGCGCGGGGTACGGGGCGGGAGGTCAGCCGCGGGAGGTGGGTTGACCGGGGACGGAGACGTCGAGCTCCCGGCCGGGGCGCTGCAGCAGCGCGTCGAGCACGACGGCCTTCTCGTCGGACTGCTCCGCGCTCCCCCACATGACCGTGCGGCCGTCACGGAGGTGGAGCGTGATCCGGTCGACCGAGGCGACCTCGACGTAGGCGACCTTGCGGGCGAGGCGGAACGGCAGGGCGCCGACGACCTCGGCGCCCTCGGCCAGGGCCTCCTCGCCGGTGCCGGCGGGGACCTTGACCAGCGGGAGCACACGCGGGCGGCGGGCGTAGTCGCGGAACACCACTCCCCCGTCGTCCATGCCACGCAGCCGACCGTCGACCTCGACCACGGCGACCGCCTGCCGCTCGGTCACCCGCAGCAGGATCCGGTCCGGCCACTGGCGGGAGACGTCGACCGACGCCACCTGGGGCAGGTCCTCGACCCGGTCGCGGATCCCCGCCAGGTCGGCGCGGGCCAGGGGCTCGCCGGTCGGGACCGCGGCCGCGGCGCGGACCTGCTGCTCGGTGAGCTGCGCCGTGCCCTGGACCTCGACGCCCTTGACCGCCAGCGTCGAGGAGAAGAAGAACAGCCAGACCACGCCGGCCACCAGCGCCAGCACGAGCAGCACCGCCACCACCAGCCGCCAGGCCAGCCAGCGCCGGGCCCACTGCCGGCGGGCGAACCGCCTGCGGGAGCTCTCCGAGACCTCGGCCTCGTGCTCCTCCCCCGTGCGCAGGTCGATCATCCCCGTGCCTCCAGCAGCTCGAGCACCCGCGGGCCGACGGTCGTGACGGTGCCGGCGCCGAGGGTCAGCACCAGGTCGCCGTCGCGGGCGAGCCCGGCCAGCAGCGAGGGTACGGCGTCGAGGTCGGGCTCGAAGTGCACGTGCGCATCGGCCAGCGGGACGGCGTCGGCGACGAGGCGTCCGGTGACGTCGGGGTCGGCGTCCTCACGCGCGAGGTAGACGTCGCACACCACGACCTCGTCGGCGGCGCCGAGCTCCGCGCCCATGCGGGTGCCGAAGATCCGGGTGCGGGAGACCAGGTGCGGCTGGAACGCCACCACGAGCCGCCCCTCGCCCGCGACCCACCGGGCCGCCTCGAGGTCGCCCCGGATCTCGCTCGGGTGGTGCGCGTAGGAGTCGTAGACCCGCACGCCGGCGGCCTCGCCCTTGCGCTCCATGCGACGGCGGGTGCCGGCGAACGACTCCAGCCCCCCGCGGAGCCCGGCGAAGGCGTGGCCGAGGTCGAGTCCGACAGCGATCGCGGCGAGCGCGTTGAGGACGTAGTGGCGGCCCGGGATCTGCAGCGTCAGCTCCCCCAGCGACTCCCCTCGGCGGGCCACGGTGAACGTGGTGCGGGTGCCGTCCTGGCGCAGGTCGCGGGCGACGAGGTCGGCGCCGTCGGAGACGCCGTACGTCGTGACCCGCAGTCCGCGCTCGCGGGCCCGCTCGGCGAGGGCCGCGGTGGCCTCGTCGTCGGCCCAGGTGACCAGCAGGCCGCCGGGCTCGATCCGGCCGAGGAAGTCGGTGAAGGCCGCCCGGTAGGCCTCCTCGGTGCCCCACTGGTCGAGGTGGTCGGCGTCGATGTTGGTGACCACCGCGATCGACGGGGAGTAGACGAGGAACGCCCCGTCGCTCTCGTCGGCCTCCGCGACGAACACCTCGCCGGTGCCGTCCTCGGCGTTCACCCCGGTGCTGGTGAGGTCGCCCCCGATGGCGTACGTCGGGTCCGCGCCGGCGGCCTGGAGGGCGACGGTGAGCAGCGAGGTGGTCGTGGTCTTGCCGTGCGTCCCGGCCACCGCGACGGTGCGCTTCCCGTCCATGACCGAGGCGAGGCCGGCCGAGCGCGGGAGGATCCGCAGCCCGGCGGCCCGGGCGGCGACGACCTCGGGGTTGTCCTCTCGCACCGCGGTCGAGACCACCAGCGTGTCCGCGTCGGCGACCTGGGCGGCGTCGTGACCGAGGTGCACCGTGGCGCCGAGGTCGCGCAGCGCCTGGAGCGTCGGCGAGTCGGTGCCGTCGCTGCCGCTGACCGTGATCCCGCGCGCGAGCATGATCCGCGCGATCGCGGACAGGCCCGCTCCTCCGATGCCGACGAAGTGGACCCGGCCCAGCCGGTCGGCGGGCAGCAGCTCCTCGGGGACGGGGATCCTCACGAACGACCCCTCGCCGCGGCGTCGGCGACGAGCCGGGCCAGCCGGTCGTCGGCGTCGCGCGGGACCAGCGCGGCCGCGGCGGCGCCCATCTCCGCGAGCCGGTCCGCGTCGGTGGCCAGGCCGGGAACGGTCGCGGCCACCCACTCGGGGGTGAGCGCGGCGTCGGCGAGCAGCAGGCCACCGCCGGCGTCGACCACCGGTCGGGCGTTGTGCTCCTGCTCGCCGTTGCCGATCGGGAGCGGGACGAAGATGCCGGGGAGGCCTGTCGCGGCAGCCTCGACCACGCTGTTGGCGCCGGCCCGGCAGAGGACGAGGTCGGCGGCGGCGTACGCGAGGTCCATGCGGTCGACGAACGGGACGACCGTGTAGGGCACTCCGGTCCCCTCGGGCGATGCCTCGCCGTTGGGGCCGACCACGTGCAGCACCTGGACGCCGGCCTCGGCGAGCGCTCCGGCCGCTGCGGACACGGACTGGTTGAGGCGCCGGGCGCCCTGCGAGCCGCCGGTGACCAGCAGCGTCGGGCGGTCGGCGTCCAGCCCGAAGAACGAGCGGCCCTCGGCGCGGTGCGCGGCCCGGTCCAGGGCGCCGATCATGCGGCGTAGCGGGAGGCCGACGTACTGCGCCTTGGGGAGCCTGGTGTCGGGGAAGCTCACCGCGACCACGTCGGCGATCCGGGCGCCGGCCTTGTTGGCGAGGCCGGGCAGGGCGTTCTGCTCGTGGACGACCAGCGGGAGCTTCCGGCGCCGGGCGGCGAGGTACGCCGGCATGGAGACGTAGCCGCCGTAGCCGACCACGACGTCGGGCCCGACCCGGTCGAAGACCTCCATGGTCGCCTTGACCGCGCCGCGCAGCCGGCCGGGCACCCGCAGCAGGTCGCCGCTGGGCCGGCGTGGCAGCGGCACCGGCGGGATCAGCTCCAACGGGTAGCCGGCCTCGGGAACCACCCGGTTCTCCAGCCCGCGGGGCGTGCCCAGGCAGGTGATCTCGACGGACGGGTCGAGGCGACGCAGGGCGTCGGCGGTGGCGAGCAGGGGCGATGTGTGGCCAGCGGAGCCTCCACCGGCGAGCAGGACGCGCATGTTCAGTGACCTCGGCGTGACATGGCCGCCAGCCCGGCCGACCGTCCCCGCTTGCGGGCGGCCAGGGCCCGGGCGGCTTCGGGCTCGGACCGGGCAAAGCCTACGAGGATGCCCAGCGCGACCAGCGAGGGCAGGAGGGCCGAGCCGCCGTAGGAGACCAGCGGCAGCGGGATGCCGATGACCGGGAGCATAGCCAGCACCATGCCGACGTTGATGATCATCTGCCCGAGCAGCCAGATCGTGATGCCGAAGGACATGTAGCGGACGAAGGGGTCGCGGGTGACCGTGGCGACCCGGATCGCGGCGTACGCGATGGTCAGGAAGAGCGCCAGCACCAGCAAGGTGCCGATCAGGCCCAGCTCCTCGCCGAGCACCGCGAAGATGAAGTCGGTGTGCGCCTCGGGCAGGTCGCCCCACTTCTGCTGGCTGGCGCCGATGCCCTGGCCGAACCAGCCGCCGGTGGAGAGCGCGTAGAGGCCGTGTGCGGGCTGCCAGCCGGCGTCGTGGTAGTCCTTGAACGGGTCCGCGAAGTTGAACAGCCGCTGCCGGCGCTCACCGCTGGTGGTGGCCAGCCAGAAGGCGCCGACCGCGATCACCGAGCCGCCGAACGCGAACAGCTTCCACGGGGCGCCGGCCACCCAGACCATGCCGAGCATGATCGCCAGCAGCACCAGCGCGGTGCCGAGGTCGTGGCCCACGATCACCAGCACGGCCACCGCCGCCATGCCCGGCACGACCGGGATCAGCAGGTGCCAGGTGTCGTCGAGCCGCTTCTCCTTCCGGGCGAAGACGTGGGCGGCCCAGAGGATCAGCGCGAGCTTGGCGATCTCGGAGGGCTGGATCTGGACCGGCCCGAGGGCGAGCCAGTTGGTGTTGCCGTTGACCTCGACGCCGAGCCCGGGCACGCGGGTGAGCAGCAGCAGCACGATCGAGACGACGATCCCGAGCCAGGAAAGGCGTCGCATCGCGCGCGTGGACATGCGCGAGGCGATCCAGGCGCAGGGCAGCGCGATCGCCACCCACAGCAGCTGCCGCTTGACCACGGCGTAGGAGTCGCCGTCGTTGACGCGGTAGGAGTAGACGCTCGAGGCCGACAGCACCATGATCAGCCCGATCGTCAGCAGCAGCGCCGAGGCCCCGAGCAGCAGGTAGTACGACGTGAGCGGGCGGTCCAGGGCGTGCCGAAGCGAGGTGAACCAGCCGACCCTTCGGCCGCGGCCGGTCCGGAGGCCACGCGGCGGAGCGGTCTCGCGCTCCGGCGTCGTGGTGGCCACGTGTCGTCTCCTGCGCTGCTAGTGCGGTCCGGTCCGGCGGTGGACCGCCTCGGCGAACCGGTCTCCCCGCTCGCCATAGTTGGCGAACATGTCCATCGAGGCGCATCCGGGAGCCAGCAGCACCGTGTCGCCGGGACGGGCCAGGTCGGCTGCCGCCGTGACGACGCGGTCCATGACGCCCTCGCCGGGACCAGTCTCTCCGGCGTGCACGTCGATGACCGGCACATCGGGCGCGTGTCGCGAAAGGGCGTCCGCGATCACGCTGCGGTCGGCGCCGAGCAGCACGACGCCGCGCAGCCGGCCGCGGACCGCCTGCACCAGGTCGTCGAAGCGGGCGCCCTTGGCCAGGCCGCCGGCGATCCAGACCACGGGGTCGTAGGCCTGGAGGGAGGACTGGGCGGCAGCTGCGTTGGTGGCCTTCGAGTCGTCGACCCAGGCGACGCCGTCGCGTTCGGCGACCAGCGCGATCCGGTGCCCGTCGGGACGGAAGCCGCGCAGCCCGTCGCGGACCGCGGTCTGCGGCACCCCGTGCGCCCGGGCCAGGGCCGCGGCGGCGAGCGCGTTCGCGATGAAGTGCGGGGCGGGCGAGGCGAGGTCGGCGATCGCGCACAGCTCGGCGGCGGTGGTCTCACGCTGCTCGATGAAGGCGCGGTCCACCAGCAAGTCGTCGACCAGCCCGACCATGCCCACGCCGGGGGTGCCGAGGGTGAAGCCGATCGCCCGCGCGCCCTCGACCACGTCGGCCTCGCGGACCAGCCGCTCGGTCGCCAGGTCGGCCACGTTGTAGACACAGGCGCGCTGCACGTTGTGGTAGATCCGGCCCTTGTCAGCGGCGTACGCCGCGGGGTCGTCGTACCAGTCGAGGTGGTCGGGCGCGATGTTGAGCACCGCTGCGGACTCGGCACTCATCGAGTCGGTGTAGTGCAGCTGGAAGCTGGAGAGCTCGACCGCGAACACGTCGTACGGCTCGGGGTCCATGACCGCCTCGACGATCGGGAGCCCGACGTTGCCGACGGCGACGCTACGCAGGCCGGCCGCACGGAGGATGCCGTCGAGCATCTGGACCGTGGTGGTCTTGCCGTTGGTGCCGGTGACCGCGAGCCAGGGGGTGTCGTGGTTCGGGTCGCGGAGCCGCCACGCGAGCTCGACCTCTCCCCAGATCGGGACGCCGCGCTCCCGGGCCTGGGCGAGCAGCGGCGCGTCAGGGCGCCAGCCGGGCGAGGTGACCAGCACGTCGGTGTCGTCGGGCAGGGTCGCGGTGGCGCCCTCGCCGAGCCGGACGTCGGCGCCGAGCACCTCGAGGAGCTCGGCCTTCTCGGCCTTGTCACCGATTACCTCGTCGAGCGCGGTCACCGACGCGCCGAGGTGGTTGAGGTTGTCGGCGGCGGCGAAGCCGGAGACGCCGAAGCCGGCCACGACGGCCCTGACGCCCTCCCAGGAGTCGTGCCGTCCGAGCTTCTCGGGGTCAGTCACGGGGGGTCACGTCCCGGCCACCCATTCGGCGTAGAAGACGCCGAGACCCGCGGCGACGCAGAGGCCGGTGATGATCCAGAACCGGATCACGACCGTCACCTGCTCCCAGCCGAGCATCTCGAAGTGGTGGTGCAGGGGCGCCATCCGGAAGATC
Source organism: Nocardioides guangzhouensis (assembly GCF_004519545.1). Taxonomy (GTDB): domain Bacteria; phylum Actinomycetota; class Actinomycetes; order Propionibacteriales; family Nocardioidaceae; genus Nocardioides; species Nocardioides guangzhouensis. Next base: position 29,577 of record NZ_SDKM01000034.1, read on the forward strand.
CGCTTGCCACCGGTCGCCTTGAAGTAGCCGACCTGGAGCATCACCGAGAGCGTCTCGACGACGAACAGGCCGCCGAGCACCAGCAGCAGCATCTCGGTGCGGGTCAGGATCGCCAGCCCGGCGAGCGCGCCGCCGAGCGAGAGGGACCCGGTGTCGCCCATGAAGATCTGGGCCGGTGAGGCGTTCCACCAGAGGAAGCCGAAGCAGGCGCCGGTGATCGCCGCCGAGACGATGGCGAGGTCGAGCGGGTCGCGGACCTCGTAGCAGCGGCCGTAGGTGATGTCGATCTGCCCGCACCACTGGTTGTTCTGCCAGATGTTCACCAGCGTGTAGGCGCCGAACACCATCATCGAAGCACCGGCCGCGAGGCCGTCGAGCCCGTCGGTGAGGTTCACCGCGTTGCTGAAGCCCGTGATGATCACCCAGATGATCGCGATCACGAGGATCGCCGGCAGCGCCAGCCACTCGAAGTCGCGGATGAACGAGATGTGCAGGGACGCCGGGGTGCGGCCGCGGTCGTCCTCGAGCCACGGTGACAGGGCCAGCACGCCGAACACCACGGCCACGACGGTCTGGCCGATCATCTTCGCCTTGCTGCGCAGGCCGAGGTTCCGCTGCCGGTAGATCTTGATGAAGTCGTCGAGGAAGCCGACCAGCCCCATCCCGACGAAGAGGAAGATCAGCAGCATCGCCGAGGCGGTGGGCAGGTCCTGGGTGATCAGCTTCGCCGCGAAGTAGCTCACCACCGCGGACAGGATGATCACGGTGCCGCCCATGGTCGGCGTGCCGCGCTTGGTGTGGTGGCTGGTCGGGCCGTCCTCGCGGATCTCCTGTCCGTAGCCCTTGGCCGAGAGGAGCCGGATCGCGTAGCGGGTGCCGAGGAGGGAGATGATCAGCGCCAGCCCGCCACTGAGCAGGATCGCTCTCATGCTCTCTCCTCCGGGATCTCGGTCAGCCCCTGGACGACGAGCTCCAGGGCCGCGCCGCGCGATGCCTTGACGAGGACCACGTCACCGGCGGCGATGTTCTCGCGCAACCATGCCAGAGCCTCATCGCGGCCGGCGACGCGGATCGCCGTGCCCGGCCAGTCGGTGACCGAGGCCGCACCCGCGGCCATCGCGGCCGCCGGTTCGCCGACCACGAGCAGCCGGTCGATCCCGGCACGCGCGACGACCTCGCCGACCTCGCGGTGCGCCTCGTCGTGGGTGTCGCCGAGCTCCTTCATCTCCCCCAGCACGGCGATGGTCCGGCCACCCGTCGTACGCCGGCGCTCGCCGATGCGGGCCAGGGTGTCGACGGCGGCCCCCATGGACGCCGGGTTGGCGTTGTAGGCGTCGTTGACGACCACCACCCCGTCGGGGAGGTCGGTGATCTCCATCCGCCACCGCGAGAGGCTGACCGCCTCCCGCAGCGCCCCGGCGACGTCGTCGAGCCCGAGACCCGCGGCCACGGCGAACGCCGCTGCCGCCCCGGCGTTGGCGAGCTGGTGCTCGCCGGCCTGGCGCAGCGCCACCTCGGCCTCGTGGCCCGCGTGGCCGAAGGTCGCGGTCGGCCGGCCCAGGTCGTCGTACGTCGCGTCGTGCCAGGTCACGTCGGAGCCGGCGGCCCGGCCGAACGTCAGGGCCCTGGCGGCGGTGCGACCGGCCATCGGCGCGACCAGGTCGTCGTCGGCGTTGAGCACGGCGACCCCGTCGGCCGGGAGCTCCTCGAGGATCTCCCCCTTGGCCCGGGCGATCGCCTCGCGGCTGCCGAACTCACCCAGGTGGGCGGTGCCGACGTTGAGCACACCGGCGACGGTGGGCCGCGCGATCCCGCAGAGGTACGCGATGTGGCCGACGCCGCGGGCCCCCATCTCGACCACCAGGTAACGGGTGGTCGGGCCCGCCCGGAGGACCGTCACCGGAACCCCGATCTCGTTGTTGAGGTTGCCGGTCGTGGCCACGGTCTCGCCGGCGGTCCCGAGCACCTGGGCGAGGTAGTCCTTGGTGCCGGTCTTGCCCTGGCTGCCGGTCAGCGCCAGCACGGTCAGGTCGGACAGCCGGTCGCGGACGTGCCGGGCGAGCAGCCCGAGCGCGGCGACCGGGTCGTCCACGACGACGGTCGGCACGTCTGTGGGCCGGGAGCCGAGCACGGCGGCGGCGCCCGCGGCGACCGCACCGACGGCGTAGTCATGGCCGTCGACCCGCTCCCCTTCGACCGCGAGGAACAGCCCGCCGGGCTCCACCGCGCGGCTGTCGAAGAACGCCGGCCCGGTGACCGTCGCGTCGCCGTGCGCCGCTCCCCCGACGACCTCGGCGATCTCGGCCAGGGTCATCCGGATCATCCGAGGGCCTCCCCGGTGCTGCCGGCCAGCTCCTCGCGCACTACCTCACGGTCGTCGAACGGGTGCACCTCGCCCTGGATCTCCTGTCCTCGTTCGTGTCCCTTGCCGGCCACCAGCACGATGTCGCCAGGGTCGGCCAGTGCCAGCGCGGTGCGGATCGCGAGCCGACGGTCGCCGACCTCGCGCACCTCGGCGCCGCCGCCGGTGGTCCCCGCCAGCACCGCGGCCCGGATCGCGGCCGGGTCCTCGCTTCGGGGGTTGTCGTCGGTCACCACGACCACGTCGGCGAGCCGCGCGGCGATCTCGCCCATGACCGGGCGCTTGCCGGTGTCGCGGTCGCCGCCGGCGCCGATGACCACGATCAGCCGGCCCTCGGTGAGCGGCCGGAGCGTGGTCAGCGCGGCCTCGACCGCGTCCGGCTTGTGCGCGTAGTCGACCACGACGTGGAAGTCCTGGCCGGCCTCGACCTTCTCCAGCCGCCCGGGCACGCCGTCCGCCGCGGCCATGCCCGCGGCGACGTCGGCGAGCGGGAAGCCGGCCTCGGTCATCGCCGCGATCGCGGCCAGCGCGTTGGCCACGTTGAAGTCGCCCGCGATCGGCACCCAGGTGCTGGCCCACTCGTCGTCGGGGCCGACCACGGTGAACTCGGAGCCGTCCGGCGCCAGCCGGACGTCGAGCGCGCGCCAGTCGGCCGGCGCTCCGGTCGCCGAGAAGGTGCGGATCTCGATCCCGGCCTCGGCGGCCAGCCGCCGGCCGTAGGGGTCGTCGATGTTGACCAGCCCGAGCCGGGCCCGGGCCGGGGTGAACAGGCTCGCCTTGGCCTGGAAGTAGTCCTCGACGTCGGCGTGGAAGTCGAGGTGGTCGCGACCGAGGTTCACGAAGACCGCGACGTCGAAGACCACCCCGTCGACCCGGCCCATCACCAGCGCGTGGCTGGAGACCTCCATCGCGCACGCCTCCACGCCGCGCTCGCGCATCATCGCGAACAGCCCGTGCAGGTCGGGTGCCTCCGGCGTGGTCAGCGAGGTCCTGATCTCCTCGCCGGCCACGCGGGTGCCGACGGTGCCGATCACGCCGGCGGTGATCCCGGCCGCCTCGAACGCCTGGTCCGCGAGCCGGGTGGTGGTGGTCTTGCCCTGGGTGCCGGTGACCGCGATCAGGCGCAGCGCGGCCGCCGGGGCGCCGTACAGGTCGGCGGCGAGGGCACCGAGCAGCCGGCGGGGCTGCTCGACGGCGAGCACCGGGACAGGCAGGTCGGCGAGCCGGGCGGCACCCTCGGCGTCGGTGAGCACGGCGACCGCCCCACGGGCCACCGCGTCCGCGACGTACGTCGCGCCGTGGACGCGGGCGCCCGGGAGGGCGGCGTACAGGTCGCCGGGGAGGACCCGGCTGGACGCCAGGGTCACGCCGGTCACCTCGGGTTCGGGGTTCCCGGCGGTCGCCGCCGGGAACGGGATGCCGAGGCGGCGCGCCACCTCGGACAGCGGGGTCCGCGGCGGTCGCGCCGGCCGGGTCGCCCGCAGCTCGTCGTCGTTCACCGCTCCCTCACCACGGGCCGAGGCTATCGCCCGCGCTCACCACTCGACGGGGTAGGTCGAGGGCCTGGTGCCCGTCGGCGGGACTCCGTAGCGACGCAGGAGGTAGCTCATGATCTTGCTGAACGCCGGACCGGCCACCGAGCCTCCGCCGCCACCGTTGCGGGGGTTCTGGACCACCACGTAGACGGTGAACCGGGGCTTGTCGGCCGGGGCGAAGCCCGCGAAGGACACGGTGAACGTGCCGTCGTACCCGCCGTCCTTGCCGGCCCGCTGCGCGGTACCGGTCTTGCCGGCCACCCGGTAGCCCGGGACCGCGGCGCCCGGCGCGACGCCGTCGTCGACGTCGGTCACCAGCTCCATCATCAGCATCGTCTGCCGGGCGGCCCGGGTACTGATCACCCGGTGCTGGGTGGCCACGCCGGTGCCGACCTCGGTGCCGTCGTCCGTGGTGGCGGTGCCGCGGACCAGGCTGGGGTCGACGCGCACGCCGCCGTTGGCGATGGTGTTGACCGCCGCGGCCATCTGGACCGCGTTGACGCTGACGCCCTGGCCGAACGCGATGGTGTCCTGGTTGACCTGCGTCCACAGCGACGGGTCCGCGAGCAGGCCGGCGGTCTCGCCCCTGACGCCGATGTTCGTGCGTTGCCCGAGGCCGAACGTGCGGAGGTAGCCGTAGAGCTGGTCGGCGGTGAACTTGCGGGCCGCCAGGACGGTGCCGATGTTGGAGGAACGGGAGATCACGCCGGCCAGCGTGTAGCGCAGCATGTCGTGGTCCCAGTGGTCGCGGATCGGGGCCGCGCCCGGCCGGCTCAGGTACGGCGGCACCTTGATGTGGGTGCGCGGCGTGACCTTGCCGGCATCGATCAGGGAGGCGGCGGTGAGCACCTTCTCGACCGAGCCCGGCTCGTAGACGTCGCTCATCGCCCGGGAGCCGAGGTCTGCCTTCGGGGAGAGCAGCGGGTTCTTCGCGTCGAACGTCGGGTAGTCGGCCAGCGACAGCAGCTCGCCGGTGCGGGTGTCCATCACGACGGCCACGCCGGAGTCGCCGCCGGCCCCCCGGACGGTGGCGCGGAGCACCCGCTGGACGTACCACTGGACGTCGCGATCGATGGTGAGGTTCAGGTCGGACCCGTTGCGTGGCTTGACGGTGGTGCTGTCGCCGAGCGGGATCCGGTTGCCGCCGCCGACCTCGTAGGTCGCCTTGCCGTCGGTGCCGGAGAGCAGGTGGTCGAAGGTCCGCTCGAGGCCGCCGAGAGCCTCGTCCTCGCCGAGGAAGCCGACCAGGTTCGCGGCCACGTCGCGGTTGGGGTAGTCGCGCATCGGGTCGCGGCGGACGCTCAGCCCCTTGTAGCCACGGTCCTCGAGCTCGCCGAGGACCCGGTTGGCGATCGTCGAGGGCACCCGGCGCGCGAGGTAGACGAAGTGGGTGTCCTCCTCCCGCAGCCGGGTGAGCGTCTGGAAGTAGTCGAGGTCGAGCTCGTCCGCGAGGTACGTCGCGATCGCGGCCGCGTCGTCGTGGGTCATCTGCGGGTCGGCGACCAGCATCAGCCCGTCCACCGACGTGGCCAGCTCGACGCCGTTGCGGTCGGTGATCGCGCCGCGCTCGGCGGGGAGCACCACCTCCTCGGAGCCCTCACGGGCGGCCATGGCGGCGTACGCCTTCGGGTCGATGCCCTGGAGCTGCACGAGGCGGACCCCGAACACGGAGAGCACGATGGCGATGACGACGAAGCCGAACCGCAGCCGGGCCATCGGGTGCGCCCGCGAGCCCGCCCGGGACCGCCCGGGGCGCCCGGACCGGCCGGGGCGCTGAGGGTGCGATCGAGCGGTCAACGCGTGCTCCGGTCTCCCGAGTTCGTCCTGGTGCCGCTCATCCTGCGCTCACGGTCGCCGTCCCGGTGTGAGGTGCGGTCCGTGTCGCTCTTCTTCTTGGTCTTCGCGTCGGCCTTCTGCTCCTTCCCGGGCTTCTCGAAGACGATGATCGGCTTCGGGTCGAGCGCCTCCGGCTTCTTCACCGCGGGCGGCAGGATCGGCACCTTGTTCTCGACCGTGGCCGGCACGGCGACCCCCTCGACCGAGCCGTCCGCCTTGAGGAACGCCGGGGCGCCGGCGTCGACCATGCCGAGGGCGCGCGCCTTCTCGGCGACGACCTGCGGGTCGCGCAGCACCTCGAGCTGCATGCGCAGGGTCTGCTCCCGCGAGGTGAGGTCGGAGGCGTGCTGCTCGAGCTCAGTGGCCGCGAACGCGTTCTGCTGCATCGTGGTGTTGAACATGAGCAGCCCGACCACGCCACCCACCAGCAGCAGCGAGACCAGCGTGACGAACGGCACCCGCGGACTGCGCGCCCGGACCCGGGGCACGACGGTGAGCCGGGCACGCTCGACGGCGGCCTCGGCGATCCGTTGGACGCGGACCCGGCTGTGGGGAAGCGGGGTGCTCATTCGGTGACTCCTTCACGCACGCGTTCGATCGCCCGCAGCCGCACGGAGGCGGCCCGGGGGTTGTCGGTGAGCTCGGGCTCCACAGCCTTCTCGGCCCCGCGCGTGACCAGGCGCAGCGCCGGCTCGTGGCCCTCGGGGACGAACGGCAGGTCCTCGGGCACGTCGGACCGCGTCGCGGCCGCGAACGCCTGCTTGACCAGCCGGTCCTCCAGGGACTGGTAGGACTCGACGACCACCCGGCCGCCCACACCGATCGCCTCGATGGCGGCCGGGATGGCGCGGCGCAGGACGCCGAGCTCGTCGTTGACCTCGATCCGCAGCGCCTGGAAGGTCCGTTTGGCCGGGTGGCCGCCGGTGCGCCGTGCGGGCGCCGGGATCGCGTCGTACAGCAGGGCGACGAGGCGGCCGGAGGTCGTGAACGGCTCCCGCTCGCGCTCGGCGACGATCCGGTCCGCGATCCGCTTCGCGAACTTCTCCTCGCCGTACTCGCGCAGGACCCGGGCCAGGTCGGCCGCCGGGTAGGTGTTGAGCACGTCGGCCGCGGTCAGGTCCGCGGTGCTGTCCATCCGCATGTCCAGCGGTGCGTCCTGGGCGTAGGCGAACCCTCGCTCGCGCACGTCGAGCTGCATCGAGGAGACGCCGAGGTCGAACAGGACGCCGGCGACGTGCGGGAGGCCGAGGTCGGCGAGCACCTCGGGGATCCGGTCGTAGACGGCGTGCACGAACGTCGTGCGGTCGGCGTACGGCGCGAGCCGCTCCCCCGCCAGCGCGAGCGCGTCGGGATCGCGGTCGATCCCGACCAGCCGCGCCTCCGGGCAGGCCGCGAGGACCGCCTCGGAGTGGCCGCCGAGGCCGAGGGTGGCGTCGACCAGCACCGCACCGTGGTGGTCGAGCGCGGGCGCGAGGAGGGCGACGACCCGGTCCAGCAGGACGGGGACGTGGCGTGGGCTGCTCATCCGGACCTAGCCCTGCCGGCCCAGCGTCATGAGCAGCACCAGCAGCACGGTGAGCGCGACCGAGCTCGCCAGGGAGAACGCCATCACCGCCAGCACCTCGCGCGCCTGGTGGCGCACGCGACGGGCCGCGGGCGGCCTGCCGGTGACTGCGATGCTCATGATCTCGACCCCTGCTGACGGGAATGGACTGACGGTGCTGCGGTGGGGTTCTGCGACTGCTGCCTGGCTGCGGTTCGGGTCCAGCGGTTGCCGAAATGCCGAGCCTGATTCGCCTGACCAGGTCCCTGCCCGCTCCCACGGAGTGGGAAGGTCGCCCTCTGGAACCGGGGAAGGTGCCCCAGATGGCTACGAGTCCGTCGTCTGGAACCGGGGAAGGGGTCCCAGAAGACGCACAGGGAGCGGGCCCGAGACCTCGTCCTGCGAATCCGGCTGTTCAGTTCTGTTCGGCGGTGTCCTGCTCGGCGGTGCCGTCGGGGATCAGATCCCCGGGAAGACCTCGTCGCTGAGCTCCGAGAACTTCTGCTCCTGCTCCTCGGAGTAGCTCTGCCACGACCCCGGGTCCCAGATCTCGATCCGGTTCATCGCCCCGATGACCATCACGTCCTTGCTGAGCGAGGCGTACTCGCGCAGCACCGGCGGGATGGTGATCCGGCCCTGCTTGTCGGGGACCTCCTGCGACGCCGCCGCGAACAGCATGCGGACGTAGTCGCGAGTGCCCTTGTTGGTCACCGGCGCCTCACGGAGCCGGTCGGTGAGCCCGCGGAAGTCGTCGAGCGACCACACCGTCAGACAGCGCTCCTGCCCTCGTGTGACCACAAGCCCCTCCGCAAGGTCGTCCCGGAACTTCGCCGGGAGGAAGAGCCGTCCCTTGTCGTCGAGCTTGGGGGTGTAGGTGCCGAAGAACATCGCCACCCCCTCTGACGGCCACTTCCTCCACTGCGCTCCACTTTACTCCACGATCATCCACGGTCAACCATATTCAGCGTGTTTCCCTCCCCTGATCAGGCGTTTTGCGCTCCGGGGCGCTCCCCCGGCGCCGTCGGCGACCGGACCGGCTTCCCGCCTGGTGACGCCGTACGACGGGGCTCTGGGGGCCCGGGCAGTGGCCTGGCGGGCGGAGGTGGAGGAAAGTGGGGGATGAGGTGGGGCGGGAGCAAAGCGACCAAATCGATGACTATGGAGTCGTCCGCGGACGGGACAACCACCCGTACGGTTGACTTGCACCGTTCAGGCGGTGGCGGAACCGGGGGTCCGACGGCGTGGTCGGCACCGGCGAGGACAGGTGGAGGGGCGAATCGTGACGATTCCCGCAGGCGACGTCGACACCGTGGCCCGGGTGGCCGCGCGGGTCCGCGAGAGCATCGACTCGGTGATCGAGGGCAAGTCCGAGGTGGTGACCACGGCGATCACCGTGCTGCTCGCCGAGGGACACCTGCTGATCGAGGACGTGCCCGGCGTGGGCAAGACGATGCTGAGCAAGGCGCTGGCCCGCTCCATCGACTCCACGGTCCGCCGGATCCAGTTCACCCCCGACCTGCTGCCCTCAGACGTCACCGGCGTGTCGGTGTTCAACCAGGACACCCGGGAGTTCGAGTTCCGCCCGGGCGGCATCTTCGCCAACATCGTGGTCGGGGACGAGATCAACCGGGCCTCCCCCAAGACCCAGTCGGCGCTGCTCGAGTGCATGGAGGAGCGCCAGGTCACCGTCGACGGCAACACCTGGCAGCTCGAGACGCCGTTCATGGTGGTCGCCACCCAGAACCCGATCGAGATGGAGGGCACCTACGCCCTCCCCGAGGCGCAGCGCGACCGGTTCATGGCGCGGGTGTCGATGGGCTACCCGGTGCAGTCTGCCGAGCTCGCGATGATCACCGCCCACTCCGCGCGCAACCCCCTCGACGACCTCGAGCCGGTCACCGACTCCGCGGAGATCCGCAAGGTGGTCGGCATGGTGGCCGGCATCCACGTCGCCGAGTCGGTCCAGCGGTACGCCGTGGCCCTGACCACCGCGACCCGCAACACCCCTGACCTCAACCTCGGCGCGTCGCCGCGAGCGACCCTCCACCTGATCCGCGCGGCCAAGGCGTACGCCGGGATCCACGGCCGCAGCTACGTGCTGCCCGACGACGTGCACACGCTGGCCCGTCCGGTGCTCGCGCACCGCCTGCTGCCGAGCGTCGAGGCCGCGATGAGCGGGCGCAGCATCGGCTCGATCCTCGACCGGATCGTGACGTCGGTGCCGGTGCCCGAGTCGCGACCGGCCACCTGACACCGGAGCGGGGGACCGATGCGTGAGGGACTGGCGGGGCTGACCGCCCGGGGGCGCGCCTTCGTCGCCGCCGGCACCACCGCGGTGGTGTGCGCGATCCTGCTCGGCCAGGACGCACTGACCCGGGTCGGCGTGCTGCTGGTCGCGCTGCCCCTGGTCACGGCGTACCTCGTCGGGCGCAGCCGCTACCGGCTCGCCCTGGTGCGCACGATCTCCCCGCAGCTGGTCACCGCGGGCCAGCCCGCCCAGGTCCAGCTCGAGATCACCAACGAGGGCCGCACCCCGACCGGCGTGCTGCTGCTCGAGGACCACGTGCCCTACGTGCTCGGCACCCGCCCGCGGTTCACCGTGGAGGGCATCGGCCACGGCTGGCACCGCACCGTCGCCTACCAGGTGCGCTCCGACCTGCGTGGCCGGTTCGAGATCGGGCCGATGACCGTGCGGGTCGCCGACCCCTTCGGCCTGGTCGAGCTCGGCCGCTCGTTCACCACCACCGTGCCGCTCACGGTCACCCCGCGCACGGTCGCCCTGCCGACCATCCCGCTGACCGGTGCGTGGACCGGCTCCGGCGACAACCGGCCGCGGGCCTTCGCCACCGGCAGCGCCGAGGACGTGACCGTCCGCGAGTACCGCCGCGGAGACGACCTCCGGCGCGTGCACTGGCGCAGCAGCGCCCGCACCGGCGAGCTGATGGTCCGCCGCGAGGAGCAGCCCTGGCAGTCCCGGGCCACGCTGTTCCTCGACAACCGGCTCGAGGCGCACCGCGGGCACGGCGCGGCGTCGTCGCTCGAGACCGCGGTGTCGGCCGCAGCCTCGATCGCGGTGCACCTGACCCAGCGGGGCTTCCAGGTCCGGCTGGTCACCGCCGACGGCGAGGACCCCAACACGCTCTGGCACGACCGGGCGTCGTCCGCCAACACTGCTCCCCTGCTCGAGGCGCTGGCCGTGGTGACCGTCGCCAAGCGCCGGACGATCGACACCGACTGGCTCGCCGAGGGCGGCCACACCGGGCTGCTGGTCGCGATCCTCGGCGACCTCGGCAACACCGACCGGCCGGTCCTCGCCCGGATCCAGCACCACGGCACCACCCCGCTCGCCGTCGCTCTCGACGTCGACGCCTGGATCGGCCCGGTCGACGTGGACGCCGACGTCCCCGCCGCCACGATGCTGACCTCGCTGGGGTGGCGTGCGGTCGGTGCCCGTCCGACCGACCGGCTGCCCGCCCTCTGGCAGGAGCTCGGCCGGCGCGCCGGCGGCATCACCGACCCGCGCAGCGAGCACCCGGTGGCGCTGGTCCCGCCGCAGGTGGTGCACCCGTCATGACCTCCCGCACCGCCCTCCCCTCGCTCGGCGTCCGCATGGCCGCCCTCAGCGCGGTGACCACCTGGGTCACGCTGTTCGCCTGGAGCGGCTTCGTCGCGGTGCCGGGCAGCTACCTCAACCCGCTGGTCGGCGGGCTCGCGCTGGTCGCCGGGGCCGGGGTGCTGTCCCGTTTCCTGCGGCTGCCGCCGGTGATGGTGCTCGCGGTCCAGCTGCTCGCCGTCTTCCTCTACGCCAACGCCGCCTGGGGCGACGCGCTGCTGCCGTCGACCGGATCCCTCGACGCGCTGGGCGCGGCGTACGACGGCGCGGTGACCAGTGCCCGCGAGTACGCCGCGCCGGTGCCCACGGAGGCGGTGCCGGTCACGCCGCTGCTGATCACCGGAGGCATGCTCTGCGGCGTCCTCGTCGACTTCTTCGCCGCCACGCTGCGTCGCGTCCCGATCGCCGGGCTGCCGCTGCTGATGATCTACAGCCTGCCCGTCAGCGCCCTCGACGCCTCGGTCAACTGGCTGGTGTTCTGCCTCTCCGCGGTCGGGTTCCTCGCGATGCTCGCCGTCCAGGAGGGCGAGCGGATCGGCCGCTGGGGCCGCCCGCTGGCCGTCGACCCCGGCGATGCCCTGGGCTTCCGCAGGGCGACCGGCACGCGGCACACGATGGCCATCGGCGCCTCGGCCACCGTCCTCGCGGTCTTCCTCCCGGTGCTGATCCCGACCCTCGACCTCAACGCCTTCGACGGCGGCCCCGGCGGCCTCGGCGGTGGCGACGGGCGCGACGTGAGCATCACCAACCCGATGACCAACCTGCGCCGTGACCTGGTGCTCCGCGAGGACACCCCGCTGATGCGGGTGTCGACCACCGAGCCGAACCCGGAGTACATCCACATCTCGCTGCTCACCGTCTTCACCGGCCAGGCGTGGACGCCGGGCGGCCGGGACCTGGACGCCGATCAGACCGCCGAGGGTGACTTCCCGCCGCCGATCGGCATGGACGACAGCGTCTCGCGAACCACCGAGGACTGGCGGGTCGAGATCAACGACAACTTCGCCTCGCTGTGGTTGCCCACCTCTGAGTACGTCGCCTCCGTCCAGGCCGGCGACGACTGGCGCTACGACAGCAAGACCCTCGACGTGTTCCGTGCGCGGGACGGGGTGGACACGTCGGGCATGAACTACTCCCTGCGCTCGCTGATCCCGACCTTCGACGCCCAGGTCCTCGCGAACGCCGGCACCCCCCCGGTCGACATCGCCGCGACGTACACCGACCTGCCCGACCAGTTCCCCGACTCGGTGCGCCAGCTGGCGGAGGAGGTCACCGCCAACGAGCCGACCGACTACCAGAAGGCGGTCGCGCTGCAGCAGTTCTTCCGGCGCGACGGCGGCTTCGTCTACACCACCGACCCGCCGCCCGGGAACAGCGCTGCCGACCTGGTCTCGTTCCTCGACAAGGACGGCGGCCGGGAGGGCTACTGCGAGCAGTTCGCGACGGCGTACGCCGCGATGGCGCGCAGCCTCGACATCCCGGCTCGCGTCGTGGTCGGCTTCCTCGGCGGCGACCCGGTCGGCAGCGACGTCTGGGAGTACTCCACGCACGACCTGCACGCCTGGCCCGAGCTCTACTTCGAGGGCTCCGGCTGGGTGAAGTTCGAGCCGACTCCGTCCAGCCGCGCGCCGGTGGTGCCGCCGTACACCACGGGCCAGCTGACCGACGGCGAGAACTCCGCCGCCCCATCGGTGACCAACTCCCCGACCAACCGGCTCAGCAACGCCCCGCGCCCGTCCGAGTCGGTCGGTGCCGCGGGTGCGAACGACTCGGGCCGGGGTTCCGGCGGCGGCGTCCCGTGGACCACGGTGCTGTGGTCGGCCGGGCTGCTGGTGCTGCTGGTCGCGCTGGCGCTCACGCCGCGCACGCTGCGCCGGGCCGCCTCCGCGCGCCGCTGGCGCGGCGACAGCGACCTGGTGGAGGGGGCCTGGGCCGAGCTGCGCGCGTCCACGGTCGACCTCGGCGTGGAGTGGCCGGCCGGCCGCTCCCCCCGGGCCGTCGGCGCCCTGCTGCGCCGGCAGTTCGGCGCCCCGCTGGGGCCGGACACCCCGGCCCGCCCGCAGACCGGCGCCCACACGAATCCCGAGGCGGTCGCAGCGATCGAGCGACTGGTCGGGTGGCTGGAGGAGGCGCGCTACGCTCCCGAGGTGAGCCGCACGCCGACGGTCGACGAGCTCCGCGCCACCGTCACCACCTGCGTCGACGCCCTGCGCGGCGGAGCCACCCGCCAGGCCCGGCTGCGCGCCACCTGGCTGCCCGCCTCCGTGCTGAGCCTGCGCCGCTCGGTCGTCCAGCTCCCCGTCGTCACCCGCGTGCGGTCCACCCAGGACGTCGTCGACCACGTCGGCTGACCGGCCGCCGTTCGTCACACCCGCCTCACGATTCCCCGGTCGACCGGGGAATCTAGTGCCTGTCAGGGAAAGCATTGCCTGACAAGGGAGGGTTTCCCCGGTCGACCGGGGAATCTGGTGCCTGTCAGGGAAAGCATTGCCTGACAAGAGAGGGATTCCCCGGTCGACCGGGGAATCCGTCAGGGCGCGTCACACCTGGCGTTCGTGCTCCGGACGTGCGACGACCCGTCGCCGGGTGACGACGGGTCGGTGGTGTCGGTGGGTCAGAGGCCGCCGTTCTCGTTGCGGCGGCGGCGCCAGCGCTCCTCGAGCCGCTCCATGAACGGGGTGCCGCTGTGGCCCTGGTGACGCTGGTGGCGCTGACGACGGGGCCGGTGCTTGCGGCCCCCGTCGATGACCCCGAGGCCGCCCTTGGCGGGACGCTCGAACTCACCGGACTTGGCGGTCGGTGGGTGCTTGTGGCCGCGGAGGACGGCGAGGCCGTACGTCGCGGAGACCAGCATGATCACGAAGCCGAGCACCCCGACCACGACCTGGGCGAGAACCGCTCCGGTCATCAGCACGGCGATGCCGATGGCGAACACGACGCCGGCGAGGATCGCCTTGCGACGTGCGGCTCGACGGAAGGAGGTGCCGCGCAAGGTGGAGGCGAACTTCGGGTCCTCTTCGGAGAGGGCGCGCTCCATCTGCTCGAGTAGTCGCAGCTCCTCTTCAGAGAGTGGCACCGGTACCTCCAACGTTCGCAGCCTCAGCTGTTGCCCCAAGTCTAGGCAGGCGTTGGTCACGGTAGTACCCCAACCTGTGAAAATTCCTCACCCGGATCGGGTGGACCGGTCCGGTGGGGTCATCGGGCCACCCCACGGGTGGGCCGATCGGGTGTCCCGGCTAGGACTTTCGCCCCGGACGTCGCGCTGTGTCACGGCTGCAGGACCCCACCACAGCAGGGGTGTCGGGCCACCGGGCCCGCAGGCAGGCTGGTCACGGCAGCAGGCTGGCCGGCCGGACCGCGCTGCTGCCGAACCGGAGGGCGGCCCGGTCGACGGCCCGGTCGGCGTCGGCCCATCCGTGCTCGCGCTCCCCGAGCACCAGCTGGCGCTGCACACTGGCCCGGGGCACCAGTCCCTCGACCCGCACCCCCACCAGCCGGACCCGGGCCCGCTGCAGTCCGAGCGCGTCGTACAGGCGGGTCGCGGTCTGGTGGATCTCGCGGGTCACGTCGGTGGCCTCGGGCAGCGTGCGCGAGCGGGTGACCGTGGTGAAGTCGGCGAAGCGGACCGTGATCGTGACGGTGCGGCCGGCCACGCCCGCGACCCGCATCCGGTTGCTGACCCGGGCGGCCAGCCGGAGCATCTCGCGCAGCACCACCTCGCGGTCGTCGGTGTCGCGGCCGAAGGTCTCCTGGGCGCCCATCGACTTGTCGGGGTCGCCGCCGAACACCGAGGCGTCGCGGGCCGCGATCGTCGAACGGTCGGTGCCCCACGCCAGGTCGTGCAGCTGCCTGCCCAGTGCCTGGCCGACGGCCCGCTGGAGGGTGCGCAGCGGGGTGTGCGCGACGTCACCGACGGTGTGCAGCCCGAGCCGGTGCAGCTGCCCCGCGGTCTTCTCCCCCACGCCCCACAGCTCGCCGACGTCGAGCGGGTGCACGAACGTGGTGACCTCGCCGGGCGGCACCACGAGCACCCCGTCGGGCTTGGCCCGGCGGCTGGCCAGCTTGGCGATCGACACCGACGCGGCCACGCCGACCGAGCAGGTGATCCGTTGCTCGTCGTGGACCCGGGCGCGGAGGTACTCGGCGATCTGCAGCGGCGACCCCAGCCGCCGGGCGGTGCCACTCACGTCGAGGAACGCCTCGTCCAGCGAGACCACCTCGACGGTCGGGGTGATCCGGCGGAAGGTCTCGATCACCGAGGACGAGACGGTGCTGAAGGTGTCGTAGTCGGGCGGCACCACCACCGCCGCCGGACAGGCGCGCCGGGCCCGGGTCATCGGCATCCCGGACCGGACCCCGCTGCCCCGGGCGAGGTAGTTGGCCGACAGCACCACGCCGCGGTAGCCGCCGCCGACGATCACGGGTACGTCGTCGAGGTCGGGGCGGTCGCGGACCATCACGGACGCATAGAAGGCGTCCATGTCGACGTGGAGGAGGTGACAGGACCAGGAAGGGTCACGCATCGGGCCGTTCCCCCTCGGTGCCGCACCTGACCGCCAGCCTGTGGTCGGGTCGCCGGTTGCGTACCTTCGGGGCGGGGCGGTCCGGCCGGCGGCGGTCTCGTGCCACTGGGACCGGGCCGAGGTGGGATCCGGCGGCCTGTCGGTCCGGACGCACGTCGAGTCGGCGCCGACCCGCACCCCTCACCGCCGAGCAGTCGAGTCCGGCCCGGGCCGGGGCCCGGCGTGGGCCCCTACCGGCCCGGCCCGTCCCGCCGCCGATCGATGTCCGCAGGACCTCGGGGTCAGTGGGTGGCCAGGACGTGGACCTGGGTGGCGAGGGGGAGGTACTCGGGGCGCGTGGACACGGCGCGCTCGAGGTCGACGAGGGCCCGGGTGGAGCCGGGCTCGAGGTCGAGCAGGGAGCCGGGGACCAGGTCGGCGAAGACGCGGACGCCGTGCACGGAGCGGGTGGTGAAGTGGGCGGTGTCGAGGAGGCCGGTGATCTCCTCGAGGGTGAACCGGCGGCCGGAGCGGCCGACCGGCTCGGTGCCGTCGAGCAGCCCGTGGGCGGCGGTGAAGTGGCCGGCCATGGCCCGGGCGACCACGGCGGCGTGGCGCTGGGCGACCAGCAGGCTGAGGGTGCCACCGGGGCGGAGCACCTCGCCGATCGTGGCCAGTGCGGCGCCGGGGTCGTCGACGTACTCGAGGACGCCGTGGCAGAGCACCACGTCCACCCCGCCGGCGGGGACCACGTCGAGCAGGCTGGACAGGTCGCCCTGCTGGCCGGCGACCCGGTCGGCGACGCCGCTCTCCTGGGCGCGCCGGTCGAGCGCGGCGAGCGCGTCGGGGCTGGGGTCGATGACCGAGACCCGGTGACCGAGCTCAGCGACCCGGACCGCGAAGCCGCCGGTGCCGCCGCCGATGTCGAGGAAGTCCCCGGGGGCGTCGAGCACCGACCGCAGGGCCTCCCACACGACCGCGGTGCGGGTGGCTGCCCGCCG
Organism: Nocardioides guangzhouensis; assembly: GCF_004519545.1. Taxonomy (GTDB): domain Bacteria; phylum Actinomycetota; class Actinomycetes; order Propionibacteriales; family Nocardioidaceae; genus Nocardioides; species Nocardioides guangzhouensis. The sequence continues at coordinate 45,969 of NZ_SDKM01000034.1, forward strand.
TTCGCTGGGCCGCTCGGAACGTTCGGTGGCTGCCATGGCAGCAACCCTAGTGGGCGACTGAGTCGAGCGAGGCGGTGTCCTGAGGAGGGCCGCCAGGCCCGTCTCGAAGGGGACGAGCGAGCGACCGAGCCCACCAGACGAAACAGTGGGCGACGAACCGCCCCGGGGCGGCGGTCGTTCATCCGGCGCTCCCCGGGCTGCGGTGCCACAGCTTGCGGGCGACCTGGCGGGTCTCCTCGCCGGCCGGCTTGATGTCGGAGTACGGCGACATCCGGAAGCCGCTGGAGTGCACCAGCACCCGGCGCCGACCCATGCCGCCGGCAGTGCCGCGGGTGGCGGCGTGCGGCGCGTCACCGTCGGCGCCCTCGAAGCTCTGCGGGGCTGACATGACCGGCCGGGTGGCCCGGCTCTCGGCCGCGCCGGCGACCGCGCGCTCCACCCCGACCCCGGCGAACCCGTCGGGCACCACGGCCATCGCCTCGTGCACCGCCGCGATCCCCTCGCGCTGCCACAGGGCGTGCAGCACCGGCAGCTCCCAGCAGCCGGTGGCGCGGAGGGAGACCCCGCGACGGCCGGTACGGCGCAGCTCGCCGCGGACCACCAGCAGCCAGGAGTGGAAGACGGTGGCGGCGTACGGGCCCTGGGCGTCCTCGAAGAACGTCGCGTCGACCGGGCCGGTGGCGTCGTCGAGGGTCAGGAAGATGACCCGGCGCCCGGACCGGATCGGCGGCGTCTGGGTGGCGACCTTGACCCCGGCGACCAGCAGCTCGGCCTTGCTGCGCTGACGCAGGAGGTCCTTGCTGCGGGTGGCGCCGAGCGCGTCGAGGAACTCGGTGTAGGACTCCACGACGTGCCGGCTCGCGTCGAGGCCGAGGATCTCGAGCTCGGCGCGCATGCGCTCCTCGGCGTCCATCTCGGGCAGCCCGCTGGCCTCGCCCTCCCGCGGCTCGTCGCCGAGGTCGAGGGTGAGCTGGACCGAGGTGACCGGTTCGGGGGCCCGGGTCGCCTGCGACTGCGCGGCCGCCTGCGCCCAGATCCCCGGCGAGGCGAGCGCGTGCCGCTCGACCGGCGCCGCGCTCTCGCGGTCCAGCGCGTCGGTGCTGTTGCGGGCGGCGGCCTCCTCGACCCGCGCCCGGGCCGTCGAGGCCGGCGTCGCCGGAAGCCCCCGGACCTGGGCGGCGACCCGACGCCCGGCCAGCCCCCGACCCCGCCCGGCCCGCTCCACCGCACGGGCGTGCAGGTCGAGCTCGGCGACCTGCAGCAGCAGGTCACGCCGGGTGACCGTGCCCCGGCGGCTGATCCCGCCGGGCAGCCCGATGCCGTAGACGCTGTCGAACCCGCCGGCCAGCACCAGCCGCTCGGCCACCGGCCGGGACACCCGCGCGCGGTGCCAGAAGTCGGTGAGCGAGTGGTAGGGACGGGCGGCCACCACCCGGTCGACCTCGGCCTCGCTGATCCCCTTCACCTCCGACAGCGCCAGCCGGATGCCGTAGCCGGAGCCGTCGGGAAGCCCTGACGGCTCCGTGGGAGCGGGGGGCCACGCCTCCGCAGTCGGCTCCGCCTCCCCGAGCCGCTCGACGACGTACTCCTTCTGCGAGGCGTTGACGTCGAGGCCGAGCACGGTGATCCCGAGCTGGCGGGCGTCCTCGAGGATGAGGCGCTTGGGGTACATGCCGGGGTCGTGGGTGAGCACCCCGGACAGGAAGTGCGCCGGCCAGTGCGCCTTGAGCCAGGCGGACTGGTACGTCGGGAGGGCGAACGCCGCGGCGTGCGCCTTGCAGAAGCCGAACGACGCGAACGCCTCGAGGACCGTCCAGATCTGCTCGACCACCCGCGGGGAGTACCCCAGTGCGAGCGCCCGCGGGAAGAACCACAGGCGGGTCTCGGCCATCCCCTCGACGTCGCCGAGGGCCCGCCGCTTCTCGTCGGCCTCGGCGTAGGAGATGCCGGCGAACCGGGCGATGATCTCGATGACCTGCTCGTGGAAGACCACCACCCCGTGGGTCTCGCCGAGGATCGGGCGCAGGTCGTCGTGGAGGTAGGACGGGGACCGCCAGCCCTGCTTGGCCTCGAGGTACGGCGTGATCATGTCGCTCTTGACCGGCCCCGGCCGGAACAGCGAGATGTCGGTGATGATGTCCTCGAAGGACTCGATGCCGGACTTGCCGACCAGCTCCCGCTGCCCCGGCGACTCGATCTGGAACACGCCCAGGGTCTTGGACTGGCTGATCATGGAGTACGTCGGGTCGTCCTCGAACGGCACCTGCACCCGGTCCTCGAGGTCGACCACCACCCCGTCGACCCGCTCGATCTCCTGCAAGGCGTGCGCCATCGAGGACTGCATGCGGATGCCGAGCACGTCGAGCTTGAGCAGGCCGAGGTCCTCGACGTCGTCCTTGTCGAACTGGCTCATCGGGAACCCGGCGAAGGACGCCTCCACCGGCGTGCGGTCGAGCAGGGTCGCGTCGGAGAGCAGCACCCCGCACGGGTGCACCGCGATGTGACGGGGCAGCCCGTCGAGCCGCTCGACGAGGCGGAACATCAGGTCGAGCCGCTCCTCCCCCAGCCCGCTCGCGCGCAGCTCGGGCAGCTCCCGCAGCGCCACCCGGGCGTCGCGGGCACGGATGTGCGGGAACGCCTTGGCGATCGCGTCGGTCTCGCCCGGCGGCATGCCCAGCGCGGCGCCGACGTCGCGGACCGCGTGGCGCACGCGGTAGGTGTCCATCATCGAGACGCACACGCACCGCTCGCCGCCGTAGCGGTCGAGGATCGCGCGGTAGACGTCGAGCCGGCGCGCGGACTCCACGTCGACGTCGATGTCGGGCAGGTCCTGGCGCAGCGGCGAGAGGAACCGCTCCATCAGCAGCCCGTGCCGGATCGGGTCGACCCCGGAGACCCCGAGCAGGTAGTTGACCAGGCTGCCGGCGCCGGACCCGCGGGCGGCGGCCCGTACCCCCATCTCCGCGATCAGGTCGGTGACGTCGGCGACGGTGAGGAAGTAGGAGGCGTAGCCCAGGCCGCGGATCACCTCCAGCTCGTCGTCGAGCCGCTTCCAGATCCGCTGCCGGGGGGCGTTGCCGTAGCGCCACCCGATCGCCCCCTCGCAGCGCTCCCGGAGCAGCCGGTCGGCGTCGGCCGCGACCCCGCCGCCGGTGAACTCCAGGTCGGGGAAGTGCACCTCGCCCAGCCCGAGGTCGGCCCGGGGGTCGAGCGCCGCCCGGTCGCCGGTGAGCCGGGTGCGGGCCAGCAGCCGCACCGCCTCGCGCTCCCCCAGCCCGGCGAACCGGCACACCTCCTCGGCCACCTCGAGCATCTGCTTGCCGGACTTGAGGAACCCCTCGGCGTTGCCGCGGTCGACGTGGCGCAGGTCGAGCGCCACCAGCCGGCGCGCGGCGTCGAGCACGTCGACGGTCGGCGCGTCGAGCCGGTCGGCGTAGCGGACCGCGTTGCTGAGCACCGCGCCCAACCCGGCCTCCCGCGCCACCCCCAGCATCCGCGCGGCGTGCGGCGAGGAGCCGGGGCCGTGGCCGGGCAGCCGGTGGGAGACCGCCTCGACCAGCAGGTTGCCCGCGGGCACGATCTCGCGCCACCGGTCGAGCACCGCCCGGGCCCGGTCGTCGCGGCGCTCGGTCGCGGCCGCACCGAGGGTCGAGCCCGGGCCGAGCAGCACCAGCACGTCACCGCCGGCCACGTGCTCGGCGACCAGGTCCGGGGTGGTCACCGGACGCCCCCGCTCTCCCGCGAGCTGGGTCGCCGACACCAGCCGGCACACCGCGGCCCAGCCGTCCCGGCTCAGGGCCAGGAAGGTGGCCCGGGGCAGCCGCGGGTCGCGGAACGCCCCGCCCCGGACCGGGGTGCGGCCCGGCGCCGGGCGGCCCGCCCCGACGACTCCCGGCCCACCGGGGTCGGCGTACGCGAGGTCCACCCCGAGCGCCGGCCGCATCCCCGCGGCCAGGCACGCCTTGGCGAACTTCACCGCACCGTAGGTGCCGTCGCGGTCGGTGAGCGCGAGCGTGTCCATCCCCTGCTCGGCGGCGCGCTCGACGAGGACGTGGGGGTGGGAGGCGCCGTACTGCAGGGAGTAGCCCGACGCCACGTGCAGGTGGACGAACGGGTCAGGCACTGCGCACGCCTCCGCGCCCCATCGAGTGCGCGGCTCCGCCACGCCAGGGGATCTGCTGCTCGAACGACACGTGCGGCGCCAGCCCGAGTGCCTGCTCGACGACCGCGAGGAAACGGTCGGCCTCGCGGACCAGGTCGTCGGCCTCGCGCTCGGTGACCGCGCGGACCGAGCCGGCCTCGGCGGCGGCCCGCTTGGAGGCCCCGGAGGCGAAGAACGCCGCCCACTCGCTGAGCTCGGGGGCCACCTCGGCGAGCAGCACCCAGGCGTTCTTCTGGCCACGGCGGCGGGTGGTGGTCGCCGGGGCCGCCCGGGCGGCCAGCAGCGCGGCGGCCGCCCGCAGCGCGGCGACGTGGGCGAAGGCGTAGCGGGCGGGCACCTCGGAGGTGGTGATCGCCTCGCGCAGCGACTCCGCGGACCGCTCGAGGTAGGCGTGGGTGGTGGCGGGGAGCGTGTAGGGATTCACCGGTCCCCCTCAGTCCGCGCAGCCGACGAGCTGCCAGTGGCCGTCGGACCAGGAGAAGGACAGGTCGAACACCCCGGCGCTGGTCATGCCGGCGCCGGCCTCGACCCGCCACATCTCGCGCTCCGCGAGCAGGTCGTGCCCGACCGGCGACGGGGCCACCGACGGCTCCTCGGCGAACGCGTCGTCGGTGCCGACCACCGCCCGCACCCCCGAGGACTGCCACCACGGCCCGGTCTCCACCCAGTGCGCGAGCACGTCGCGCACCTTCCACAGCCGGCCCCGCCACAGGAACTGCTCGGGCGCCTCCTGGCTGCCCACCATCCCCTTGCGGACCTCTACGGGATCGTCGTACCGGCGCATCTCGCTTCCTCTCCCCCGGTCCCTCGACCGGGACTCGTGAACCAGCCTTCGACCCCGCCCTGTCCGACCCCTCGGCGCCACCTGTCGGTGGCATGTGGTGATGCTGTGCCGCGTCAGCGGGAACCCCGGCGGGGGCGGGGGTCGAGGTCGCCCCCACCGGAGTGGTGTTCGAACACCTGTTCGAACAATCAGAACGGTACACCTCCCCACCGACAACGCGTCAACGGATCGACGGAAAATCCGGCGGTCCCGGGAACCGGGCGGTCCGCTCGTGCCTCGTGTGCACAGGAGCAGCAGTCGACATGCGGAGCCGCCACCGCCACGGAGGCGCGAAAGGGGTCGTCATGAACCGACGCCGGACCACCCACGCCGTGCCCGTCGGGCTGGCGGCGACGGCGCTCGCGCTGGGGGCGTGCAGCGCCGACTCCACCGCCGGCGACGCCTCGCCCGCCGGGGCCGGCCGGACCACCCGCCCGACCTCCAGCGCCACGCCGACCGCCCCGGACGCCGTCCGGGCGTTGTCGGGGACCGGTGAGGTGAAGG
>NZ_SDKM01000035.1 GCF_004519545.1 Nocardioides guangzhouensis
CGGGGTCGGGGAAGTAGATCAGCTGACGCTGTAGCGCCCACAGCATCGCAATCACCGTCCCAGCGAGCAGCAGCACCACGACGAGGCCACGCCTGAGCCTCCTGCCATGGGGCCTGATCATTCCTCATGCTCGCCCCGGCGTTCCTGCACTGCAAGGGAGGAGGGCCCCGCAGGCTCGCAGCGAAACCGCGGTCCGCACGCGGCGAACTGATTCGCCGTCGAGCGGTACCCGGCCGCCGCCAGCCTCGATTCGTAGCCGCTCCACGACGGTGGTTGGATCAGGTTCGTGGCTGGCTCTGCCGGCGCAGTCGGTACCACATCGGAGAGGTCTTGTTCATGGGCCAGCCCAGGCCCCTGGTGTCTGCTGGCTCAACCGTCATGAGCTCCCATTGCGGGAACGCGTCTTCGACCTCTGCTGGTGAGACCCCGCCGACCAGGGATCGGAGACGGGAGGGTCCGAAGGCGAGCATGAGCAGCGTGGCGCCTTGGTTGCCCAGAGCGGTCACGCCTTCTCCTTCGGCCAGCCGCTGCTCGGCATCGAGGCCTTGAAAGCATCCGATGTCCAGGAAGAAGTCGAACGTTCCGAGTCCGGCGGCCGGAAGGCTGGTCACGTCCCCGACCACGTAGGTGAGGTTGTCGGTGCCGTGGCTCCGTGCGGCCTCGATGGCTCGTGGAACGTAGTCGATCCCCACCGATTCCCAGCCTCGCCTGGCCAGTTCGGGCGTGTACTGGCCCCGCCCGCAGCCGAGGTCGAGCGCGCGGCCGAGCGGACGCTCTCGTTCCGCGCTCTCGCGATCGAACAGCGCTGCGATGCTTGCTGCAGCCGATCGTCCGTAGCGCTCCCACGGCGTGAACCCGAGGCGGTACATCCCCCCGTAGATCCCCATCGGCTGACCTCCTCACCCTCATCGAAACAGAGAGCAGGGCGCCGTGGAACTGGGGCGTCCGTCTACTCGATCTGACCTGCGGCTTCCTCGATCAACGAACACCCGGCCGAGGAACCTCCAGGGTCCGTCGTGCCCATCCGCTACGCAGAGGTGGTGGCGGTCGATCGAATCGTGTGGGGGGTTGTCCCTGTCCAGCTCCTGAAGGCTCGGTAGAACGAGTTGGTGTCGTCGTACGCAAGGAGATAGGCGATCTCGGACGTACGGAGGTCCCCGCGGGTCAGGTAGTGCCGGGCCAGGTCCTCACGGGTGCTGGCGAGGAGGGTCTGGAACGAGGTTCCTTCCTGGCTGAGCTGGCGTTGGAGGGTTCGTGCGCTGGTGGCGAGGTGGGTGGTGACACCGCCGATGGAGGGGTCGCCGCCCGGCAGCGTCTCGAGGAGGGCGGCCCGTACTCGGTCGGCCACCGTGGCGGACGCCTCGAGGTCGGACAGGCGTCGGCGGAGGTCGGGGGCGAAGACGCGCCACATCTGGTCGTTCTCGGTCAGGAACGGCCGGTGCGCATCGGCATCCGTGAATGTGACCGAGTAGCCGTCGGCCGTGCGCAGGCGCGTGCCGAGGTAGGCCTGAATGGCATCCCGGTGAGGTCCCGGACGGCCGATCTGGACCCGGGAGGGCCGGACCGCTTCGCGGGTGGCGATGCGGGCCAGGGCGGTCCAGAAGACGAGCTCGGTGGTCGCCAGCAACACCGGCGGGGTCGCGCCCGCCGGCCAGGCGAAGCTGATGGTGAGACCGTCGGTGGTGTCGAGGTCCAGACGAAGCGGCCCGATGAGCGGCTTGTGGGCAGCCAGGCGTTGCGCCGCGGTGGCCAGGTCCGGGCTGCACAGGGCGGCGAAGAGTGGTGGCGAGAACATCTCGACCGAGATCGCCTTGCCGATCTCGACTGCCAACGGACGCTCGCCCCCCTCGGCGTCGAGGGCTTCCCAGAAGCGGTAGTACTCGGCGGTGGACAGCGTGACCGGCCCGCGGGCGAACAGGTCAGCCGGTAGCCCGGCGCGGCGCAGCACCCGTGCCGGCGAGATCCGGAGGTCGCGCAGCAGTGCCTGGATGCTCGGCTCCAGGTCGAAGCGGTCCCCTGCCATGGAGAACAGGGTAGCCATGACCGGGCGCGTGGCGGCTTGCGAGATCCGCCAAACAGGATGCCGATCGCGCCGCAGGATGCGTGGCGCGAAGGGCAGGTGCATTGGCGTCATGCGTCAGTCCGCGGCAGGCGCCAAGTGCCTAGCGTGGAGGAGGACCTTGATCCCCGAAGACCACGTGGCGAACGCCGAACGAGAGGAACCACCATGTCCGAGCGCACCACCGACCCGACAACCGCCGCAACCCGCTCCACGAGCAGCGCCAAGAACCAGAACGTCGCCCTGGTCACCGGCGCCTCCTCCGGGATCGGCGAAGCCACCGCCCTGGAACTCGCGAACGTCGGCTACACCGTGTACGCCGCCGCCCGCCGCGTCGAACGCATGGCCCACCTGACCTCGTCGGGCATCCGTCCGATCGCCATGGACGTCACCGACGACGCTTCCATGCGGGCCGGTGTCGACCGGATCATCGGAGAGACGGGGCGCGTCGACGTCCTGGTCAACAACGCCGGCTACGGCTCCTACGGCGCCCTGGAGGACGTCCCGATGGACGAGGCCCGTCACCAGTTCGAGGTCAACGTCTTCGGCGCCGCGCGCCTGACCCAGCTCGTGCTCCCGCACATGCGAACCCAGCGTGCCGGGAAGATCGTCAACATCACCTCGATGGGCGGCAAGATCTACACCCCGCTCGGCGCTTGGTACCACGCCACCAAGTTCGCCCTGGAAGCGATCAGCGACTGTCTCCGAATGGAGGTCAAGCCGTTCGGTATCGACGTCATCGTGATCGAGCCCGGCGGCATCAAGAGCGAGTGGGCAGGTATCGCTGCCGACAAGGTCCGCGCCGTTTCCTCCGAGGGCCCATACGCGCCCCAGGGCAATGCCGTCGCCGACTCGTTGTCCTCCGAGTCGACGCAGAGGCGCTCCTCGCCGCCGCAGCTGATCGCACGCACCATCACCAGAGCCGTCCACGCCGGCAAGCCCAGGACCCGCTACGCCGTCGGGTTCGGAGCCAAGCCGATGATCTTCCTTCACGACGTGCTCCCCGACCGCACCTTCGACGCCATGATGCGCCGGGTGACCGGCGTGCCGTCGACCTGACCCACTCCGCCGCTGCACAGGGATCCTGGACGATGTCGGCGACGTGACCAGGTTCCTCGACCGCAACCGGTTCGCCACAACCGCACACAGCACAGGGGGCAGGTGATCATGGGGATCGGGCCCGGGCTTTGTGATGCTGCCGCTAGAGGGGTGAGTGCACGAAGGGCAGGAACTTGTTGAGCAGGTCGAGCTTGTCGTCGAGCCAGCCGAGCAGGCTCAGGTTGTTGCTGATGGAGGCGGGTGGCGAGCTGATCAGGGTGTCGCCGCGGATGAGCCGGTCGAAGTCGATGCGCACCGGTGTGTTGCGGGCCTGGCCGTTGCGGTCGTTGAAGGTGACGCCGGCCACCTCCATCACCTTGATGACCTCCTGGGCGAGGATGCCGTAGCCGATCGTCGTCGGGTGGACTCCGTCGAGGGAGAACAGGCCACCGGCGGTGCGCCCGTCGGGCCCGGAGCGGAAGAACCGGGTGCTCGGTTCGGGGTCCAGAGCCCGCAGGGCGGGTGGGAGCTCGTAGGGGGTCCACCAGTCGGGCCTGGCCCACGGGCTCTCGATGTAGCGGCGGGTTGCCAGCCGGTCCAGGGTCGAGCCCATGTCGAACAGATACCAGTCGAGGCCGTCGGTGCGGGCGGCCGTGACCGAGTCGATCATCGTCTGGTTGTAGGCATCGATGGCCGAGTCGATGGCGCGGGCCTCGTCCTCGGTGATGTGCGGGTCGCGTTTGGGGTTGAAGTCCTCGTCCGCGATCCAGGGCCGGGTGTAGTACGGGAAGTACCGAGACGTCGGCTTGACCTTGGTGTAGGTGCCGCGCGCGACCGGGGCGATGGTGACCGAGGGGACGGTCGCGATGATGATGTGCTGCGCGGTGACCTTGCGCAGCTTTGCCTCGAGGTCGGACCAGTCGGCGGCGAACGCGCTTGGTCGCCACAGGTTGCGGCCGGCGCGGGCCGCCAGGCGCTTGGTGGGGGAGAGGGCGTCGTACCCCTCTGGGGTCCAGGCTGGCTTCAGGGTGACCACCGAGCCCAGCGCGTTGTTGGACCCGAGGACGACGACGAGCGTCTCGATGCCTTGTCGGGGTCCGCTCATCTCGGCCACGGCGTCCAGGACGGTTCGCCCGGTGGTGCCCTTGCGGGCCCGCTGGAGGACCGGCCAGGCGGCCCGGTCCTGGTGGTGCTCGACCAGCTGGGAGAACGGGTCGTCCCTGGTCGGGCCGGCCAGCCTGGTGGCGACCATGTCGGAGGTGAGCAGCTGTGGGTCGAGGAGGTCCCAGCCGTAGACGGCCATGTTGTGGAAGGGGGGACCGCCGCGCGGAGTGCGGGCGCCGGTCCCGCGTTCCCAGTAGTCCTCGATCTTGTCCATGTAGGACTGCAGCCAGAGGCCTGCGGTGACGATCTCCCAGAAGTCCAGCTTGGCGCCGAACCGCTTCTCGAACGACCTCGCCAGCCGTTCCAGGTTGAGTGGCAGGCCACCCGGCCCGTCGGGCTTCTCGTAGGTCGGGAAGGTGAACTGGTCTGCGCTCAGGCCCAGCTCGTAGGCGACGATGGCGGGCCACGACAGGTCGGTGCGGCTGACGGCGGCGCTCATGAAGCCGTGGGTCAGGGAGTCTCCGATGGTGACCAGCCGGTGCTTCGCGGCGCCGGCCTCGCCGGCTGGCACGTCGATCCCGAGGGTGGGGTCGGTGACTGGTTTGCGCGGGGTCGTGTTGATCGTGACCTCGTCGGGAATGTCTCGCGGGTTCGCCATGGGTCCGTCGCCTCTCTGAGCGCACCTGCCACGACGCACGGCCGCGTCGCCGCTCGCTCCTGGCAGCATCGCCGAGCCATCGTGACCGGAGCGCGACGAGGCGGCAGCAGCCGGGGGAGGGTCATCCACCTCGTAACAGGGTTGCGGTTGCCGCCGCCAGCAGTGGACTGAGAATGATGATGCCCGTCTGCAGCTCGCTGAGGAGGTCTGACTGGAGCCCGAGCTGACGCTCGACCTGGTCGCGCTGCTCGAGCTCCTGTCGAAGGACGTTGGCCTCTGGCGCCGTGAGCGGCGCCAGTGCGTTCACCAGGGCGCGACCCTGCTGGCGCAAGGACGTTCGCGGTATCTGATACCCCATCGCAACCAACGTGCTGCCGAACCCGCCGTACACCAGGAGCACCTGCACGGACTGGAGGCCTTGCCAACCGCCGTGAGCGAGCATCGAGGCCCCGAGGGCGAACGTCGTGAGTGCTACCAGCGATCCCAGTGCGCTGAGCAACTGGGAGGAGAGCGCCCGAAGCTCGAGGTACGCGCGCACCTGCTCCGGCAGCGCGTCCGACTGGCTGCTGATCAGCGCCGCTCTGATGCCGAGCATCCCGGTGAGCGCCGGAGCGCTCCCGATGATGGCGAGAATCGTCAGGCCGACGCCTCGCAACGTGCCGATCGAGGGATCGATCGCAAAGACCAGGGCCGTGGCAGTCGAGGCGACGACTGCGGCCAGCGCGGTTCTCCGGCGAAGCGGCTGCCACGAGATTGGCTGGATGGTGCTGATCGCGTCCCAGCTGCGCCGTCCGAGGATGAACACGAGGCCGGAGGCGGCACCGAGGCTGACCGCAAGAATGCCCCAGACCACGAAGGGAGTGTCGTCGAGCGACCGATGCTGATCGGCGAAGGCCCACAGCCACAGGGCACCCGCGGCCATGGCGAACCCGGCAACGACCGCAAGGGACCATCGGGTGTCGCGGTGCCGTGCCACAGTACGGTTGGCCTGGGGTCGCCCGCCACGCGCGTGGACTTGGGGCAGGCGTCCCACTGCGCGCCCACCGGTTTCGCGGTCACGGCTCACCCTGACAGCATCGCGCGTCAACGTGCACAGGTCACCTTGCTCCTGACCGCCGACCTAGGTTCGTGCGTAGTAGCGGCGTCGAGTGGATCGCTGGCCCGGCTTGTAGTAGTCGTCGGTCCAGGAGGGGTTCGGCACGAGGTTCTCGGGTCGCCAGTCGGAGAGGTCCCAGATCTCCCGCTTGATCAGCGTCTCGCGGAATGCGTAGTGGGCGAACAGTCGCAGGTACTCGGTGAAGTAGATGTCGGCCACGCGTTTGTCTCCTGCGATGACCAGCATGTTCTCGTGGTTCTTGGTCGTAGAGGCATCGCTGAAGTTGGCGGAGCCCGTGATCACCACCGGATGGTCACCGAGTGGGTCGATCAGGGCGAACTTCGTGTGGATCCAGTAGACGTGGACCGGGTCGGTGATCTGCCGCAGCTCGTCGAGCCAGCGCTCCACCCCGGAGATCGGTTGCCTGCCACCGATCGCGATGACGACGTTCGGACGCCGGCGCATGGAGTTGATCCGCTTCCGCGCAGCGTCGACGACCGCCTTCGTGCCGTTGCCCTCGGTCTCCATCAGCGCCAGCCGGAGTACGTCGTCCTTCCGCTCGTAGAGCGTCGCGAACCGGTCGTTCATGCCGAAGGCGAACGTCATGAACAGCGCCTCCTGCGCGGCCCCGGTGAGCTCGGCGTACCAGTCGAGCGCCGCTGCGGTCGGTTGTGGGGAGAAGGTCAGCGTGATCGGTTGGGTGAGGGGGAGTGGTGGCTGCGGCGGTCGCAGGGCCAGGGCGGCGACGGCCTGCGTGTCAGGCGTGTGGGTGAGGTTCTGCTCGACCACGTCCCAGTAGTCACGGTACTGCTGTGCGATGGCCGGGTCGTCGACGGCGTGACCGAGGTTGAGATGCCCGAAGATGCCTTGCTCGGTGATGTTGGTCGATCCGGTCCACACGGCTTCGGGAGCTCCGTTCCTGGACAGCACGATGAACTTGTTGTGCATGATCGTGCCGCGGGTCCGGGCCTTGGCCAGGTCGCCGATCCCGGCGTCATCGATCGCCTCGCGGTTCCTGACCCCGGGCTTGGTGGCCCCCGGGATCGCGTCATAGAGGACTGTGACCTTGGCCGTCGCCTTCGCAGCATTCCCGAAGGCTTCGAGCACCGACGGCCATCTGAACTCGTACATCGCGGCGTGCAGCTCGTACTCCGGCCCGTTGGCCCGCGCGATGAACGCCAGCAGTGCTTCCTCGAGACCGCGGGAGAGGAACTTGTACGCCGCCGCGCGCTGGGCCGGGTTCGTGAACGCGCTCGGCGGGGTGTTCAGGAAGTCGCGGGCGTAGGCCTGCGACGCGACCGACCCGCGATTGAAGTAGATCGAGTGAACCTTGCCCGTCTCCGACTCGGTGGTGATGGTGGCCTGGATGGGTGGCCCCTTGACCAGGTCGAGCGGCCCGGTGCCGGAGAGCGCGTGGACGAGGTAGGTGTACTTCCGGCCAGGCAGCACTCCGTAATCGGCCCACTGGAAGCTCTGGATCGGATGGTCGAGAGTCGACACCAAGCCGCCAGGACCCAGACCCGGATCGGTCAACGCAAACGTCTTCATCCCCCTCAACCAGAGCTTCTCATCGGTCGCCCGGTCGAGGCGTTGGATCGCGAACCCCATGCAGCTCGCGCGGCGCGTCTCGCTCAGGTCGAACGCGAGCAACACGACGCGTGTGCCCGCGACCACGTTGAGCGTGACACCGTTGCTTGCACTCCGGGTGCGCACCTCTCCACGGTAGACCTGCTTGGGAACCAGTCGGCCGAGGATCGTTGACCTAGTCCTCCGAACCCAGCAGCGGGCTGCTGCTGTTCACCAGCCACGCGGTCAACAATGCACCCGGGACACCGACCAACATGGTGGTCCCGAGGCTCACCCGAATGGCGCCGTACGCCATGAAAGCACTGCCGAGAAAGGCAACCACCGCACCGACTGTGAACAGCCGTCGCCAGATCCGCATCATGTTCTGGTACAGCACCCAGGCTGCCGAGCTCGGCGGTCGCTCGACCAGCCAACGGCGTTGGGGCTGCTTCTTCCTGGCACCGGCTGCGGTCTCTCCCCAGAACCTCTCGGGCATGAGCAGGGAGTCGTAGTAGAACATGGTGGCCAGGAAGAGCGCCCCGGCCACCAGGTAGCACAGGGCCCCTGCCTGCACGGCCCATCGCCGATCGCCCAGTCCATCGAACTGGCTACTGTCGAACAGCACCCCCAGCACCAGGGGCAGGCCGAGCGTGACCACGCCTGCCAGCGTCTTCGCGACGTCCATCTTGCGCCCGACCTTCGCGCGCACCGCGTCGGCGGCGGCACTGTCGTCGTAGCTGATGGCCCAGGCGACCCAAGCGCGTGCACGCTTGCGTGGCCCACCGTCGTCGACCGCCACGCACACGATGCCTGACCGGTCGATCGGTGTGCTCGGCCGTGGCCGCAGCCGGAGTCGCTCTTCCCACCCGGGTTCGCGGGAGAGCAGCGCGTCGCAGATGCGGCCCAAGGCCGGTTGATGACCCACCAGCAGTACGGCGTTGCCGTTCGCTTCCGACGCCGCCTTCGTCCAGTTCTCGGCCGCCCTCGTCACGTCCTCCGAGCTCTGGTCCTGGGATGGCATCAGGTCGGGTGACGGCGCGACCTTGATCGTCTGTCCATCCTCGGTTCGGATGATGGCTCCCTCGTCGCCGTCGTGGAGGCCGACCTCGTGGCCGATCCCCTTCGCGAGCTTCTCCAGGGTGTGCCGAGACTCCGGGGTGTCGGCGTACGCGGCCCGATGGATCCTGATGGGGGTACGGCCCGGAGGGTTCTCCCGAGCGAGCTCCTCTCTCAGGCGGCTCGCAACCCCATCGATCGGGTAGTCGTCCGGCGACTCCTTGTTGACTGGTGTCAGGACGCCGGAGCGGTGGCTTCCATGGCGGCACAACAGGACGTACCTCGTCACATTCACAGTGGACCAGACGGCATCGGATCGCGCGAGCGGACTGCGCGTCGGCTGACCCCGTGCAGGCCGGACAGGCAGCAGCCTGCTCGCGGCGGTACGACACGGATCGTCGACTGGCCAACGGGCATGTGCGGAGGTTTCGGCAGGGTGCGGGTCGGCGTCTGCGGTCACCGACGGGTAGGCCGGACCAGCTCGGTCCATGACATCTGCAGACAACGCTGGACCACCCAACCCTCTGCTCGTCACGAGCGTTTACTAGGGATGAGGGGGCAGCAGGTGGAGGAGAGATGGACGCGGACGACGGGTTCGACGAGTTCGTGTCGGCGCGCTGGTCGCGGCTGTACCGGACGGCGTACCTGCTCTGCGCCGAGGACCCTGCTGCTGCCGAGGACCTGTTGCAGGGCGCGATGGAGAAGACGTTCGCGCGCTGGCCACGGGTCAGCCGGATGGAGGCACCCGAGGCCTACGTCCGCAAGCTGATGGTGAACGCGATGATCTCCGGGTGGCGGCGTCGCGGCAGTCGGCTGGAGTGGCTGCGCGACGTTCTGCCGGAGCGTCCCACCCCGTCGGAGGAGACCGGTGTGATCGACCACGCCCTGCTGTGGCCGCTGGTCTGCGCGCTGCCGGAGCGGCAGCGCGCGGTGGTGGTCCTGCGCTACTACGAGGACCTCACGGAGCGCGAGACCGCGGAGGTTCTCGGCTGCGCGGTGGGCACGGTGAAGTCGCAGCTGCACGACGCGGTGGGTTCACTTCGGCGCGGCCTGAGCGGGGCACGGGTGGGTGAGGTGGTGGAGCGATGAGCCTGGACCGTGAGCTGCAGACCATGCTGACCGAGCGGGCCGAGCTGGCCGACGCGCCAGCCCCGGATCTGCGCGCCCTGCGCGTCGGTGGGAGGGTGATTCGCCGGCGAGACCGCCGCACCACCCTGGTCGCCGCGGTTGCCGCGGTTGTCACTGTCGTCGCGGTCGTCGCGGGGGGCGTGGCAGCGTGGCACGCACAGACCGTCGGCGGGTCCGAGGGGGTCACCAACGACCCGGACCGCACGGAGCCGGGTTCGGCACCCTACGTGAGCCCGCCGCTCTACTTCCTCGACCTCATCACCGGAGCCCTCACGCCGGCCAAGGGCTTCTCGACCAACGCGGACTACGCCTTCTCCCCCGACCGGTCGCGGGTCGCGTGCACCGGGCAATGCTTCGGGAAGACAGGACCGCTCGTCGTGGCCGACGTCGACGGCAGCGACCCGGTCCGGCTCCACGTGCCATCGGCCGAGGACCGCACGCAGAACACCTTCGTCGCGGAGCCTGCCGGCCTCACCTGGTCCCCGGACGGAACCAAGCTCCTCTACACCGTCGGGCGGACCCCGTACCCCAACCTTCCGGACCTGATCCTCCACGACGTCGCCCGTGACGAGGCCACCGTTCTCGTCGACTTCGGGCCGCGCGATTGGGCGGACACCGGCCTGGGCGGCTTCGACTTCAGCCCCGACGGCAGCACGGTCCTGTACTCGCGGCCACGGATGCCCGCCCCGTGCATCGACCTGAACCAGGAGTTTCCCTGCGCCGAGCGCACCGACTTCGACCTCTGGACGGTTCCGAGCGGCGGCGGCGAGCCGACGATGGTCCTCCGGAATGCAGGTCTGCCGAGGTATCTCGCGGACGGACAGGAGATCGCGTTCGTCGAGGTAGGGACGAACCACGTGAACGGAGGATCGATCTCGGTCGTCGCCGACGGATTCCGGCGGAAGCTGACCAGCACGCCCACGGACCTGTGGGCAATCAAGATGTCCCCGGACCGCTCCAGGTTCCTCTACCTGACTGCGCGGACCGGCATCTACGTGGTCGACGCCGCCACCGGCGGCACCTCACGTGTCTACGGCAACAGCGCAGCCTGGGTGGGCAACGACCGGCTCCTGGTCGGATGCACCCCCGGCGCCCCGGCGCCGGCCGAGGAACCGACGGTCGACGGCTGCTCCTGACGCCGGTGCCCCGCCGGCTCGCGGAGCGTCGATGTGTCCCTGCTCCGGCGTTCGACTTCCGTGCGTGGTCGTCGGGCGACGCCGGTCGCTTGGCGCGGACCGTGAGCAGTGCGGCTACGCCTCGGGCCCGTAGCTCGTGAACTCCGGCGCGCCCACGTAGTCGAGGGTGTGCACGGAGAGTCCGCCCGGTGTCGTCTGGTGGCTCACGAGCTTCAGGCCGGCCGGAGCTCCTTGGTCCGGGAACAGGCGCCGACCCTGGCCCACGACCACCGGCGCGACCACGAGGCGCAGCGTGTCGACGAGCCCGGCCGCCAGGAGGGACTGAGCCAGCCGGGCGCTGCCATGGATCTGCAGCTCCCGACCAGGCTGCCGCTTCAGGTCGGCGACCTGCATGGGTACGTCGCCGGAGAGGACCGTCGAGGGGTCCCAGCTGGCCCGGGTCGGGCTGTGGGACGCGACGTACTTCGGCAGGGAGTTCATGATGCCGCCGAAGGGATGGTCGGTCATCCGTGGCCAGTCGCGCGCGAAGCTCTGATAGGTGCGGCGACCCAGCAGCAGTCCGTCTGCCTCGGCGAGCCAGCTTCCGACGATTCCGAGGAACGCGTCGTCGACGTACGGCGCGAACCAGCCGCCGCGCGTGAACCCGTCGCTCGTGTCCTCGTCGGGAGCCCCCGGTCCCTGGGACACCCCGTCGAACGTGAGGAACTCCTGGACAACCAGCCTCATCACGCACCACTCTCTCGCCGCACCACGGCGTAGTCCTGCCCACGGTCCCGTCGCCAAATCTGCCGATCCCGGCGCCTTGGTGTCCAGCGTTCGTGACGTCGTCCTGCAGGTCCGGTGTCGGAGCTCGACCCCTTGTCCAGCGTCGCTGTGACGCCTGATCCCTCGGTGGTGAACCGGAGCAGGTCGGGATCGTCATGGACCCAAGTACCGCGCATCCGTGTGGAACGCACACGTGCCGAGGCGTCGGAAACACGCTACGGTCGTTGGCAGTCTGAGCGAGGGGATGTCGTGTCCCATCGCTGCCGATTGAGCGGACGTCGGTGGTCCTGGCGTGCGAATCGCGGCACGAGCGTGTGTTCAGGCCGATGGATCCGGCAGAGGCGCGCGCATCCAGGCCTCGATCCCGGACGCATCGATCGGCAGCGCTTCAGAGAGCACATCGGCTCCCGTGGCCGTCACCAGCACGTCGTCCTCCAGGCGCACTCCGAGGCCGCGCAGCTCAGGCGGGACCGCGAGGTCGCTTGCGTGGAAGTAGAGCCCGGGCTCCACGGTCATGACGACCCCGGGCTGCAGCTCGGCGCCCTGGTACGCGTCGTAGCTGGCGCGTGAGCAGTCGTGGACGTCGAGTCCGAGGTGGTGCCCGATTCCGCAGACCAGCCAACGGCGATGCTGCTGGCCTCGGGGCGAGAGCGCTTCGTCGACCGACACGGTCAGCAGGCCCCAGTCGAAGAGACCCTGCGCGATGACCTCCATGCAGGCTTCGAAGAAGTCGCCGTACCGGCGGCCCGGGCGGACGGCGGCGAGTCCGGCGCGGTGGGAGCGCTCGACCAGGTCGTGGACCCGACGCTGCACGTCGGTGAACCGGCCGGACGTCGGGAAGGTGCGGGTGACATCGGCGGTGTAGTGGGAGTCGGCCTCCACGCCCATGTCGAGCAGCAGGAGCTCGTCGGGGAGCACCGGCCCGTCGGCGCGTACCCAGTGCAACGTCGAGGCATGGTGCCCGGAGCCCACGATGGTGGCGTAGCCCGGACCGTTGCCGTAGGAGCGCGCGGCCCGGTCGAAGGTGCCCTGCAGCCACCGCTCGCCGCCCGAACGGATGGCCGTGGGAATCTCCAGCACCGTCTGTCGAAAGCCGAGCACGGTGGCGTCGACCGCCTGGCGCAGCTGCGCGATCTCCCAGCCGTCCTTGATCATGCGCAGCTCCGAGAGCACTCGCTCGAGGACGGCGGAGTCCTCGCGACGGTCGAGCGCGGGCGGGCGGTCACGATGACCGGTGACGAGGGCCTGTGGAACACCCCTCAGCGTGCTGTCGAGCTCCGCAAGGTCGCGTACGGGCAGGTCGAGCGCCTGCTCCCAGTCCGGCAGGCCCGGGGACGGCCCCACCCACAGCTCACCACGGACGACGTCGGCGTAGAAGCCCTCCTCCCCCGGGAGGAACGGAACCGGCAGGAAGAGCACGGCGTCGTGCCCGGCGCCGGTCGGCGTCATCACGAGGACGGCGTCCTCGGCGTTGCAGCCGGTCAGCCAGACGAAGTCACTGTGGGGGCGAAAGTCGTAGTAGCAGTCGTTGACCCGTGCCGGCGCGCGGCCGCCGGCCACGATGATGACCTGGCCGGGGAGCGCCTCGCTGAGACGAGCGCGGTGTGCCCCGCAGGCAGCCGCCGACCCCGGCACGTCCGGGGCGCGACGTTCCTGCTCGCCCCACTGGCCGGCGACGAACGCGGCGAAGCCCTCCGCGCCTCCCAGGCGCGGCATGCGCGGGTCCTCGTCCGCACCGCGCGGCATCGACGAAGCGGGCGCGACGCGTTGACGGTCGGCGATCTCGGTCACGGCGTTCTCCCCTCGGTCAGCGGGCTCACGGTAGAGCGCCATGCTCCTGCCCGACATCCTCGCCGGCAAGATCGGGCCGGGGGCGGTCTTCGACCAGACCGTCGACATCGACGGCGCGCCGCATCGTCAGGGCCGTCCCAGCCGTGCTGTGCTGACTGGGTGGCTTCCCGTCGGGCGATGACCGGCCCGGCGGGGCTACACCGTGTCGATGCGTGCGATCGGGGTGCCCTGGATGACCGTCTCCTCCTCGGCGACCAGGAGATGCACGACACCGCCGACCGGCGCCACCACCTCTGCCGACACCTTGTCGACCTGCACCTCGGCCAGCAGGTGATCGGGCGCCACCGTTGCCCCGTCGTCGACGAACCAGGTTGCCAGGACCCCCTCTGCGTCGAGTCTCTCCTGCGACAGCGGCGGGAAGAGGACGTCGGTCATGCGCGGACCGCGGTGTGGATCGCCTGCTCGATCCGTTGCTGGCGTGGCAGTACGGCGTACTCCAGGGCGTGCGCGTACGGAATCGGTACGTCGGGCACGGCCACGCGCTGCGCCGGGACCCGGAGCATCCCGGGGTCGGTCTCGGCGACAGTGGCGACGATCTCTCCCGAGACGCCGTAGGACAGGTAGTCCTCGTCGACCACGACGAGCCGACCGGTCTTGCCGACCGACTCCAGGAGAGTGTCGCGGTCCAGGGGCACCAGGCTACGAAGGTCGATGACCTCGACCTCGATGCCTTGTTCGGAGACCTTCTCGGCGACGTCGAGAGCGTGGTGCACGGACAGTGACAGGGTCGCCAGGGTCACGTCCGATCCCTCGCGGGCGACGCGCGCCTTGCCGATCGGCACGACGTACTCTCCCTCGGGCACCTCCCCGAGGGCGTGGGCGTTCTTCGCCATCCAGGCGAGCCCCATCACGCCCTTGTGGAAGACGTAGACGACCGGGTTGTCGTCGCGGATCGCCGCGGTCATGAGGCCCTTGGCGTCCGCCGGGGTGCTGGGTACCACGACCTTCATGCCGGGCAGGTGGGCGAACGTGCCCCAGAGGCACTGCGAGTGCTGTGCCCCGTCGGAGTACCCGCCTCCGGCCGCCATGGTGAGCACCATCGGCACCTGGACGCTGCCGCCGGACTCGAAGTGGATCTTCGCCATGTGGTTGTAGATCTGGTCCAGGCAGACGCCCATGAAGTCGGCGAACATCAGCTCCACGATCGGGCGCATGCCCTCGACGGCAGCCCCGATGCCCAGACCGATGAAGGCGGTCTCCGAGATGGGGGTGTCGATGATGCGCTGCGGCCCGAAGCGCTCCAGCAGTCCGGTCGTCGACCCGAAGATGCCGCCGTACGCCCCGACGTCCTCACCCATGTAGAAGACCGACGGGTCGTGCTCCATCTCCTGCTCGATCGCCTCGACCATGGCCCTGGACGTGGTCAACCGCCGCTCGGTGCGGCTCTCGGTGATGGTCACGTCATCCTCCTCACGCGAACACGTAGGACGTCGCCGACGCGGGGTCGGGCGTTGGACTCTGCTTGGCGAGCTCGATCGCCTGCTCGACGCGGCTGCCGGCCGCCTCCTTGATGCGGGCAACCCCGGCGTCGTCGAGTGCGCCGTCGGCACGCAGGCTCTGCTCGTACGCCGGGATCGGGTCGCGCGCCGCGGCCTCGGCGAGATCGGTGCGGTAGCCCTGCGCATCACCCTCGAAGTGGCCCCAGAGCCGGACGGTGTGCACCTCGAGGAGTGACGGGCCCTGGCCTGCGCGCGCTCGCGCAACGGCGCGGTTCGCCGCGTCGTACACCGCCTCGACGTCGTTCTCCACTCGCTCGCCGGGAATCCCGTAGGCCGAGGCCCGGGCGGCGTTCGAGGTGATCGCCGTGGACGCGGACCGTGGCACCGAGATGGCCCAGTCGTTGTCCTCGACGACGAAGACCACCGGCAGCGACCAGCGGGCGGCCAGGTTGAGTGATTCGTGGAAGGCGCCCTGGTTGGCGGCCCCCTCGCCGGTCACGGCAACCGCGATCCGGTCCGTGCCCCGGCGCTGGAAGGCGAACGCCTGGCCGAGTGCCGGCGGGTAGCCCTCGGCAATGATCCCGGAGCACGAGAAGTGGGTGGCCGGGTCGAAGAGATGCATGTGGCCGCCCCGGCCGCGACCCAGTCCGGTCTCCCGGCCGAAGATCTCCGCGGTCATCTTGCCGAGGTCCACCCCGTGCGCCACCGCGAAGTGATGGGGGCGATGCGTAGCCGTGACCGCGTCGTCGGACGTCAGGTGTGCGCACACGCCAGCGGCCACCGGCTCCTGGCCGGCCGACAGGTGCATCTCACCGGGGACGAGCCCCTTGCCGATGTCGAAGCCCGGGCCCTTGTCGGCGTGATACTCCCGCAGGATCGCCTCCTCGTAGGCACGGGAGAGCACCATCGTCTCGTACAGCCCGACGCGGACGCTCACGTCCAGGTCGGGGGTCTCGCCGGCTTGCCGAGCCGGCGGGGCGGGGGTCTGTGCCTGTTCCCTGGCGTAGGCGGGTGTCGTCATGCCGACCTCCGATGCAGCGTGGACTATCCGCCAACATAGGCACGCCCCGGCCGTCGTGAACAGGACCATTGGTCCCCTCCCCGCGGGTGCTTTCTGCGGCGGCGTCGCGGCACCCGGTCTCGCCCCTCGCCGGGTGCTTCCACGTACGGTGGGCTCGTGCTCGACCCCACGTACGCCGGTCTGGTCGCCGAACGATTCGGGCTGGGAGAGGACGCTCGTCTGCACGGTCCCGTCGCCTTCGGGCGGCTCGGTGAGATCTGGCAGCTGGACTCTGGGCGCGGCCGCTTCGCGGTGAAGCACGCGCACGTCGCGGTCTCGGTCGAGGACGCCGAGGTCGACGCGGCGTACCAGGACGTGGTGCGTTCGGCCGGGGTACCCATGCCCGCCGTCGTACGTGCCGTCGACGGCACCGTGCTCGCGGGCGTCGGCGACGCTCACGTGCGGGTCTACGAGTGGGTCGACGTGCTGCCCGCAGACCGGCGGCTGGATCCCGGCGAGCTCGGACGAGTGCTGGCGTCGATCCACGCGGCCGCGGTGCCCACCGACGATCCCGTCGACGGATGGTACGTCGACCCGGTCGGCGCCGAGACGTGGCTGGGGCTCCTGGAGCGCCTGAGACGGGCCGAGGCCCCCTTCGTCGAACGTCTCGTGGCCGTGCTCCCCGACGTCCTGGAGGCAGAGAGCATCCTCACCCCGCCGCGCCGGGTCCAGCTCTGTCACCGCGACCTGTGGGCGGACAACGTGCGGCGTACGCCGGGAGGTGGTCTGGTCACGCTGGACTGGGAGAACAGTGGCCCGGGCGACGTGAACGGCGAGCTCGGCTGCGCGCTCTTCGAGTACGGGCTGGGTGAGCACGACCGGATGCGGACCCTGTACGCCGCCTACGTCGACGCCGGCGGCCCCGGCCGCCTGTCCGGACGAGGAGATCTGACCATGCTCGTGGCCCAGCTCGGCCACATCGCCCGGGTCGGCTGCGAACGCTGGCTGACGTCGTCCACCGACCAGGAACGGGCAGGGAACGCCGACTGGGTGACGGAGTTCCTCGACGAACCGGTCACCGTCGAGGCTGTCGACCGGATCCTCCGCGCGGTCAACGGCTGAACACGGCCCGGTCGTGTCGTCCGGTCGGCGGCGGCTCCGAGCCCTACATTGATGGGCATGGCTGACATCCTCCTGGGGCTCCTGGCGATCGTCGCCGGGGCTGCCATGCTCGTCGCGGGCCAGTTCGTGCTGCGGCTCGTGATCCCCGTCTGGGGCTTCTTCGCCGGGTTCGCCTTCGGTGCCGGTCTCGTCGCCGAGCTCGCGGACGAGCGGTTCCTCGGGACTCTGCTCGGCTGGGCGCTGGGCCTGGTCTTCGCCCTGATCTTCGCGGTCCTCGCCTATCTCTACTACTACGTCGCCGTCACTCTCGCGATGGGGGCGTTCGGCTTCGCGATCGGCTCGGGTCTGGTCGTCGCGCTCGGGATCGACTGGAACTGGGTGGCGGTGCTGGTGGGCCTGGTCATCGGTGTGCTCCTGGGCCTCGTGTCGATCTTCGCCAACATGCCGATGATCGTGCTCGTCGTCTTCAGCTCCATCGCCGGAGCCGTCGGCGTGGTCGGCGGGTTGATGCTGCTGGTGGGCTCGCTGAACTCTGCCGACTTCACCCGGGGCGACTTCACCGACACCGTCGAGAACGGCTGGGTCTGGTCGCTGCTGGTGGTGGTGCTGGCCTTCGCGGGTATCTTCATCCAGGCCCGGCAGAGAGTCCTGATGCGCCGTTCGGTCCAGGAAGTCTGGTACGCCGAGAGCAGCTGACCCCGGGCGACCGCGGGTCGGTGGTCGACGCCCCGGCGAGGGCACCGGGAACGTCAGCGGCCGCGGCGCCCGCGCCGGCTCAGCGAACGGCCCACTGCTGGAGCTCCCGGGCGTGGTCGACGTAGTACTGCGCCATCAGCGCCCTGCGGTACGCGACGTGCTCGTCGATGTCGAGGACCCTGGCGCTGACGACGCGCTGCGTGGCCGGTCCGGCGACGGAGTCGGGTCGCTTCGCGCTGGCGGCGGTGGGGGCGGTGACGGTCAGCGCAGCTGCGACGGCAGTGGCCGTGGCGAGGATGGCCGTGGTGTGCCGGGTGTTGGTGGTGTTCATGACGGTTCCTCTCGGGGCTGTCCGGATCTGTGGGGCTGGTGGCCCCGGCTTGCGTCTCCGTTGTGGCATCCGCCGGTATCGCTGTGGTGCGGGTCCGGTATCGCCGCGGTATCACCCGCGTTGACGGCTCCGGCGCCCCGCAGGACTCTGAGGAGGTGGGCATCAGGGTGCTCGGCCCGCTGACGGTGGACGGCTCGGGGGAACTGGGACGGCGGGACCGGGTGGTTCTCGCATCGCTGGCGACCAACCCCGGACATCCGGTGAGCGCCGACCAGCTCACCGACGCGCTCTGGGGCGAGCGCCCTCCGGCGTCGGCGGGCAAGATCCTGCAGGGGTGCGTGGTCCGGATCCGGAAGGTGCTGGGGCGGGAGGCGGTCCAGACGTCAGCGCACGGCTATGCGCTGCACCTGCCCACCGAGGACGTGGACTCGCTGCGGTTCGAGGACCAGGTCGGCCGGGCTCGCGAGCTGCTCACGCTCGGCGAGACCAACCGGGCGGCGTACCTGCTGACCGACGCGCTGGCCCTGTGGCACGGGGAGGCCTTCGCCGACCTGGAGAGGAGCTGGGAGCCGGCCCTGGCGGCCGCCGCGCGGCTCTCCGAGCTGCGCCTGGAGGCCGAGGAGCTCCGGGTCGACGCCCTGCTTCGGGCCGGGCGGTACCGCGAGGTCCTCTCCGAGGCACAGGTCCTGGTCCGCGCCGCGCCGCTGCGTGAGCACCGCTGGGTGCTGCTGGCCCGCGCGCAGTACCAGTCCGGGCAGCAGGGGGAGGCGCTGCGCACCATCCACCAGCTCAAGGGGGTCCTGGCCGAGAACCTGGGCATCGATCCGGGCCCCGACGTGGTCGCGTTGGAGACGTCGATCCTCCGGCAAGACACCTCGTTGCTGGTGGCCGATGCTCCCGCCCCGTCGGTCACCTGTCCGTGGCTGGGCCTCAGGGCGTACGGCGTGGAGGACGCCGACTGGTTCTTCGGGCGGGACGACGACGTGGCCGCCTGCCTGGAGGTCCTGGCACGGACCTCGGTGCTCGCCCTGGTTGGGCCCTCGGGCTCGGGCAAGTCGTCGCTGCTGCGGGCCGGGGTGGCGGCCGCCCTGCGACGTCGCGGGCAACCCAGCGTGACCATCACGCCCGGCTCCCACCCCATGGAGTCGCTGACCGCACTCGCGCAGGTGCCGCGCGGGGCGGCCCTGTTGATCGACCAGTGCGAGGAGCTGTTCTCACTGTGCGAGGACCCCGAGGAGCAGCAGGAGTTCCTCCGTGCCCTGACCGCCGAGGCCGCGAACCGGTTCGTGGTCGTCGCCCTGCGCGCCGACCACCTGGCCGACGTCGCCGGCCACGCGGGCTTCAGCCGGCTCGTCGAGCGGGGGATGTACCTGGTCGGTGGTCTGGACGAGGAGGGCCTGCGCACCGCGGTGGAGACACCTGCCCGTCAAGCGGGGCTGCTGATCGAGCCGGGCCTGGTCGACCTCCTCGTCCGCGAGGTCCGGAACGACCCCGGGGCGCTGCCCCTGATGTCGCACGCGCTGCAGGAGACCTGGAAGCGACGCGAGGGCAGCACGCTCACCGTGGCCGGGTACCGCGCGAGCGGCGGCATCAACGGAGCCGTGGCCCAGTCGGCGGAAGGCCTCTACTCACAGGTCGCGGTGGACCAGAGAGACCTGCTGCGCGACCTCGTCCTCCGCCTGGTCTCGCCGGGTCCCGAGGGCGAACCGGTCCGTACCCGGGTGCCGCGACGCCTGGTCGGCACCGACCCCGAGCACGAGCAGCTCATCGAGATGCTGGTCACCGCCAGGCTGGTCACCAGCGACGACGGCGCCCTCGAGATCACCCACGAGGCCCTCACCCGGGCCTGGCCCCGGCTCCGCGGCTGGCTCGACGACGACGTCGAGGGCCAGCGCATCCGTCACCACCTCTCGGCCGCCGCCGACGCCTGGGAGGCACTGGGCCGTCCCGACAGCGAGCTCTACCGGG
Organism: Nocardioides guangzhouensis; assembly: GCF_004519545.1. Lineage (GTDB taxonomy): Bacteria > Actinomycetota > Actinomycetes > Propionibacteriales > Nocardioidaceae > Nocardioides > Nocardioides guangzhouensis. The sequence continues at coordinate 20,014 of NZ_SDKM01000035.1, forward strand.
GCGTCCGGCTGGCCCGGGCGCTCGACTGGGGGGCCGACAAGGGCACCGCCCTCACCGAGGCGGAGCGGCAGTTCCTCGAGGCGTCCTCCCGCCTCGCCCAAGCCGAGCAGCAGAGCATCGCCGAGCGAGCACGGGCGCAGGCCCGGTTGATCCGCCGGCTCCGGGGCGCGCTGGCGGGCGCCGCCGTACTCCTCGTCCTCGCGCTGGTCGCGGGGGTCCTGGCCGCCGTGCAGTCCGGCCGGGCGAACGAGAAGGCCGCCGAGGCGGAGCAGGCGGCCGTCTCCGCCGACGCGCGGAGGGTCGGCGCGCGTTCCCAGCTTACGGACGACATCAGCCTGTCGCTGCTGCTAGCCGCTGCAGGGGTGCGGCTGGACGACTCTCCGGAGACCCGGGCGAACCTGGTGACCGCGCTGGCCACGCAGCCGCACCTGGTCCTGTCGGCGAAGCCCGCAGGAGACTACTTGGAGAGCCTGGCCGTCAGTCGCGACGGCCGCTTCATCGCCTCCTCGGACGGTCAGAACCGGATGCACCTCTACGACGCCGCCACCAACCAGCTGCTGCGCAGCCATCCCGCCGGCGGTGGTGAGGGGTGGATCCTGCCGGCGTTCAGCCCGGACAGCAGGCAGGTCGCCGTCGTCCTGGAGGCCCAGCGCTCCACGGCGCCCGTGCGCCTGCTGGACACGGACACCATGAAGCCGACGAGGAAACTCACCTTCCCCGGGAACAAGCCGGTGTACGGCGTGGATGTCGGGTTCAGCGCCGATGGTCGCTACCTGGCTGCCACCGTGCAAACGGTCTTCTGGGGAGAGGGAGCCGAGGACTCCCCGGGCTACGCGCTGGTCTGGGACCTCCGCACTCCGTCCTCGCCCCCCGTTCGGGTGCCCACCGGAACCGAAGCCCAGTTCATGGCGCTCAGCCCGGACGGTCGGGTCCTCTACACGGGTTGGCCGCTGACGGCGTACGACGTGGCGTCCGGCGACCGGATCTGGCGACGCGAGGACATCACGATCTGGGGCCCCCTCGACCTGAACAAAGAGGGGACCCTGCTGGCCCTCGGGGACTTCGGGAGTAGAAGGCGCAGTACAGCAGTGCTGGTGCGCGCCTCCGACGGGGCGACGCTCCACACCCTGCGCGGGCACAGAGCCCAGGTCCGCGACATCGCATTCTCGCCCGACGGCTCGGTGGTCGGGTCGCACTCCGACGACGGTGAGCTCGTCGTCTGGGACACCGCCACCGGCCGGCCGCTGGAACGATGGGACACCTCATCTCAGTGGGGCGTCGGCTTCAGCCGGGATGGGGACCTGGTTCACGAGGGCGGCGGCCCGTCGATGCTGAGCACCTGGGACCGGTCGATGGAGGACACGTACCTGCAGCGGACGACCTTGGTCGGTGACGCCGCGGTCTTCGCGCACGCGGGCCTCTCACCGGACGGGCGGCAGGTGGCCTATCGCTGGACCGACGACATGGGCACGGCGTGGGTCAGGTTCGTCGACACCGCTACCGGAGAGCCGACGGCTCAGACGGAGCTGCCGGCGCAGCCGCTTCCGGGGTCCTTCGGCACCTGGCGTCCCGACGGCGGTAGGTACCTCGGCTGGGGGAACAACGGCGGTGTGACGGTCCTCGACACCAGGACGGGCGAAGTCGTCGGCCACAGGAAGCTGGTGTACGACATCGACTCCGTGGCGTACGTCGACGGAGGCCAACGTCTTCTGGTGGGAGGCATCAAGGGGCGGGCCCACCTCCTGGACGCCGAGACCCTGCTTCCCAAGGGCAATGCCTTCGATCTTGCCGCGGGAATCCCCACCCCTATCGGGGACGGGAGCACCGCGATGGTCCAGGATCTGTACGGCGACGGCACCGCGGGGCACTGGCGCATTATCGACCTCGGCACCGGTGACGTTCGGTCCGAGGGCGACCTGGACCTGTTTGCGTTCACCTCGGTTGCCTCGCCGGACGGCTCGATGATGGCGGTGGCGGGGAAGACCGGCGAGATCGTCACGATCGATGTCTCGAGTGGGAAGGAACAGCGGCGCTTCCCCGGCCTCGGCGCCCAGGTGCTCTCGCTCGACTACTCCGCGGACGGGGAGCTGCTGGTCTCGGGCGCGGACGACGGTGGGGTCAGCCTGTGGGACGCCACGACGCTCGACCTGCTGGGCACCATGCACCCGCCCCACCAGGGAGACCCGGTCCCGTCCGGCGCGCAGTTCGTCGGCGACACCCACGACGTGGCGATCGCGTCGTACGACGGCGGGGTCTACCGCTGGGAGACCGACCTCGACCGGGCCGTCGACTTCGCCTGCCGGATGGCCGGCCGCGACCTGACGAAGAAGGAGTGGGAGGCGGTCCTGCCCGCCCAGCCCTACCGGTCCGTCTGCCCCGACGAGTGAGCGGTCACCCGACGATGGGGTCCCACCGTGGTGACTCGTCCATCGGTCCACCGAAGCGCTGTGACCGGTCACGCCGACGCCAGTAAGGTCCGTTCATGGGGTTCCGGCTCGGTGTTGACCTCGGGACGACGTTCACTGCCGCCGCCGTGGACGACGGCGGCGGTGCGCGGATGGTCGGACTGGGGAACCGGGCCCTTCAGGTTCCGTCGGTCGTCTACCTGACCACCGACGGGACGTTCCTGGTCGGGGAGGCGGCGGAGCGTCGGGCCGCGCAGGACCCCAGCCGGTCGGCGCGTGAGTTCAAGCGTCGGTTCGGGGACACGGTCCCGATCCTGCTGGGCGGGCAGCCGTTCTCGCCCCAGGCGCTGACCGCGCAGGTGCTGGCGTGGGTGGTTTCCGTGGTCACCGAGCGGGAGGGGTCCGGGCCCGACCAGGTGGTGGTGACCCATCCGGCCAACTGGGGCGGCTACAAGCTCGAGCTGCTGCAGCAGACCCTGGCTCTCGCGGACGTTGCCGACGCGGTGACCCTCACCGAGCCCGAGGCGGCCGCGACCCGCTACGCCACGCGCGCCGACCTCGTCGTCGGCGACAAGGTCGCGGTCTTCGACCTCGGTGGGGGAACTTTCGACGTCTGCGTGCTGGAGCGGGAGGAGAGCGGCTTCTCGATCCTCGGCAGCCCCGACGGGGTGGAGCACCTGGGCGGCATCGACTTCGACGAAGCGGTCTTCCAGCACGTCCTGGGCATGCTGCCCGAGCAGGTGACTGCCGCCGACGCCTCCGGCGACCAGGCCGTCGCCGCACTGACCCGGCTTCGACGGGACTGCGTGGAGGCGAAGGAGGCCCTGTCCAGCGATGTCGACACCGACATCTCCGTGACCCTGCCCGGGTTCTCCACGACCGTGCGTCTCACCCGCGCCGAGCTGGAGGGGATGATCGCCTCCCCGCTGAACCAGACCATCGCCGCGACCCGGCGCGCCCTGCGGTCGTCCCAGGTCACGCCCGAGGGCCTTGCCGCCGTCGTCCTGGTCGGGGGCAGCTCACGCATCCCGCTGGTCAGCCACCTGCTGCACAGCGAGCTCGGGGTCAGGACCGCGATGGACACCCACCCCAAGCACGACATCGNGGTCAGGACCGCGATGGACACCCACCCCAAGCACGACATCGCGCTCGGTGCCGCACAGCTCGCCCTCACCACGGCGTCCAACGCACCCTCCGTGGCCCCGCCGGCACCCGTCTGGCCCACCCGCAAGGGCGCGGCGGCGCCTGAGAGCACGGTCACTCCCGTCGCGTCGACACCGGCAGCCGCCCAGGACGATGTCCCTGCGAGGGTGGCGGCCGCCCCGGCGGCGTCGCCCGCCCCCGTCGAGGACCAGCCCAGGAGACGGCGGCCCTGGCGGTCATGGGCTGATGGCCCCGACCGCAGGCGCCGCATCGCGTTGGTCACCGGTGCTGCCCTCGCCCCCGTCGTGGTCGCGGCCGCCGCGTTCGGCGTCGCCGCCCTGGTCCGCGGCGACGACGGCGGCCGGCCGTCCACGAGCACGACGCCGTCGCCTGGTCCGTCTGACTCCGACTCCGAACCGACGGCCACGGTCCCGCCCCCGGGCGGCAAGATCCTCCCGAGGACGAGCTTCGTCGTCTCGATCCACGAGGGCGCAGGCACCGGCTTCGACCTGTTCGTCGGAGACCAGGCAGGAAAGCTCACCCCGCTGGTCGTGGCGCCGCGCGACCAGCTGATGGCATCCATCTCACCGGACCGCGAGGTCCTGCAGTACGTGACGCAGGACATCGACGCCGGAGACGCCCCGGGCGAACGCCGCCAGCTCGTGATGCGAAGCGACGGGAAGCCGCGGGCGATGTTCACGGACCGGCTCACCCCGAACCTGTTCTGCGGGAGGCTCGCCTGGGGCCCGACGGACGGCCACGTCGCCATGACCTGCCAGGTCGACGACCCCGCGGCCGGAGCCACGGAGGAGTCCACCCCGAGCGACACGGTGCGCACGGCCACCGTCGACGACCAGGGGCAGGTCGTCACGGACTCGCTCGAGGAGGTGACGGCCTTCGACATCCAGGGTCTGAGCAACCTCAGCTACACCGGCACCGGCGCGCTCGTGGCCAGCCACAAGGGGACGTCGGACTCGGGGATCTACTCCTTGAAGCCGGGCAACGCCGAGCCGAAGCGGCTGACCTCCCGGCCGGACAGCGACTCGATCGGGGCGCCGAACGACGACCGGGTGGTGTTCCGGAGGGCGGGGGCTCTGTACCTGGTGGATGCCGACGGCGGGACAACGGAGTGCGCCGGGGAGGTCGTCCAGGACGAGGGCACGGGTACACAGCTCTGCCGACTCACCGACGGAGGCCGCGGTAGTGGAGCGTACGCCGACAACGACCCCACCTGGTCCTGGGACGGCAGGTGGATCCTGTTCCGCCGGGTGTGGCCCGAGCGTCAGCAGCTGATGAAGCTGGAGGTAGCGCACCCGCAGAACCCCACGTCCATCGGCAGCGCGGTGGCGAGGATGGGCCCCCCGGTGTGGGCCAGCCGCTAGGTGCCGGGTCGGCGCACCCGACCCCGGGTCAGTGGTCCCGGTCCCCCAAACGGACCATTCCGGGGCTCCTTCGACCGTCCTAGAGTTGTTTGTTGTCTTTCGCGGCCCGGGCAGGGTGTCCCTGAGTCGGGCGGGCGGAGAGCTCGGGTGAGGGCGCCATGACGAAACTAGGCATCCGCGGGATCTACGAGGCGGCACTGGCGGCCGGTTTCACGCCGGACCAGGCAACGACCTGGACGGCGATCGCACTGGCCGAGTCCGGTGGGGAGACCGGCGCGCACAACCCGCGCGGCGAGGACTCCCGCGGGCTGTGGCAGATCAACGTCGCGCCGAACGTCCGGAAGAACATCTGGGGCGACCTGAGCGATCCACGGGTGAACGCGCGCGCCGCGTACGACATCTCGAACCACGGGACCGACATGCGCCCCTGGACGACCACGCACGCATCGCACCAGGGGACCGCGTCCGACTACCGCACCTACCTCGACGACGTCTCTGCGATCACCGGCTACTCGGGCGACCCACGCGGGGTCGAGGGCTACGGGTCACCCCTGCCACCCCCGCTTCCACCGTCGTCACCGTCGCCCACGGCGACCATGACGACGTCGTACGACGCCATCGACCCCGGCATGCAGCCCGGCGGCAACATCGACAGCGACCAAGACGGGCTGACGGACGCGTTCGAGCAGAGTGTCGGCAGCCGGCCGGACACCGCCGACACGGACCAGGACTCCCTGTCCGACGCCTACGAGGTCGCAGTGAGCCACACCGACCCCGGTCTCGCCGACTCCGACGCGGACACCCTGACCGACTCGACCGAGGCCGTGCTCGGGACGTCCGCAACCACCTGGGACAGCGACCAGGACGGTGCCTCGGACGGCATCGAGGTCCAGTACGGCGCCGACCCCCTGCAGGCCGACCGGAAGATCGACCCGGCACTCGTGGCCGCGGCGACGCCGCCTGCCCCGGCCGGCACGTTCGACACGGCGCAGACGGGGACCGCCGACGTCCAGGACTTCCGGGGCAAGGACCCGTGGGCGAGGGTCAGCATCGACGGCGAGACCGTGGACAACTTCACGGCGGCAGCCCTGCAGTCTGCGGCGCAGGATGCCGGGACCGACTGGCGCGTCCTGCAGGGTTCGTTCTCGCACGACGTGGCGGCCTCGGGTTCCACCCACGCGGGCGGGGGCGTCGTCGACGTCGTTCCGACCAACGGGGACTGGGACGGCGCGGTCTCGGCCCTTCGGAAGACCGGCTTCGCAGCGTGGATCAGGAACGTCCCGGGGCACGGCCAGGCGGGCTCCGGGGAGCACATCCACGCCGTCCTGATGGGCGACGAGCAGCTGTCGGACCAGGCGGCGATCCAGGTCCAGTCGTACCTGAACAACGACAACGGCCTGGAGGGCTCCGCACCCGACGACGGGCCTCGCCAGTTCGTCAACAACCGCTTCTCGTGGGAAGCGATGAGCGCCACGTCAGGCGGCGTCACCCCGGGGCTGGGGGAGCCGGGCCAGCTCGCGGCGATGTCGACGTCGCCCTTCCAGATCGACCAGGGGGCCGCGCCCGACCAGGTCGGGGACTTCGACCACGACGGACTCAGCCTGGCCTTCGAGCAGAGCCAGGGCCTCGACCCCTACTCGCCCGACAGCGACAGCGACGGCCAGCCGGACGCGCTGGAGGCGCTCGTGTCGGGCCGGCCACAGTCGCCCGGCGCCGTGGCAGCCGCGTTGGGGGGCCTGGCCCCCGGCGAGGACACGGATGCGGACGGTTTGAGCAACGCCTACGAAGCGGCACGCGGTCTCGACCCACGGCTTGCGGACACCGACAGCGACGGCCTGAGCGACGGCACGGAGATGGCCGTGGGCACCGATGCGCACTCCATCGACACCGACTTCGACGGTCTCACCGACCGGATCGAGGTCCAGCTGGGGACCGACCCGCTGAGCAGCTCGTTGCCGGACCCGGGTCTGCCGGACCCGGACCTGCCGGACACTGGTCTGCCGGACACTGGGTTGCCGGACCCGGGTGGAGTCGACGGCGACCTCGACGTCGGCTAGCCGCAGGGGGAGGCGTGTCCGGGTTCGTTGACGTCAGCCGGTACCGACCGGAACCGACCGGACTCGTGCGGCCGCGGCTGCTCGACCCGTTGCTGTCCGAAGACGCGCCCGGCGTGGTCGTGGTCATCGCCCCGGCAGGTTCGGGCAAGACCACGCTCCTCTCCCGCGCTGCCGTGCTGAGCCCACGCTCGGTGATCTGGCTCGAGGCGACCCCCGAGCAGCGCACCGGCCAGGGTTTCGTCCGGAGCCTGGCCGGCGCCGTCAACAGCGCGCTCGGGCTGGACCTCCCCGAGCCGGCCTGCGCGACCGACCTCGTCTCCGCCCTCGCCGACCTCCACGACCAACGGATCCTCCTCGTGCTGGACGACGTGCACGAGCTCGACGGGTCGAGTGCGGGGAACGACGTGGCGGAGCTGCTCCGTTGGCGGCCCAGGCACGTGCGGGTGGCTCTCGGGACCCGCCGTCCCCTGGTCGCGAACACGGCACGGCTGATGGTCTCGGGAGAGCTCGTGGAGCTGGACAGCGAGGCGCTGAGGTTCCGCTCCTGGGAGGTGGAGGAGCTGTTCCGGCTCGTCTACGGCGAGCCGCTGTCCCCGGAAGCCGCAGCCGCCCTGACCAGGCGGACCGGAGGGTGGGCGGCCGGTCTGATGCTGTTCCACCTCTCCACGACGGGGAAGTCGGCGGTCGACCGGGAACGGGCCGTCGCCGACCTCGGCGGACGCTCCCGGCTCATCCGGACCTACCTGACGCGAACCGTGCTCGACGAGCTCGATCCGGAGAGACGGGAGTTCCTGCTCGCCACCTGCACGCTCGGCACCCTGAGCGGGCCGCTGTGCGACCGGCTGCTGGGCCACGAGGGATCGGCGGGCGTGCTCGAGGACCTCGCGTCACGCCAGTTCTTCACCACGGTGGCCGAGAACGGTCTCTCCTACCGGTATCACCAGGTGCTCCAGACGTTGCTGGAGGGACTCCTCGTCGACGAGCTCGGGGTCGAGGCGGCGACCGACCTCTACGCACGCAGCGCGTGCCTCCTGGAGGCAGAGGGACTCGTCCGCGAGGCGCTGCGTGCGTACGCCATGGCCGACGACTTCGCCTCGGTGGGACGGCTGGTCCAGCAGTCGACGGCTGGTCTGGCGACCGACCTCGACCTGGTGACCGCCGACCGCGTGTGCGACGACCCGTGGCTGGCGCTCGTGCGGGCACGCCGGCTGGTCAGGTCGGGGGCCTTCGCGGCCGCGGTCGACGCCTTCCGCGCGGCGGAGGGTCTCCTGGACGACTCCGAGTTCCGGCGTCGGTGCGCCGAGGAGCGCGCGGTCGCGGGCGTGTGGCTGGCGGATGCAGCCCCGCAGCCCACGGTCCCGGGCGCACGGACGGCGCGATCCGTCTCCGCGACGGTGCGTGCTGCGACCCGGAAGCTGCCCCCGCCCGACCGCGTCCCGACGCACCCGCTGGCCGGAGGAGTCGTGCTGCTGCTCGCCGGGGAGTTCACGGCAGCCTGCCAGCGGCTGGCCGAGGTCCCGGCAGCCTCGGCCGCGGAGCAGCTGTTCGCAGATCTGGCCCGGGTCGTGGCCGAGATCGCCGACGGCCGCGCGACCCGCTCCGTGGCGACCCTGGAGCAGATCATCCTCACTGCCGAGGTCGAGGAGCAGCCGTGGGTCGCGCGCGCCGCCCGCGGCGTGCAGAGCGCGGTGCTGCTGGCGACGACGGGCGCGTCCTGGCGGGTGGACTCGTGCGAGTCGCTCATCCGGGACTGTCGGCGATTCGGGGACTCGTGGGGCGAGATGCTCCTGACGGGGGCTCTCGGAGCTGCGTTGGCCCTCTGTGACGACCGTGGTGCCGACCGGTGGCTCGCGCAGGCGGTGCACGAGGCCGACGTGCTCGACGCGCCCGTCCTCGGAGCCTGGGCGGAGGCCCTGAGGGCGCACGTCCCCGCTCACGCCGACGACGCCGATGCCACGGCCCGGGTGGAGCGGGCGAGGTCGTCGGCCCGGTCCGCGGGCCTGCATCCCCCGGAGGCACGCATCGCAGGTTGGCTGGAACGGTCGCCGGCGGCTGCGGCGCCGGTTCCCCACGGAGTCGTCGTCCGCTGCCTGGGGCCGTTCGAGATCGTGGTCGACGGCACCGTGGCCACCCTCCCTCGCCTGCGACCCCTGCCGCGCGCCCTGCTGCTCCTGCTGGCCCTCGACCTCGGCCACGACGTCCACCGGGAGGTGCTGATCGACCGACTGTGGCCCGACGTCCCGCTCGACGCGGCCACGCACCGGCTCCACGCCGCCGCCTCGAGCGTGCGGCGATGCCTCGCCGACGCCGGTCTGGGGGACGACGTCGTACGGCGCCACGGGAGCGCGTACAGCCTCAGCATCGAGGGGGCGGTCCTCGACGTGGCGGAGCTCGAGTCCCGGCTCCGCGAGGCCGCGAGGTGCGCCGCGCGCGGTGACGACGAGGGTGCTCTGGGCGCCCACGTGCGGGCGCTCGAGGCGTACCGGGGCGACCTCCTGGGCGAGGTCGGGCCGGCCGAGTGGGTCGTCGCAGACCGGGACCGGCTCCGGGTCGCGGCGGCGACGGCGGCGTACGCAGCCGGAGAGGCCGGCCTCCGGCTGCGCTCGCCGGCGTACGCGATGCCGTTCGTGCGGAGGGCGATCCAGCTCGACCCGCTCCGCGACTCAGCGTGGGCGCTGCTGGCCGAGATCCAGGAAGGCATGGGCGACGTCAGCTCCGCAGCAGCGACCCGCCAGGAGCACGAGCTGGTCGAGGCCCGGTTGACCGGGCCGTGACGCGGACCCTCCTAGGTCCGGACGACGTCGACCCGGTGGACCACGTGGGCCGGCTTGAGCGCCGAGACCACGAGGTCGAGCCGGGACGGGTCCACCGTCCGGTCGTCCGGCGCGAACACGACGACGACGAAGGCCTGGACCGGTTCCCCGGGCAACGCGGCGTCCGCGTCGGTCGACCACGCCACCGCGCCCGTCTCCTGCACCTCCGCACGGAGTCCGAAGACCGCCTCCACGGCGAGCTCGATGCCGCGCGGCGTCCCTTGGATGCCCTGGAGGGTGACGGCCCGGCGCAGCAGCGAGCGCTGGCGTTCACGCGCCTGCCCCGGGTCGAGGACCACCCCGGTCCAGGCGGCCAGCCAGGGGAGGAGGTCCTCCGGCGCGGTGGCGACGTCGAGGTACGCCGGGAGGTTGTCCAGCGTGCACAGCACCGGCGCCATCACCTCGTCGAGGGCCGAGCAGAACCGCTCCACGAACGAGTGCTCCTGGTACATCCCGGGGAGCGTGGGCGTGAAGGGGTGGGGGCTCGGCAGGCCCGCGACACCGGCGCGCATCACTGCACCCGGACCTGGTGCTCGTAGGAGTACACGAGCCCCGTGGCGGGGAGGTCGAGGCGCTGCACCGGACTCTGACGTCGCCCGGTCCGGGGGTCGGCCGGGAACAGCGTCACCGACACCTCCTGTGCCATGTCGACACCGGGGATCCGGGCGAGCGCCGCGTGCACCTCGTGGGACTGGACCGACCGTCCGAACGGCCAGCCGGTGCCGTCCGGTCCGCCGGTGAGCGGGTCGAGGAACCCGTACAGCGCCCTGAGCACCTCGTCGTGGACGACGTCCGCGTCGTACCGCTCCCTGGCATGGACGTCGGCCACCACGGTCAGGCCGCTGTAACGCGGAGGCGCGACCAGCACGCGGGTGCCGACCAGGCGGCAGGCGTCCAGTGCCTCGGCGATCCGCTGCAGCATGCCCTCCTCGGGTGCCAGGTCGTCACGCCGGACCCGGCCGACGTGGTCGCCGGCGACGTTCGGGACCACCAGGACCAGCACCCCCTCGCCCTCGTCGCCCTCCCGGCTGGCCGCGCAGTGCACCCGCGCGGCCTCCGGTGCGACGTCGCGTGCGAGCTGGACGAAGTCCTCGGCGGTCACGGCGCGACCGCGGGCCCGCAGCAGCATCGGGCCGCGCACCTTGGCGTCCTCGAGCGTCTCGGCGTCCGAGCCGCCGACGACGGCGGCGCGGTTCTCGACCCGGGCGACGTACGGGACGCTGGTCTTCAGCACCCGCACCTGCCCGGCGGTGACGTTGCCCCGTCGGCCGCCCCCGCTGCGGTAGGCGGTCAGCAGCAGGCCGGCGCTGCGTGGCGGCACCGCGCCGTAGTGCCGGAGCGAGCCGTCGGCCAGCCGGACGGCCGGTCCGAACTGCACCTCGCCGGCCACGTGGTCGAGCCGGAAGTGGAGGTCCTCGGGCGCCGACTCGGCGAACTGGCGGACCTCGGTCCACACCTGCTCGCCCTCCGGCGTGGTCACCTCCAGCGTCGCGGTCCCGGGGGAGGCCAGCACTGGCCGGCGCAGCAACGGGAACCGCTGGCCCGGCGTGCCGTCGGACGTGCCGAGGGTCTCGCGGTGCTGCACCTCGGCGTTCTCCATCGGCACCGTTCCGCCGATCGTGAAGGCCGTGATCGCGTTGACCCGCGGCGGTGCGGTGTACGTCGGTTGGTCCGGGAGCGCCTCGACCAGCCGGCAGCGCAGCCAGCCGGCTCGCTCGCGCGCGATGATCGATGCCTGGTGGTCGTCGGGCACGTGCAGCACGACGTCGCCGTCCTTGTTGAGGCCGCCCGTGTCGTCGTGGTCGACCTCGCAGGGGCTCCAGGTGGTGCCGGTCCAGGCCTCCCACACGCGCGGCGGCCGCCGGGGGTCCACGCCGACTCCAGAGACCGTGCACTCCATGCGCAGGGTGACCGCGCACGACGGGACGGCGTTGCTGAGCCCGATCAGCAGGGCGTCGCCCGGGGTGGGGCTCGGCGAGAACACCGCGAAGCCCTGCTCTCCCGACAGCGCTGCGGTGAGGTCCACCGGCTCCGCGCCGACGAGAGCGGTGCCGGCCCGGTTGAAGGAGCAGGGCACGATCTCGAGGTCGCGCAGCGTGGAGAACACGATCGGGTCGTGGATGTCGGTGCGCGGCGTGGCCACCTGCGTCTCGCTGCGCACCAGCACCCGCTGCGGCTGCGGAGCCGAGAGCCAGAGCGTGACCCGCCCGGTGGCCGCCGCGGGTGGCCGCAGCTCGACACCGATCATCTCGAGGAACTTGACGTAGTTGAGGTCGGGCACCCGGTTGAGCCGGTAGATCAGCTGGTCGACCATCTGCGCGAACGCCTCGATCAGGGTGACCCCCGGGTCGGAGACGTTGTGGTCGGTCCACTCCGGGCACCGGGTCTGCACGAGCCGCTTGGCCTCGTCCACGAGGCCCTGGAAGGTGCGGTCGTCGAGGTTGGGGGCGGGCAGCATGTCAGACCTCCAGCTCGGAAGGGGCGTTGACCGGGCCGGTCAGCTCCTGGTCGGGGATCACGTAGAACGGGAAGACGAGGTTGCGCGGGTCGTTGCTGCCGACGATGACGTAGGAGACGTCGACGTACACCCGGCCCACCTCGATCCGGTCGTAGCCGACGCCCACCTCGAGCACCACGATCCGGGGCTCCCACCGCTCGAGCGCCTCCCGCACGTCGTAGGCGATCTGGCCGGCGGTGGCACCGTTGGCGGGGCCGAAGACGTGGTCGTGGATCCGACATCCGAACTCCGGTCGCATCGGGCGTTCGCCGCGGGCCGTGCCGAGGATCAGCCGGATGGCCTGCTCGACCTCGCGCTCGCGCGTCACGAGCGCGACCCCGCCGGTCGCGTCGGTCGTGGGCGGGAAGGCCCAGCCGGCGCCGATGAAGTCCGGGTTCACCTCATCCTCCGATCAGCACGGTCGGGGTGCCCATCACGATGGGAGCGCCGCACGCGGTCATGTCGCCCATCCGGGCGGCGGGCATTCCGCCGATCAGCACGGTCGGGCACCCCGGCGGGATGATCGCGTTGGGCGGGTGCGGGACGACGCCGGGGAACGAGCAGATGTGCGGCGTGCCGACGGTGGCCGCGGGCTGGCCGGCGATCAGGACGGTCGGTACGCCGGGAGGGCCGATCACGCCGGGGTGTCCGGTCGGGTCCCCGACCCTGGCTGCTGCGGGCATCGCGCGCTCCTTCCTCGCCCTGCCTGCTAGTTGATCCTGACCATGGCGCCGGACAGCGACGCCGTGGCCTGGCCCTTGAGGTCCAGGGTCGAGCCGGACACCTTGACCGCCCCGCCGCCGCCGTCGACGGTCACCCCCTGCGTGGCCTTGATGGAGATCTGGCCGCCCGTGAGCTCGAGCTTGGCGCTCGCGGAGTCGATCGTGACCCCTTGCTTGCCCTCGATCAGGACGGTGCCGTCCGAGTGCAGCGTCACCTTGGTGCCGCTGGCGTCGAGCCGGAGGCTGACCTTGCCGTCGCCGCCCTCGACCGTGACGCCCTCGGTCTTCCCGTCCTCGTCGAGGAAGTCGATCCGGTGCCCGTTGCGGGAGACGAACGAGCGCCGGTTGACCACGCCCTTGCCGCCGTCGACGGCGGGGATCCCCTTCGCGCTGGGCTGGTCGACCCCGTTGTAGAGGCCGCCGAGGACGTAGGGGCGCCGGAAGTCTCCCTGCTCGAAGACGACGAGGACCTCGTCCCCGACCTCGGGCAGGACGAGCGCGCCGCGGTCCTTCCCGGCTCCCGCCTGGACGGTCCGCGCCCAACCGCTGACGTAGCTGTCGTCGAGCCACGGGAAGCGCAGCCGGGCCCGGCCGGTCTTCTCGGGGTCGTTGACGTCGTCGACCACCGCGACGACCACGCCGGACGGGGCGGTCGTGGCCGGCCCTCCGCCGCTGGCCAGCCCGAGCATGGTGCGGTCACGGACCCCGGTGACCGAGAACGCCGTCGTGTAGCCGGTGCTGGGGTCGAGCCGGTGTCGCGACGTGGTGACCGTGTACTTTCCGTCGAACGGGGATCCCAGGCCGTCCACGGTGACGGCGGTCCCGGCCCGCACCTCGGGGTTGCCACGGGCGACGCCCTCGAACTCCGCGAAGACGCCGGAGACCGCCTCGGCCAGCGACTCCGCGGCGACGTCGACCTCCGCCTGGGTGCGGTGCGGGACGTCGCTCGACACGTAGCGGGCGTCCCCGAACGTCCGCGCGAGCCTCGGCGGGTCGACGTCGGGCAGCACCACGGACGTGGTCGTCGCCTGCTTGGTGGCGGTCAGGGCCTGTTTGGTGGCGGTGTCCCAGCCACGGACCTCGACCTCTTTGACCTGCTCGGCCGACGTGACGACGGCGCGGAAGCGCAGCAGGTCGGCGCCGAGCCTGAGCACGAGCGGGTCCGGGTTCTCGGGTCCACCCGCGGCCGGCGCGCCGGACGCCTTGGTGGGCGGGCCGAAGCCGAACTTCCCCTCGCGGACCGTGACCTCGAAGCCGACGTCGGCGGCAAGCCGCTGCACGAGGTCCCAGTCGCTGGTGCCGGCCTGGGAGACGTGCTCGTAGACCGTGGTGGTGCTGGTGACCTCACCGGTCTGCAGGCCGGCGCGCCGGGCGACCTTCAGGACGATGTCGGAGGCCGTCATCTGCGTGTACGCCTCGGTACGCCGGCCGCGGAACAGGCGGTGCGCCGCGTCGTACCCACGGAGCACCACGAAGGTGCCACCGGCGTCGAACTCGGACTGCAGCGCCGTCACCTCACCGGTCATCAGGGGCACCGGTGCCTGGCTCGACGTCGTCGACACCGAGATCTTCACCGCCGACCCGACCTTGGCGCCGGTCTTGGTCAGGACCAGGTGCGAGGGGTCGCGGAAGCGGAGCTCGAAGAGGTCGGGGTACTGCTGGCTGTCGTCGACGAACGCCGCGGTGAGCAGCGGGGCGATGTCGGCGGGCAGCGCGGTGCCGTCGATCTCGACCAGGAAGGTGTTGGTGAAGGACACGGCTCACAGCTCCTCGGGCGTGGGCAGCAGGAGGCGGGTCCCGGGACGGCACCGCAGCGGGTCGTCGATCTCGTTGAACCGGGCCAGGGATCGCCAGGCGGTGGCGTCGCCGAACTCGGCGTACGCGACCGAGGCGAGCGAGTCGCCCTCGACCATCAGGTGCGCGCGACGTACGGCGTCGCTGCCGGAGGTCGGGTTCTGCTTCCCCGGCTCGGCAGGCATCTCCTCCAGGGAGACGCTGCAGAGCGCGCGGATCGGGAGCCCGTCGGCCGTGAACAGCGTGTACTTGGCGCTGACCGAGGTGACGAACGCCGGGAAGCTGGTGATCGAGCCCCACTGGAGGACGACCAGCGGAGGGCTGGGCTTCTTCTGGCCGGCGCTCTCCTCGGTCGGCACGGTGCAGCCGAAGAGCTGCTCGACGGCCTGGACGACGCTGCCGTCCTGCTTGCCGCTGGCGTCGAAGAACATCTCCAGCGTGAGCTTGCAGGGCTCGGAACCGCTGAACTCAGGCGGTCCGGCCTTCTTGGCACCCTTGGCGGTCTTCCGCTCCCACTTGGCGGCCTTCTGGATCGTGACCTCCTTCGGGTTGAACTGGAACGTGATGGTGTCCCGTTCGCCGCCGAGGCCCGACGGGGTGGCGTCGTAGAGCTTGAGGGTCGCCTTCTGCATCTGCGAGCGCGCGGTGTCGCCGGTCGGCGACGGCGGGGCGACGGCGCCGCCGCTGGCACTGGTCAGGGCCACGACGCTGCTCATGACGGGCTCATGACGGTGGCTTCGCGTCGGTGAACCCGTGGTGGGCCAGCTCGAGGGTCTCGGTCGCGACCTTCGGCGAGTCGAGGTTCAGGCTGGGGCCGGACCACTTGACCGGGATGACGCCGAGCAGGCCCCACGACGCCACGACCTTGCCCTCCGCCGTCATCGCGGAGATGTTCGCGGTCTTCGGCGTGACCCCGGTCGCCATGCTCGCCAGCCACTTCATGACCTCGGTGGTGTCGGCGCAGATCGGGCGGGTCAGCTTGATGTTGGAGAACTTGAGACGGGTCGGCAGCTGCCAGACGAAGTCGTTGTTGCCTCCCTCCTCGCGCTGCTCCAGGACCACCTCGATGCCGAGGCCTTCGCAGCTGTTGAAGGCACCCAGCTGCAGCTCGTCGATCTTGACGGCGAAGCAGACGCTGACCGCCGGCTCGGGGTAGGCGGGGCTCGTCATCAGGTGAGGCTCCTTCCGGAACGTTCACGATCCAGCCACAGCTCGGCCCGCAGCATCGCCGTCACCGGCCCGTAGAGGCGCCGGGCCAGCTCGTCGATGTCCGGCCCGCCTTGCTTGCCCGCCGGTGGCGACGTCGACCCCAGGGCGGCGGCTACCCCGGTCGCCGAGGGCGTCGGACCGGTGGTCCCGGCGGCGGGTTCGTCGGCCGTGGCCGCCGCTTCCGTGCCGTCCTCGGCGCGTTGCAGGACGGTCGTGACCGGACGCGTCGGCGGCTCCCAGGTCAGGGTGGTCACCGCGCCGTCGGCGGCGGTCGCGCCGGCATCGGTGGGTCGCGGGCGGGCCGGGGACGTGGTCGACGGGCGGTCGGCGGGTCCGGTGTCCGGGAAGATCCGCTGCAGCGGCAACGACCGGACCACACCGCTCGGGACGTCGTACGACGGCGCACCGGGGGTGTGCCCGGGTGTCGGCGCGACGTCGGGGAATGCCGGGACCGCCCCCGCAGGCTTCGCTCTGGGCGTGCCGACGGAAAGCGCGGGTCGGGACGCCGGTGCCGCGCTGCGCTGCACCGGGGGCGCAGCGGCCGTGGGCGACGGGCCGGAGGGCGACCACGGCGCGGGCCCCGGTGCCACCGCGCGCTCCGGGGCCGCCGGCGCGTCGGCGGCGGGCACCCGCTCGGGGACGACCAGCGGGACCGGGGCTTCGGCCGTCGCGTCGCGAGGTGCCGTTGCGGTGGCGGCGCGGACGGTCTGCACCTCGAGGGGCGGCGTCGGAACCCGGCGTACCGGAGTCCGGCCGGCGGTCGTCGACGAGGTCGCGGTCGGCCACATCAGCGTGGGGGGCGGGAGAGGCGGACCGACACCGGCCGCTGCCGGTGCCATCGCTGACCGCTGGACCGGGGGACCGGGCGACGGGGGGCGGACCGGCGACGCAGGGCTGGCCGTCGGACCCCCGGAGACCGGCGACCCGGGAGCCGGCGGCTCGGCCGTGCCCCTCAGGTCGACCATGGCAGGCAGGTCACCGGTGACGTCCGGTGAGGCTGCGGCGGGCGGTTCGGCGGGTGTGGGGATGTCGAGCGCGATCGGGCGCTCGCCGAGGAGCTGGACCGTCGGCGGTTCCGGGGCGGGCCCGGCGGTACTCGATTCGGCGCTCGGCTCGGCGGTGTCCGGCTCGGCGGCACGCGGTGCCGGGGCCAGGGCCCCGCGGTCGTGCTCCACCTCCGGCGACAGCACGGGAAGCCCGGGCACCGGCACGCCGGGGGTGCGCTGGACGGACGTCGGCGTCGACCCGGGCAACAACCCGGGCAACGACCCGGCCTCCGGTCCGGGCCCTGCCGGCGGCGGCAGCGTGGGTACCGGTCGCGGGACCGGGGAGGGCAGGGACGACACGGACGAACGACCCGGCGGAGGGCCGGTGATCGTGCGCGCCACGACGGGCAGCGTCCGCGTGGTCGGCGCCGTTGCCGGCTGGTCGGGCGCCGTCGCGCGCTGCACGGGCGGGCCCGCTGCGGCCGTGGTCGGCGGCGCGGGGGACGGCGCGGGGGAGGGCTGGAGCGAACGTGGCATCGGTGCCACCGAGGTGGGCTGTCCCGGCGTCGGGTCGGGTTCCGGCACGTCGATGCCGAGCGTGGGCACGACGTCCGGCTCGGGCGCGGCGTCTGGCTCGGGCGTCGGGCCCGGAGCGGCTCCTGCCTGCGCCGCGGGCGTGGGCGGTGCCTCCGGGGTCGCCGCCTCGTCGACCGAGCGCTGGACCGGAGGAGGTGCGACGGGGGCCGTAGCTGTCGGAGCGGCGGGGTGGGCCGACGGCGTCGGGGGAGCGGGAGGCAGCGCGGTCCGCCCGGCCGGCGCCGTGGGGAGCACCGGGACCTCGGGCGACCGCTGGACGACACGCTGCACCGGGGGAGCGGCGGCCGGTGACGGGGCCGGAGAGGGGGGCGGTGACGTTCTCGGTGACGAGACTGCCGGCGCGCCGAAGGTGTCCAGGTCCGGCGCCTGGGGAAGCGGAAACTCGGTCAGCGACGTCGAGGCCGGTCGGGCGAGACCGGCCACCGTCCCCGACGGCGCCTCGGGCTCGACGTCGTGGCCGAGCGGCTCGAGGAACCGCGGGTCGTGGTGCGCGCTCAGCGTCGACCCGAACGTGTCGAGGTGGCAGGCCGAGAGGTGGTCGTGCGTCGTCCGCTGCAGCGGGGGCAGGGATCGCCACGCGTCGTGCGGCCGGGCCGCCGTGCCGTCCCCGGTGGCCCTCGAGGAATCGGGCTCCGCTCGTCGCGAGCTCCACGGCCAGCGCATCCCGGGTCAGCCCTGACGGCCGTGCGTGGTCAGGCGCGCGATCCGCGCGACGTACTCCCGGCGCTCGGGGTGCTCGAGGTCCAGGATCTCGTCGCGGGACCAGCCGAAGTGGTAGGCGACGTACGCGACCTCCTCGTAGAGCGACTCGGCCGGGTACGTCACGATTCCCCCAGGCGCCCACCAGCGAGGTCGACGGCGAACGTGTGGTGGCAGTCGGGGCAGGTGACGCCGGCGCGGGTGTGCCCCTCCTGGTTGATGCGGCGGTACAGGTCCTGGAGGAACGCCAGGTCCGCCGCGAAGAGGTTCTCCATGATCCCGGCATGGATGTCGGTCACCGTGCCGATCCGGGTGACCACGCGCCCGAGCAGCACCACGGTCAGGTACGCCGGGTTCTCGCGCACGCGGTCGTCCCGCAACGGGACCAGCTCGTCACGTGCCGTCGCCAGCCGCATGACGCCGTCGCGGTGCACCGCCCCCGCGGAGTCGACGTACCCGCGGGGCAGCACGAACGGGAACTCGCTGACGAGCCGTTCCCCGTCAGCTCCCGGGGCGGTACGTCGCTCCGCCGGCGGCGCGGCTGCCTGCTCCTCGGCGAGGGCGTCGGCGAGGGCCGAGCGGCGCATCACTCCACCTCGAGGCGCTCACAGGTGACCACGAGCTTCTCGGTCAGCACGGAGGTGTCGCCGGCCTTCAGCGCGCCGATCTCCAGGCTCTTCGGCCAGGCGTTGGTGAGCTTGTAGCGCTTGACCGGCTTGCCCTCGTAGTCGTAGACGATGATCGCGCCGCCCTTGCGGACGTCGGACATCTTCCCGAACTGCGAGTCCTTGATCCACTGGTCGAAGCTGTTGTCCTCCGACAGGCCGCGGGTCAGCGTGACCTCGGGGGCCTTCCAGCGGCCGGGCAGCTTCTTGATGACGTACTTGCCGTCGGCACCGTTCTCCTTGAGCTCGATGACGTCCTGCTCCATCTTGAGCCCGCTGATCTCGGTGATGCTCTTGATCTGCACTCCGTCGAACTCCAGGCCGAACGAGTGTCCTACGCCTGAGTCCATCTCCGGCAGTGGCATGCGCCTCTCCTTTCGTGCGCCGGGTCCCGGGGGTTGTCGTCAGCTCGCGGTCACTCGCTCACCAGGCTCGTGCCGCCGGAGAACTGGGCCAGCCGGAAGATCACGAACTCGGCCGGCTTGACGGGGGCGACACCGATCTCGCAGACGAGCTGCCCGGCGTCGATGCCCTCGCTGGGGTTGGTCTCTGCGTCGCACTTGACGTAGAAGGCCTCGTCGGGGGTGCTCCCGAACAGCGCGCCCTTGCGCCACTCGTTGACGAGGAAGGCCGAGATGGTGCGGCGTACCCGTGCCCACAGGGCCTCGTCGTTCGGCTCGAAGACCACCCAGTTGGTGCCGACCAGGATCGACTCCTCGAGGTAGTTGAAGAGCCGGCGCACGTTGAGGTAGCGCCAGGCCGGGTCGGACGACAGCGTGCGGGCGCCCCACAGGCGCGTGCCGCGGGCCGGGAAGGAGCGGACCACGTTGATGCCGACCGGGTTCAGCAGGTCGTGCTCGTTCTTGGTCACCTGCACCTCGAGGCTGATGGCGCCGCGGATCACCTCGTTGGCGGGCGCCTTGTGCACGCCACGGGTGTCGTCGTTGCGGCCCCAGATGCCGGCGATGTGCCCGCTCGGTGGCATGAAGCCGATCTCCCCGGTCGCCGGGTTCGCGGTCTTGATCCACGGGTAGTTCAGGACGGCGAACGCCGAGTCGTAGCCGGCCTTGTCGACCCGCCACTCCTTGACCTGCTGCGGGTTCAGCCCGGGCGGCGTGTCGAGGATCGCCATCCGGTCGCCCATCAGCTCGCAGTGCGCGATCATGGCGAGCTGGACGGCCTGGACGCTCTCGAGGTCGAGCGCGCCGAGCTGGTAGGCACTCATCAGGTCCGGTACGGCGAGCATGGTGATCTCGTCGACGGTCTCGAGGCCGCCGAACCCGGTCCGGTCGGCGACGTCGCCGACGTAGTCGTCGGAGCTGACGCTGGGAGCCGCGACCGCCGTGATCGTGGCCTCGCTGAGCGCGAGCTCGCCGCTCTGCGGCTTGGCCACGGGCTCGCCGCTGACCTCTTCGACCCGGATGACCGACGACTGCGCGTTGATCACGTTGGCGACGTTGGTCTTGCCGCGGCCCGGGGTGACCCGGTCGAACTCCTCGACGGGCTGGCCGGCACGTTTCACCACGACCTTGAACATGTCGTCCGCGGCGTCGTCTCCGCCGGGGTCGGCGATCTCGACGCTGATCTCGCCGGCCGGCGTACCGGCCTCGATGGCGGTGAACTTGAGCCGCCCCAGCTGGGCGTGCGGCCCGGCCGGCAGCTCCTTGGCGGACTTGCCCTGCTGCTCGGAGCCGTTCTGGCCGATCCGGACGACATAGCAGTTGCCGCCGCCGTTCATGAAGTAGCCGTAGACGGAGCGGGCCAGGTAGGACCCGGGCACGAACCCCCCGAACAGGTCGCTGAACGACGTCCAGTTGCTCACCAGCGTCGGTTCGTTGAACGGCCCGGCCTCGGCGAGGCCGACGAACGCGGCGACCGCCGTACCCACTCCCTCGAGCGGCCGGGCGCCCGACTCGATCTCCTCCACGTACACACCGGGTGACAGGTACGTCGGCATGCCTGGCCTCCTCGCTCAGGGACTAGGCGGCCAGCCTGCTCCCACGCGCGGGCGCGATGAACGGCCGAGCGGACGGAGACGCGGGCAGCGTGGGCTGCCTCTTGGGGTAATCGACCCGCGGAGCCGAGCCAGGGCACGTCTCTAGGTGCAGCTGAGGTCGACGGGACGGTCGAACGGGTCGATCGCTGCCGACTTCTTCTCCGCGTCGGCGGAGCGTTGGTCGTGCTCGTCGTTCTGCATCTTGTGGATCCTGGCGTTCACGGCCTCGTCCAGGGCCGGACGTCCGCACGCCGTCACGGAGAACGGACGGGAGGTGGTGCCGTCGTAGGTGCGCAGTCGACGTGCGTGCTCCTGCTCGTGCGGACCGAGCACGTTGCGCAGGAAGTCCCGGACGCGGCGCTCCTGGCAGGCGCTGAGACCGCCCGGCACGTCGGGCATCGTGATCGTCACCTCGACCTTGTAGGTCACCCGGAGGGTGCCGGTCCCGGTCATGCAGGGCTCGTCCTGGGGGCAGTCACAGCCCTTCTTGCGCGCGACGCCCGGGTTCAGGACCTTGGCGGTGCCGCCGTCGAAGAACGGCTCGGCCTGTCCGTGCAGCGTGATGCTCCCGGAGTGGCCGTTGCCGTCGAACGTCCGCACCAGCTGCGTGACGGCGCGGTTGCCGGCCAGCCGTTGCAGGTCGAGCACCTCCGTGGCGCGGGCGCCGGCGTCCCCCACGACGACGGCGCCACCGCGCGCTCGCTGGCGCCTCGCGGCGGCCCTGGCCGCGCTGCGCCTCGCGGGGCCCTTCGACAGGAGCGCGTGCACAGCACCAGTCCACCGGCTCCGCTCGCGCTGCGCAACCGTCCGGCTGCCCGTTCGGGCACGGGGCGGTGCCCCGGGTCGTGCCTGACCGCCGGGCGTACGCCGTCCCGGTGTCGGCGATCCTCGTCGCATGCCCGGCGCACGCCAGACGGCCGATGCCGCGCGCACTGCGGTCGGCGATGCCCTCGCGAAGGGCAGGCGCAAGGTCGGCGGCGGCCACGCCCGCCCCGCCGTGGGTCCGCGCGCGCTCATGGCGATGCAGCGGGCCGCCGGGAACTCCGCGGTCAACGCGCTCATGGCCGCCCGGCTGCGCTGGCCCGGCGACCAGGCGAGGTCCGACATCGACGGCGGGCTGCGTGAGCTCAGGAAGGACGAGCCGAACGTCGACACGCTCGAGAAGGGGCTGAAGGCCGCCAAGAACCTCGGCATCCCGGTCGACCTCGAGGGCGTCCGCCCGCCGGCCTCGGCCCTGGCGGTCACGACGACCGGCTTCGGCCCCGGCCAGGTCGCGCCCAAGAAGGCGGTACCCCCGAAGAAGCCGGTGCCGGCGAAGAGCCCGCTCGGGAAGGCCGCGGCCAAGCCCGCGAAGCCGGTCGGCGGCGGTCCGGGCGCCGCTCCGCCCGCCCCGCAGATCTCCGGCGGGGAGGCGCCGGTCGCGGAGCCCGCGACCCTGTCCGGCGAGCAGTTGCTGCAGCCTCCGGTGAAGCCGCCCGGTGTGAAGCCGGAGAGCGATCCGGCGTTCACGAAGGTGACCCGCAACGTCACGGCGTTCGGCAAGGCCAAGCGCGCGCACCCGCCCGCCGCCTCGAAGGCGAAGGAGGCGCAGGACGCCGCGCTCGCTCCGAGCGACGACCTCGGCGGCCAGGCCAAGGCGGCCAAGGCCGACAACATGGACGCGCAGCAGGCCGGCACGTTCGACAAGAAGGCGTTCATCGCCGCGGTCAAGGCCGCCATCGAGGCCAAGTCGCCGAAGACGCTCAAGGAGGCGGACAGCTACAAGGAGTCCGGCAAGGCCGGCGAGGTCAAGGGCGAGATCAAGGGCATGGTCACCCAGGGCAAGGAGGGCCAGGCCAAGGACATCGAGGCCGCGACCGAGGCTGCACCGGACCAGTCGAAGGCGGTGCCCAAGCCGGTCACGCCGATGGGACCGGAACCGCCCGGCTCGGCGGTGCCGATCCCCGCCGCGGGCGCCGTGCCGAAGCCCGCACCGCCCGAGCAGCTCAACCTCGAGGCCGGCAAGCACGAGGTCAACCAGGAGATGGCCGAGGGCGAGGTCACCGAGGAGCAGCTGGCCCAGTCGAACGAGCCCCAGTTCCAGCAGGGTCTGGCGGACAGGCAGGCGGCCGCCGAGCACGCCGACAAGGCGCCGGGCGAGTACCGCCAGCAGGAGCAGCAGGTCATCGAGCAGGGCAAGGCCGACGCCAACGCCGAGACCAAGGAAGGCGTGGCCGGCATGCAGGGCGCCAAGGGCGCGGCGCTGGCCAAGGTGATCGCCGACAAGGGGAAGACCAAGTCCAGGGACGAGCAGAAGCGGGCCGAGGTCACCGCGCGGATCCAGGCGATCTTCGACGCGACCGAAGCCGACGTGAGGAAGATCCTCGACGGGATCGACCCCAAGGTCGAGAAGGAGTTCGAGGACGGCGAGAAGTCGGCACGTGCGACCTTCGAGAGCTACGTCTCGGCGAAGATGTCGGCGTACAAGAAGGACCGGTACGGCGGCTGGACCGGCAAGTTCCGCTGGTTGCGGGACAAGATCAGGGGGATGCCGGACAAGGTCAACGAGTTCTACGTGGCCGGCCGGGAGCTCTACCTCAAGCAGATGGACGTCACCATCGCCCGGGTCGCCGACATCGTCGGCGGCGACCTGATGGCGGCGAAGAGGCGGATCGCGGCCGGCAAGACCGAGATCTCGACGTACGTGAAGAGCCTGCCGAACAACCTCAAGAAGATCGGGTCCGAGGCGTCGAAGGAGATCGGGGACCGGTTCGAGCAGCTCGAGAGCGACGTGACCTCCAAGCAGGAGTCGGTGGTCGACACGCTCGCCACCAAGTACGTCGCGGCGCGCAAGGGCCTCGACGAGCGGATCGAGGAGCTGCAGGCCGAGAACAGGGGCCTCATCGACAAGGCCATCGGCGCGATCAAGGCGATCATCAACACCATCCGCGAGCTGGTCGCGATGCTCAAGAACGTGCTGGCCCGGGTGGCCGGCGTGGTCGGGCAGATCGTTGCGCACCCGATCCGCTTCCTGGGCAACCTGATCGACGGCATCAAGGGCGGAATCAACCGGTTCAAGGAGAACTTCCTCGCGCACCTCCGCAAGGGCCTTCTGTCGTGGCTTTTCGGCGCCCTCGCCGAGGGTGGCGTCGAGCTGCCCGAGACGTTCGACCTCAAGGGCGTCATCAAGCTGCTCGCCTCGCTGTTCGGCCTGACCTGGCGCAACATCCGCGACCGGATCGTCAAGCAGATCGGCGAGAAGGCGATGTCGGCGGTGGAGACAGGCGTCGACATCTTCCAGAAGCTGGCCGCCGGCGGCGTCGGCGCGCTGTGGGAGATGTTGCTGGAGAAGCTCGGCGACATCAAGGAGATGATCCTCGACCAGGTCAAGGACTTCGTCCTCACCAAGATCATCACCGCCGGCATCACCTGGCTGATCAGCCTGCTCAACCCGGCGGCCGCGTTCATCAAGGCCTGCAAGCTGATCTACGACGTCGTGATGTTCTTCGTGAACAACGCCAGCCGGATCGCCAAGTTCGTCAACACGATCCTCGACTCGGTCTCGGACATCGTCCGCGGCAACATCAGCGGCGTCGTCGCGAAGATCGAGGACGTCCTGTCCCAGATGGTCCCGATCATCATCGGCTTCCTCGCCAGCGTGATCGGCCTCGGCGGCATCGGCCAGAAGATCCGCGAGATCGTCCAGAAGCTCCAGAAGCCCGTCAACAAGGCCCTCGACTTCGTGATCAAGACCGGCCTCAAGCTCGCCGGACCTGTCATCCGCGGCATCGCGGGCATCGCCGGGAAGGTCAAGGGCAAGATCGCCGCCGGCAAGGCGTGGGTGAAGGGCAAGGTCGCGGCCGGCAAGCAGTGGGTCAAGGGGAAGGCGCGAGCGATCGGGGAGGCGCTCGGCATCATCAAGCGTCCCTTCAACGCAGGGGAACGCCGGCACATGTTGAGCGTTGACACGCGGACCGGCGCCATCGTCATGGCTTCAACTCCACGACCGGTGCTTGAGGCGATCCTTCACGAGATTCGAGTGATCAACGACCGCCGCCGCGCAGCAGGTCTAGCGCCACTCGACTCGGACGCCCTGCTCAGAAACGTGGCCCAGCAGATCGTGTTAGCTCGGCAGGCGATCGCCTCACAGAAGATCGGGAGGGACGCCGCAGCCCGTCAGCAGCTGGATCTGCTGGTACCTGTGATCGTGGAGTTGCTCTCTCAAATCGGTGCGGATGTCACAACTGTGCCTATCGGGGGTGCGCCAGGCATAGGCCGGATCGCTCCTCACAGCGAGAACAGTGGCGCCGTCCCTCGGAACCCCGCTCAACCGTGGGTCGCGCTTGAGTCCGAACATGTCATTCCCGTGTCTTTGGTGTCGGACTTGTTCAACTCCGTTGGCGAGTCGCGCCGGATCGATCGCCCGGGTCCCGAGGACAACCTCTTCCACACCATCCTTGTCTACAAGGGAGCCGCGAGTGCAAAGACTCACGGCATCGAGTCAGGGGGGCAGAAGTACGGTCTTGCTGATTCCGACGCAATTACCTGGGCAACGGCCGTTCGGACTCGTGGTGCTCCCAACCTCGGCGGAAGGTCCAGGATCGCGTTGGGTCACAGAGAGCTGCCGGTGCCGGAGCGGAGCGAGCGGGAGAGCCTGTGGCAAGGACTCACCGCCGCACAAAGGATCGAGGTGCTGAGACATCTGCTGGCGGACCGCATGGCTGAACGCGTAGTCGACCTCAATGCCTCAATCGCCGAGGATCACCGGCGTAACGGACAGCGGCGTGGCGAGTCGCAGCCCACGCCGGACCCGGCAACGGTGCGCGCTGCCGCGGCGATTCAGGTCAGGGACATCATTTCAATCTTTGGCGAGAGGCTTGGGTAGCCCTGGCTGGCGCGTTCTGGGAGATCGTCCAGCACGTGAGGACACGAACGAGGCTGATGTCAAAGGCCCACCCCCCCAAAGTCTGGACCAGTCGGTCTGAGACGCTCAGGCCGATGCCTTCACGCTGACGCACACCGGACCGACGGCCTTCTGGAAGGGGTGGAACGGGTGTGGCATCGTTGCTGAACGTCAGCCGACCGTACGCGGCGACCGGCCCCGATGCGCGAAACCAAGCGACAGCGGTTCCACCGACGCGTGTCGACCGTCAGGCACCGCAAGGAACTTCGAGACCGTCCGCGCACCCGCTTCCGTCGGATGACCGGCATAGGTGGTTGAGGTGAAGGCACTCGCTCTGCCCGGGACCAGCGAGTCCATGGACGCAGCTCCGGAGTCGCTGACGTGGGCGGTCCCGGCAATGCCGCCCCAAGTGTCGGAGCTAGTGCAGTCCGGCCGGGTCGAGGGGTTGGCCGCGGGGCTGGTCATCCGAAAGAGCCCGGCCTACTCCTCGTCCTGCTCCTCGCCCTCGGCCTTCACTCGCTGGACGAAGGAGCCCTGAGCGGTCTCCTCTTCCTCCTCCTCGCCGGCCCGCTGCACGAATGTGCCCTGGGCCGTCTCTTCTTCCTTCTCCTCCTCGGCCTCCTGGCGCTGCACGGGAGGCGCTTCCTCGCTGGCGTCACGCTGGACGGAAGCCGCCGGGGCCGGGGCGGGAGGAGCGGGCTCGGCAGCGGCGGAGGCCGACATCACGCGGTCGGCGTTGGCGGCGGCCTCGCGCTCGAAGCGGTCGGAGGGGTCGCTGACCCGGATGCCGCCGGCGGTCGGCGTCCCTTCGACCGGGCCGCTGCGCTGCTGGACGACGTGGGTCAGCTCGTGGGCGAGCATGGTGCGTCCGCTGTCCGACCCAGGGTCGTACTTGTCGCGCTGGAAGACGATGTTCGATCCGACGGTGTAGGCGTGGGCATTCACCGACTGGGCCGAGCGGTGCGCGGCCGAGTCGTCGTGGACGCGGACGTCGCCGAAGTCGGCGCCGAGCCGGCCCTCCATGTCCGTGCGTACGTCGGGCTCCAGGGGCCGGCCACCCGAGCTGATCACGTCGTGCACCGGCGACGGCTCGTCCTCGACCATCGAGCTGACCGCGCTGTTGCCGGCGGCCCGTTGGAGACCGACCAGCCCCGACTCGCCGAGCACGTCGGAGCGCCCGGCGGCCGCGGCGCGACCCTGGTGGTCGACGACCGGGTCCTCGATCCGCCCTGCCTTGGGGCGAAGGGCGGCTTCCTCGGCGTCGAACTGGTGCTCGCGCATGACGGACTCCTCCGGTCTCAGACGGTCATGCACCAGCATCCGGCCGCTCGGACTCAAGCAGCAGGGACGCAGGCCCTCGTCATCGCGCAGCCGGCGGTGCCCCAAAGGGCAGTATCGACGTCCCGTTCCGCCCGCAATGTGCTAATTGTCTGCGCCGCCTCGGGGTCGTCACTAACGTGTTTGTATGGCGGCTGTTCGTCATTGCGACCAGTCACTGCTCTCGGACACCACGATCTCGGTGACGTCAGCGGCGGGCAGTCTTGCGCTCACGTTCGCGACCATGGTGATGGCGATCCTCTGGCCGTGGGCTGGAGCAGGTGCGGCACAGGACGACGACCTCGTCTGGAGCGCGACGATCGACGGACGGCAAGTCGATCGTGTCGACAGCGGATCGCCGATCTCCCTGGGGAGAGAATCGCCCACCACGGTTGTTCTCGATGTGAGCAATGAAGGCAGCAAGTCCGTTGTCGTGAACGCCATGCGCATGCAGGGGAGGGTGTTGGGCCTCGCCTTCTTCACGTACACGGTCCGGCTGGGTCTCGAGCTCGACGCCGGGGAGTCGGCCGAGCGAACCGTCGAACTGTACCTGGATGACGTCACCGATCAAGCCGTCGGGCTCATTCCTGCGCGGCTGGAACTGCTGGACGAGGAGAGGGCCGTGCTCGTCTACGAGGCCTTCCCCGTCGAGGTCCACGGGTCGCTGTGGTCCACCTACGGCTGGTTCGGCATGGCCGTGGCCGCCAGCACCGCCCTGCTGATCGCCGTCCTTCTCCTCGCTCTCGCGCGGACGGGCAAGCCGGGAAGCGTGGGACTGTCGGAGAACCGGTGGGTCCGAGGCATGCAGTTCGCGGTCCCGGGACTCGGCGTCGGGTTGACTCTGACCTTCACTCTTTCCGCGACGAGTCTGATGGTGCCGTCCATCGCGGCCTGGCTGCCGACCGTTGCGCTCTGCGCGGTCGTGGCGTTCCTCATCGGCTACTTCCTGCCTCTCGGCCATGTCGACGCCGGCGGCGGCGCCCACTCAGCTCAGGACGATCGGCCCCGCGAGGATGAGTCATCAACGGCCAATGCGAGCCTCCCAACGGCTGACGGGTAGGAGACCTGTCGTGTCCCGGCAATGCGCTGAAGGCAAGAGCGGTGTCACGGGCCGTCGACGAATCTCGCTTGTCGCCAGCCTTGTGCTCGCTGTCGGTGCATTGGTGATGCCCGCCGCCCTCGTGGGCAACCTACGCTCCACCGTCGAGCGCGCCCAGGCTGCCCCAGCGGGAGCGCTGCCGCCCTCGTGCGCGCTGACACTCACCAAGAGTCCGGGTGGGTCATCGTCGGAGGTGGGAACAAAGCTGAGCGTGGTGGCCAACCTTCGCTGCTCCAACACCATCATCGAACAGCCAACGATCAGGTTCAGCGTCACCGGCGCCAATCCCTTGACGATGAGGCCGCCGGTCCAACGGTCGGGTGTCAACGCCGAGTCGGCCTTCACCTACACCGGCAAGAATGAGGGGCTGGACCGGATCGAGGTGGTCGCTGCCGCTGAGGTGCAACCCGACCCAGAACCGGAGCCTGACCCGGAGCCTGACCCGGATCCCGACCCGGATCCCGACCCACCGATCCCGAATCGGGTGGCTGCCTTGTCAGTTGTCCCTGTTACGTCCAGCGCCGTCACCCGGCACCTGTGGCGAACGGGGCTCGGGCTGATTCTCAAGCCAGACCAGACCAGCGGGTACGTCGGCACGACGTTCACGGTTGCCGCCAAGGTCACCGACGACGGCGCTGCTGCGAACGGCGCAGACGTGGTCTTCAAGCGACTTGTGAATGGTCGCGAGATCGATCAGTTCAGCGTTCTTGATGCGCCTGGCCACGCCGAGTGGACGTACACCGGTTCGAGTCCTGGGACCGAGTCGATCACCGCGACCGCGACGTACTTGGAGCGTCAGGCCAGCGCGCCGGCTATCACGCGGACGTGGTTGGCGCGGCCATCCGACTGTCCTACAACCTCGGCAACGCTCTCTCCCACGCCTTCAGGCGTACCGTCGGCCGGCTCGACGTGCCCGCCCATCCCTCCCGTCGAAACGCCGCCCACCGAGGAGGAACCGGAGGTGGGTCGGTTGGCCCTGTCGCCGAACGGCACGTCGACGACGATTGGCGGCGATTTCACCGCCGTCGCGAGATGGGTGGATGACCAGGGCGACCCGGTCGCCGGAGTTCTCGTGACCTTCGTCGCGGTTCAGCGCGGCTCGCCGGACATCGAGAAGAGTGTGTCAACCGATGAGGCGGGACGTGCTGAGCTCACGTATGCCCGACAGACGCCGGGCGCGGACCGGGTGCTGGCGTCCGTGGACCAGGGCGGGTCCACGATCAAGGTGGCCATCGATCACCGATGGGTCTCGCCGAACGAGGGGCCGCTGACCTGTCGACAAGCCACGCCGGTGAGCGTCACGAGCCTGGGTGACGTCGCCTTCCTGTGCGGGGGCTGCCCGCCCTCGACTGGTGTGTCGGTCGACGTCGGCGGGAAGACACTCGAAGCCCCGGATGTGAGTGCCGCGAGCTCCGACGACGAGGTCGGTGTGAAGGCCAGCCTCCCCACGCTGCCCCCAGGAACCCACGAGGCGAGCCTGGAGTGCGGGAACCGGTCCGTCACCGTTGAGTTCGGGGTGGTCAGCTCGACGTTGAGCTCTGCCAACACCGGGGGCGCGGCCGGCGCCGCTGGTGCGGTCCTGCTCTTCTTCCTGCTCGTGGGCTGGTTGTTGCTGCCGCGTGGGTGGATCTCGCGTCGTGGCGAGCAGTGAGATCACGTCTTTCGTCCTGGCGCGGGACCGCGTCGAGCTGCGATAGCAAATGCCAGCAGGCCGAAGGCCGCGGCCAAGCAGATCATGGTCGGGATCAGTTGCGGCCATGCGAGCGTGCGTCCTGAGACCCAGGCGAGCAGACCCAGGGCCAGTCCGAAGGTGACGCCGATCCCGGTAAGGCCGAGGAGCTCACCGAACCGGAGGCCGCCGCTGCCGCGGCGAAGTGATCGCATCTGGGACTCGGCGTACGCGAAGGCGAACAGCATGGCCAGCACCAGGAAGGCCCCGGGCACGGTTGCGATGGGGCGCCACCATGGGTCGCCTGAGCGAGCGAGGGTCCCGACCTGGTCCGGGCCGGCCAGCGCGTCGACCGGGCCGGCGGCGAACACCGCCAGGTTCTGCGGCACCGTGAACCGGCCTCCGCGACCCACGTCCAGCTCCCCGGGCAAGGGAATCCCCAGGACGTTTGTCTTGACCGTCGTGCCTCGGGAGACAGTCGATGTGCTGCCCGCATTGCCGTCGGAGCTCCAGGTGAGCTCGGGCTGCGAGGGGCGCTCGGCGAACACGAAGGTGATGACGAGACCGAGAACCGCAAGGGCCGCCGCCGTCACGAAGTACTTGGTGGCGGGGCTGCTCGAGCTTCTCCGCATCACGCGCCGAGGCGTGACCGGCGCACGGGGGACGGGCTCGACATCCGGCTCGGGAGTCGTTGCACCCACTGGTTCCTGTTGAGCAGGGGGCGGGGTGGTCGGTCGGCCGCGAGTGGGCCAGTCGGTGACCCTGGGGTGAGGTGCCG
This sequence comes from Nocardioides guangzhouensis, assembly GCF_004519545.1. Lineage (GTDB taxonomy): Bacteria > Actinomycetota > Actinomycetes > Propionibacteriales > Nocardioidaceae > Nocardioides > Nocardioides guangzhouensis. The sequence goes on from NZ_SDKM01000035.1 coordinate 50,724, forward strand.
GGCTCGACGGGGCAGAGATGCTCGGGGCGCAGGCCGCACCGAGTGCGATGTCGTGCTTGGGGTGGGTGTCCATGGCGGTCTTGATGCCGAGCTCGCTGTGCAGCAGGTGGCTGACCA
>NZ_SDKM01000036.1 GCF_004519545.1 Nocardioides guangzhouensis
TGTTTACCGAGCGTACGAGTGTGGGGCTCGACGTGCACGCCCGATCGGTCGCGGCTGCGGCGATCGATGGCGCCACGGGCGAGCCGTGCCAGACCAGACTGACGCCGTCCTATGACCACATCCGGTCGTGGGTGCAGTCCAGGCCGGGCCCGGTGGCGGTGACCTACGAGGCCGGCCCGACCGGGTTCGGGCTCTATCGACACCTGACGGCGGCGGGCATCCGGTGTGAAGTCGCGGCACCCTCGAAACTGCACAAGCCGCCCGGCGATCGGGTCAAGACCGACGCCCGGGACGCGGCGCGCCTGGCCCGGTTGTTGCGGCTCGATGAGATCACCGCGGTGGCGATCCCGACTGCCGAGCAGGAGGCCGCTCGGGACCTGGTCCGAGCCCGCGAGGACTGCCGCGGCGATCTGATGCGGGCGCGGCATCGGCTTTCCAAGCTGTTTGATGCGGCACGGGATCGTCTACTTCGATGGCGATGCCTGGACCGGCAAGCACGACCTCTGGCTGCGCCACCACGCATGGTCGCAGCTGACCTCTGCGGCCACGCGGGAGGCCTTCGACGCCGGCTACGAGACGGTCTTGGCCACCAAGGCCCGTCGCGACCGCCTCGATGGGCACATCGAGCAGATGGCCGCGACCAGTGAGTTCACCCCGATGGTGCACCGGCTCGGGTGCCTGCGCGGGATCGGTACCCTGACCGGGTTCGCTCTCGCCGTGGAGATCGGCGACTGGGATCGCTTCACCGGCAACACCATCGGCTCCTTCGTCGGGCTGGTCCCCTCCGAGTACTCCTCGGGGACCTCGAGGACCCAGGGGCCGATCACCAAGACCGGCAACCGACACGTGCGTCGACTCCTGATCGAGGCCGCCTGGCACCACCGCCCTCGCTACCGCGTCGGGAAGACGATGCGCGAACGCTGGGACCTCGCACCCGCCGCAGCCCGGGTCCGCGGTGACCAAGGCAACCGTCGACTGCACCAGCGGTGGGTGAGGTTCATCGACCGCAACAAGAAGAGCACGGTCGCCAACACCGCGATCGCCCGCGAGCTGGCGGGCTGGTGTTGGTCGCTCGCCGTCCTCGACGACCGATGAATTGCTGAACCGATGAGTTGCTGAACCGAGCTGCTTCGTCGCCTCAGAGGGTGGCAGCGCGGGGAGCGACCCGCGACCGTTCTATGAGCAGGCCCCGAGCCGACGCTCGCCCCTAGACCAGCGGAACCGCTCCAGCCGAAACACCGTCCTGCGGTAACCAACCCGCGCATATCAGTCTGACCGCGCGTCGCCAACGACACGCTCACCTACACGAGCCGACGAAGCACGAGGCGCCGGCAGGAAACCAATCCCCGCCGGCGCCTCACCCTGGGCTTGACACCACCACCGCCCATATCAAAACGCATGCCGGGGCACGCTGGCGGCCGGTCCGCTGGTGCGAGTCCGATTGACGTCGCATAACCTCGGGGAATCGCCTGGCACGAGGGGATGTGTCGGCCGGCCACAGGGAGTGTTGTTGACCCACCGCGACATGGATGCAGAGCTTCCGATGACTGAGGTTCATTGGCATGACCTCGCATACCCGATTGTGCTGCCTCACCACCAGACCGATTACATACAGGGTGGTGTCATGCGCACCGGGGAGCCCTACGAGCTGGAAATGCTCGAGGCAATGGTGACCTTCCTGGGTGATGGCGAGCTCGTCCTGGACGTTGGAGCGAACATCGGAAACCATGCCCTGTTCCTTGCGCATGCCACAAGTGCCCGGGTGATTGCCTTCGAGCCAAACGTCGAGCTCGTCGAGGCGATCCTCGAGAGTGCACGTCTCGGTGGCGTCGAGGAGCGGGTCGAGGTGCGGCACTGTGCGTTAGGGGCCAAAAGCCTCCGCGGGCGACTCGACGACCTCGACCAGACGAACCTCGGCGGCCAGACCGTCACCGAGGACCCGGATGGACCCTTCGAGATCCGACGTCTGGACGACGAGCAGCTTCCGGGCAAGGTGCGCGCGATCAAGATCGACGTCGAAGGTATGGAGCTCGATGTTCTTACCGGCGCGCAAACCATCATGGCGAACGACAACCCCCTGTTGTACGTCGAGTGTCTTGACCGTGACGAGTTCGACGAGGTAGAGGCCTGGTTGCTCGAACGTGGATACGGCCTGGCTGACACGTTCAACGCCACGCCCACGCATCTCTTTCGCCCTGTTGATGATGCGCCCCAAGGGAGCGTCCGAGACGCACTTCGGCGCAGCGTGCACGCCCGTTACGCACTGGAGGATCGTTATCGTCGGATGTCGGGGTTCCTGAAGAGGTCAAAGGACCGGGAAGCCGTGACAAGGGACGAGATCATCACCCTGCGTGAAGGGCTCGATGAACGTACTTTCCAGTTCAAGAGTGCTCAGGCAGCTTTCGAACGAGTGCGGGGAGAGGCGCTCGTCTATCGAAGGCAGAGGGACGAGCTGGAGCAGAGGCTCGCGGATGCCGCGGCAGAGGTGAGAGCGAAACATCAGGAGATCGCACGCATCGGCAAGGAGAACGCCAAGCTCGCCCGTCATCGCGAACGGAAGAACGCGCAAGAGTCCAAGCACCTGCGTCGCAAGATCCGCCGCCTTCAGGCAGCGCTGAAGGATCTCGAGAACAGTCGCTCGGTTCGTATGAGCAGAGCGTTGCGGGACGCGGGAAGGAGCCCTCGAGGTGTCGCCAGGCTCGCCCGTGACTCGGTCGGCATCATGCGGTCGCCGGCCCGCGGAGGTTCGCAGAGCACAAGGACGGAGGTCGCCCGCGAACCCATCTCTCGCGCCGCTCGCCCCGCTGGTCCTCAGCCCGCCGCTCGCTCGACCAGTCCTAGCCCTTACCACATCCTCGTCCCGAAGGGTGGACCTCGGGGTTTTGACCTCGAGGCGCTCGGCAGGCGCGAGGAGATCGCGCGTCGCGCTGGTGCGGCTCTTGATCTGCGACTAGCTGGCGGCGGACCTCGGCCTCGAATCGCAGCGATCACGGATGACTTCACGCGCCATGGGCTGTCCCACGAGTGTGAGTGGCTGGACCTGCTGCCCCACTCCTGGGAAGAGGCAATCGTCGAATTCGAACCGGACATCCTGTTCGTCGAATCTGCCTGGAGAGGTATGACCGGCGCTTGGCACAACACGGTCCCGCACCTGCCGCAAGAGCTCCGGGATATCCTCGCGTACTGCGAGCGGAAGGGGATTCCCAGGCTCTTCTGGAACAAGGAGGACCCACCGCACTTCGAGACCTTTGTGCGCACTGCGGCCGAGTTCGACCACGTCTACACGACCGACATCGATTGCGTGCCGCGCTATCGAGCAGTCCTCGGTCATGATCGCGTGCACTTCATGCCCTTTGCGTGTCAACCACGCGTGCACAACCCTCGCGAAAGCAGAAGGCGCCGTCCAGGGTTGGCGTTCGCAGGTGGTTACTACACCCGTTATCGGGCGCGCATGCGGGATCTGGAGCAGCTTCTTGAGGGCGCGTCGGACGTCATGCCCGTCGACATTTACGACCGCATGTTGGGCACGACGCACGACGAATACCGATTTCCAGAGCAGTACGAACACCTCATCGTGGGTACGCTCGCGCCGGATGACCTCGACGTGGCTTACAAGGGTTATCGGTTCGCCATGAACCTGAACTCGATCAAGGGCTCGCAGAGCATGTTCGCCCGGCGGGCATACGAACTACTAGCCTCCGGCACAGTGACGGTGTCGAACTATGCGCATGGCCTGAGAGTGATGCTGGGAGATCTGATTCCCATGGGGGACAGCCGGGAGTGGACGAGCCGGACGCTCACGGAGCTATCGGCGGACCCCGAAGCATACGATCGGCTGCGTCTCATGGGCGTCCGGAAGGTGCACCAGGAGCACACATGGGCGGCTCGCAGGGACTTCCTGCTTGCCTCTGCTTCCGGAAGGCCCTTCCGCTTGGAGGAGCCGTCGGTGGGTGTCCTCTTCGTCGTGGATGGCGCGGAGGATGTTGAAAGGGCACGCACGGCACTGGCTCGCCAGACGGGTGTGGCCGTGGACACCACATTCGTGACCGACGATCGCGCCGCCATCGCCCGCCTCGAGGCCGAGGGGCTCACGTACATCTCGCCGGCTCACCTCGGCGCGCGGCCTTCGGCTGAGTTCTGTTCCGGAGCGGTGGGGCTGGCCGTCATGAACGCGAAGGATTGGCACGGTCCCACGTACCTGCTGGACCTCGTCCTCGCATCGCTCTACTCGGGCGACCAAGTCGTAGGTCGCGCGTCCTTTGCCGCAGTCGAGGAGGGGACATTGGTCAAGCCGACGAATGGGTGGGCCTACACCGGCTGCCACGGATTGTTGGCGCGGACGTCTCTGGTTGCGCGTGAGGCATGCGACGAGGTGCGAGCCGGTTCGCTTCTCGAAGATGAGCCCGAAACCCTAGCGGGCTTCTCGCAATTCACGATCGATCGGTTTGACTACTGTTGGGACGGCGCAGCGCTTGAGGCTGCACAACTCGAGGAGTTGCTCGGGTCCTCGACGACTATGAGCACGGGCTACAGGCTCGAGGACGTGCACCGCTTTGTCGAAACTTCGGGTGGGGAGCCGGCTCAGCGTGAGCGCCTCGTGCTGTCCACCCAGGCGATGCTGGACGTGCGTGGGCCGAGAGACGACGTCAGCGTGGAGGTGTCCGGCGAGACTGTCGCCTATACGTCAGGTCTGCCGGAAGACAAGCACATCTACTGGTGGCTTCGTCGACGGATCCCGGTCACAGAGATTGCTCACGACGGTGAGTTGAAGTTGCGCCTCGAGACTTCCGGGGACCTTGACCTGATGATGGCGATTCGATACTTCGACTCCAGTGGGAACGTGGTGCATTCCACCGTCAGGCCGTCCAATCGTGGCGTCGCCTTGCCGGTGCCACAGGAGGCGATTGAGGTCGGCTTTGCGTTGCGTTTGCGAGGTCCCGGTGCCGGAAAGGTCCACGAGTTTGCCCTGGATCACCCCGTGGTGGACCCACCCATCATGCCTGGCACTGGGGAGTATCTCGTGCTCACTGACAACTACCCGTCGTACGAGGACCTCTACCGAAATGGTTTCGTGCACTCACGGGTGCGTGAGTACAGGGACGCCGGTCTGGCCGTGGACGTCTTCAGATTCAAGGAAGGTGAGCCCCTTGGCTACCACGAGTTCGAGGGTGTCGAGGTGACAACGGGGTCCACTCATGCCCTCAGGGCGACCTTGGAGAACGGCCATCACAAGCACGTTCTGGTCCACTTTCTCAACCCTGCCATGTGGGCGGTCCTGCGGGAGTATGCCGACGACTTGAAAGTCACTGTGTGGGTGCACGGGGCCGAGGTTCAACCTTGGTGGAGGAGAAGGTTCAACTTCACTAACTCGACCGAACTTGAGCGGGCCAAGGAAGCGTCGGAGCTTCGACAGGCATTCTGGCGGGGGCTCGTCGACGACCTACCCGCGAAGACGCACTTTGTATTTGTCTCGCGCTACTTTGCAGATGAAGTCATGGACGACCTGAACCGATCGATCCCCGAAGACCAAGTTCACGTCGTCCACAACCCAGTGAACACCTCGTTGTTCGGCTATGTGCCCAAGCAACGGCAGGATCGTCTCCGGATCCTGTCGATTCGGCCGTTCGCATCGGCCAAGTATGCGAATGACCTGTCTGTCGCCGCTGTCCTTGATCTGTCAACAGAACCTTGGTTCGACGAGCTGCATTTCCGCTTCATCGGTGACGGACCGCTGTTCGAAGAGACGATGAAGCCGATCATGGGACTGCCGAACGTGGAGGTGACCAGGGGCTTCCTTACTCAAGGCGAGATCGCTTCCCTTCATCGTCAATACGGTGTTTTCCTGGCTCCCACCCGGATGGATGCGCAAGGTGTTTCCAAAGACGAGGCAATGTCGTCCGGGCTGGTTCCGGTGACAAGCGGCGTGACGGCGATACCTGAGTTCGTGTCAGACCGCGAGGGGTACCTCGCCGGGCTCGATGACGCGACTGGCCTCGCGGACGCAATCAGGGACCTCTATCACAACCCGGACAAGTTCACGGCCAAGTCGGCGGCGGCAGCGGCCCGAGTAAGGCAGCAGACGGCGACGTCAGTCGTCCTTCCGCAGGAGCTGGCGCTGGTGGCGCGGGCCTGACGAGGTCGGGCAGTGGCAGTGGGAGTGCCCGCTGCCCGACGGGCACCGCCTGCATCTTCAGGCGCGGGACGCCCCGAGGAGGCCAGATCTGCCGAGGAGGTCAGGAGCAAAATCGGGCTCTCGCCGACCGAGGTCCAACAGCTGTCTAACCGCGGCCGCGCATCGCCTCGTTGCTCGGCCGTCGCCGTACGGATTCACGGCATTGGCCATCGTTGCGTAGGCGGTGGAGTCCGTTATGAGTCGATCAGCTTCCTCGAACAGGCGGTGTTCATCCGTTCCCACCAGCTTGACGGTTCCGGCTACGACGGCTTCGGGGCGTTCAGTCGTGTCGCGCAAGACGAGAACCGGCTTTCCGAGCGCAGGGGCCTCTTCCTGGATACCTCCCGAGTCCGTCAGTACCAACTGACAGGCCGAGAGGAGGTGCGTGAACTGGCCGTAGTCGAGCGGCTCAATGAGAAGTACGTTGTCGATGCCTTGGAGGCCGGGTAGCACGGCGGCACGGACGGACGGACTGCGATGGACCGGAAACACGAACTGCCATGAGGGATGCCGCCGGGCCACTCGTCCGATTGCACGCGCGGCAGAGTGCATGCCCTCGCCCTGGTTCTCACGGCGGTGCAGCGTCACGAGAACGATCGGTTGTTGCGATCCGACGATTTCAGCCAGGTGGTCATCCTCGAACGGGACTCGGTGCTTCACCACTTCCAGGAGGGCATCGATCACGGTGTTGCCCGTTACTGCGATCGAGGTCGGGTCAGTTCCCTCTTCGAGCAGGTTCTCGCGGCTTGTCTGCGTCGGAGCCAGGTGTAGTGCGGTGACCTGCGCGGTCAGTCGACGGTTTCCCTCTTCGGGGAAGGGTGACCGTAGGTCGCGACTGCGCAGGCCCGCCTCGACATGGATGACCGGCACTTTAGAATAGAAAGCCGCGAGTGCGGCCGCGGTGCTCGTCGAAGTGTCACCCTGCACTATTAAGGCTTCAGGGCGAAACGACTCAAGGACGGGGGTAAGCCCCTCCATGGTCCTTGTGAAGATGTCCGAAAGACCCTGCGACTCCCTGATGATGTCAAGATCGTGGTCCGGGACGATCCCGAAATGCCGGTTCACTTGATCCAGCATGTGTCTGTGCTGGCCCGAGACTGCGACCAAGTGTTCAATGTCGGGGTCATCGTTCAACGCTGACACCAGTGGCGCCATCTTGATGGCCTCTGGTCTTGTCCCGTAGACCGAAATTACGCGTCGCATGAACTCGCCGTGCCTCCAAGCATGCCTTCGTCAGCCGTGGATGACGTTATCAACTGCCCTGTCCCACTGGAGGTGCCACCCCTGAATGTGAGAGCGGCCAGTGCCGCACCCAGTCGACGGCCATCGTCTGGGGAAGCCTGCTGTCCTTGCCCAGGTGTGGGATCTCGTAGTCCGAGCTGAGCAGGCTCAGGATCATGAACTCCGGGCGGCCCGAGACGCCGCGGTCGGTCTGGTAGCTCCGCTGGCCGTCGATGCGGAAGACGTACTTCCTGGGAGTCCACTCGACCGAGAAGACGTGGAACGTCGAGGCCCAGTCGTCGCCGAAGCGCTCCGGCTTTCGGACGAAGCCCCCGGTCTTCCGTCCGGCCTCTGTCGGATAGTCGTAGACGAAGCTGGTCAGGCCCCCGGAGGGGTGCTTGTGCCCGAACCACTCGATGACGTCGACCTCGGATCCGGTCTGCGTGGCCGGTCCGGTTGTCGCGGCGCGTGACTTGACCTGGAGCCAGAACGCGCCGTGTTGGCCGCGTCGATGCTGGAACTTCACGCGCGCTGCGAAGTAGCCGTAGAGGAACGAGCGACTTTGCTCGGTGGAGATGTGGCCGTTCAGCCGATAGGCAAAGTTGCCCTCGTCGCTGGCGCAGCGGTCACCGACCCGGTCCGGGTCGAGCAGGACGCTCAGTTTGACAGTGCCTCCTGAGACGCCGACAGCACGATCGTCGGCCTTCGAGCAGGCGCGATGGCTGTCGGGAAGGTACCCCTGCAAGCGGTTGCTCCACGTGTCGTCCAGGGCGTTGCCGTCGAACTCATCACTGAAGTCGGGCTCGCCCCAGCGATCGGACGCTTGCGGCTTGCTCGACAGAGACGGGTGTCCGCCCTGGCCGACGACGGTCGCGCGATAGACGACAGGCTCCCCCTCGATCGAGTAAGGGGCGGTGAACTCGGCCCGTCCCTCACGGCCCTGCCGGACCGCGTCCACTCGTTCCCAGGAGCCACCGACCTGGCGCTCGAGCACGAGCTTCCGACCCTTCTGGGGTGGACGCGACACAGCTGTGAGAGCTGTGAGGGCCTCAGCAGCCGGCGCCGGGCGCAGGCCCGGCTGAGCGATCTGGGGGTGCGCCTTGAGTCCGACAAAGCGCGGCGTCGGTCGATTCGCGACGGCGCGGTCGCCTCCCTGCCGTCCCGGCGAACCGGAGTCGTTGGACGTGCACGCCGCGGTCAGTGCCGAACCAAGGACGAGCGCGGCGAGGGCGGATCGCACACGGGAAGCAGACATGGATCTCCGGAGACGGGGACGGACCCGGCCATGTTAGGTGGTGGGTCGTTGCCACGCCGAAGCCGGTTCCTTGCCGGGCTAGCGCTCCCAGTACCGGACCCAGTCGACGTACATGTGTTGAGGCAGCTTGCCGGGCCTGAGGTGCGGGATCTCGTAGTCGGAGCTGAGCAGGCTCAGGATGAGGTACTGCGGCTGACCGGAGACACCGCGCGTGGTGCGGAAGGTCTCCTTGCCGTCGATCCGGAAGATGTAGACGTTGGGCGTCCACTGCACCGAGAAGACGTGGTACCTGCTGGCCCAGTCCTTGCCGAACCTGCCCGGGTTCTTGATCCAGCCGCCCGTCTTGCGCGGGGTGACGCCGGCGCGCCCGTCGTTCGGGTAGTCGTAGACGAAGCTGGTCAGCCCGCCCTGCGGGTGGTTGTTGCCGAACCACTCGATGACGTCGATCTCGGCCCCGGTGTTCCGGGCTGAGCCCTCGGTCGCGGTCCGGGTCTGCGGCTGCATCCAGAACGCCGCGTGCTGGCCGCGTCGCGGCTGGAACTTGATCCGGGCCGCGGCGTAGCCGTAGCGGAACGCCTGGGTGCCGCTGGTGGAGATGTGGCCGTTGGCCCGCCACTGGAAGGTGCCGTACGGCGTGCGGCACTTCGGGCGCGTGGCCGGGTTCGGGCCGGCGTCGCGCAGCACGCTGAGGCGGAGCGCCCCGTTGCCCACCCTCGAGGCCCTCGGCACACCGCCGCGCGAGCACTTGCGGTACTGCGTGGCACCGAAGTCCTGCCGGCGCTGGGACCAGGCCGAGCCGAGCGTCGTTCCCGAGAACTGGTCGGTGAAGTCAGCCTGCGCCCAGCGCGAGGTGCTCTGTCCCGTGGTGGCGATCCGGGCCAGCGAGGCCGTCCGCGGGGCCACCGCACGATAGGTCTGGAAGGCGCCGTTGCGTCGGAAGGGTGCGTTGAACTGGGCGATCCCTCGCCCATTCTCCCGCCCCTCGGCGACGGTGTCCCAGCCACTGCCGGTGCGGCGCTGGAGGAGCACGGTCCGGCCCTCCCGGACGGGCCGGAGGGTGGCGGTCACGGTGCTCCTGGCGCCGCCAGCGGAACGGGTGCCGGTGCCGGGCTGGGCGAGCTGAGGGTGGACGCTCAGCGTCGCGGTCTGGGTTGTCCGCGCCGCGACCGTCTCGCTGGCCGCGGCCGGGCCGGAGGAGCAGGTGATCCCCCCGACGAGGGCGGGCAGCAGGGCGAGGGCCGCGGCGCCGGTGAGGGTGCGGGCGAGGTTCGCGGTGGTCATCGCTTCCAGTACTTCACCCAGTCGACGTACATGTGCTGCGGCAACGAGCCCTTCTGCAGGGGGAGCTCGTAGTCGGAGCTGATCAGGCTGAGCAGGAGGTATTCAGGGCGCCGCGAGACCCCGCGGGTCTGCTCGATGGTCTTCCTGCCGTCGATCCGGAAGACGTAGCGTGAGGGGGTCCACTCGACGGAGAACACGTGGTAGCGGGTCCACCAGTCGGAGTTGCGGGCGGTGAAGCGGCCCGTGTTCGTGATCGGCCCCTTGTACTTCGTCCCGTTCTTGTAGACGTGGCTGGTCAGCTCGGTGTTGTCGTTCGTGCGGTCACCGAACCACTCGATCACGTCGATCTCCGCACCCGGGTCGGACGAGGCGACACTCGGCTCCGGCTGCATCCACACGGCGGCATGCTGACCGGCGTAGCGCTGGAACCTCACGCGCGCGGCGACGTAGCCGTACTGGAGGAACTTGGTGCCCTGGGTGGTCACGTGCCCGGTGAGCCGGTAGTTGTACGTCGGGCCGCCCGGCTCGCCCGGGTCACAACGATTGGCGAGGTCACCCGAGTCAGCCCGGTCCGGGTCGTCGAGCACGCTGAGTCGGAGGGCGCCGCCGGCCACCGAGGTGGCTCGTGGGTCGGACTTCACGCACTTGCGCGACCCGACCGACTCATAGCCTTGGGATCGGTCCTTCCAGGTCGTCCCGAGGGTCGCCGGGTTGGTGAACTCGTCGGTGAAGTCGGGTGCACCCCACCGGTCGGTCCGGGCCGCGGCGGTGGCCTTCTTCGCCAGGCCTCGCCACGAGGCCGTGTAGGCGCGGTAGGTCGCGAGCCTGCCGCTCACCATGTAGGGGGCGTTGAACTCCGCGACGCCGCTCGAGTTCTGCCGGGCCTTCGCCACGTTCACCCACGCCGTTCCCTTCCTCCGCTGGAGGATCACAGGACGGCCGGACCGGACCGGGCGGAACCGGGCCGTCATCGAGCTCTTCGCGCCGGCAGACGAGGCGGGCGTGGCGCCCGGCTGAGCCAGCTGCGGATGCATCGACAGGGTCGCGGTCTGGCGGACGGCGCGGGCGCCCGGCTCGGCCCCGGCAGTGGCGATGGTCACGGTCGCCAGCAGCGGCAGGAGCAGGGCGCAGGCGGCCGCGGACAGGCGGCGGGAAGACGGCATGGAGACATCCTGTGGTGACGGTGGAGGGGCGCCCCCATCGTAGACGCATGTCTAGACAACTAGGGTGCTCATGGGTGAATCTGGCTATCCGGGATGCTCCGCCTGAGGCAGGCGACATTCCCAAGATGCGGCCGTTGTGGCGCTCCTAGCATACCCTTGCGGCCGATCGAGACATGAATTGAGGGGGCCGCATGACCCAGACGGGAGCCGCCGCATCCGGTCCGCGGCGCCTGTTGCTCGTCGCCGGGTCCGGTCGCAGCGGAACGAGCGTGCTCGCCAGCACGCTGCAGATGCTCGGAGCGCATATTCCCGGGCCCGAGGTGCTGCCGGACGAAACCAATCCCAAGGGCTTCGGTGAGAGCCAGTGGGTGGTCGACTTCCACGACCGGCTGCTGCGGCGGAGCAACGTCCGGGTCACCGACGCGCGACCGCAGGCCTGGTTCGACGCCGGTCGGATGAGCACGCTCGAGCGGGTCCGGGAGGAACTGTCCACCTGGCTCGCCGAGCAGTACGCCGACGACGTCCGTGAGGTCGTCATCAAGGATCCCCGCCTCGCCTGGTTCCTCGGCCTCTGGCGCTCGGCGGCGCTGCGGCATGGGGTCGAGCAGTCCTACGTGGTCATGCTCCGCCCCCCGACCGAGGTCGTGGGCAGCAAGCAGAAGTACTACAACGCGACTCTCGGCGAGACCGGCCGGATGGCCAGCTGGGTCAACGCCATGCTGCACACCGAGCGGGCCACCCGCGGCGGTCGCCGGGCGTTCGTCCACTACCACGACCTCCTCGACGACTGGACCCGGCCGGTCTATGCGCTGGGCGAGCGCCTCGGGATCGAGAGCGTGCGCTCGGCGTCGGCCACGAAGATCCGGCGCGTGCACGACCTCATCGACCCTTCGCTGCACCGCGTGCGGACGACGTGGGACGACCTCGACGTGCCCAAGGGCCTGCGCGAGCTCGCCGACGAGACCTGGGAGCAGCTCGTGGTGCTCGCGGATCAGGACCTCGAGAGTCCGTCGTTGCACGCCAGCCTCGACGACCTCCGCGCGCGCTACACGCAGTACTACGAGGAGGCCGAGGCGATCGCCCAGTCCTCGGTGCTGGCGGCCGCCCGCCAGAAGCGCAAGCCCACCGACGGGTCGAAGCCCGACCCGGCACCCGTGCCGCCGGCAACGGGCCTGTCCCACCGACTCCGCCGCGCGGTGCGCCCGCGGGGAAGGTCGGATCGCCGGTGACCGCGATTCTTCGGTCCCTGGATCCTGGGAGTGACCTCGACCTCGGACCTGTCCCGGGCCCGGCCCGCCGGCGGCCCGACCAGCGCGGCATCACTACGGTCCTCCGGGTCCGCAACGAGGCCGACGCGCTGCCCTGGTCGCTGCCCCCGGTGCTGCGGGCCACCGCCGAGGTGGTCCTCGTGGACAACGGGTCCACCGACGGGACCCCCGACGTGGCACGCGAGGTGGCGGCGGACCTCGGGCTGTCCGACCGACTGCGCGTGCTGGACTACCCGGCCCTGATCAGCCGCTGCGGCCCGGAGCACCTCGCCACCCCGCCCGGCTCGCCGAACAGCCTGGTCCACTTCAACAACTGGGCGTTCGACCACGTCGAGACGACGTACGGCCTGAAGTGGGACGGCGACATGGTCCTGACGCCGGAGGGGGAGGCGATGCTGGCCGACCTCGCCTGGCAGATCGGTCGCCACCGGGTCACCGTCCGCCTCCCGCGGCACCCCCTGTACGTCGCGAGCGACCAGGTCGCGTACCTCGACCTCGGCCTGCACAACGTGGAGCACTACGGCCACCCGGTCCGCGACGAGTTCTCCTACGTCAAGGCGTTCGAGTGGGAGTTCCTGAAGTTCCCGGCCAACAGCGGCGCCTACACGTTGCCGGCCGGAGTCTGCCTCGAGCTCAAGCGCATCCACGCCGACGAGTTCGAGCACTGGACCGACCCCTCGGCCTTCGCCACCAGCCCGCGGACCCCGCGCAAGCGACGTGAGTACGACGTGTTCCGGGCCATCGTCGACGGCACCTGGCAGCTGCGGGAGCACGTCCACCGCATCGAGTCCCCGGCCGGCACGCACGTGGTCGACCACGTGATGGAGTGGCTGCGCACCGCCCCGCGCCCGCTGGTCCGAGACCACCAGGCCAACGCCTCGTGACCGTCGACGACATCCGCAACCGGGAGGGTGAGCGGGACTTCGACGTGCGCTGGCCCTGGGGCCGGGTGCACCTGCCGCACGGGCTCACGGCCGTGCTGCGTGTGAAGGACGAGGCCCGCAACCTGCCCTGGGTGCTGCCGCCTCTGCTGGGCGTCGTCGACCGGGCGGTCCTCGTCGACAACGGCTCGATCGACGGCACCCCCGACCTGGCCCGCACCATCGCGGACCACCACGGGCTCGGCCACCGCCTCGACGTCACGTCGTACCCGTTCCCGGTCAGCCGCTGCGGCGCGGAGCACCTCGCCACCCCGGCCAACTCGGTGCACAGCCTCGTGCACTACTACAACTGGTCCTTCTCGCACGCCCGCACGGCGTACTCCCTGAAGTGGGACGGCGACATGGTCCTCACCGCGGAGGGCGCCGCGATGATCGGCGACCTCCTGTGGCAGATCGAGTCGGAGCCGACGGTCGTCGTCTTCCAGCACCACCCGCTGTACGTCGAGAGCGAGCGGGTCGGCTACTTCGACGTGCAGCTGGTCAACACCGAGCCCTGGATCCATCCGATGGGCCCGGAGTTCACCTACGTCAAGGGCTTCGACTGGGAGGTCCGCCGCCACTCCGACGAGATCCGCAAGATCACGTTGCCGCAGGGGCTGTGCTTCGAGCTGAAGTGGCTGGACGCCGACGAGTTCAGCCACTGGACGACCACCGACGCCTTCGACCCCTCGCGGACCCCGCGCAAGGTCCGCGAGCTCGAGGTGTTCAGCTGCCTGCGCGAGGGTCGCCACGCGGAGCTCGAGGGCGTCGTCCGCATCGAGGCGCCCGAGGGCGTCCACATCGTCGACCACGTCGCGCGGACCTGGCTGCCCTCGGCCGAGCGCCCGCTCAGGTCCTGACCGGGCGCGGCCTCAGAGGCGCCCGACCACGCGGCGTACGGCGGCGAGGCTGCGGGCCACGTCGTCCTCGGTGGTCGACCAGTTGCTCACCGAGATCCGCAGCACCTTCTCGCCGCGCCAGGTCGACCCGGTCATCCACGCCTCGCCGTCCTCGAGCAGCAGCCGGACCACCTCGTCCGTGCGAGCGTCGCTGCCGAACGTCGCACAGACCTGGGTGAACACCACGTCGTTCACGACGGTCGTGCCGGGGATCGCCGTCAGCCCCTCGGCGAACGCGGTCGCGTGCCGGCACAGCCGGTCGACCAGCTCGACGACGCCGGACCGGCCGAGCGCGCGCAGCACCGCCCACACCGGGAACGCTCGCCCGCGCCGCGAGATCTCCGGCACCTTGTCGAACGGCTCGCCCGCCTCGTCGTGGATCAGGTAGTCGCCCTGCATGCCCATCGAGGCACGCAACGCGGCCGGGTCGCGCACGATCACGAGGCCCGAGTCGTAGGGCACGTTGAGCGTCTTGTGCGCGTCGGTCGTCCACGAGTCCGCGCGCTCCATGCCGCGCGTGAGACCGCGGTACGACGGCGAGGTGGCCGCCCACAGCCCGAACGCCCCGTCGACGTGCACCCATGCCCCGTGCTCGTGCGCGGCGTCGACCACCTCGTCGAACGGATCGAACGCCCCGGAGTGCACGTTGCCCGCCTGGAGCGCCACGACCGTCGGCCGGCTTTCGTCCTCGGCGAGTGCCGCGAGCAGCGCGTCCGCGCGCACCCGGCCCTGGTCGTCCGCGGGCACCGCCTCCGGCAGCCCGAGCCCGAGGTAGCGCAGCGCCAGGTCCACGGTGTCGTGCCGCTCGGCCCCGACCAGCACCCGCACCCTCGGCGCGCCCTGCAGCCCCTTCTCGGCGACGTCCCAGCCGGCCCGGCGGAGCACGGCGTCACGCCCGGCGGCCAGCCCGGTGAAGTTCGACATGGTCGCGCCGGTGACGAACCCGACCGCGCTCCCGGTGGGAAGGCCGAGCAGGTCGAGCAGCCAGGCGGAGGCCACGTCCTCGACCGCGCTGTGCGCCGGAGTCAGCCGGCGCAGCCCGGAGTTCTGGTCCCAGGCGCTGACCAGCCAGTCCGTGGCCAGCGCGGCCGGGTGGGTGCCGCCGATGACGAACCCGAAGAACCGGCCCGACGGGATGGCGGTCAGCCCGGGCTCGCAGGCCGTCGCCAGCAGGTCGACCACCTCCTCGGCCGGCGTACCCTGCTCCGGCAGGTCCGTGCCGAGCGTAGCGACCACCGCGTCGACCGAGGCCTGCGGGGGCACCGGTCGCTTGTCCAGGGAGGCCAGCCAGGCCAGCGTGTGCGCGTGGGCGCGGTCGAGCGCCGCGTCGGGGGCTTCGTTGCTCTCCGCCATCCGGACAGTCTGCTCCCGGCCGCCGGTGCCCGCCATGACGAGAAGGGGTGCCCCGGGGGCCGCCCCAGCCGCTAGGTTGCGAGACGTGACGAACCGCTGGAACCTGCCGCCCGACTTCACCTTCGGCGCCAGCACGGCGTCGTACCAGATCGAGGGGGCGGTCGCCGAGGGCGGCCGCGGCCCCAGCATCTGGGACACCTTCTGCGCCGAGGAGGGCCGGATCAAGGACGGCTCGAGCGGGGCGGTCGCCTGCGACCACTACCACCGGTACGCCGAGGACGTCGGCCTGCTGAAGGACCTCGGCGTGCAGGGCTACCGGTTCTCGATCGCCTGGCCGCGCATCCAGCCCGAGGGCCGCGGTCGCCCGAACGCCGAGGGACTGGCGTTCTACGACCGGCTGCTCGACGAGCTGCTCGCGGCCGGCATCGCACCGATGGCGACGCTCTACCACTGGGACCTCCCGCAGGCGTTGCAGGACGACAAGGGCAGCTGGCTGAACCGGGAGACCGCCGAGCGGTTCGGTGAGTACGCCGCCCTGTGCGGCATGCGCTTCGGCGACCGGGTCCAGCAGTGGGTCCCGGTCAACGAGCCGAACGTGTGCGGCCTCCTCGGCTATGCGATCGGCCGGTTCGCGCCGGGCGAGGCACTGGTGTTCGACGCGATGCCGGCCGTCCACCACCTGCTGCTCGGCCACGGTCGCGCGGTCCAGGCGCTGCGAGCCGCGAGGGCGACCGCGGTCGGCACCGCCACCAACCACAGCCCGATGTGGCCGGCCAGCGACGCCGACGCCGACGTGGCGGCCGCGTCCATGGCCGACACCATCTGGAACCACCTGTTCGGCGACCCGATCCTGCTCGGCAGCTACCCCGAGGGCTTCGCGGAGCTGATGCCCGGCCCGGTCGAGCAGGACCTCGCCGCGATCGGCGCGCCCCTCGACTTCTACGGCCTCAACTTCTACAACCCACAGCTCGTCGCGGCCCCCGCGGAGGGCGACGACCTGCCGTACGCATACGTCGACATGCCGGGCGTCCCGACCACCGACTTCGGCTGGCCCGTGGTGCCCGACGGCTTCCGCCAGTGCCTGGTCGGGCTCAAGCAGCGCTACCCCGACCTGCCGCCGGTCTACATCACCGAGAACGGCTGCTCCTACGTCATGGGCCCGGACGCCGACGGCGTCGTCGACGACCAGCCCCGGATCGACTACCTCGACGCCCACCTGGCCGCGATCGGCGACGCGATCGCCGCGGGCGTCGACGTACGCGGCTACTACCAGTGGTCGATCCTGGACAACTTCGAGTGGGCCGACGGCTACACCCAGCGCTTCGGCCTCGTGTACGTCGACTACGAGACGCAGCGCCGCTACCCCAAGAGGTCCTACGGCTGGTACCGCGACACCATCCGCGCCGTCCGCGGGTCCTGAGCCGGCCGCCCGCCGTGCGTGACCAGCGGCCGGTGCGCCGGGTCGTCCCGAACGACCTGGCCCCGCCGGGCGGCGGCGACTGGCCGGCGTCCGTCCCCGCGGTCGCGCAGGTGCTGCGTGACGGCCTCGACCTCCCGGCCGGCGTGACGTTCCTGGTGGGCGAGAACGGCACCGGCAAGTCGACGCTGGTCGAGGCGGTGGCCATGGCGTTCGGCCTGGCAGCGGAGGGCGGCACGCGCCACGTCGCCCAGGAGGGGACCCGGGCGTCGGAGTCGCCGCTGCACCGCTGGATCACGCTCGAGCGCTCGGCGGGTGCGCCGCGGTGGGGCTTCTTCCTGCGGGCGGAGACCATGCACGGTTACTTCACGCGCCACGAGGAGCACCGCCTCGCACGCGAAGCGCGGTTCCACGAGATGAGCCACGGCGAGTCGTTCCTCGAGGTGCTGCGCACCCGCTTCGACTCGCCGGGGTTGTACTGCCTCGACGAGCCCGAGGCCGCGCTCTCCTTCAGCGCGCAGGTCGCCCTGGTCGGCACCCTGCACGAGCTCGCGGCCGGCGGCGCCCAGGTGCTGTGCGCGACGCACTCACCGCTGCTGGCGGCCCTGCCGGACGCGTTGATCCTCGAGGTCGGCCCCTGGGGGATCCGCCGGGCGGCGTGGCAGGACCTCGAGCTGGTCGAGCACTGGCGGCGCTACCTCGACGAGCCGATGCGGTACCTGCGCCACGTGCTCGACCCCGACGAGTGAGGCGGCCCGCTGTCGGGAGGCCGCAATTGCAGCCGCACGACACGTCCGCGGGTTCGGGAACTGTCATGCCGCTGCAATTGCAGCCGTACGACGTGCCCGCGCGGCGGCCGAATTGTCATGGGGCCGCAATTGCAGCCGCATGACATGGGTGCGCCGCCCGGACCTGTCACGTGCCCGCAATTGCCGCCGTATGACATGTCCGGGCGGTGTCCGACCTGTCCCGCGGCTGCAATTGCGTCCCTATGTCAGATCCGCGGCCCCGAAACGTGCAATACGGCTGCAATTGCGGCCCCACGACATGTGGGGTCGGCGGCGGCCTGTCACGCAACTGCAATTGCAGCCGAATGACAGATCCGGCACGGCGAAACGTGCAATACGGCTGCAATTGCGGCCCCACGACACCGCCCACGAGGCGCTCGGGACCTAGCGACGCTGCGGGTCGCGGGCTCCCCACACCAGCCCGCCGACCCCCAGCACCGCCACCCCCAGCCACAGCACGGTCTCCCGCGTCCCCGCCGACCCCACGTCGTACGGCGCGACGGACCAGGGCAGCGGCACCACCATCAGGCCGAGCGCGACGAGCACCGCGGCCCCGGCGACGGCCGCGCCCGGCTCGGCCCCGGCGCCGAGCACCGCGGAAGCTCCGGTCGCGGCGCACACCAAGGCCAGCCCGACCAGGGCGAGCGCCGGCCAGGACACGGTCCCGCCGTCGGCGCGGACCGCGGCGACGACCCGGGCGGCGTACCCGCACCAGGCCACCACCACGAGCGCAGCCACCCCCAGGCGGATCGCGGTCCGCATGCGCACGCCGGCCGGTACGGCGCGCGTCACCGTGGCCGCGGGGTCGTCCAGCGCCAGCGCCGCTGACCCCCCGAGCAGGCCGGCGACCAGCCAGGTCAGCTCGGACCCCGGTCCCCGCGGCCACACGGTCAGGTCCAGTGCCACCAGTCCTGCCGCGGTCAGCGCGGCCGCCGCCACCGGTCCCCAGCGCACGGCCTCCAGCTCCGCACGCGTGACGGTGGCGGCCCGGCTCACCGGTGGTCCCAGCTGTAGAAGCCGTCGGGGCCGAGGACCGTGCCGGCCAGCAGGCAGGCGACCGTGAAACCGCCGACCAGCCAGGCCGCACGCACGAGCCGCCGTCGCAGCTGCCCCTCGGCGTCCCTGGCACAGGCGCCGATGACTGCGAGTCCGCAGAGTCCCAGCAGGTACGGCGCCTTCCACACCAGGCTGCCGCCCATGTGCCACGAGTAGTTCTCTCCGTTGGACGCGACGAGCGAGAACGGCGCGGCCACGTGGTTCAGGGTCAGCAGCAGGTTCTTGTCCGGAGCCAGGCTGGAGACCGACCACAGGATCAGCAGGACGCAGGTCACCGCGGCCGCCGTCGGCCATCGCCACCATCGCGCGACGAGCACCCCCAGCAGCGAGCCACCCAGGGCCGCGAGCACCCCTTGCGCCATCAGCGCCACCAGCTCGGCGTTGCTGAACTCGCCCCAGTTCTCGCTTTGGACCGGCGGGTCCACCATCCAGAACACGAAGACGTACGCCGCCCCGAGCAGCGCGAGCGCGGCCGGCACCAGGCAGGCGATGCACAGTGCCAGGGTCCGGCGCGGGCCGGGGACGGGGACCGAGCGGACGACGTCGCCGGCGCGGCCGGAGCTGCTGGTGATCCGGTTCATCGCGAGCAGGCCCCCGAGTCCCAGGAAGAACGCCGGCAGCACGGGCCAGTCGAGGTTGGTCTCGGTGCCGTGGGCGGCGGTGTCGTAGTCGGCGTTGGCGTACTCCGAGAACGGGGTGGTCACCGCGATCAGCACGAACAGCAGTGCGGCGACCACGAACAGCGGGTGCCGGAGCAGCCGCAGCGCTTCGTAGCGGGCCAGGCACCACAGCACGCGGCGCTCCTCGACCTGCGCCACGGGGGCGGGAGAGACGGCCACGGTGGTCATGCGGTCACCCCCGCCCGGTCGCGCACGGCCTGCGCGCGCAGCAGGAGGTAGGCGTCCTCGAGGGTCGGCTCGGCGAGCTCCACGTCCTCCGGCGGGTCGAGCGCGACGTGGCGGTAGCGACCGGTCCCGGTGCGCCAGGACGACAGCGCGGCGGCCTGCTCCTCGTCCGCGTGCCACACCTTGCCGGTCGCGGTGCCGACCAGCGCGGTGACCGCGCCGTCGTAGAGGATGCGGCCGGCGTCGAGCACGATCACCCGCTCGCACAGCGCGGCCACGTCCTCGGTCTGGTGGGTCGCGAGCAGGACCGTCGACCGGTGGCCCGCGCCGGAGAGCACGCCGCGCAGCGAGGCCCGTTGCTCGGGGTCGAGGCCGGTGGTCGGCTCGTCGAGCACCAGCAGGTCCGGCGAGCCGAGCAGGGCCTGGGCCAGGGCAGCCCGGCGCCGCTGCCCTCCGGAGAGGGTGCGCATCCGCTTCGCGGCAAGGTCGTCGAGGCCGACCAGCGCGAGCACCCGGCGTACCTCGGCATGCCGGCTGTCGCGCTCGGTCCACTCCTTGAGGGCGGCCACGTAGTCGACGTATCGGAAGGCGGTGAAGCCGCGCGGGTAGCCGCTCTCCTGCGGCAGGTACCCGAGCCGGCGCCGGATCTCGGTCCGCTGGTCCGGGTCGGCCGGGTCGAAGCCCAGGATCCGGCAGTGGCCGGAGCTCGGCGCGAGCACGGTGGAGAGGATCCGCAGCAGCGTGGTCTTGCCGGCGCCGTTCGGGCCGAGCAGCCCGGTCACGCCCGGGGTGAGGTCGAGGTCGAGTCCGTCGAGGACGGTCGTCGGGCCGTAGCGGCGGCCCACGCCGACGAGCTGGATGCTCGGTGTCGTCATGAGGTCCTCCCCAGGAGTGAGAGACGGTCACAGCGGAGCCAGAACACCGCGGAGGCGGCGACGGCGAGGATCAGGTACGCCGGGAGCACCGGCGCGTCGAGCACCTGCACGGCCCGGCCGAGGGGACCGGCGACCGCGACCACGGCGGACGCCCACACGCCGCCCACGCCCAGCGCGGCGCGCCCGACGTCGACCCAGGTCGACAGCGCGAGCGTCAGCGCGCAGCAGGCGGCGGCCGGCAGCAGCCAGGCACCCGCCACCCACGGTGGACCGGGCAGCACCGGGGCGGCGACCAGGGCCAGCGGCAGCGCCACCGCCACCACGGACACCGACCGCAGCAGCACCAGCCGGAGCGGGGAGTACGGCGCCGCGAGCGTGGTCTCCCACAGGGGGTCGACGTCCTGGCCGTAGGCGAACGCGACTGCGGCGACGGGCACCAGCGGCGCGACCACGAGGAACAGCGTCGATCCCTGGGGAGCGCCCTGGGTGGCCGCGAGGATCGAGAAGAGCAGGCAGACCAGCAGCCCGAGTAGCCAGGCGCCGCGCACCGCGGGCGCGGCCGCCACCAGCAGCGCGTCGCGGCCGGAGAGGCCGACGTGGGCGGCGACTCGCTCGACCGGCCCGGGCTGCGGCGACTGCACCTCGTCGACGACCCGGTCCCAGACACCGCGCAGCGGGTCGGCGTCGACCAGCGCCGCGATGCCGGCCCGGCATGTCGCGCACCCGAGCAGGTGCATCTCCACCGAGGCGGTCACGGGCGGGCGGGTGCGGCCGGCGACGTACGCCGCGAGGAGGGCGTCGTCCGCGTGCCAGCCGCGCTCCGGAGAGATCGTCATGTCACACCTCCTGCGAGGTCCTGGCGCAGCTGCGCCTTCGCCCGGTGCAGCCGGGTCTTCACGGTGTTCTGGGGGATGCCGAGCAGCTGCGCGGCCTCCTTGCTGGTGAGGCCGTCGAGCACGGTCGCCTCGACCACCGCCCGCATCTCCGGGCTGAGCCGGTCGAGTGCGTCACCGAGACCGCCGTACTCGATGCCGAGCAGCACCAGCTCCTCGGCGCTCGGCTCCGCGGCCACGGCCGGCGTGGCCGCTTCGACCGGCCGGCGTACGACGAGGCGCGCGGCACCCCGCTCGCCGGCGCGGAGGCGGGAGATCAGGCGGCGGACGGCGATCCCCCAGATCCAGGCCGCCACCTCGCCCTCGCCGCGCCAGCGGCCGGACTCCTTCCAGACCGCGACGAAGCAGTCCTGGAGCGCGTCCGCGACCACGTCCGGGTCGCTGCACCGGCGTCGGAGCCGCACGGACAGCCACGGCGCGTGCCGGTCGTACAGCGCGCGCAGGGCACCCAGGTCACCGCCGGACAGGGCCCTCACGAGCTCCGCGTCGGTGGTCTCGGGTGCTTCCATAACCCGACTGTCGCACCGCGGGGCGGGAAAGGTTCCCGGACGCGGAATTCGCCGGGGTCAGGCCAGCGCGGCGATCGTCGGGAAGCCGCAATTGCAGCCGTGTGACATGTCCGCGGGTTCGGGATCTGTCACGCCGCTGCAATTGCAGCCGTACGACATGCCGGCGCGGTGGTGGAACTGTCACGCGGCCGCAATTGCGGCCCCGTGACATGGCCGACAGCCGAAACCATGCAATACGGCTGCAATTGCGGGGTTACGGCACCCACTGACCCACACCACCCACGGTCAGGCCAGCGCGGCGACCGTCCGGGTGCCCTGGTCGATGGCCCGCTTGGCGTCCAGCTCGGCGGCCACGTCCGCGCCGCCGATCAGGTGCAGGCCGTCGCGGCCGGCCAGGTCGTCGTACACGCCGCGCACCGACTCCTGCCCGGCGCAGACCACGACGTGGTCGACGTCGAGGACCCGGCGCTCGGGGCCGCCGTCGCCGTTGGCGACGATGACGTGCAGCCCGGCGTCGTCGACCTTCTCGTAGGTCACGCCCGGCACCATCCGCACGCCGGAGTCCTTGAGCACAGTGCGGTGCGCCCAGCCCGACGTCTTGCCGAGGCCCTTGCCGACCGGCGTGGTCTTGCGCTGCAGCAGCCACACCTCCCGCACCGGGGTGCGCGGCTTCTTCTCGGTGAGGCCGCCGGGGTGCACCGCGTTGTCGCCGACGCCCCAGTGCGCCATCCAGTCCTCGACGGTGTCCGCGGGGTCGTGGGTGAGGAAGTGGCTGACGTCGACGCCGATGCCGCCGGCGCCGATCACGGCCACCCGCTTCCCGACCTCGACCGCGCCGCTGAGCACGTCGGCGTACGACACGACCTTCGGGTGGCCGATCCCGTCGAGCTCGATGTCGCGCGGCACCACACCGGTGGCCACCACCACCTCGTCGTACGGCGCGAGGTCGGCCGCGGTGGCCTCGGTCGCGAGCCGCACGTCCACGTCGAGCACCTCGAGCCGGCGCCGGAAGTACCGCAGCGTCTCGGTGAAGTCCTCCTTGCCCGGCACCCGCATCGCCAGCCGGAACTGGCCGCCGAGCTCGGCGTCCTTCTCGAACAGCGTGACCGCGAAGCCGCGCTCGGCGGCGGCCACCGCCGCGGACAGCCCGGCCGGACCGGCGCCGACCACGGCCACCGACCGCTTCGTGCGCACCGGGCCGAGCACCAGCGTGGTCTCGTGGCAGGCCCGCGGGTTGACCAGGCAGGACGCCACCTTGTTGCTGAACGTGTGGTCGAGGCAGGCCTGGTTGCAGGCGATGCAGGTGTTGATCTCGTCCGCACGGCCGGCCGCGGCCTTGTTCACGAGCTCGGGATCCGCCAGGAACGGGCGAGCCATCGACACCAGGTCGGCGTCGCCGTCGGCCAGGATCTGCTCGGCCAGGTCGGGGGTGTTGATCCGGTTCGACGCGCACACCGGCACCGAGACGGCCTGCTTGAGCCGGGCCGTCCACGGCACCCAGGCCCCGCGCGGAACCTGGGTGATGATCGTCGGCACCCGCGCCTCGTGCCAGCCGATGCCGGTGTTGAACATCGAGACGCCGGCCTCCTCGAGCGCCTGCGCCAGCGCGACGGTCTCGTCCCAGGTCTGGCCGCCGTCGACGAGGTCGAGCAGCGACATCCGGTAGACGATCGGGAAGTCCGGCCCGACCAGCGCCCGCGCCCGCCGCACGATCTCGACCGGGAACCGCATCCGCGCCTCGGGGCTGCCGCCCCAGGCGTCGGTGCGGTCGTTGGTCCGCCCGGACAGGAACTGGTTGATCAGGTAGCCCTCGGAGCCCATCACCTCGACGGCGTCGTACCCGGCCTTCCGCGCCAGCGCGATCGAGCGGGCGAAGTCGTCGACGGTCCGGTCGACCGCCTTCGTCGACAGCCGCTTCGGCCTGAACGGGGTGATCGGCGACTTGCGGTCCGAGGCGCCGACGCTGAACGGCGTGTAGCCGTAGCGGCCGGCGTGCAGCACCTGCAGCGCGATCGCCCCGCCCTCGGCATGGACGGCGTCAGTGATCTCACGGTGCCGGGCCGCGTGCAGCCGGGTGGACATGCCGCCGGCGAACGGCTTGAGCCAGCCCCGCCGGTTCGGCGCGTAGCCGCCGGTGATGATGAGGCCGGCGCCGCCGCGGGCCCGCTCGGCGAAGTACGCCGCGAGCTTGGGGAGGTCCCAGCGGTGGTCCTCCAGCCCGGTGTGCATCGAGCCCATCACCACCCGGTTGCGGAGGGTGAGGTCGCCGATCGTGATCGGCTCCAGCAGGTGGGGGTAGGTCATCGATCGGTCCTCTCGAGGTACTCCGTCAGCCAGCCGACCCAGAACTCCTCGAGCCGGATCCCGCCGCGCAGGACGAGGTACCGGTCGAGGTCGGCACCGTCGAGGGCCGCCGGGTCGGGGTAGTCGCGCTCGCACCACTGCTCGTACGTCGCCAGCCGGGTCGCGTGCACGGCCAGGTGCTCGCGCACGCCGTCGAGCACCGCCGCCCGGTCGCCGTACGACGCGCCCCGGAGGCGGACGGCGAGGTCGCTGCGCGCCTGCTCGGGCGGGCCGGGCTCGGCGATCCACTCGGCCAGCGCCCGCTCGCCGGCCGGCGCGACGGCGTACACCTTCTTGTCCGGCCTGCCGGTCTGCTCGACCGTGGCGGCGGAGACCCAGCCGTCGCCCTCCATGCGGGCGAGGGTTCGGTAGATCTGCTGGTGCGTGGCCCGCCAGAACAGGCCGATCGAGCGGTCGAACCGGTGCCGCAGCTCCAGTCCGGATCCGGGGCGCTCGCTGAGCGAGACCAGCAGCGCGTGCTCGAGGGCCATGGGCGCCATGGTGAACCACCTATGCAACGAGTTGCAAGCCCATGTGGCCCGGGTCACGCTGACAGCAGATCTGTCAGACTCGCGCGCATGGGCTACGAACTCGGACAGGGCACGGGTCCGCTGCGCGGCGTCAAGGTCGTCGAGATCGCGGGGATCGGGCCCGGCCCGCACGCCTGCATGATCCTGGCCGACCTCGGTGCCGACGTGATCCGGCTCGAGCGGCCCGGCGGCCAGCTGCTCACCGGCGGCCCGCACGACCTCCTCAACCGCGGTCGCCCCTCCGTCGCGCTCGACCTCAAGGACCCGGCCGCCGCGCGCACCGTGCTCGACCTGGTCGCGCAGGCCGACGTGCTGGTCGAGGGCATGCGGCCCGGCGTCGCCGAGCGGCTCGGCATCGGCCCGGAGCAGTGCCACGCGGTCAACCAGCGCCTGGTCTACGGCCGGATGACCGGCTGGGGCCAGACCGGGCCGTTCGCCGAGGTGGCCGGCCACGACATGAACTACATCGCGGTCGCCGGCGTGCTGCACGGCCTCGGCCAGGACCGCGCCCGGCCGTCGTTCCCGACCAACCTGGTCGGCGACTTCGGAGGAGGGTCGACTTACCTCGTGATCGGGATCCTGGCCGCCCTGCACGAGGCGCGCGCCAGCGGACAGGGGCAGGTGATCGACGCCGCGATCGTCGACGGCGCCGCCCACCTGAGCGCGATGACGCTGGCCTTCCTCGCCGGCGGCAACCTGCGCGAGCGGCGCGCCTCCAACCTGCTCGACGGCGGCGCGCCGTACTACGACGTCTACGAGACCAGCGACGGGAAGCACATGTCGGTGGGCGCGCTGGAGCCGCAGTTCTACGAGCAGCTCCTCGACCTGCTCGGCATCCGCGACTCCGCGCCCGACCGCTACGACCTCGCGACGTACCCCGAGCTGCGGCGGGTCATCGCCGACGCCTTCGCCACCCGCACCCAGGCCGAGTGGGTCGAGGTGTTCGAGGGCACCGACGCCTGCGTGGCCGGGATCATCCCCCTCACCGAGGCGTTCGACCACCCGCACCTCGCGGCCCGGTCGACGTACGTCGAGCACGAGGGCGCGATGCAGCCCGCCCCGGCGCCGCGGTTCTCCCGCACCGAGCCGTCGCTCGGACTGCCGCCCGCCCCGAAGCCCGGCACCCACACCCGCGAGGCGCTGGCCGCCTGGGGCATCGACGACGTCGACGCGCTGCTCGCGTCCGGTGCGGCGGTGCAGGCGTAGCCGGACAAAGGAGCCCTAGGCTGCGCGGCATGAGGCCGTTCCTGTTCCTGGGCACCCGCGCGGAGGACGAGGTCGCGGACGGCGAGTACGCCGCGATGCTGTCGTTCGGCGGGCTCCGCGCGGAGGAGCTGGTCCGGGTCCGGCTGGAGGCCGAGCCGCTGCCGGAGGTCGACCTGGACGACTGGTCGGGCGTGATCATGGGCGGCGGCCCGTTCAACGTCAGCGACCCGCCCGGCAAGAAGTCCGAGGTCCAGCACCGGGTCGAGGCCGAGCTGCGCGGCCTGGCCGAGCGCCTGGTCGCGGCGGACTTCCCGGTGCTCGGCGCGTGCTACGGCATCGGCACCTTCGGCACCCTCGACGGCGGCGTCGTGGACCGGACGTACGGCGAGCCGATCGGCTCGCTGCCGATCACCCTCACCGACGACGGCATCGCCGATCCGCTGCTCGGCGTGCTGCCGCGGGAGTTCCGGGCGTTCCTCGGCCACAAGGAGGCGGTGCGTGCCCTGCCGCGCGGTGCCGTGCTGCTGGCATCGTCGGCCACCTGCCCGGTGCACGCGTTCCGGATCGGCCGCAACGTCTACGCCACCCAGTTCCACCCCGAGCTCGACGTGGTCGAGCTGGTCCGCCGGATCGAGGCCTACCAGCACCACGGCTACTTCGAGCCGGACGAGCTGGAGTCGGTCATCGCGACCGCTCGCTCGGCCGTGGTCACGGAGCCCACGAAGCTGCTCGGCCGGTTCGTCGAGCTCTACGCCCGCTGACCGCCGTACGCGTCCCGGGCGGGTCGCACGCCGCGGTCGTGCCGGGTGGCGCGGGGCGGCCACCACGTGCGAAACGCCGGGAGAGGGCGGCCCGACGCACGAAGGAGCCGGCGCCCGAGCGCCGGCTCCTTCGATCGGTGGTGCAGGACGGACGGGCTACGCGAGGATGCGCCGCACCTCCTCGACGGTCCGGGCCGCCTCGAGCTGGGCCACCTTGTCCTGGTCGGTGAACACCTGCGCGATCTGGCCGAGCAGTGGCAGGTGGTCCTTGCCGGCGCCGGCGATGCCGATCACGAACTTGACCTGGTGCCCGTTCCAGTCGATGCCGTCGGGGTAGCGGACGAACGAGATCGCGGTCCGGTGGATCGCCGACTTCGCCTCGTTGGTGCCGTGCGGGATCGCCAGCCCGTTGCCCATGTGGGTCGACACGGACTCCTCGCGGTCGTGCATGGCCTGGAGGTAGGACCGGTCGACGGCGCCGACGTCGAGGAGCAGCTCACCGGCCTCGGTGATCGCCTCGTTGCGGGTGGAGGCGAAGCCGCGGAGCACCACGGACTGCTCGGCGAGCAGCTCGCCCGACGAGCTCTCCTCCTCGGCCGCGACACCGCTGCCGGCGCCGGCGCCGTTCGAGGCCTCCACCATCTCGACGATCTCGTCGTAGCGCGGGCTGCCCATGAAGTTCTCGACCGACACGTGCACCGCGCGGCTGGTCTTCTGGCGGGCCCGGTCGGTGAGGTCCTGGTGGGAGACCACCACGTCGTAGTCGTCGGTCAGGCTCGCGATCGACTTGTTCACGACCGTGACGTCGTCGAACCCGGCCTCCTGGATCTTGCGCCGCAGGACCGAGGCACCCATCGCGGAGGAGCCCATGCCCGCGTCGCAGGCGAACACGATGTCCCGGATCGGGCCGGTCAGGGTGGCGGTGCCGCCGCCGGCGATCGTGCTGGAGGCCACCGACTTCTTGCCCTTCATGTCCTCCATCGCCGCGGTCGCGTGCATCAGGTCGCCGTCCTCGGACCGGTCCATCCGCAGCAGCAGCGAGCCGACGAGGAACGACACCAGCGCGGCGCCGAAGACGCCCACCGTGATGCCGAAGAAGTCGCCGCTCGGCGTCTGGGCGTAGACCGCGAAGATCGAGCCCGGAGCCGCCGGAGCGCGGAGGCCGACGTCGAACAGCACCAGCAAGAAGATGCCGGTCATGCCGCCGGCGATGGTCGCGAGGATCATCTTCGGCTTCATCAGCACGTAGGGGAAGTAGACCTCGTGGATGCCGCCGAAGAACTGGATGATCGCCGCGCCCGGTGCCGAGGCCTTGGCCAGGCCGCGCCCGAAGACGCTGTAGGCGAGCAGCAGGCCGAGACCCGGGCCGGGGTTCGCCTCGAGCAGGAAGAGGACGGACTGGCCCTCGCGTGCCGCCTCCTGGATGCCCAGCGGGGTCAGCACGCCGTGGTTGATCGCGTTGTTGAGGAACAGCACCTTCGCCGGCTCGATGAAGATCGAGGTCAGCGGGAGCAGGTTGTTGTCGACCAGGGTGTTGACCGCGTCACCGAGCCAGTCGGTGACCGTCCGCAGCACCGGGGCCAGCAGGAACATGCCGCCGATCGCCATCAGGGCCGCGAGGATGCCGGCGGAGAAGTTGTTGACCAGCATCTCGAAGCCGGGGCGGATCTTGTGGCTCCAGAGCGCGTCGAGCTTCTTCATCACCAGCGCGGTGAGCGGGCCCATGATCATCGCGCCCAGGAACATCGGTGCGCCGCCGTCGTCCCCGATGAAGATCGGGTCGCTGGTGGCCATGATGACGCCGATCACGGCGAAGCCGCCGACGACACCACCGCGGACGTCGTAGACGAGCTTGCCGCCGGTGTAGGCGATGAGGATCGGCAGCAGGTAGAAGATGCTGGGCCCGACCATCGTGGCGATCTTCTCGTTCGGAACCCATCCGTCCGGGATGAAGAAGGCGGTGATCAGTCCCCAGGCGATGATCGCGCCGATGTTCGGCATGATCATGTTCGACAGGAACGTGCCGAACTGCTGGACGCGCACCCGCAACCCGGGCCGCGGCGCGGACGTCTGGGTCTCGGTGCTCGTAGTGGTGGTGGTGGCCATGCGTACCTCCGATTGCTTGGCCGGGATGTGACCCCGGCCACAACGATTTGCCCAGTTAACCGCACATTCCCACTCATTGCCAAGCATTCGGGCATGGATATTTGCCCGGATGTGTGGCTTTCTGCCCGCATGGCCGGATAACGTGGGTACCCACCCGTCAACGCCGACCGGAGGAGAACCATGAAGGCCCTGCGTTTCTACGCACCCGAGGACGTCCGTCTCGAGGACGTGCCGGAGCCCGAGTGCGGACCGGACGAGATCAAGCTGCGGGTGCGCAACTGCTCCACCTGCGGCACCGACGTCAAGATCTTCTACAACGGTCACCAGAACCTCACCCCGCCGCGGATCACCGGGCACGAGATCGCGGGCGAGGTGGTCGAGGTCGGCGCGGACGTCAACGCGACGTACGGCGGGGACTGGAAGGTGGGCGACCGCGCCCAGGTCATCGCGGCGGTCCCGTGCGGCGACTGCTACGAGTGCAACAAGGGCTGGATGGCGGTCTGCCAGAACCAGACCTCGGTCGGCTACCAGTACGACGGCGGCTTCGCGGAGTACATGATCGTCCCGAAGCAGGTGCTCAAGGTCGACGGCCTCAACCGGATCCCCGACAACGTGGGGTACGACGAGGCCTCGGCGGCCGAGCCGTTCGCCTGCGCGATCAACGCCCAGGAGCTGCTCGGCATCGAGGAGGGCGACACGGTCGTCGTGTTCGGCGCCGGCCCGATCGGCTGCATGCACATCCGCATCGCCCGCGGCGTGCACAAGGTCGGCCCGGTCTACCTCGTCGACGTCAACGCCGAGCGGCTGAAGATGTCGGCCGACGCCGTCCAGCCGGACGAGACGATCAACGGTGCCGAGGTCGACGTCGTCGAGAAGGTCATGGAGCTGACCGGAGGCCGGGGTGCCGACGTGGTCATCACCGCGACCGCGGCGAACGTCACCCAGGAGCAGGCGATCTCGATGGCCGCGCGCAACGGCCGCATCTCGTTCTTCGGCGGGCTGCCCAAGACCGACCCGTTCATCAAGTGCGACTCCAACGTGGTCCACTACCGCCAGCTGCACATCCACGGAGCCAACGGCTCCGCGCCGGAGCACAACAAGCGGGCGCTGGAGTACATCTCGACGGGCCAGGTCCCGGTCAAGGACCTGATCACCGAGCACATCCCGCTCGACCGCGTGCTGGACGCCTTCCAGATCGTCAAGAACGGCGAGGCGATCAAGGTCACCGTCGAACCCTGACGGTCACCGGTCGCGGACGGGAGGACGTGGTGTACGCCGAGGAGCGCCAGCAGGCGATCGCCGAGATGGTGGTCGCGCGCGGGCGCCTCTCGGTGCTCGATCTCGCCGAGGCGTACGGCGTCACCACCGAGACGGTCCGCCGCGACCTGTCGGTCCTCGAGCGGGCCGGCCTGCTGAGGCGGGTCCACGGCGGGGCCGTCCCGGTCACGGTGCTCACCGCCCTCGAGCGCGGGCTGGACGACCGGGACCGGTCCTTCCCGCTGGAGAAGGACCGGATCGCGGCCGCGGCCGCCGAGCACCTGCCCCCGTCCGGGGGCTCGGTCGTGGTCGACGCCGGCTCGACCACGTCCCGGCTGGCCCCGCACCTGGTGGGTCGCGACCTCACCGTCATGACGCACGCGATCACGCTGGCGGCCCGGCTGGCCGGGGTGGACCGGATCGATCTCCACCTGCTGCCGGGGCGGGTCCGCCTGGCCACCCAGGCCGCGGTCGGCGAGGTGACCGTCGCCGCGCTGTCCCAGGTGCGCGCCGACGTCGTGTTCCTGGGCACCAACGGGATCTCCGTCGGGCACGGCCTCTCCACGCCCGACCACAGCGAGGCGGCCTGCAAGCGCGCGATCGTGGCCGCCGGCCAGAAGGTCGTGGTCCTCGCCGACCACTCCAAGCTGGGGGTCGACAGCACCGTCCGGTTCGCCGAGCTGACCGACGTCGACGTGCTGGTCACCGACCGCGACGCATCCCGACGCATCTGCGACACGCTGACCGAGCGGGGCGTCGAGGTGGTCCTCGCCTGAGCCCGGGCTAGCGTCGATCTCATGCCGACCGCGTACGTCGGGGTCTCGGGCTGGCGCTACCCGCGCTGGCGGGGCGACTTCTACCCGGAGGGGCTCGTGCAGCGGCGCGAGCTCGAGTACGTCGCGTCCCGGATGACCTCAGCCGAGATCAACGGCTCGTTCTACTCCCTCCAGCGGCCGTCGACGTACCGCCGGTTCGTCGAGGAGACGCCCGACGACTTCGTCCTCGCGGTGAAGGGCAGCCGCTTCATCACCCACCTGAAGCGGCTGGCGGACGTCGACGCCGGCCTGGCGAACTTCTTCGCGTCCGGGGTGCTCGCCCTCGGCCGGAAGCTCGGCCCGGTGCTGTGGCAGCTGCCGCCGACGCTCCGCTTCGAGCCGGACCTCGTGGCCGGGTTCCTCGCTGCGCTGCCAAGGACGACCAGCGAGGCGGGCCGCCTGGCCCGTCGTCACGACGACCGCCTGGCCGGTGACCGGGTGCTCCTCGAGCCGCCCGCGCCGGGACCCGTCCGGCACGCGGTCGAGGCCCGCCACCCGTCGTTCTTCACCGACGGCGCGATCGCGCTGCTCGCCGAGCAGGACGTGGCGCTGGTGGTTGCGGACAGCCCGGGAACCTGGCCCGGCGAGGAGCACGTGACCGCGGACTTCACGTACGCCCGGCTGCACGGGCACACCGAGCTGTACGCGAGCGGTTACGCGCCGGCCTCGCTGGATGCCTGGGCGGACCGTGTCCGCGGCTGGCTGGCCGCGGGGCGCGACGCGTACGTCTACTTCGACAACGACGCGCGCGGGCGGGCGCCCTGGGACGCCGTCGCGCTCCTCGACCGGTTGCGGGACCGGTCAGGTCGGACTCTCGGGCCCGGATGAGGCGATGCCGAGGGCGATCGTCGCCTCCAGCACGAAGCGCGGGTCCTCCAGCCGGTCGCCGTACGCCTCGCGGAGCTGGCCGACGCGGTAGCGCACCGTCTGCGGGTGCACGAACAGGTCGGCCGCGATGTCCTCGCGACGTCCGTGGTGCAGCAGCCAGGACCGCAGGGTCTCGGTGAGCTTCTCGACCGCTGAGGGCCGTAGTCCGTCGAGCGGGGCCAGCACCGCGACGCGCAGGTCGGCGAGCGCGTTCCGGTCGGAGGTCAGCACGATCTCGGCCAGGTGCTCCTCGGAGTCGACGGTGCCGGGGAGCTCCAACCGGCGGCACTGCAGCGCCCGCTCGAAGGAGGTCGCGACCTCCAGCCACGGCACGGTCGGTCCGACCACGGCGTCCAGCCCCTTGAGTGCGCCGAGCAGCCGGGCCCGGGCCGCCTTGGTCGTCGGGCCGGCGACCAGCAGCAGGCCGGTGCCCTCGACCGCGCCGGGCACGTCTTCAGTCGGCGCGAGCGTGCGCTCGTCGACGTGCGAGAGCACCTGGCGGACGTGCGCCTCGGGCAGCAGCACGGCGGTCAGCCCGGCCGGCGGCTCCCACCCGGCCCGCTCGGCTGCCGCGACCACCGCGTCCGCCGGCTGGTCGGTGAGCAGCCCGCGGGCCAGCCGCTCGAGGTTGCGGGAGCGGACCCGGCCGGTGCGCTCGAGCTCCTCGGTGTGGCCGGCCGCGCTGGCCGCGGACAGCTCGTCGATGTAGGCGAAGACCAGCTCGGCGAACAGGGACAGGTCCTCGGCCGCCATGCCCTGCTCGACCACGGTGCGCGACATGTCCCGCCACGAGACCCGGGCGCCGATGCGGTACGCCGCGAGCAGGGCCTCCATGCTCCGGCCGCTGCGGGCCTCGCCGCGCCCGAGCTGGTAGGCGCCCTCCAGTGCCGGGGCCATCGGGGTGCCACGGTCGGAGCGGGTGGCCAGGTTGAGGAAGGTGCCGAGCGCGAGCTGCACGGCGCTGCGGATGGTCTCGCCCATGGGGCCGCTCAGCGCGTCGGCGTAGCTGGGCACCTCGTCGATGATCGCGGCCACCGTGCGGTCCGCGACCGCCGGCAGCTCGGAGCGCATCGCCGAGGCGGCGTGCGGGGAGAGCTCGAGTGCGTGCGGGTCGTCGCCGCCGCCCCGGCGCGCCGTACGTCGGGCCATGGTGCCTCCTCCGCCGGCCCTCTTTGTGCACAGCGAACAAAGAAAGGGTCCTGATTCACGTGGCTCAGTCATGAACTTTAACCCTCAGGGCGGCACGATGGGGACCATGGCCACGATCGACGTACCCCGACGCTCCTTTCGGGACCGCCTGACCCAGGTGGCGGAAGCCGCGACCACCCCCCTGGTCCCGGCCGACTTCCTCGACCTCTTCCACCCCCTCCGTCCCGGCGCGGACCTGCGGGCGCGCATCGTGAGCGTGCGGCACGAGACCCGCGACGCGGCCACGATCGTGCTCAAGCCCGGTGCCGACTGGCGGGGTCACGTCCCCGGCCAGTACATCCGGATCGGCGTCGACGTCGACGGCGTCCGCCAGTGGCGGGCCTACTCCCTCACCCACGGCCCTCGCCGCGACGGCCTGATCTCGATCACCGTCAAGGCCGTCCCGGACGGCAAGGTGAGCAACTTCCTCGTGCACGAGGCGCGGACCGGCACCGTCGTCCAGCTCGAGCAGGCGACCGGCGACTTCGTGCTCGCCCAGCGGCCCGGCAAGCTGCTCTTCGTCACCGCCGGCTCCGGCATCACCCCGGTGATCGGCATGCTGCGCAACCTCTTCCCGGTCGCCGACCGCGGTGTCGTGCACCTGCCCCGCAGCCGCGACCTCGACATCGTCGTGGTGCACGTCGCGCCCTCCGAGCCGGACTCCATCTTCCTGGACAACCTCCGGGAGCTCGACGTCGACGGATCCATCCGGCTGGTCGCGCGGTACGACGACGAGCACGGCGTGCTCGACGTCGACGAGCTGCCAGCGCTGGTGCCCGACCTCGCCGAGCGCACGACGTACGCCTGCGGGCCGGCCGGGCTGCTCGACGCGCTCCAGGAGCTCCACGACGCCAAGGGCCTCGACCTCTACACCGAGAAGTTCCGCACCACCACGCTGGTGACCGGCGAGGGCGGCAGCGTGTCGTTCGCGAAGACCGGTGCGGTCGTCGAGGCCGACGGCGCCACCCCGATCCTCGACGCCGCCGAGGACGCGGGCGTGCTGATGCCCAGCGGCTGCCGGATGGGCATCTGCTACGGCTGCGTGCTCCCGCTGCGCGAGGGCGCGGTCCGCGACCTGCGCAACGGCGAGCTGACCACGGCCGTCGAGGGCGACGGGGTGCTCGTGCAGACGTGCATCAACGCCGCCGCCGGCCCCTGCGACTTCGACCACTGACCACTCCACACCCCGAACCGATCGCGACCCGATCAACCTGAAGGAGACGGCATGACCGCCATCCAGAAGAAGCCGACCAACCCGATCGCCCACCTCACCCCGGAGGACATCGAGAACATCGGCCGGGAGCTCGACGCCATCCGGCAGGAGGTCATCGACTCCCGCGGCGCGTCCGACGCGGCGTACATCCGCGGCGTGATCAAGACCCAGCGCTCGATCGAGCTCGGCAGCCGCGCGGTGCTGCTGTTCAGCGCCTTCCCGCCCGCGTGGCTCCTCGGCACCGCCGGGCTGAGCATCTCGAAGATCCTCGAGAACATGGAGATCGGGCACAACATCCTGCACGGCCAGTGGGACTGGATGCGCGACCCCAAGATCCACTCGACGACCTGGGAGTGGGACTCCGCGACCCCGGCCGAGCAGTGGAAGCACAGCCACAACGAGCTGCACCACACCTACACCAACGTGATCGGCAAGGACAACGACCTCGGCTACGGCATCATGCGCGTCGACGAGGACCAGCCGTGGCACCCGTTCCACCTCGGCCAGCCGCTGTGGAACTTCGTGAACATGCTGTTCTTCGAGTACGGCATCGCGGCCTACGACCTCGAGCTCGGCGCCACCATGAAGAGGAAGGGCACCAAGGACCCGGAGTTCCGCAAGCGCGCGAAGCAGGTGCTGGCCAAGATCAAGAAGCAGGCCACCAAGGACTACGTCGTCCACCCGCTGCTGTCGCTGCCGACCGGCTCCTTCCTGCCGACCGTGGCCGCGAACTTCGTGGCCAACACCGTGCGCAACGTGTGGAGCCACTCGGTCATCATCTGCGGCCACTTCCCCGAGGGCGTCGAGACCTTCGAGAAGCGCTCGATCGACGGCGAGTCCCGCGGTGACTGGTACGTCCGGCAGATGCTCGGCTCGGCCAACATCTCCGGCCCGAAGCTGATCCATATCATGACCGGCAACCTGAGCCACCAGATCGAGCACCACATCTTCCCGGACCTGCCGAGCAACCGGTACGCCGAGATCGCGCCGAAGGTGAAGGCGCTGTTCGAGAAGTACGACCTCAACTACCACTCGGCCCCGATGCACAAGCAGGTCGCCAGCGCCTGGCACAAGGTCGTCCGCCTGTCGCTGCCCAACGGCTGGCTCGCGCAGACCACCCCGAAGAACGCCCCGCAGCAGCTCGCCAAGCTCTACAAGATGACCACCGGTGGTCCCCGCGTCCGTCGCGCCCTCCAGCGCGCCGCCTGACCTCCCGCCGCTCCAGCTGTAACGCGGTGTTCATGTCGCTTGGCACGCGTTTGAACACGTACTAAGTGACAAGAACACCGCGTTACAGCGGGCGGTGGTGCGACGCTTCCGCAATTGAACGGGATTCAGTAGGGTCGAGGGCGTGACCGAGCACGTCGACGTCCTGATCCTGGGAGCCGGCCTGTCCGGGATCGGCGCGGCGGCCCGGCTGACCGAGGAGCACCCGCGCCGCACGTACGCCGTCCTGGAGGCGCGGGCGGCCAGCGGCGGGACCTGGGACCTGTTCCGCTACCCCGGGATCCGGTCGGACTCCGACATGTACACCCTCGGCTACCGCTTCCGGCCGTGGACCGGGAGCCGGGCGCTCGCCGACGGGCCGTCGATCCTGGCCTACGTCCGCGACACCGCGCGGGCGTACGGCGTCGACCGCCACATCCGGTACCGGCACAAGGCCGTCGAGGCCTCCTGGGACTCGGGCGCCAAGCGCTGGACGGTGCTCGCCGAGACCCCGGACGGGCCGACGGAGATCACCTGCTCGTTCCTGTGGGCCTGCACCGGCTACTACGACTACGACCAGGGGCACGCCCCCGAGTTCGCCGGGGTCGAGGACTACGCGGGCACCGTGGTGCACCCGCAGCACTGGCCCGAGGACCTCACGTACGCCGGCAAGCGGGTCGTGGTCATCGGCTCCGGCGCCACCGCGGTCACGCTGGTCCCGGCGCTGGCCGAGGACGCCGCGCACGTGACCATGCTGCAGCGCTCGCCGTCGTACGTCGTGTCCCTGCCGGGCACCGACCCGCTGCACGAGCGGCTCTCCCGGCGGCTGCCGCCGCGCGCGGTGCACGCGATCATCCGGTGGCGCAGCATCCTGCTGGCGCAGGGGCTCTACAAGCTGAGCAGGGCCCGCCCCGCGCTGGTACGCCGCCTGGTCCGCAGCCAGGTCGTGAAGGCGCTGCCGGACGTGGACGTCGACACCCACTTCCGCCCGCGCTACGACCCGTGGGACCAGCGCATGTGCTTCGTCCCGGACGGCGACCTCTTCCGGGCACTGCGGCACGGCGCCGCCGAGATCGTCACCGACACCGTCGACCGGTTCACCCCCACCGGGCTGCGGCTCGGCTCCGGCCGCGAGCTCGAGGCCGACGTCGTCGTCACCGCCACCGGGCTCAACCTGCTCCTGGTCGGCGGGATGCGGCTCCTCGTCGACGGCGAGGAGGTGAAGCCGCCGCAGACCATGGCCTACCGGGCGATGATGCTCAGCGGCGTCCCGAACTTCGCGTTCACGGTGGGCTACACGAACTCCTCGTGGACGCTGAAGGCCGACCTCGTCGCCGACTACGTCTGCCGGCTGCTCGCGCACCTCGACGCGCGCGGCCTCTCCGTCGCCGTACCGCGACGCGACCCGGACGTCGGCGAGGCGCCGTTCATGGACTTCACGCCGAACTACGTGCTGCGCAGCCTCGACAACCTGCCGGTGCAGGGCGACCGGGAGCCGTGGCGACTGCGGCAGAGCTACCTCCACGACCGCCGGCAGATGCGCCGCGCGGCGATCGAGGACGGGGTCCTCGAGCTCTCCTGACCGGGACGGTTCGCGGCACCGTGGTCCGCTCGGGCCTCCCGGTGCGACAGTCCTTGTATGGGTGGCTGTGACCGTACAGACGCCGACCTCCTCAGGGAGATGGCCGGGAAGGACGAGGGCGCGCTCCGCGAGCTCTACGACCGGCACGCCACCTGGATCCACGCCCGGCTCGCCCGGCGCTGCGCGGACCCGGACGCGGTCGCGGAGGTCCTCCAGGACACCTTCATCGCCGCCTGGGACGGCGCCGCCCGATTCCGCGGCGACGGTGCGGTCGGAGCCTGGCTGTGGGGGATCGCGATCCGTCGCCTGATCAGCCGGCTGCGCCGCCGTACCGACGTCCGCCTCGGGCCGGCCCTGCTGGAACGCGACGAGTACGAGATCTCCGCCGAGGAGCAGGTGCTCCTCCGTCTCGAGAACGTCGACGTCGGCACGGCGCTCGGCCGGATCTCGCCCGAGCTGCGGGTGGTCCTCCAGCTGACCGTGATCGACGGTCTCACCACCCGGGAGGCATCCGCCCTCCTCGGCATCCCGCGCGGCACCGTGAAGTCGCGGCTGCAGCGCGCCCGCACCTCGTTGAGGGAGGAGCTCGCATGAGCACGACCTGGCACGTCGACGCGACCGCGCTCGCGTCGTACGCCGAGGGCCGGTGCGCGCCGGTCGTCGGAGCGTCGGTGGAGGCACACCTCATGGACTGCCGTGAGTGTGCCGCGGCACTCCGCGAGCTCCTGCCTCATGAACCGGTCGAGCGGGCCTGGCACGCGATCCGTGCCCACGTCGAGGAGCCGCGACCCGGCTTCGCGGAGCGGCTGATGACGCGCCTGGGCCTGTCCACCGAGACCGCCCGGCTGCTGGGCGCGGTGCCGGCGTTCCGGGGTGCCTGGCTGCTCGGGCTGTTCACGGTCCTGGTCTTCGCGGGGTTCGCCTCGCTGTTCGCCGAGGACCTCGGGCTGGCCCTGTTCCTCGTCGTGGCGCCGCTGGTCCCGGTCGCCGGCGTCGCCGTCTCGTTCGGCGGTGACGCCGACCCGGCCCACGAGCTGGTCACCGTCACGCCGTACTCGTCGCTGCGGCTGCTCCTGCTCCGGACCACCGGGGTGCTGGCGACCTCGGTCCCGGTCACCGTCCTGCTCGGTCTCGGACTGCCCGGGCCCGCCTGGCTCGCGGTCGCCTGGCTCACGCCCGCACTGGCCGGGGTCTCGCTGACCCTCGCGCTCGCGCCGTACGTCGGCACGTCCACGACCGCCGCCGTCATCGGCGGCACGTGGTCCGTGGCCGTCCTGACCGCCAACCGTCTCGGCGACCCCGTCGAGGTCGTCGAACCGCTCATGCAGGTGCTGCTCGCCGCCGTGGCGCTCGTGGCCGCCGCCGCCGTCCTGCTGCGCCACTCGTCCCTCGACCTCCTGGGGAGGCACTCATGAACACCACCACCGTCGCCCTGACCGACGTCGGCAAGTCCTATGGCCGGGCCGACGCGCTCTCCGACGTCACCCTTGCCCTCAGGCCGGGCATCACGGGCCTGCTCGGACCCAACGGAGCGGGCAAGACCACGATGCTGCGGATCCTCGCCACGGCCCTGGCTGCCGACCGCGGCACGGTCGAGGTGCTGGGGTCCGACCCGGGCACCGCGACCGGTCGGACCGCCGTACGCCGGCGCCTCGGCTACGTCCCGCAGGAGACCGGGTTCCCGCGCGGGTTCACGGCGTTCTCGTTCCTCGACTACCTGGCAATCCTCAAGGAGTGGTCGGACGCGGAGACCCGGCACGCCGAGGTACGCCGCGTGGTCGAGCTGGTCGACCTGACCGACGTCGCCCCCAAGCGGGTCTCGGCGCTGTCGGGCGGCCAGCGGCGCCGGCTCGTGCTGGCGCAGGCGATGATCGGGCAGCCGGACCTGCTGGTGCTCGACGAGCCGACCACCGGTCTCGACCCGGCCCAGCGCGGGCGGCTCCGCGACGTGCTGGGCCGGGCCGGGGAGTCGGCCACCGTCCTCATCTCGACCCACCAGACGGAGGACGTCGCGGCCCTCTGCGAGCGGGTGGTGGTGCTGGACGGTGGCCGGGTGCTCTTCGACGGCGCGGTCACGGACCTGGTCCGTCAGGCCACCGGCCGGGTGTGGATGGCCGATGACCGGCACCCGGCGGCGCAGCACGCGTGGCGCACCGGGACCGGACGGGTCCGCAACGTCGGCGACCCGCCGCCGGACGCCGAGCTGATCGAGCCCGACCTCGAGGACGCCTACCTCCTCCTCGTCGGCGACGCCGCGCACGACGCAGGACTGGAGGCCGTGTCATGAGCGCCGGACTGATCCACGCGGAGTCCCCGGCCCCCGCCGCCGTGGCGGACGGACGTGCCACCCTGCTCGCCCTGGCCCGGGCCGACGCCCGGCGGTACGTCCGGCACCCGCTGTTCGTGCTGCCCTGCGCGGTGGTCCTGGTCATGGTGGTCGCCAGCGTCGTCCAGCGCGACGGCGGCGGAACGGACCCGATGTTCGGGACGATGATGATCGCGTTCTTCTTCGGGGTGTTCGGCTTCCTCGTCGCTCATCGGCTGACCAACTCGATGCTGCGCACCCGCGAGCTGGCCGGCGTCCTGCCGGTCGGCCGGCAGGTGCGGACCCTCTCCCTGTGCCTTGCCTGCCTCGTCTCGGCCGCCGCGGGCACGGCGACCGTCGGCTTCATGCTCGTCACGGCGGCGTTCTGGCCTCCGGACGGAGAGCCGTCGAGCCTGCCGGTGGCGTGGTTCGGGGACTATCCGGCGAGCACGGTCCTGCCAGCTCTCATCGCCATGGGACCCGTGGCCGCGCTCGGCGGCCCGCTGCTGGGCGTGGTGGTCGCGCGCTGGATGCCGTTCCGCGGATCCGGGCTCCTCGGGGTGGTCGTCCTCGTGGTCGCCACGGCGATCCCCGCCAGCGACTCCCGCGGGAGCGACATACGCCTTGCGTCGGCCTGGCCCGTGCTGATGGACGAGCACGTGGACCCGGACACCGAGCAGATCATCAGCACCACGTTCGTGCCCGGGATCACGCCGGGCTGGGCGCTCGGCTGGGTGCTGTGCCTGTGCGGCCTGGCGGTGGTGGCGGCCCTGCTCCGCGACCCCCAGCACCGGCGTCCGCTGCTCTTCGCCGGCGCGGGGCTGACGCTGGCCGCGGCGGCCTGCTACGCCCTGGCCCTGGCCTGAGGTGGCGCCATGACCATGGTCGACAGGACGGCGCTCGCCAGGACGCCCTGGCCGGTCGCCGCCACCGGGCTCGCCTCGAGCGTCCTGGTGCTGGCGATCGCGGCCAGGTGGCCGACGTCGGCGGCCCTGCCGTTCGTGGGACGCATGGCGGAGCTGGCCCTGGCCGGCTGCGCGGCGTACCTCCTCGACGACGCGGCCGCGCCGCTCACCGGCGTCGCCCCGCAGGGTCCGTGGCGGCGCCGGGCCCCGGTCCTGCTGACGGGCGTCGTGCTGATCGCCCTGGCCTGGCTCGGCCTGCTGGCGATCCTGGGCTGGCGCGACGTCCGGCCACCGGTGCCGGAAGCGTCCGCCGAGCTGGTCGTGGCGGGCCTCGTCGCCGTGGCGCTCGCGACCTCCCTGATGCGGCTCGGCGACCCGGAGCCAGGCGTCGTGGTGGCGCCGGTCGTGGCCCTGTCCGGCGTGGGACTGCTCGTCATCGAGGGCCTCGTCCGCTCGCCGGTGTTCCTCACCTCCACGGACCCGACCGCCGGGCTGGTGACCGGCTGGGTCGCGGTCGGCTCGGCCGCGGGCGCGGTCGTCCTCCTCACGCCGCCGGGCGCGCCCTCGCGGAGACCTGTGCCCGACGTCACCCCGTGGCGGAAGCGGCGATCCGGGGTCGGGTGAACTAGGTTGGGGGCAGCCGGCCCGTCCAGTCTTGCCCCGGGCCGAGGGCGTCCCCGACCACGGTGCCGACCATCGTGTCGACCACAGTGCCGAGGACGCGCGCCCGCCCAGCGGCGCACCCGCCCCTCCCGCCACCCGCGGGAACGCGTTGGTGAGACACCAACGGATAGCGAATCACCTTGTCTTCTTCGTTCGCCGACCTCGGCGTCCCCTCGTCCCTTGCCCGCGTCCTCGACGACCTGGGCATCACCACCCCCACCCCGATCCAGGCCGCGACCCTGCCGGACTCGCTGGCCGGCCGCGACGTCCTCGGCCGCGGCCGCACCGGCTCCGGCAAGACGTTCGCGTTCCTGCTGCCGCTGGTCACGCGGCTCGCCGCCGGCGGACGTCCGCCGCGCCCCGGCGCCCCGCGTGCGCTCGTGCTCGCCCCGACCCGCGAGCTGGTCGGACAGATCGAGGCCGAGCTGGCGCCGCTGGCGGCCGCCGCCGGCCTCTCCTCCCAGACCGTCTTCGGCGGCGTCGGCCAGAACCCGCAGGTGCGTGGCCTCTCGCGCGGCGTCGACATCGTGCTGGCCTGCCCCGGCCGGCTCGAGGACCTGATCGGACAGGGCCACTGCACGCTGCGCGACGTCGAGATCACCGTGCTCGACGAGGCCGACCACATGGCCGACCTCGGCTTCCTGCCCGCCGTACGCCGGCTGCTCGACCAGACCCCGCGCGGCAGCCAGCGGCTGCTGTTCTCCGCGACCCTCGACAACGCCATCGACGTGCTCGTCCGCCGCTACCTGCGGACCCCGGTCACGCACGAGGCGGACTCCGCGCAGTCGCCGGTCGCGACCATGAGCCACCACGTGCTGCACCTCGCCGACCGCGCGCACCGGCTCCCGGTGCTGCTCGACCTGGCCAGCGCGCCGGGCCGCACCGTGGTGTTCACCCGGACCAAGCACGGCGCCAAGGCGCTGGCCCGGCAGCTGAACAACAACGGCGTCCCGTCCGTCGACCTGCACGGCAACCTCAGCCAGAACGCCCGGACCCGGAACATGGAGGCCTTCCACTCCGGCCGGGCGACCACGCTGGTGGCCACCGACATCGCGGCCCGCGGCATCCACGTCGACGACGTGGCGCTGGTCGTGCACGCCGACCCGCCGGTCGAGCACAAGGCCTACCTGCACCGGTCCGGGCGGACCGCACGGGCCGGCGCCGAGGGCACCGTGGTCACGCTGATGACCGACGACCAGGTCCGCGACGTCCGCGCGCTCACCCGCGCGGCCGGGATCCGGCCGACCACCACCCGGGTCGACGGCGCCGGGCACCCGGTGCTCGGCGAGCTCGCCCCCGGCGAGCGGTCCCGGCCGGGCGGCCTGGTCGCGGACGCACCCGCCCAGCCCACCGCCGGTACGTCGACTGGCCGCGGCCGCAACCGGCGCCGCGGCGGCTCCGGCGCGGCGAGGTCCGGCAACGGCTCGGCGAAGTCCGGGTCCGGCTCGACCGGTCGCAGCGGCGGTGGCAACCGCAACCGCTCGCGCCGCGGTGGCTCCGGCGGACCCGGGAAGAGCGGGGGCCACAGCGCCGCCGGATTCAGCTCCGGGCGCCGCTGAGGGAACTCCGCGACCGGCCGGTGCGTTGGTCTCCTGCCGCCGACGACAGGAGCCTGCCCGTGCCCGTGGACCACACCTCCGAACTCGACGCCCAGCTCGACCGCCTGGTCGAGCTGGGCTACCCCGCCCTGGCCGGGACGGACGAGACGTCCTTCCGGGGCCTGGTGGAACCACTGCGCGGCCACGCCGCCGCGCTGCCCGACACCGTGCCGGCCGAGGGGCGGCTTCCGTTCGTGCTGGTGGTCACCCGTGACCTGGTGCCGCCGGAGCGCACGGTCCCGCTGCTGCGGCTCGCCGACGGGACCCGGCCGGGCCGGATCGACCGGAACCACGCCGAGGGCGACCTCGCGACGTACCACCCGCTGCCGGAGCTCGCGGTGCCGCGCGCCTCGGCGTACCTGCTCGTCGACGTGGAGCGCGGCGAGGAGTTCTGCGGCGTCCGGCCCGAGGCCGCGCTGCCGGTGATCCGGGAGCGCGGGCGCACACCGCTCACCATCGACGAAGGCATCGCCGTGGTCACCCAGGCCCCGAGCCTGCTGGCGAAGAACACGTGCTTCATGCTCTCCGGCTCGCGTCGGCACGACCGGCGGGTGCCGGCGCTGTGGATCAGCGAGCGGGCCGAAGCTCGGCTGGTGCTGGGACGGGAACCCGCACGACTGGCTCGGTGTCGCCTCCGCCGGCGACCGTCGCGCGTGATCCCGGGACAGGTGGGTACGAAACGCTCACGCCCGTGTCACGGGGAGGCTGTCGGACAGACAGGAGTAGAGATGAGCATCGGCGACAAGGCCAAGCACAAGGCAGAGCAGGCAGGCGGCCAGGCCAAGGAGACCACGGGTCGGGCCACCGGCGACCGGGACCTCGAGGCCGAGGGCAAGGCCGACCAGTCCAAGGCACACGCCAAGCAGGCCGGCGAGAAGGTCAAGGACGCCGCCAAGGAGGCCAAGGACGGCCTGAAGGGCTGACCCGCCCTCCTGCCCACGCCGGGCGCGACCACCGGACCACCGGTGTCGCGCCCGGCGTTGCGTCGTGTGGTGGACTGGAGCCCGACCGAGCCACCGGAACGGAGGGTGCCGTGCGTGCCTGGCTGCACCGGACCCTCGTCGAGATGGTCCCGCGCGACCACCGGCAGAGCATCCGCGACCTGCGGCGCCGCCAGGTGGTCACGTCGCTGTTCGTG
Organism: Nocardioides guangzhouensis; assembly: GCF_004519545.1. Taxonomy (GTDB): domain Bacteria; phylum Actinomycetota; class Actinomycetes; order Propionibacteriales; family Nocardioidaceae; genus Nocardioides; species Nocardioides guangzhouensis. The sequence continues at coordinate 43,599 of NZ_SDKM01000036.1, forward strand.
GTCCTCGGCGCCGTGGTGCTCGGGCTGTCGCTCAACATCGAGCCGGGCAGCCCGTGGTTCTACCCCGCGACGTTCGGGCTCGCCGTCGTGTGGACGATCGGGGCGTTCGCGTCCGGGCCGCTGCACCTCGGCCGGATCGCGCACACCTCCGAGCAGCTGCGCCGTCCCGTGCTCGGGCCGATCCTGCTCGGGCTCGGCCTGGCCGCGGTGTTCGTGGTCGGCGGCCTGGTGGTCCGCGAGATGCCGTGGCTCGGCGACCAGGTGCGCAGCATCCTCGACTTCGCCGACGAGGGGTCGGTGGCGCTGCTGCTGGTGATCACGGTCGTCAACGGGATCGCCGAGGAGCTCTTCTTCCGCGGTGCCGCCTACGCCGCCGTGACCCAGTACCCGGTCGTGGTCACCACGGTGGCCTATGCCGTCGCCACCCTGGCCACGGGCAACGTCATGCTGGCGTTCGCGGCGGTGCTGCTCGGCGCCGTGGTCGGGCTCGAGCGACGCGCGTCCGGCGGGGTGCTCGCGCCGATCCTCACCCACGTCACCTGGTCGGCGACGATGCTGCTCGCGCTGCCGGTCGTCTTCGCCTGAGGCCGGCTACCAGTCTCGGCCCCGCTCCTCGAGCGCTCGGCGTACCGCCTCCTCGTAGGGGACCGGGTCGCCCGGCACGATCTCGCGGATCGACGTGTCGGTGACGACCACCTCGGTGCCCATCGAGTCGATCAGGTTGCGGCCGGTCGTGACGTCGACATCGGTGACCAGGGCCAGCCAGTACGACGAGAGCCGCGGCGTCAGCACCGGCACCTGCACGATCGGGACCCGTTTCCCGACCGAGACCAGCGACGCCTGCTGCAGCATCTCCAGGTAGGTCAGCTGGTCGGGGCCGCCGATCTCGAAGACCCGGCCGAACGCGCGCTCGTCGTCAACGACGCCCGCGAGGTAGCGGGTCACGTCGTCGAGGGCGATCGGCTGGGTGCGGGTGCTCACCCACTTCGGCACCACCATCGCGGGCAGGTTCTTGACCAGCTGCCGGGTCAGCTCCCACGAGATGCCGCCCTGGCCGACCACGATCGCGGCGCGCAGCACCGTCACCGGCACCCCGGACTCGCCGAGCAGCCCCTCGACCTCGCGGCGCGAGCGCAGGTGGGGGGAGAGGTCCTCGTCCTCGGAGCCGAGCCCTCCGAGGTAGACGATCTGGCGCACCCCGGCGTGCGCGGCCGCGGCCCCGAACGCCCGGGCCGCCTCGGCGTCGCGGCGCTCGAAGTCCGGGGAGTCGAGGGAGTGCACCAGGTAGATCGCCACGTCCACGCCGTCGAGCGGGGCGACCAGGCTGTCCGGGTCGGACACGTCGCCGCCGACCGGCTCCCCGGGGCCGTCGTACGCCTCGGGACGCCGGGTCATCGCGCGCACCCGTCGACCGTCCTCGAGGAGCGCCGGGACGAGGCGCCGGCCGACGAAGCCGGTGGCCCCGGTGACGAGCACGGTGCAGGCGGCCGGGTCGCGATGGTCGGTGTCGCGGTGGTCGGCGTCGGGGTGGTCGGGATCGGGCGCAGTCTCCTCGGCCGGTGCCATGCCGCCACACTAGCCGCGGTATGATTGATTGAACCTTCAACTGTTGGAGTCCGTCATGACGCACCTCCCTGTCCCTGCCGTCGCGTACGCCGGCGCCCGCGACGCCTCCGCCCCGCTCGTCGTGCTGCTGCACGGGCGCGGTGCGTCGGAGGTCGACATCGTCGGGCTGGCCGCCCACCTGCCGGAGGGTCCGGCGTACGCCGCGGTGCGGGCGCCGATCGCCGAGGGCGGCGGCTACGCCTGGTTCGCCAACCGGGGTATCGGTCGCCCGGTCGCCGAGTCGCTGGCCGAGACGATGGCCTGGTTCCGGGCCTGGCTGGAGGAGGTCGCCACCGAGGAGCGCCCGGTCGTGCTGGTCGGCTTCAGTGGCGGGGCGGCGTTCGCGGGCGGGCTGCTGCTCGACGACCCGGACCGGTTCGCCGGGGCTGCGGTGCTCTACGGCACGCTCCCCTTCGACGCCGGCGTCCCGGTGACGCCCGGCCGGCTCGCGGGCGTGCGGGTCTTCGTGGCGCAGGGTGAGCAGGACCGCGTGATCCCGCGGGAGCTGCTGGACCGGACCTGGGACTACCTGCACGGCGAGGCCGACGCCGACCTCACGGCGTACCGCGACGGGGGTGGGCACGGACTGACCGCGCCCGGCCTCGCGGCGCTGCGGGACTGGCTGGCCACGCTTGTGCCCCGCGTCACAGCAGGTCGCCGTTGACCACGATGACAGTGATGGTGTCACAATCGGAGGTACCCGCTCGGGGAGCGGCCGCACCGGTCCACCCGACTCACCTCCGACAGGGACGGTCATGGCAGAAGCATTCGTGTACGACCACATCCGGACACCGCGCGGCAAGGGGAAGAAGACGGGCTCGCTGCACGAGGTGAAGCCGGTCGACCTCGTGGTCGGCCTCCTCGACGAGATCCAGTCCCGCAACCCGACGCTCGACCCGCACCGCGTCGACGACGTGGTCCTCGGCGTGGTCACGCCGATCGGCGACCAGGGCGGCGACATCGCCAAGACCGCCGCGCTGAAGGCCGGCCTGCCCGAGACCGTCGCCGGCGTCCAGCTCAACCGGTTCTGCGCCTCCGGCCTCGAGGCCGTCAACCAGGCGGCCGGCCGGGTCCGCTCCGGATTCGAGGACCTGATCCTCGCCGGCGGCGTCGAGTCGATGAGCCGGGTGCCGATGGGCAGCGACGGCGGCGCCTGGGCAACCGACCCCGCCACCGCGCTCGACACCTCCTTCGTCCCGCAGGGCATCGGCGCCGACCTGATCGCCACCCTTGGCGGCTGGACCCGCACCGACGTCGACACGTACGCCGCAGAGTCGAACGCGCGCGCCGCGAAGGCCTGGGCCAACGGCTACTTCTCGGGCTCGGTGATCCCGGTCAGGGACATCAACGGCCTGACCGTGCTCGACCACGACGAGCTGATCCGGCCCGGCACCACCGCCGAGTCGCTGGCCGGCCTCAAGCCGTCGTTCGCCTCGATCGGCCGGGACGCCGGCTTCGACGACGTGGCGCTGGAGAAGTACCACTGGGTCGAGCGGATCGACCACGTCCACCACGCCGGCAACTCCTCCGGGATCGTGGACGGCGCCGCACTGATGGCGATCGGCACCGAGGAGATCGGCGCCGAGCTCGGGCTTCGGCCGCGGGCCCGGGTGCTGGCCACCGCGGTCTCCGGGAGCGACCCGACGATCATGCTCACCGGCCCGGCACCGGCCGCCCGCAAGGCGCTGGCGAAGGCCGGGCTCGAGGTCGCCGACATCGACCTGTTCGAGATCAACGAGGCGTTCGCCGCGGTCGCCATGCGGTTCATGCAGGACATGGGCATCAGCCACGAGATCACCAACGTCAACGGCGGCGCGATCGCGATGGGCCACCCGCTCGGCGCGACCGGCGCGATGATCCTCGGCACCCTGATCGACGAGCTCGAGCGGCGCGACCAGCGCCGCGGCCTGGCCACGCTCTGCGTCGGCGGCGGCATGGGCATCGCCACCATCGTCGAGCTCGTCTAGCCGTCCCCGTTGAGTTGCGCCTCCCGGGCGCTTGAATCGCGCCTCCCTTGCGCGCGACCCGGAGCCAGGCGCAACTCAACGGTGAGGGAGGCGCAACTCAACAAGACTTGATCCACGAACGAAGGACACCGATGAGCACCGAGAGCACCGTCCAGAGCGCGGTCCGCTACGACCGGGACGCCGACGGCATCGTCACGCTGACCCTCGACGACCCGACGGCCAGCACGAACACCATGAACGACCTCTACCGCGACGCGATGGTCGCCGCGGTCGACCGCCTGTACGCCGATCTCGAGGACGAGGCGACCGGGGTCACCGGAGTGGTGATCGCCAGCGCCAAGAAGACCTTCTTCGCCGGCGGCAACCTCAAGCTGATGAGCCAGGCGACGCCGGCCGACGCCGCCGACGTCTTCGAGTCCTGCGAGCGGATCAAGGGCGCGCTGCGCCGGCTCGAGCTGCTGCCGCGCCCGGTGGTGGCCGCGGTCAACGGCGCCGCGCTCGGCGGCGGCTTCGAGATCTGCCTGGTCGCCAACCGGCGCATCGTCGTCGACGACCCGAAGGCTCTGGTCGGCCTGCCCGAGTCCACCCTCGGCCTGCTCCCCGGCGGCGGCGGCGTCACCCGCGTCGTACGCCTGCTCGGCCTGCAGACCGCGCTCATGGACGTGCTCCTCCCCGGCACCCGGTTCAAGCCGCAGCAGGCGCTGGAGAAGGGCCTGGTCGACGAGCTGGTCGCCACCCGCGAGGAGCTGGTCCCGGCCGCGAAGGCGTGGATCCTCGCCCACCGAGACGACGCCGAGGCCGCGCAGAACCCGTGGGACCGCGAGGGCTACCGCATGCCCGGCGGCACCCCGAGCAGCCCGAAGCTGGCGCCGTTCCTGCCGGCGTTCCCGGCGCTGCTGCGCAAGCAGACCAAGGGTGCGGTCTACCCGGCGACCCGCGCGATCCTCTCGGCCGCGGTCGAGGGTGCGCAGACCGACGTCGACACCGCCGCCCGGATCGAGTCCCGCTACCTCACCAGGCTGGTCACCGGGCAGCAGTCGAAGGACATGATCCAGGCGTTCTTCTTCGACCTGCAGGCGATCAGCTCCGGGTCGCTGCGCCCGGACGGCTTCGAGCCGTACGTCGCCCGCAAGGTCGGCGTCCTCGGCGCCGGCATGATGGGCGCCGGTATCGCGTACTCCTGCGCCCGAGCCGGCATGGAGGTCGTCCTGAAGGACGTCGAGGTCGCGAGCGCCGAGAAGGGCAAGGCGTACAGCGCCACGCTGCTGGACAAGGCGATCGCCAAGGGGCGCTCCACCGAGGACAAGAAGGCCGAGCTGCTCGACCGCATCCGCCCGACCGCGGACCCGGCGGACCTGGCCGGTTGCGACCTGGTGATCGAGGCGGTCTTCGAGGACCCGGGGCTGAAGCAGCAGGTCTTCGCCGAGGTGGCGCCGTACGTCGACGCCGACGCGCTGCTCTGCTCCAACACCTCGACGCTCCCGATCACCGAGCTCGGTGCCGGCGTCGACCGGCCGGCCGACTTCATCGGCCTGCACTTCTTCAGCCCGGTCGACAAGATGCCGCTGGTCGAGATCATCCGCGGCAAGGAGACCTCGGACGCCGCGCTGGCCAAGGCCTACGATGTGGTCCTCCAGATCCGCAAGACCCCGATCGTTGTCAACGACAGCCGCGGCTTCTACACCTCGCGGGTGATCGGGTTCATGGTCAACGAGGGACTCGCGATGCTCGCCGAGGGCGTGCACCCGGTCTCCCTGGAGCGTGCTGCCACCCAGGCCGGTTACCCGGTGGGGACGCTGCAGCTCTCCGACGAGCTCAACATGGAGCTGATGCTCAAGATCGCCCTGGCGACCCAGGCCGCCGCCGAGCGCGACGGCACGCCGTACGACGAGCACCCGGGCACCGCGGTCAGCCGCCGGATGGTCGAGCTCGGCCGCCCGTCGCGGCTGAAGGGCGCCGGCTTCTACGAGTACGACGAGAACGGCGCGCGCCAGCGCCTGTGGCCGGGTCTGGCCGAGGAGTTCCCGGTCGCCGCCGAGCAGGTCCCCTTCCAGGACGTGAAGGACCGGATGCTGTTCGTCGAGGCGCTCGAGACCGCGAAGTGCTTCGAGGAGGGCGTGATCACCTCCGTGGCCGCCGCCAACATCGGCTCGGTCATGGGCATCGGCTTCCCGCCCAACACCGGCGGTGCCGCGCAGTTCATGACCGGCTACCAGCGCACCGACGAGCGTGGCAACGGCGTCGGCCCGATCGGGCTCGCCGAGTTCGTGGCCCGCGCCGACGAGCTGGCCGAGGCGTACGGCGAGCGGTTCCGGCCGACGGCGTACCTCCGCGACCTGGTGGCGAAGGGGGAGGGCTTCCCCGCCTGAGCGTGGGGGCCGGACCTCAGCCCGTAGGGCGGGTGCTGTTCGTGCCGGAGCTGTCGTAGGGCCGCAATTGCGGCTCTTGTGATTGATCCGTGGG
>NZ_SDKM01000037.1 GCF_004519545.1 Nocardioides guangzhouensis
GAGGTGCCCGGTCTGGATGGTCGAGGTGCCCCGTCTTGTCGGCCGGACTGCCGAGACGTCACACGAGCTGGTCGCCGGGGCAACAGTCGCCCCGGCAACCGGATCGTATGACGTTGCGCGGGACGTCATACGTCCTGGTCGTCCAGGCGTCCGAGCGGTCACAACGGATGACGTTGTCGTGATCGACGTACGCCGGCGCGTGCGACGTGGGACGCTGCGGCGATGGACCCCAGACCTCGGGTGGCGCTGTTGATCGACGCGGATAACGCTCCGGCGTCAAAGCTCGACCTCATCTTGAGTGAACTGTCGACTTTCGGCGAGACCAACGTCCGACGCGCCTACGGCAACTGGACGTCTGGCCACCTCAAGCAATGGTCCGAGCAACTTCACGAGCACGCGATCAAGCCGATGCAGCAGTACGACTACTCGAAGGGCAAGAACGCGAGCGACATGGCGATGGTGGTGGACGCGATGGCGCTCCTCTACACCGATCACCCGGATGCCTTCGCGATTGCGTCGAGCGATGCCGACTTCACACCACTGGTCATGCACCTCCGTGAGAAGGGTGCGGCCGTTTACGGGTTCGGGGAGCAGAAGACACCAGCACCGTTTGTGAGTGCCTGCTCGCGGTTCCTCTATCTCGATCAACTGGACGAGCCGGATGACCCATCGGCCGGAGTGCCCGCTGGCTCCCTGCAAGCGTCGACTGCGGAGCTCAAGGGCGACACCACGTTGGTGAGATTGCTGCGAGGGGCGGTCCAGGCGTCAGCCGACGAGAGTGGTTGGGCGCGGGTCAGTGCCGTCGGCCAACACATTGCAAACCAGTCGTCGTTCGACGCGCGCAATCGCGGGTATGCGAGTCTCAGCCGCCTCATCAAGGCGACGGACTTGTTCGAGCTGAAGGATGAGGCCACGACCGGCGTCGCAGTCCGGGACAAGCGGTGGGGGAAGCCGAAGAAGAGCTGACGCGATGCCGTAAGGCCGCAATTGCAGCCGCACGACAGAGAAATCGGCTGCGAACCTGTCATCCGGCTGCAATTGCGCGGTTGTGACGCTGGCCGGCGAAGACCGCTGTGTCATGCGGCTGCAATTGCAGCCTTGTGACAGTCGGCCGTCAGGCCTCCAGCAACGACTCGAGGTACTCCACCAACGTGGCGACCCCGAAGCCGGTGCCGCCGGTCGGCGTGTAGCCGTGCTCCTTGCCCGGGTTGAAGCCGGGGCCGGCGATGTCGATGTGGCCCCACGGGATGCCGTCGACGAACTCGCGGAGGAACGCGGCGGCGAAGAGGCCGCCGCCCCAGCGGACCCAGTCGTGCTGGGAGATGTCGGCGACCTTGGAGCTCTTGATCCGCTCGTTCATCTCCTCCGGGATCGGCATCGGCCAGACCGACTCGCCGGCGTCGGCGGCGGCCGCGACGAGGGCGTCGCGGATCTCGTCGGTGCCCATGATCGCGGCGACCCGCTCGCCGAGCGCGACCACCATGTGGCCGGTCAGGGTGGCGATGTCGAGGATGACGTCGGGCTTCTCCTCGGCGGCCATCACGAGCGCGTCGGCCATGATCAGCCGACCCTCGGCGTCCGTGTTGGTCATCTCGACGGTGGTGCCGCCGCGGATCGTGAGTACGTCGCCCGGGCGCATGGCCGCGCCGGAGATCATGTTCTCCGCCAGAGGGGCGTACGCCGTGAGCTTGATCGGGAGCCCGAGCTGCGCGACGAGGAAGAGCGTCTGCACGGCCGCCGCGGCGCCGGCCATGTCCTCCTTCATGTGCAGCATCGAGGCGGGCGGCTTGATGGTGTAGCCGCCGGAGTCGTAGGTGATGCCCTTGCCGATGACGGCGACGTGCTTCGTCGCGCCCTCGGGCGACCAGGTCAGCTTCACCATCCGGGGCGGCGTCGCCGAGCTGCCGCCGACCGCGAGGATGCCGCCACAGCCGTCGTCAGCGAGCTGCTTCTCGTCCCACACCTGCACGTCGATCTTCGGGGCGACCCGGCCCTTGGTGACCTCCTTGTGCTGCGCCACGATCGCGTCCGCCATCGACGGCGGGTTGAGGTCGTTGGCCGGCAGGTTCACCCACTGCCGGGCGCGGTTGACCGCGGTCGCGAGCTGCTGCGCACGCTCGAACGCCGCGGTGGCCTCGCCCTGCCGGGCGATGCCGCTGAGCACCACCACGTCGCCGGGCTGCTTGCTCTCCGGACGGGTGTCCTTCTTGTAGGTGTCGAAGGTGTAGGCGCCCAGCACCAGCCCCTCCGTGACCGCGCGCACCAGCTCGGGGGAGTCGGCGGGCAGCGCCACCGCGAGCGACGCCGCGTTCGTGACGGTCCTCGCGACGACCCCGGCCGCGCGGCGTACGGCGGTCGCGTCGACCTTCGCTGCGTCGCCCAGGCCGACCAGCACGAGCAGCGGCGAGGCGATGGTGCCGGAGGTCGGGATCTTCGCGGTCTCGCCGGCCTTGCCGGTGAAGCCGAGGGTCTGCAGCAGCGGCCGGAGCCTGCGGCCGTAGGCCACCGCCACGTCCTGCGCCGCCTCCACCACAGCCGGCCCCTTCGAGGAGGTCGTGACACCGACGACGACGGCGTCGGCACGGGTCTTGGCAGGGCTGGCGCTGCGGAGGGTGTACGTGGTCACGCAGCGCACTCTAGACGGTAGGTTCACGCTCATGACCGATGCACAGCTGCTCACCTCACCGCTGCACGACCGGCACGTCGCCCTGGGTGCGAAGTTCGCCGAGTTCGGGGGCTGGTCGATGCCGCTGGAGTACGCCACCGGGGTGGTCAAGGAGCACACCGCGGTCCGCGAGTCCGTCGGCATCTTCGACGTCAGCCACCTCGGCAAGGCGATGGTCACCGGGCCGGGCGCGGCGGCGTACGTCAACGCCACGCTGAGCAACGACCTCGGCCGGATCCGGCCGGGCAAGGCGCAGTACACCCTGTGCTGCGACGACGCGACCGGCGGGATCGTCGACGACCTGATCGCCTACCTCCAGGACGACGAGCACGTCCTGCTGGTGCCCAACGCCGCCAACACCGCCGAGGTCGTACGCCGGCTCCGCGCCGAGGCACCCGAGGGTGTCGAGATCACCGACCACCACACGACGTACGCCGTCCTGGCGGTGCAGGGCACCAAGTCGGACGAGGTGCTCGACAGGGTCGGCCTGCCGACCGGCCACGAGTACATGTCGTTCGAGGAGGCCCAGTTCGGCGGCACCGGCGTGGTGGTCTGCCGCACCGGCTACACGGGCGAGCGGGGCTACGAGCTGATCGCCCGCAACGACGTCGCCGGCGAGCTGTGGGACGCGCTGGTCGCGGCCGGCGAGGAGTTCGGCCTGCTCGCGTGCGGACTCGGCGCCCGCGACACCCTGCGCACCGAGATGGGCTACCCGCTGCACGGGCAGGACATCTCCCTCGACGTCACCCCCAACCAGGGCCGGGTCGGCTGGGCGGTCGGCTGGAAGAAGGACCGGTTCTGGGGTCGCGAGGTGTTGCTCGCCGAGCGCGAGCAGGGGCCGGAGCGGCTGCTGCGCGGGCTGCTGGCCACCGGCCGTGGCATCCCGCGTCCGGGCATGAGCGTGACCCTGGCTGCCGACGTACCTCTGTGCGACGTCACCTCCGGCACCTTCTCGCCGACGCTGAAGAAGGGCATCGGCCTGGCGCTGCTGCCGTCCTTCGTCGAGGAGGGCGCCGAGGTCGGCGTCGACGTCCGCGGCCGGCGCGAGATCTTCACGGTCGTGAAGCCGCCGTTCGTGGACACCTCGGTCCGCGAGTCCTGACCCCGCGCGCGGCGACCGATGGTTGAGGAGGGCGTTCTGCGCCCGTCTCGAAACCAGCCCTGCAAGCCCGGGCACCTCGGCCATCAAGACCGGGCACCTCGGCCATCAAGACCGGGCACCTCGGCGGGGACGGGTCAGGGGAGCAGGAGGGCGGGGACCAGCAGCATGGTGGTGAAGGCGACCTCGACGCCGGCGCCGTAGGTGTCGCCGGTGAGGCCGCCGAACCGGGCGGCGCAGCGACGGGCGAGGAGCAGGGCCGCTGCGACGGCGACGGCGGCCGCGATCGGCACTGCCAGCGCGACCGCCGGCCACTCGCCGCTGCCGGCGAACCAGAAGTACCCGGTGCTGCGGGGCAGCGGGCCCTGGTACTGCATGTCGGTCAGCAGGGCGGCCAGGGCAAGCCCGACCACCACGGCGACGAGCGCCGAGCCGGCGGCCGCAACGGTCGGTACGACGCCCGCGAACGACACCCCGAGCCCGTCGCGGCGCGCGGGAGGGAACGCCGCGGTGCACAGCAGCGGCAGCACGCCGCGGCTCACCAGGAGCGCGGCGAGGAGAACCCCGGGCCCGGTGCCGGTCGCGACCAGCACCGCCAGCGACGCGACCTGGACCAGCAGCACCAGCGCCAGCGTCACGACGCCGAACGGCCCGACGTCCGAGCGGCGCATCACCGCGAGCGCGTGGTCACCCGTGCGACCGGACCCGAGCCCGTCGGCGGTGTCGGCCAGGCCGTCGAGGTGGAGGCCGCGGGTCAGCAGCGCGAGCGCGGCCACGGCCAGCGCGGCCAGCAGCAGCGGTGGCACGTCGAGGAGCAGCAGCAGGACGAGGGGTACGGCGAGCAGCAGCCCGGCCAGGGGTGCGAGCAGCATCGCGCGCGCCGCCGTACGGCGGTCGACGGACGTGGGAGCCGGCACCCGCAGCGCGGTCAGGGTCCCGAGGCAGAGGCGGAGGGCGTCGCTCACAGGCGGACAGTACGGCCGGCGATGCACCACAGCACGTCGCCACACGCGTCGGCCGCGCGGAGGTTGAGCACGCCCATCTCGTCGCGGAACCGACGGCCGGACGCCGTCGCCGGCACCACGCCCTGCCCGACCTCGTTGGTGACCAGCACGACGTCCCGCGGGGTCACGGCGACCGCCGCCACGAGCGCGTCCACCTCGTCGTGGACCGCGTCCTCGGCCGTCTCCGCCCAGGTGTCGTCGTCCCAGCCGCCGTGCCGGTCGATCACCCGGGTCAGCCACAGCGTCAGGCAGTCCACCAGCAGCGGGCCGCCGTCCTCGGTGAGCAGCGCGGCCAGGTCGAGGGTCTCGACCGTCGACCAGGTTGCGGGCCGCCGGGCCCGGTGCGCGACCACGCGCGTGGTCCACTCGGGGTCGTGGTCGGCGGGGTAGGCGGTCGCCACGTAGGTCACCCCGGCGGTGTCGGCGAGCAGCGCCTCGGCCGCCCGGGACTTGCCGGACCGGGCGCCGCCGATCACCAGCGTCCTCATCGAGGCTCCGCGACGGCGTCGGGGGAGGCGTGCGGGACGAATGCCGGCGACGCGTCGAACGCCGCCCGCCGTGACACCCGGCGCAGGGCGCGCAGCAACGGCGCCCCGGCCAGCAGCAGGAGCAGGAACGTGAAGATCCCGCGCGACACGTCCCAGATCGCGGAGGTGATCACGTAGTAGCGGGCGTAGTTCGCCAGGTTCACCGCGGCCGCCGCACCGGGCTCGAAGCTCTGCCCGTCGCCGTAGAGCCCGAACGGCCAGAACCACAGGTTCATCAGCGCGCCGTAGACCAGGCCGAGAACGAAACCGACGCCGGCGAGCATGAGGATCTCGGAGCGCCCGCGCACCCGCGGCAGCGAGCCGGACAGGAACCCGATCCAGCCCGCGGCCATCATCTGGAACGGCAGCCACGGCCCGACCCCGCCGGTGAGCAGGGCCCCGACGAACAGCGTCAGGCAGCCCTGGACGAAGCCGAACCCACGGCCGAACACCCGACCGCCGAGCATGATCACCGCGAACGACGGCTCGAGCCCGGCGACCCCGGGGGACAGGGCGCGCAGCGCGCCGCCGACCGAGGCGAGCATGCCGAGCAGTGCGATCGCCTTCGCGTCGATGCCGCCGGCGTTCAGCTCGGCCAGCACGATCACCGCGAGCAGCGGGAGCACCAGCACGAACACCCACGGCGCGTCGGAGCCGTGCGCCCCGGCCTCGCTGCCACCGGAGGGGTCGAGCACGAACGGCCACCCGAACGCCGCCAGCGTCACCACCGACGCGATGACCAGGGCCAGGGTGGCGCCGGTGTGGAAGCGCACCGCGCGGACGTCGCTCATGCTCTGGCCTCCGCCAGGGCGCCGGCGACGTCGGCCGCGGTGAGCCACGCCTGCGGCGCCATGATCTTGGCGACCTGCGGCGCGAACGCGGGGGAGGAGACCACCACGTCCGGGGCGGCGCCGTCCGCGACCACCTCGCCGTCGGCCAGCACCACCACCCGGGTGGCGACCTCGGCGACCAGCTCCACGTCGTGGGTCGCGAGCACCACCCCGTGCCCGGTGCCGGCGAGGTCGCGCAGCACCTCGACCAGCCGGCGCTTCGCGAGGTAGTCCAGCCCCCGGGTCGGCTCGTCGAGCAGCACCAGCCGGGGCGCCGCGACGAGCACGATCGCCAGCGCCAGCGAGAGCTTCTGCCCCTCGGACAGGTCCCGCGGGTGGTGGTCGCCGTCGATCCCCGGCGAGAGCCGGTCGAGCAGGGCGCGGGTGCTGCCGCCGGGCACCTTGGCGTCACGGTCAGCGGTGGCGCACTCGGCCCGCACGGAGGCGGCGTACAGCAGGTCGGAGGGGACCTGCGGCACCAGCCCGACCTCTCCCGCGGTGACCTTGCCGGACGACGGCTTGTGCAGCCCGACCAGCGACCGGAGCAGGGTCGACTTGCCGGCGCCGTTGCGTCCCATCACCGCCACGATCTCGCCGGAGCGCACGCCGAGCGTGATCCCGTTCAGCACCGGCCGCCGGGGGTAGCCGGCGACCAGGTCCTTCGTCGCGGCGACCTCGCCGTTGACGGCGTGCGCCCGGTGCTCGGGCGGCCGTACGGCGGTCAGCCGCCCGCGCAGGTCGACCGAGCGGCGGCGGGCGTCGCGGACGGTGAGCGGCAGCGGCGACCAGCCGGCGGCGAGGCCGAGCTCGACCACCGGCGGCGCGATCGGCGTCGTGGCGAGCACGTCGGCCGGGGCGCCGTCCTCGACCGGCAGCGCGCCGCCCGGCACGTGCACGATGCGGTCCACGAACTGCACCACCCGCTCGAGCCGGTGCTCGGCGAGGACCACGGTGAGCCCGAGGTCGTGCACCAGCCGCTGCAGTGTGGCCAGCACCTCCTCGGCGGCGAGCGGGTCGAGCGCCGAGGTCGGCTCGTCCAGCACCAGGACCCGCGGATGCGTGGTCAGCACCGCGCCGATCGCGACCCGCTGCTGCTGCCCGCCGGAGAGCTGGGCGAGCGGCTGGTGGCGCAGGCCGGCCAGGCCGAGCAGGTCGAGGGTCTCCTCGACCCGCTTGCGCATGACGTCGGGGGCGATGCCCAGCGACTCCATGCCGTAGGCCAGCTCGTCCTCCACGTTGTCGGTGACGAACCCGGCCATCGGGTCCTGCCCGACGAACCCGACCACGTCGGCGAGGTCGCGCGGGCGGTGGGTGGCGGTGTCGCGGCCGTCGACGACGACGCGGCCGGCCAGGGTGCCGCCGGAGAAGTGCGGCACCAGCCCGTTGAGCGCCCGCAGCAGTGTCGACTTGCCGCTGCCGGTGCGGCCCATGACCAGCACCATCTCGCCCTCGGGGATCCGCAGGTCGACGTCGGAGAGCACGGCGGTGGCGGCGCCGGCGTAGGTCACGCTGACCCGGTCCAGCTCGATCACACGGCCACCTCCTCGGGGACGGGTCCGGGCAGCCCCTCGTGGGTGGGCAGCGGCAACGGCGGCGCGAGCACCGCCGGCAGCAGCGCGACCAGGATGCCGAGGCAGGCCAGCGGCGGCACCGGCGGTACGTCGAGCGGCGAGGCCAGCACCAGCGTCGTGGCGTCGACCCGGACCTGCCAGAACGTCATCACCGCGGCGGTGGCTCCCGAGGCGACCACCAGCCACTCGGGCAGCGCCCACGGGTCGGGGCGGTAGCGGGTGCGGCCGGTGCGTCGCCCGCCGAGCACCAGCGCGACCGCGACCAGGCCGAGCCCGACCACCAGCGCGGGCAGCCCGATCCAGCTGCCGGCCTCGCCGCCGAGCAGGCCGTAGAGGCCGAGGCACACACCGAGCATCCCGGCGACCACGAGGGCGGAGGTGACCCGGCGGGCGCGAGGGTCCGCGACCGTCGTACGGCCGTAGCCGCGGGAGTCCATCGCCGCCGCGAGGTCGACCGAGCGCTCGAGGGCACCCTCGACGATCGGCATCGCCAGCCGCCCGAAGCGGCGGAACCGGCCGATGTCGCCGCCGCGCAGCCGGGCCGCCTCACGCACCCGCTTCGCGTCGACGACCAGCTGCGGCGCGAAGGTCAGCGCGATCACGCAGGCGATGCCGATCTCGTAGAGCGCCGCCGGCACGTACCGCAGCAGCTGTCGGGCGCTGCCCAGCGCGTTCGCCGCGCCGATGCAGCAGAAGATCGTGGCCAGCTGGAGCGACACGTAGAACGCGCTCAGCAGCGCCTCGAGCGTGACCTCGCCGCCGATCTTGATCCCGGCCGCCTCCGGCAGCGCGATCTCCGGGAGCGTGAACAGCACGGTCAGCCCCTGCGCGTGCCCGGAGAACAGCACCTGGAAGACCAGGTGCACCGCGATCACGATCAGCGACAGCCGGAAGAACAGGCCGTACGACGCGGCCCACGGCGAGGTGGACTTGCGGGCACTAACCACGAACCAGGTGACGGCGATGATCAGCGCCAGCGGCACCGGGTTGAGGGTGCGGCTGGCCGCGGCGGCCAGCCCGAGCGCCCACAGCCACCACGCCCCCGGGTGCAGGGCCCGGGGGTGGGTGATCAGGTGCTGGGGGCGCATCGGGCCGGTCCGTCCGCCGGTCAGCTGGCCCGGGCGCGACGCTGGAGGACGAAGCCGCCGGCGCCGATCGCGAGCACGAGGACCGCGAGGCCGATCAGCAACGGCGTGTTGCTGTCGTCGTCCTCGTCGGAGGTGGAGGCGGCGGAGGTGTCGGAGGAGCCGTCGGCGGCCGGGCTCTCGTCACCGATCCCGGTGAACGCGACCGGCGCGCCGTCGGCCGGGGTGCCCTGGTCGGCCTTCTCGTCCGCGCAGCCGGTGGCCGGGTAGCCGCTGATGCCGCACAGCAGCGGTCCGAACGACGACTTCTGGGTCCGGACGTCCGGGGCGACCGCCTGGAGGGTCTGCAGCCCGTTGGCCTTGGCCGGCACGACCGCGCACAGCGCCTCGGGCTCCGGCGGGGTGCTGCCGGTCGGGGCGTCCTGCTCGACCCCGTAGTCGATCAGCACCGCGACCCGCTTCTCGTCGGCGGCCGCGGTCTTGTCGCCGCAGACGGCGTCGAAGGTGACCTCGGTGAGGTCGGCGCGGGGGAGGTTGGGCTTGTCGTAGTTCGCCGGGGCGGCCCAACGGTAGCCCTCGATGTCGCCGTCCTTCGGGGTGGCGCCGGCGGGACCGGTCTGCTGGGCGACGAAGGCGCCGTCCTTGACCGTGAAGTACGCCCAGTAGCGGTAGACGTCGGCGGCCTGGGCGGTCGACGAGGTGCCGACCGTGACGAAGCCCGCCAGCAGCAGGCTGAGCAGGGGGAGCAGCGCCGTACGAACGGCGCGTCGGGAGGGGTGACGCGATGGCATGGGGCGGATGCCCTTCTGTTGTGCGGTACACAGACGGGGACCGGACCGTAGATGCGTCAGCCCGGCTCCGTTCCGCAGACCTCGACGGTGGTGTGGAGCCGCATTCCCCTCCGGTGTTCCGGCTCACCCCTGGTCGGGGCCTACGGTTGCGGGTCAGCGCCGGCTTCGGACCGGCTTCCCCGGAGTGGGATGTGGTGGTACGTCGCGAAATCTGCCACCGCGTCTTCGGTTTCGTCAAAGGCCCGCGACGTTAGTCTCGACACATGGCAAAGCTTCCCGACGAGCCTCCGACCTTCCGTCCGTCGAGCGCGGTCCCGCGCGCGTGGCGGTGGCGGCTGCAGGACGCCTCCGGCGAGGAGGTCGCGATCACCGGCGAGCTGGCCGGGCAGAGCTTCTCCAGCCAGGCGGACGCGGAGTCGTGGGTGGGGGAGTTCTACACCGACCTGGCCGAGCAGGGCGTGGACACGGTGACCCTGGTCGAGGCCGACCGGGTGGTCTACGGGCCGATGAGCCTGCACCCCTGACCCGGCTGCGGGATCAGGCCGGGTGCGGGATCAGGCCGGGTGCGGGATCAGGCCGGGTGCGGCCCTTGGCTCAATCTGTTGTAAGTGAGTAAACTTTGGGGGCATGACGACGAGGTCAGCACGTCGACCGCCCGACTTCTTCCTGATCGGCGCGCCCAAGGCCGGCACCAGCGCCCTGCACGCGGCGCTGGCCCAGCACCCGGGTCTGTTCCTGTCCCCGGTCAAGGAGCCGAAGTACTACATGTGCGGCGACAGCCCGCCGCCGGCGTACAAGGGACCGGGTGACGCGCACTCCAACCAGGAGTGGATCTGGCAGCGCGAGCGCTACCTCGACCTCTTCGCCGACGCGCCGCAGAGCGCGCTGCGCGGCGAGAGCACGCCGTTCTACCTCTACAACCGCGACGCCCGCCGCCGGATCGCTGCCGACGCCCCGCACGCCCGGCTGATCGCGGTCCTGCGCGACCCGGTCGACCGCGCGTACTCGAACTGGATGCACCTCTGGATGGACGGCCTCGAACCGCGCGCCGACATCGTCGAGGCGGTACGTCGCGAGCCCGAACGCATCGACAACGGCTGGGCGCCCTTCTGGCACTACCAGGGTCTCGGGATGTACGGCCGCCAGGTGGCCGACCTCCTCGACCACGTGCCGCGCGAGCAGGTGCTGCTGCTGCGCTACCGCGAGCTGGTCTCGGACCCGTCGGCGACGCTGGACCGGGTCTTCGGGTTCCTGGGTGTCGACTCGGCGCAGGTGAGCACGATCCCGTCCGACAACTCGCGCTCGTTCGTCCAGGACGGTCCGCGGACCCGCACCATCGGCCCGGTGATCCGGGCCGGCGCCGCCGTCGGGCAGTTCCTCCCGCCGGAGGTCTGGCGTCGGGTCAGCAAGCCGCTGGTCGCCCAGCTGCACCGCAACGGCGACTCCCACCGGCCCAAGCTCACCCCCGAGCAGCGCACGGCGCTGGTCGAGCCGCACCTACCCGACATCGAGCTGCTCGAGCGGGTCACCGGGGAGTCGTTCGAGGACTGGAAGGGCTACCGCGACGGCGGCTCCTTCGAGAGCCGGCGGTCCGCCGCCCGGGCCTGAGGCCCCGGCCGGGGTCATCCGCTGACGCTGGTGACCAGGTCGTGCGCGCCGTCGGGCCTGGCGACCTCGAAGTAGAAGCGCGTGCGGCCGTCGTCGAGTCGGACCGCGGTCGCGTAGCGAAGCGCCCCGTCCGAGTGCGGCGACCGGGCCACCGGCCCGGCCGGGTCCGCCACCAGCAGGCCGGTCCCGTTGCCCCGGGCCAGTCCCGTGACCTCGTGCCAGTTGTCCTCGGCGCGGGCGCGACCGTCGTACAGGACGATCAGCGGGCTGAGGTCGAGCACCGCGGTGACCCGGGCACCCCGGGCGTCCCACGCGCCTTCGCGGGGGAGCAGGGCGGTGCCCCGGCGGGTCCAGGCCAGGCCGTCGGCGGAGGTGGAGTACGCCGTCCGCATGCGGTCCTCGTGGCCGACCTCGGTGAGCGGGTGCTCGGTGGTCCACAGGTGCCACTGGCCGTCCTCGACCACGATCACCGGGTCCTTGACCGCCACCTCGTCGTCCCCGGCGACGACCACCGTGCGAGTGCCGTCAGGCAGGCCCTCGGGGGTGTCCGCGTCCAGCGCCTCGATCCACCAGTGCTTCGACCCGGGGGTCGCGCAGCTGAGGTAGAGCCGCCAGCCGCCGTCGGGCCGGCGCAGCACCACCGGACGCTCGAACGACTCGGCGCCGAAGTCGTCCCGCCAGACCTCGGTGACGGTCTCGAAGCGGACGCCGTCGGCGCTGCGTGCGACCACGGTCGAGACGCCGCGGCCCTCGGCGATCGGGCGGCGGACCCGGTAGGCCAGCCAGACGTCGCCGTCGACGAGCACGGCGCTCGCGGCGCCGGCCCAGTTCCCGGGCCCGGGGGCCGGGGCGGGCACCACCACCTCGGCGCGGTCGAGGTCGGGGAGCGGGAGGGTGGCGATCGTCATGGGCTCAAGTCTACAGAACGACTCGACTTTCGAGCGTGAGCAGCGCGTCGAGGGTGGCCCGGCCGTGCTCGGCGTCCGCCTCCGGGGTGCCGCCGCGGGGGAAGCCCGGCCGGTCGGGAGCGGGCTGCTCGCCTGGCAGGACCACGCGGTGGCCGGCCCGGGGATGGACGACGTACGTCGTGTCCAGGCCGGCGGCCCGGCGCCGGGCGACGATCCGCTCGGCGAAGTCGGTCGCCTGCCAGACCCGGTCGTCGCCGCCGGCGGCCACCAGCACCCGGGCCGCGATCCGCTCGACCGGGATCTCGTACGCCGCCGGGTCGGGGCAGGCGGCCAGGCTCGCCTCGTGGACCGACCGGGCGTCGGGGAAGTCGCCGCCCGCGGTCTGGTCGACGTACGCCATGCCCGGGAGCGGCTCGCCGTGCCAGGTCCACTTGGCGTCGCGCACGGGGTGGTCGGCGTCGGAGAGGTCGGCAGTCTCCCAGACGTACGCCGTCGGGGCCAGCGCCGCGACCACGTCGACGCGGCGATCGCGGACGGCCAGCAGCAGCGCCGCCTCGGCGCCGAAGGACGTGCCGAGCACCCCGATCCGGGGGGCGATCGAGGCCAACCGGTCCAGACAGGAGAGGAGCGCGTCCAGCGGCACCCGGCGCGGGGTCGGTGGCAGTCCGGGGGCGCCGAACCACGGCACCGCCCAGGCAGCGATCCCGTGCCGGGAGAGGGCCCGCGCCCGCTCGTGCTCCACCCGGCCGGAGGATCCGGAGAGCACCAGAAGGGCCATGCCCGGTGTCCGGTCGGACGGGATCTGCGGGCCGTCGTCCGGAATGTCGGCGTTTCGCACTGCGTCATGCAACCACGGCCCTACCTTCGGACTCGTGAGCACCACAGTGGTATCGGGTCCACGGGTCCGCGTCACGGCGGCTGTGCTGGTCGTGGCGTGGATGGTCGTCGCCGTCGTCGAGGTCTCCCGACTTCCCACGTTCGGCTCGTTCACACTGCTCGATCTCGTCGTCCGCGGCGCCCTGTGGGCCGGCGTCGGGTTCGCGACGATCAACGTCGCCTGGCGCGAGGGCTGGCGCCGTGGCGCACCGACGGCGGGCCTGGTCGTGCTGGCCGTGCTCGTCGGCTACAACTGGTCGGTGCTGGCCCCGCGGGCCTACTTCGAGACGCACAAGCCGCTCTACGACCAGGCAATGGGTGTCTCGATCGGTCGGGCCTACTACGGCAGCTCGCTGGGGTGGTACCGCCCGCTGACCACCAACGGCAAGGCGTCCCGCACGCCCACCGGCATGTTCTTCCCGCAGTGGATCGGCACCCCGGACGACGCCGGCGGCTACCTGTGGTCGCCGCTGGAGTCACCCAGGGGCGTGGACCTGTACGGCGCGCGCTGCCTCCACCCGGTCGACCTCGGGGACGGCTGGTGGATGTGCGGGATGGACTGAGCCGGGCCGTGTCCGCATCGGCACGGCGGCCCGGTCCGGGCTGGCCCGCGACGTAGGCTGCACAGCGTGCAGGCCTACCTCGATCTCCTCCAGCGGGTCCTCGACGACGGCGTCGAGAAGGGCGACCGCACCGGCACCGGGACCCGGTCCGTGTTCGGTCACCAGATGCGCTTCGACCTGGCCGCCGGGTTCCCGCTGGTGACCACCAAGAAGATCCACACCCGCAGCGTGTTCGGCGAGCTGCTGTGGTTCCTCCGCGGCGACACCAACGTCAAGTGGCTCCAGGACCGCGGCATCACGATCTGGGACGAGTGGGCCGACGAGGACGGCGACCTCGGGCCGGTCTACGGCTACCAGTGGCGGTCGTGGCCGGCCCCGGACGGCCGACACATCGACCAGATCGGGCAGCTCGTCGAACAGATCCGCCGTGACCCCGACAGCCGTCGCCACATCGTCAGCGCGTGGAACGTCGCCGACATCCCGCAGATGGCGCTCGCGCCCTGCCACGCGCTGTTCCAGTTCTACGTCGCCCCGTCGGACGACGGGCCGGGGACGCTGTCCTGCCAGCTCTACCAGCGCAGCGCCGACGTGTTCCTCGGCGTCCCGTTCAACATCGCGTCGTACGCCCTGCTCACGCACATGGTCGCCCAGGTGACCGGGCTCGGTGTCGGCGACTTCGTGCACACCCTCGGCGACGCCCACCTCTACACCAACCACCTCGAGCAGGCCCGGCTCCAGCTGACCCGCGAGCCGCGGCCGCTGCCGACGCTCCGGCTCGACCCGTCGGTGACCGAGCTCGACGCGTTCGACCTCGAGCACATCTCGGTCGAGGGCTACGACCCGCACCCCGGCATCAAGGCGCCGATCGCCGTATGACTCCCGCGTCCAAGCGCGTCGTCCTGGTGGCGGCGGTGGCCGAGAACGGCGTCATCGGTCTCGACGGAGACATCCCGTGGAGCATCCCCGAGGACCTCAAGCACTTCCGCGCGGTCACCCGCGACAACACGGTGGTGATGGGCCGGCGCACCTTCGAGTCGATCGGGCACCCGCTGCCGTTCCGCACCAACGTCGTGGTCACCCGCGACCGGACCTGGTCGTACGACGGGGTGTTCGTCGCCCACGACGTCGACGAGGCGATCGCGCTGGCCCAGGACTTCCCCGGAGACGTGATGGTGATCGGCGGCGCACAGATCTACGCCGCCGCCATGCCTCGGGCGACGCACCAGGTGCTGACCGAGGTACGGCAGCGGCCCGACGGGGACACGACGTACCCCGTCTGGGACCGTGCCGCGTGGGTGGAGACGAAGCGCGAGCCCCACGAGGGCTTCGACTTCGTGTGGTGGGAGCGGGGCTAGGGCCTCACTGGACGGAGGCCAGGAACGCCACGGCCTCGGTGTCGATCGCGGCAGTGTCCGCGATCTCGAGCACCGGGTGGACGGCGAAGTCGAACCATGCGGTGAACGGGGCGGTGTCCTTCGCAATCAGTCGCGGGTCGTCGGTCTCGACCACCGCGAACCCGCCCTGGCCGTCGATCCGGCCGAGGAACTCCTTGAAGTCAGCGCCTTGCGACGGCGACCACTTTCCGAATACCTGGAGGCTGCGGGCGACGCTCTCTTCCGTGAGGCTCGCTCGTGGGGTCCAGCTGATGACGTACTTCATCGCAACCCTCCTCGGGCTGTTGGTGTGGGGGAACGCCTTCGACGCTAGACCCGGGCCGGATCGACGGCCATGGCGTCTTCGAGCCAACTTCGTTCACAGGAGCAGACCAGCCAGCTCCCGCTCGGCGATGCCGTCGCGGGGCACCGGCGCGGCCACGTCCCTGCCGCGACCGACCGCCCGATCCTCTGAATTGTCCGGTCACCCACCGTCGGCGCCGGGCGCCGAGGAGTCCGTGGGGGCGAGCTGGGAGTCGATCTCGACCTGGTCCCGGTCCGCAGCGCTGGATCGCCGGTCCTGCTCCGAGGAGCTCCGGTCCTCGGCGGCCGCTGCGCGATCGGTCCTGGCGGCGGAGCGGTCCCGTTCGGTCTCTCGCCGGTCGTGCTCCGCCTGTCGCCGCTGTCCGCGCGAGTCGTCGAGAAACCCCCGGAGCTCCTGTCGCACCCAGTCGGCCTCCGACCGGGCGACCTCGAGGTCGATCAACGCCTGCTGGTAGACGGACTGGCTGCGGGCCCGCCGCCGCGTGGCGCGCTTGCGCACCTCGTCCGACGAGGCCGACACCTCCTCGGCCCACAGCCGGTCTCGCACCGCCTGCTCACGCTGTCGGGCTCTCGTGTCGCGCTCCCGGGCCCGGGCGTCGCGGTTCGTGGCCTCCTCGTCGCGCAGGCTGCTCCGGGTGTCCCTGGCCTCGGCCCGCCGGTCCCGCTCGACGCCGCGCTCGTCGCGCTCGTCGCCGGAGGAACGCTCGGTCATGTGCCCAAGGTACGCCCCAAACCGGGACCGGCGAATCCGTCCGCTCGGGCCGACGGGACGGCCGGTTCACTTCCAGCCCGCCGGCGGATGAGCACGCAGCGGGACGACCACCCACAGCAGCAGGTAGCCGAGGAAGGCGGCGGCCGAGGCGACGACCCCGGCGGTGCGGCCGAGGGTGAGGTCGAAGGCGAGGAAGACCACGCCGCACATCGTGAGCGCGGCCAGCACCAGTCCGGTGCGCGCGATCCGGTTGGCGGTCTCGACCAGCCACGGCCGTCGGCCGCGGCGGAACAGGATCCGGTGGTAGGCGATCGGGGCCAGCACCGCCATCGTGGCGCTGACCGCGCAGCCCAGCACGACCAGGTACGCCGTCCGCTCGACGTCGTCGAGGGTGTCGAACTTGTCGGTGAACGGCACCGCGAGCAGGAAGCCGGTGAGCACCTGCACACCGGTCTGAGTCGACCGCAGCTCCTGGACCAGCTCGGTCCAGTTGCGGTTGATCGTCTGCTCGGGGATGCCGTCGGTCGGCGGCTCCGGTTCGGATGTGGCCACACGGGCACGCTAGCCGGGGCGGACGGTCCCGGGGATCGCCCGTTTCAGCCGAGGACCTGCACGTCGGTCCAGTCCGGCCGGAACCCGCGGCACACCCACACGGGCGCGCCCTGCTCGTCGTTGTCGACGTCCTCGACGTTCTCGAGGCGGCGGGCAAGAGTGGCCTCGTCGCACCAGCGCCCGGCGGTGGCCGGGTCGACGCCCACCAGCACCAGCACGTCGCGCCGATCCGGACCGCCGAGGTACCAGAAGCCGTTGTGCCCGCTGGACACGTCGAGCGAGGGCGCGTAGCGGACCAGGGCGCCCGCCTCACCGTAGTTCGAGGTCACCACCGAGTCGGTGCCCGCAGCCTCGGCGACCGCGCGCACCTGGGCGACGTACATCGGCCAGCCGACCTGCTCGCCCATGTCGTAGTTGACGTCCACCACGAACGCCGGAGGCGGGTCCGGGTGCCAGGGGACGAACAGCAGCACGGAGACCGCGGCCGTGGCCACGAAGACGATCCCGCCCACGACGCGTCGCCAAGCCGCCCGCCTCAGCCAGGCCAGCAGCGGCACCGACCCGGCGGCGACCAGGACCGGGTAGAGCCCGGCCAGGTAGTAGGCCTTGGCGCCGGTGACGGTGAACCAGAAGCCCAGCACGACGTACGCGACGGCGAACGCCCGGAACCGGCGTACGGCGGGGTCCCGGAACAGGCGGACCAGTCCCGGGATCCAGGCGGCGGCCCCGGCGGGACCCATGATCCCGAGCTGGGTCGGCCAGAATGCTGCGCGCTCGGTGCTGGTGCCCGAGCCGCCCTCGGCGATCGCCCGGGCCAGGTCGAGCTGCGGCCAGCCGTGCGCGGCCTGCCAGCCCAGGAACGGCGCGGCCAGCGCGAGCGAGATCGCGGCCGACAGCAGGGCCCACCAGGTCGCCAGCACGTCGCGGGCCGTGAGCAGCACGCCCACCAGCAGGCCGACGAGGAGGAAGACCACCAGCACCTTGATCTCGAGCGCCACCCCGGCGGTGACGCCCAGCACCACCCAGCTCCGCGGCGACGGGTCGCGGAGGTGGCGGAGCACGAGCAGCGTGATCACGGTCCACGCGAGCACGTCGAACGTCGTGGTGGAGAACAGGTGCCCGGTCGCGAAGGTGAGCGAGCCGACCGCCACCAGGGCCGCGGCGAGCCCCTGCGCCCGGCGATCGGCACCGAGCTCGCGGGCGAGCACCCCGGTCAGGATGACCACCGCCGCCATCGCCAGCGCCGGCAGCACGCGGAGGGCGACCAGCGACTCGCCGGTCGACCACGAGATCGCGTGCGCGAGCAGCGGCACCGGGGCCGGCTGGTCCGGGGCCCCCAGATGCGGATGGGCGCCGATCGCGAGGAAGTAGAGCTCGTCACGGTGGTAGCCGTAGCTGCCGGCCGACGCCAGCAGCACGAGGAACGCCCCGACCGCCCACGGCAGGGCGGGGGAGCGGAGCCACCGGGCAGCGCTCCCGTGCCCAGAGGTCATGCCCCGATTCTCCCGTCAGTCCTCGCCAGCACGGACCTGCCGCGCCGCGTCCTCGGCCCAGGCGAGCATCGTGCGTTCGTGGGCGATGCCCGCGGACAGCGCGAGCTGGTCGAAGGCGTGGGCGCGGCCGTCGGTCCCGGAGTCGGGCGCCGGCTCGTCCCGGACCCGGGACTCGTACTCCGCGAGCCGCCCGCGGAACTCCGTGGCCAGGTCGTCGAGGTACGCCGCCGCGGCGTCGTCGTCGAGCAGCCACAGGCTGAAGACCCGCAGGATCAGGTCGTCGCGCGCGTGGCGCACGGCCGGGGTGCGCAGCCACTCGCGGAGCGCGTCCTGCCCGGCGTCGCTGATCGCGAAGCTCTGGCGCCCGCGGGGCCCGGTCTCGTGCGGCTCGACGAAGCCGTCGGCCTGGAGCTTGCCGAGCTCGGTGTAGACGGCGCCGTGGCTGGCCCACCAGACGAAGTTGAGGGTCTTGTCGAAGCGCTTGACCAGGTCGTAGCCCGACGCGGGCTGCACGGCGAGGGACCCGAGGATGGCGAACCGGAGCGACATGCGGGGCGCTCCCCTTCCGTCTTCATCGAAATGTGACCGTGGTGGCCGTTTCGTGACCGTCCCGTCACCGTGTCGTCGTTGACCGTATAGTACTGACGTGTCATAGCCTGAACCTCAGTCGGACAGGTTCGTGGGGGACACGATGACACCACCGCTCACCGGTGCACGCCTCTCGGTGTCGCTCGCCGAGATCGCGGCGTTCATCGCGCTCGTCGAGCACGGCGGCTTCACGGTGGCAGCGCGTGAGCTCCACCTGTCCCAGCCCGGGTTCAGCGGCCGGATCTCGCGTCTCGAACGAGCGCTCGGCGTACGCCTGGTCGACCGCGGCGTACGCCGCCTCACGCTGACCGCCGAGGGGCGGGCGTTCCTGCCCCGGGCCCGCCAGATCATCGAGTCGTACGCCGCCGGCGCCAGCGTGGCGAACGGCTGAGCCCCGACGGGCGCTAGCCTGACCCCATGACCTCCGCAGCACCCTTCGGCCGCGTCCTCACCGCGATGGCAACCGCCTTCGACGACGACGGCGCGGTCGACCTCGACGCCACCGCCCGGATCGCGGCGCACCTCGTCGACCACGGCCACGACGGCGTGGTCGTCTCCGGCACGACCGGCGAGTCGCCGACCACCTCGGTCGCCGAGGACGGCGAGATCCTCCGGGCGGTCAAGGACGCGGTCGGCGACCGGGCCAGCGTGGTCGCCGGCGTCGGCACCAACTCCACGGCGCACTCGGTGGAGCTCGCGCGGCAGGCGGAGAAGCTCGGCGCGGACGGGCTGCTGCTGGTCACGCCGTACTACAACAAGCCCGGCCAGGCCGGTGTGCTCCACCACTTCGACCAGGTCGTGCACTCCTCGGGCGTCCCGGTGATGCTCTACGACGTGCCCGGCCGCACCGCCACCCCGATCGCGCTGGAGACCTACGAGGCCGCGAGGCGCTGGGACACGGTCGTGGCAGTCAAGAACGCCTCCGGCGACCTGCCCGGCACCGCCCGGCTCGTCGACCTCGGCTACGCCGTCTACTCCGGTGACGACGCCGCCACCCTCGGCTACCTCGCGTACGGCGGCTGCGGGCTGGTCAGCGTCGTCGGCCACGCTGCCGGCACCCAGCTGCGCGCGATGATCGACGCGTTCCTGGCCGGTGACCTGGCCGAGGCGCTGCGGCTGCACACCGCGCTGCTCCCCGCGTTCGATGCCATGATGGGCGTCCCCAACTACGGAGCCACCACCGCCAAGGCGGCGCTGCAGCTGCTCGGCGTGCTCGACAACCGCAACGTGCGCGGACCGCTCGTCCCGCTGGACGACGACGAGCTGGCCGCGCTGCGCGCCGGCCTCGTCGCCTCCGGCCTCCTCTGACAACCAGGAGTCACCCTCACGTGAGCCACCCCCACCCCGAACTCACCACGCCCGGCCCGCTCCCGCAGGGAGCCCTGCGCATCATCCCCCTCGGGGGACTCGGCGAGGTCGGGCGCAACATGACCGTCTTCGAGTACGACGGCAGGCTGCTGATCGTCGACTGCGGCGTCCTGTTCCCGGAGGAGAACCACCCCGGCGTCGACCTGATCCTCCCCGACTTCGACGCCATCCGGGGCCGGCTCGACGCCGTCGAGGCGCTGGTCCTGACCCACGGGCACGAGGACCACATCGGCGCCACGCCGTACCTCCTGCGCGAGCGCGAGGACATCCCGCTGGTCGGCTCCGAGCTGACCCTGGCCCTGCTGTCCAGCAAGCTCCGCGAGCACCGGCTCAAGGAGACCGCCCAGCACGTCGTGCGCGAGGGCGACCGGATCGCCTTCGGCCCGTTCGACCTCGAGTTCGTCGCGGTCAACCACTCCATCCCCGACGCCCTCGCGGTCGCGATCCGCACCGGCGCCGGGCTGGTGCTGCACACCGGCGACTTCAAGATGGACCAGCTCCCGATGGACGGCCGGATCACCGACCTGCGGGCGTTCGCGCGGCTCGGCGAGGAGGGGGTGGACCTCTTCATGACCGACTCGACCAACGCCGAGGTGCCCGGCTTCACCACCGCGGAGAAGAACATCGCGCCCGTGCTCGACCGGGTCTTCCACCAGAGCAACCAGCGGCTCATCGTGGCCTGCTTCGCCTCCCACGTGCACCGCGTGCAGCAGGTCCTGGACGCCGCGGTCAGCCACGGCCGCAAGGTCGCGTACGTCGGCCGGTCGATGGTGCGCAACATGGCGATCGCCAAGGAGCTCGGCTACCTCCACGTGCCGGCCGGCGTGCTGGTCGACGCCAAGGAGCTGGCCGAGCTGCCGCCCGAGCAGCAGGTGCTGATCTCGACCGGTTCCCAGGGCGAGCCCCTGAGCGCGCTCAGCCGGATCGCGCAGCGCAACCACAACTTCGTGCACATCGAGGAGGGCGACACCGTCGTCCTCGCCAGCTCGCTGATCCCGGGCAACGAGAACGCCGTCTACCGGGTGATCAACGGCCTGTCGCGCTGGGGCGCGACCGTGGTGCACAAGGGCAACGCGCTGGTGCACGTCAGCGGCCACGCCAGCGCAGGCGAGCTGCTCTACTGCTACAACATCGTCCGGCCCCGCAACGTGCTGCCGGTGCACGGCGAGATCCGGCACATGCGGGCGAACGCCGAGCTGGCCCGCGAGACCGGGGTCCCGGCCGAGCACGTGGTCATCGCCGAGGACGGCTTCGTCGTCGACCTGGTCGACGGCAAGGCGCAGGTCGCCGGCAAGGTCCCCTGCGGCTACGTCTTCGTCGACGGCTCCTCGGTCGGCGACATCACCGAGTCCGACCTCAAGGACCGCCGGATCCTCGGCGAGGAGGGCTTCATCTCGGTCATCGTGGTGGTGGACTCCCAGACCGGCAAGGTGGTCGGCGGTCCCGAGATCCATGCCCGCGGCTTCGCCGAGGACGACTCGGTCTTCGACGAGATCAAGCCCGACATCATCGCCGCGCTCGACCGGCTGCTCGGCGAGCGGGTCGACGACAACCACCAGCTGCAGCAGGCCGTACGCCGCGTGATCGGGCGCTGGGTGTCCAACACCCACCGCCGCCGCCCGATGATCATCCCGGTGGTCATCGAGGCCTGACCCTGCCGCGCGGCCCCGCGCGTTTCGCACGTCCTGGCCGCCTGGAGGGCCGGCGAGCCCACCCTGTGCGAAACGCCCGGGCGTGGATCGCTCACCCGGCCGTAGCCGCGGCGTCGGCGGGGTCGCCCAGGACGAGCACGTCGTCGACGAGGTCGAGCCCGACCCGGCCGTGGGTGATCCAGAGGACCGTGCGGCCGCGGTCGGCTCCGAGCACCTCGGCGGCGACCGCGCGTGCGGTGGCGGTGTCGAGGTGGGCGGTCGGCTCGTCGAGGACCACCACGTCGTGGTCCGCCAGCAGCGCGCGGGCGATCGCCAGCCGGGCCCGCTCGCCACCGGACACGTCCGCATGACCCTCGCCGACGAACGTGTCCGTGCCGTCGGGCAGCGAGGCGACCCAGGCACCGAGGCCGGCGTCGGTGAGGGCGCGCCGTACGTCGTCGTCGGAGGCGTCGGGGCGCGCCAGGCGCACGTTCTCCAGGACCGTCGAGGCGAAGACGTGCGGGTCGTCGTCGACCAGGGTGACCTCGCCGCGGAGGTCGTACGTGGCGAGCTCGCGCAGGTCGCGAGGGCCGAGGGCGACACGGCCGGCGACCGGGTCGAGGAACCGGACCAGCAGGGCGGCGACGGTCGACTTGCCGGAGCCGGACGGCCCGACCAGGCCGAGCCGGCGACCCGGTCGCAGGTCGAGGTCGAGCCCGCGGAGCACCGGCGTGGTGTCCCAGGCGGCGTCCACCGACCGCACGGTGAGCGGCGCCGGCAGGTCGGGGAGGGCCGCCGGGTCGGTGGGCTCGGTCACCGCGGGCGTGGCGGCGAGCAGCGCGTCCACCCGCTCGCGGGCGGCACGCGTCCGGACCGCGTTAGCGCCGGCGTCGGGCAGGGGGAGCAGCGCGTCGGAGAGCGCGAGGGGGAGCAGCAGGAGCAGCGCGAGGAGCGCCGGAGAGACCGTCCCCGGCGGGACCACGGCCGCCACGGCGACCACGCCGAGGCCACAGGCCGTCCGGACCAGCAGGCGGGACCCGGCGACCGCCCGCACCGAGCGGGTGCCGGCGGAGGCAAGTCGCTGCCCGGTCGCGTCGATGCGGGCGAGCGCGTCGGGCACCCGCTGCCACAGGACGAGCGACCGGATGCCCGCCGCGAACGCCTCGACCTCGCCGGCCAGCTCGGACCGGGCGGCGACGAAGGCCGGCGCCGCCGCCCGTACGCCGAGGCGCGCGAGCAGCCCCGCGGCCCCGCCCACCAGGCACACCGCGAGCACGACGGCCGCGGCCTCGGGCGAGAGCAGCACGGCCACCACGACGGCGGCGCCGCCGACCAGGACCCCGGTCCACGCCGGCTGCCGGACCCGGAGCTGCTCGTCGACCAGCGCGTCCACGTCGTCCACGACCGACCCGAGGACGTCGCCGCGGCGGCGGCCGAGCCGGCCGGGGACCAGCGGCACCAACGCGTCGTACACCGCGGCCCGGCGCTCGGCCAGCAGCCGCAGCGCGGCGTCGTGGGAGACCAGTCGCTCGGCGTACCGGAGGGCCGGGCGGGCCAGGCCGAAGAGCCGGACGCCGACGATCGCGACCATGAGGTAGAGCACCGGCGGGTGCTCGGAGGCACGGGTGATCAGCCAGGCCGCGGTCGCGGTGAGCGCCACCCCGGACGCGACCGAGAGAGCGCCGAGCAGCGTGCCGGTACGCAGGCCCCAGCGCGACGGCCGGTCCGCGGCCTCCGTGGACGACTCGGTCGGCCGCGGTCGGGCGGTGGCGCAGACGGCGGCGTGCACGGGCACGGCGACCGGTGCCGGGGTGGGCAGCCGGACCTCGTGGTCGGCGGCGGCCACCACCGCGTCCCGGTGCGCGACCACGACGACGGTGGCGCGTCGGGCCAGCCGGCGCAGGGTCGCGAGCAGCACCGACTCGGTCTCGCTGTCGAGGTGCGCGGTGGGCTCGTCGAGCAGCACGAACGGGCGGTCGGCGAGGACCACGCGGGACAGCACCAGCCGGGCCCGCTGCCCGGCCGACCAGTCCGACCCGTCCTCGCCCAGCGCGGTGTCGATGCCGTCCGGCGAGGCCGCGACCAGCTCGCCGAGCCCCACCTGCTCCAGCGCCGCCCACACGTCGGCGTCGTCGGCGTCGGGCCGCCCGACCCGCACGTTGTCGGCCACGGTGCCGTCGACCAGCCAGGGCCGCTGGGGGAGCCAGGCGACCTGGCGCTGCCACGAGGCCGGGTCGGCGGTGAGCAGGTCGGCGTCGCCGACCCGGATGCTGCCCCCGCTCACGGCGCCGTTGGAGCGGCCCAGCTCGCCGAGCAGCGTGGCCAGCAGGGTGGACTTCCCGCAGCCCGACGGTCCCGTGACCGCGGTCAGACCGGGCGCGGGGAAGTCCGCATCGACCGCGTCCAGCGCCGGGACGTCGCGGTCCGGCCAGGAGACCGTGAGCCCGCGCACGGACAGCGGGCGGGGGCCGGTCGCCGGGAGCGCCGGCCGGTCCGGGACGGGAGGCGCGTCGAGCAGGTCGGTGGCCGCCTCGAACGCGGCGGTGCCCTCGGCGGCGGCGTGGAACTCCGCGCCCACGCGGCGTAGCGGCCAGTAGGCCTCGGGCGCCAGCAGCAGCACCACCATGGCGGTGCGGAAGTCGATGCCGTCCGAGGCCAGCCGCAGGCCGACGCACACCGCCACCAGCGCCACCGACAGCGTTGCGACCAGCTCGAGCACCGCCGACGAGGCGAACGCGAGGCGCAGCGTGTCGAGGGTGGCCCGGCGGTAGCGGCCGGTGACCCGCCGGATCGTGCCCGACTGTGCGGTCGCCCGCCGATGCACCACCAGCGTGGGCAGCCCGCGGACCACGTCGACGAAGTGTCCGGCGAGCGCGGAGAGCCGTCGCCACTGGCGCTCGGCCCGGTCCCGGGTGCCGACGCCGACCAGCACGGCGAACACCGGGACCAGGGGCAGCGTCAGTGCCACGATCAGCCCGCTCAGGGGGTCGAGCCAGACGATCGCGACCAGCGCGGCCACCGGCAGCACCGTGGCCAGCACCAGCGCCGGCAGGTAGCGGGTGAGGTACGGCTCCACCGCGGCCAGGCCGCGGGTCGCCAGCAGCGTCAGCTCACCGGTACGCCGGCGCGACAGGGTCAGCGGGTCGGTCGCGGCGGTGGCGGCGAGCAGGCGGTGCCGCAGGTCCGTCGAGACCGCGCCGGCCGCTCGGGCGGTGGCCGCGTCGACGACGTACGACGCGGCCGCGCCGGCCACGACGATCCCGGCCAGCCACCCGGCCGGGACGTGCCAGCCGTTGCCGCCCGGGTCGGTGGCCACCTCGACCACGAGGGTGCCGAGCGCGAACGCCTGGGCGACCGTGAGCAGTCCCGAGACGGCGCCCGCCACCAGGGCGACGACGAGCGGGGTGCGGGCCGGGCGGAGGTGGGGGAGCAGTCGTGGGTCGAGCGGCCTCATCGGCCGGCGAGCTCTTCGGTGGGGATGTGGTGGGTCCCGATCCGCTTGCGGAAGACCCAGTAGGTCCATGCCTGGTAGCCGAGCACGATCGGCGTGAAGATCACCGCCACCCAGGTCATCACCGTGAGCGTGTAGTGGGTCGCCGAGGCGTTGGTCGTCGTGAGCGAGACACCGTTGTCGAGGGTGGTCGGCATGACGTCGGGGAAGAGCGCGACGAACAGGCCGGCCACGGCGAGGCCGATGGTGGCGAAGGTGCCGACGAATCCCCAGCCCTCGCGGCCGAGGTGGGCGAGCCAGGTCCCGGCGACCAGGGCGACCGCGGCGAGCACGAACAGGATCGCCGAGCCGACGGTGCCGGTGTCGACCTGCGCCCACACCAGGAAGACCACCGCGACCGCGGCGGCGACCACCCCGAGCCGGACCGAGAGGGCCCGGGCCCGCTCCCGGATGTCGCCGTCGGTCTTGAGCGCCACGAACATCGCGCCGTGGGTGAGGAACAGGGTCAGCGTGACCAGGCCGCCGAGCAGCCCGAACGGGTTGAGCAGGGTGAACAGGTTGCCGGTGAACTCCTTGTCGGCGTCGATCGGGACGCCGTGCACGATGTTCGCGAACGCCACGCCCCACAGGAAGGCGGGCACGAACGAGCCGATGATCAGGGCGAGGTCCCAGCGGGCCTTCCAGTGCTCCTCGTCGCGCTTGTGGCGGTACTCGAATGCCAGACCACGGACGATCAGGCCGACCAGGATCAGGAGCAGCGGCAGGTAGAAGCCGCTGAACAACGTGGCGTACCACTCCGGGAACGCCGCGAACGTCGCGCCGCCGGCGACCAGCACCCACACCTCGTTGCCGTCCCAGACCGGCCCGATGGTGTTGATCATGACCCGGCGCTCGGTGTCGTTGCGCGCGAGGAACGGCAGCAGCATGCCGACGCCGAAGTCGAAGCCCTCGAGGGTGAAGTACCCGATCCAGAGGACCGCGATCAGGATGAACCAGACGGTGGTGAGCTCCATGGCGGTCTCCTCAGTAGGCGAAGGTCAGCGGCTGGTCGTCGTCCTGCGGCCCCTTGAGGCTGGGGTCCGGGGGCTCGACGAACGGGTCCGCTCCCTTGCGGATGTACTTGACGAGGAGCCCGAGCTCGATGACCGCCAGGATGGCGTACAGCAGCGTGAGCACGATCAGCGACGTGGCCGCCTCGAACGTGCTCACGCTCGGTGAGACGCCGTTCTCGGTCGTCATCAGGCTGAACACCACCCAGGGCTGGCGGCCCATCTCGGTGAAGATCCAGCCGAACGAGCTGGCGAAGACCGCGAGGAACGGCAGCGTCAGCGCCATCACCCCGAACCACCGGCCGGTCGGCGTACGGCCCTTGCGGGTCAGCCACAGGATCAGCGCCGCACCGGCGGCGACCACGACCCCGAGGCCGATCATGAAGCGGAACGTCCAGTAGGTCACCGGGATGATCGGCACGTAGTCGCCGGCCGTGTAGTACGCCGCGCCCGGGTCCTGGCCGTACTCCTGCTGGTACTGCTCGCGCAGGTCGTTGATGCCCTCGACCTTGCCGTCCCACGTGCCGGTGGCCAGGAACGACAGGAGGTTCGGGATCTTGATCGCGAACTTCTCGCTGGTGCCGTCGGGGGTGCCGATGGTGAAGATCGAGAAGTCCGCGGGCTGCTCGGTGTCGTAGAGCGCCTCGGCGGCCGCCATCTTCATCGGCTGCACCTCGGTCATGATCTTGCCCTGCACGTCACCGGTGATCGCGACGCCGAGGCCCGCGACCAGCGCGACGACCGCACCGATCCGGATCGCCTTGAGGTACAGCGGCTGGTCGTCGACGTGCTCCTTGCGCGTGTAGAGCCACGCCGCGACGCCGAGGACGAAGGCCCCGGCGGTCATGTACGCCGCGAACACCACGTGCGGGAACGTCACCAGCTGCACCTTGTTGAACATCACCGCCCAGAAGTCGGTCAGCTCGGCCCGACCGGTGTCGGGGTTGAACCGGTAGCCGACCGGGTGCTGCATCCACGAGTTCGCGGCCAGGATGAACCACGACGAGAACAAGGTGCCGAGGTGGACCAGCCACATCGTGCCGGCGTGCAGCCCGCGCGGGAGCTTGTCCCAGCCGAAGATCCACAGGCCGAGGAAGGTCGACTCGAGGAAGAACGCGAGCAGGCCCTCGACCGCCAGCGGAGCGCCGAAGATGTCGCCCACGAAGCGGGAGTAGTCCGACCAGTTCATGCCGAACTGGAACTCCTGCACGATGCCGGTCACCACGCCGATGGCGAAGTTGATCAGGAACAGCTTGCCGAAGAACTTCGTCAGCCGGAGGTACTCCTGCTTCCCGGTGCGCACCCACGCGGTCTCCATGCCGGCGATCACCGCGGACAGGCCGATCGTGATCGGGACGAAGAGGAAGTGGTAGACGGTGATGATGCCGAACTGCCAGCGTGCGATGTCGAGAACGTCCACCGGGGCTCCTGCGCGGTCGAGGGCGATACAACAGGCACCGGCGACGACAGCCCCGTCACCGGCAGGTCAACGCTAGGCAGCAGCGTACGCCGTGGAGAGGGCCGCAGGTCATCGCCGCGAGGACGTTGGTCCCGAAGGGGACAACCCGGACGGAGGGGGGAGACCCGCCGTAGGGACGGGTCAGCGGGCCACGCGCGGCGTCGCCTTCGACGTCCTGGCCGCAGTCTTGTAGCCGGCCTTCGAGCCGGTGACCCGCACCGTGAGGCGCTTGCCGGCCTGGGCCCGCGAGGGCGTGAACGTCCGTGCGGTGGCGCCCTTCACCGCGGTCCCGTTGGCGAACCAGCGGTACGCGAACCGGGTTGCGGTGGTCCACGACCCGGGCTTCGCGGTGAGCGTGCGGCCGACCTTGACCGTCCCGCTGATCCGTGGCACGGAGGTGGTCAGGGTGCCCGCACCGACCGGCGCGGAGTTGCCCGACCAGACGTCCGTGTACCTGTCGTTCCACGTGCCGCGCACCGCGACGTACACCTGCTTGCGGTAGGTCGACGCGGGGAGCCGGAGGGAGCCGGTGGTCGTGGAGCGGATGTAGGTGTCGCCCTCGACCAGGTACCAGTCGAAGGCGAAGGTGGTGCCGACCGGCCAGGTGCCGAGCTGCGCGGTGACCACGTTCCCGACCTTGGCGGTGCCGGTGAGGACCGGTGACGGTGCACCCGGGACCGGGAGCATGCCGTCCTCGTGGGCGATCGGTCCGACCGGGAGCGACTCCCGGCGGGTCACCGTGTGGTCGGCCAGCCGGGCGGTGACGACGGCGGTGACGGTCTTGCCGGCGTCCCAGTAGTCGAGTGGGTACGTCGTGCTCTCGTAGCGCCCGTCCGCGGTCAGCACGACCTGCCCGTCGACGTACCACGTGACGGTCGTCGTCGTCGGCGCCGGCGACCAGCCGCCGGTGGCCGCGGTCAGCGTCTGCCCGACGCGGGGGGTGCCGGTCACGACGGGGGCGGGGGCGCTGGTGAACGCCTGGCCGGGGTCGGTGACCTCCACCTCGACCTGGGCGGCGTTGCCGGTGACCGAGGTGACGTGGACCTTCACGCCCACGCCGCTGAACGTGTCGCCCTCCTGGTAGCCGCCGCTGGCCGGGACGCTGCCGCCGTCCACCTGCAGCGTGGTCTGGTTGCCGGCGCCGGGCAGGGTGGTGACGGTGACCCCGGCGCCGAAGGTGAGCCCGAGGTCGAACGGGTCGCCGGTCAGCAGCGGGTACGCCGCGTCGGCGTCGAGGCCGCCTCCGTCACGGAAGTCGACGTAGTAGGTGTCGTCGCTGCGCGGGTCGGGCACCGCGAGGCCGCGCAGGCCGGCGGACGACCCGCGGGGCTGGAGCGTGAAGGTCTGGGTGCCGGCCGCGGTCGTGTCGACGGTCTCCATCTCGCCGGCCCTGGTCCACCCGCGCACGGCCTTGTGCGCGGTGGACAGCGCGGGTGACCCCTTGCCGCCGATGCCCATGCCCATAGGGCTGTGCAGGTCGAGGTACTCGCAGTCCGGGCCGGTCCCGAACGAGCAGCTGGTCGTGTTGGCGTGGCCGAGCCCCAGCTCGTGCCCGAGCTCGTGCGTGAGGGTCGGCCCCGCGTCCCCGTCTCCGACCGCGAGGACCAGCCCGCCGCCGCCGAGGCCGACGGTGCCCTGGGTGTTGCAGGCCGGCGGGAGGAGGACCACCAGGTGCCGGGTCATGTCGGTGTCGAGCGGCACGCCCGGGAAGAGCCGGGACGCCTCGTCGAACATCGGGAAGTACGAGGTTCCCGGCGTGAGCAGCCCGCATCCGCTCGCCACGCTGGGTGTGGCCGTGGACGCGTACCGCTTGATCGCGTAGCCGGGGTCGCGGGCCATCCCGGACACCGCCCCCGGGGCGTCGGAGATCCAGTCCTGCGCCATCTCGGAGACCTCTGCGTCCGCCTCGGCGCTGGTCATGGCGGTGCCGCGGTTGGTGACCACGGCGACGTACAGCCGATGGGCGGTCGGCGGCATGGAGGCCGCAGCCGCCGGCGACACGTCGGCCGAGACGACGGTCAACGGTGCGTCGGCTGCGGCGCCCGCGAGAGTGCGACCCGCGGGCACGGCGACGGTGCCCTCGAAGTGGCCGGAGGTGGGGAGCTCGTCGCCGGGTGCGGGGCGCACGGCCACCCGACCGGCGTCGGTCTCCACCCAGTACAGGGTGCGCGCGGTGTGGTCGTCGAAGTCGTCGGCGTACGCCGTCACGAGGTCGCCGCTCACGTGGACCCGGGTGCCGGGCGCCGCCGTGGGGGAGGAGACGGCGGGGGCAGCAGTGGCCGCCAGGCCGGTGGCGGTCACGGCCAGGGCGGCTAGCGCCGCGGCGCGCAGACGACGGCGGGTCATGGCCGGAGGGTAGGTGCGGTCACGGTTCCCGCGTGGGCGATTCGCGAAGGTCGACCCGATCGGTCGGTGTCGACCGGACCCTCCGCAGGCTCAGCGGGCGATGGGACGGGTCTGGGCCGACGTGAGCGCCAGCGTCCGGTAGCCGGTCTGCCGGCCGGTCACCTTGACCGAGATCCGCCGGCCGGCGTGCCCGGCCTTCGGGGTGAACGTCCGGGCGGTGGCGCCCTTGATCGCGTGCCCGTTGGCGTACCAGCGGTAGGCGAACGTGGTGCCAGCGGTCCAGGTGCCGCGCACGGCGGTCAGCTTCCGACCGACCTTGCGGATGCCCGAGATGGTGGGTCTGGTTCCGGTGAGCGTGCCGATCGCGACGGTGGGTGAGGCGTCGGAGACCTGGGACCGGGTCTCCTTGCTGTAGTCGAGCGTCGCGACCGACTGGACCGCGATCTCCCGGCCGTACGTGTCCCCGGGGAGCTTGAGCTTCGGGCCGGCCGTGGTGGCCATCAGGACGAGCCCGGTGCCCGACTCGACGTACCAGCGGTACTGCTCGACCGTCGCCCCCGCGGGCCAGCCATCGGGCGAGGCGGTCACGGTCTTGCCGACGGTGAAGTCGCCGGTCGGAACGGCGGCCTTCGGCGGGTTCGGGATCGGTCCGGTGTCGTAGCTGGCCGGATGGACGGGGATCGTCGGTGCGGAGGCGACCGTCTGCGCCGGGCTGCACCCGGAACGGGTCCCCGTCACCTTGATCACGACGGTCTTCCCGGCGTCGGACGCCTCGGGGGAGTACGTGAGGCCGTGGTACGGCTCGCCGCCGTCGTCGGGGTTGCCCTCCACGATGACTCCGCCGACGTACCAGGTGACCACCAGGCTGCTCGGCGCGGGGGCCCACGTCCCGCGATGGGCCGTCAGGTCGTCGCCCACCCGGACCAGCCCGGTGATGGTCGGCGCCGGGTCCACGGTGAAGCAGTCGGCGGCGGAGGCAGGTGCGGTGGTCGCGGCGAGGGACGCGGCGACCACCGAGATGGCCGTCGCTGCCCCGATCCGCAGGCGGCGGCTGTTCATCTTCGAGACGCTACGCGGGGTGGGCGTTCCCTGCCTGCCCCGGACTTCCAAGACCGCCCGGACGGTGGGTCCGGTGATGGCCCGGACGTGCCCCGGGAAGGCCCGAGGCCCCCACCGGACGGGTCCGGCGGGGGCCTCGGGTGGAGCTGGGTCAGGCGTCAGCGGCGGCGGACCGTCACCTTCACCTTGTCGGACCCGGCGAGGTAGGTCGCGTTCCCGACGTACCTCACGGTGAACACGCGGCTTCCGACGGCCAGCTTCTTCGACAGCGTGAAGGTCGCCTTCCCGCGGACGAGCCGGGCCGTGTCGATGGCGTGGCCCTGCGCGTTGATGAGCCGGACGGTGCCCGCGACGGTGCCGGTCGCCGCCGGCTTCACGGTGACCTTGACCTTCGACGCCGTGCCGTAGCGGGACGGCTGGGGTGCGTGGATCGCCTCCACGGTCGTCCTGATCTTGCAGATCGTGACGGCGACGTTGTCGATGTACCAGCCGTCGATGCCACCGCAGCCGTCGCGGCCGATGTCGAAGCGGAACTCGATCTCGTCACCGCCGGCGACGCCGAGCATCGACAGGTCGACCTGGGACTGCGCCCACGAGCCCGCGACCTCGCCGCCGTCGGTGCCGGTGAAGCCCGGCTGCCCGGCGAGCGGGTTGGTGCTGCCCTCGGCCTCGGTCGAGAGCGTGCGGGGGCCGTTGTTGGTGTACGCCGCCGCCGGGATCACCTTGAAGGCGCCACCGTTGATGCGGTACTTGACGTTGCCGCCGTCGAAGCCGAGCTCGGTCGCCACGTAGTGGTCGAAGCTCAGCTTGGGTGCCTTCAGCTTCTGGTCCGGCAGCTGGATGATCTTGGAGATCAGCCCGTCCCGGCTCGAGAAGTCGTTGGCGGTGCCGTCGCACTGGCCCTGGTCGGGCGCGGGTCCGTAGGCGACACCACCGGGGTGGGCCGGACCGTTGCCGGTCGGAGCGTCCGTGGTGGCCACCCAGGGCGAGCCCGTGGCGCCGGCGTAGACGGTCTCCTGGTCGGCGTCCCAGTCAGCCGGGATGCCCTTCTCGAAGGCCTGCTTGTAGACGGTGTAGACGCCACGGCCCTTGCCGTCGCAGAGCGCCGGCCGGTTCTGGTTGTGCATCGGCTGGTAGTTGCACTGCGTCGGCGCCTTCCGGAATTCGACCGCGTTGCTGACCGCGGCGATGGTCGCGCAGTCGGTCGTCTCGATCGTCCCGGCGTTGGCCGGCGCGGCGTTCGGCTCGACCGTGAGCTTCTTGACCGGCTGGCCGATGAGCGCGGTGCAGGCCGCGTCCAGCGCGTTGGCGTGGTCCTCGAAGTCGGTGGTCGGCGTCTGGTACTCGGTCATCGCCTTGTAGTAGACCGCCGCCGCCTTCTCCAGGCCGATGCCCGGGACGGTCACGCCGTTGTAGGTGCCGCCGTCGACCGCGAGCGCGTAGGCGTGGTTGGACACGCCGGAGTTGCTGTGCACGCCGCCGCCGTCCTCGGTGCCGCAGAAGTACTCCGCGTCCGAGACCTTGCCCGGGTCGCCGTAGCAGGTCGGGGTCCACATGTCGCGGATCGCGCCGCCGAAGGCGTGCGACTTCTCGCCCATGAGCCAGCGGTAGCTGTCGGCCTTGGGGTCGGTGTCGGAGTCCTTGACGGTCATGTTGACGGTCGAGGTCGCGGCCTTGATCTTGTCGCCGTCGCCCTTGGTGACCATGAGGCCGTAGATGTCGGCGTCGCCGGACATCGA
The DNA here is from genome assembly GCF_004519545.1 of Nocardioides guangzhouensis. GTDB lineage: Bacteria > Actinomycetota > Actinomycetes > Propionibacteriales > Nocardioidaceae > Nocardioides > Nocardioides guangzhouensis. The sequence continues at coordinate 32,672 of NZ_SDKM01000037.1, forward strand.
GATCGGTGCACGGCCGGCGACGCTGTCACCGACGACGATGCCGGACGCGCCGGCGTCCTCGGCGTTGGCCACCTTCGTTGCGAAGGTGCAGGTGCCGCGGTCGACGTAGGCGAACGTGCCGGCCAGGGCGCCGGCGTTCGTGAACGGGCTGCAGCCGTCCGTGGTGCTCGGGCCGTCGGGGTTCGCCGCGTCTTGGCCGACGACGACGTCGGAGGTCACGCCGGTCTTGTCGAACACCGGGCCGAAGGACGCCGCAGCGGCGGCGGCGCAGGGGCCCGCGATCGCGGCGGGGCTGTTGATGGTCGCCGAGATGCCGCCCCGGGTGTACTTCGAGCACTGGCCGTCGGGACGCTTGGCGCTGAGGTCACCCTCGCCCTCGTCCAGGCGACCGTTGATGAGGTCGATCGTCTCGCCCCAGATGTCGGAGTAGGACTCGTTCAGGGCACCGGGCTGGTACTGGTAGATCAGGCCGTGGGTGTACTCGGTGTACGCGTGGCCCCACTCGTGGGAGACCACGTCGTCGGAGGTCACACCGTTGCAGTAGTTCGTGGTCTGGCCGTTCCAGTTCGCGTTCGGGCACGCGATGGCGGGGTCGTTGTTGATCGTGCGCATCGTCGCCCCGTTGGCGTCGTACGAGTCGCGACCGAAGACGTCCTTGAAGAACCAGTAGGACTCACCGGTGCCGTTGACCAGGTTCTGCTGCTCCTGGTTGAGGGTTCCCGGGAACGGGTCACCCTCCTTCCAGACGCGGGTCAGGTTGCGCTCGCTGTCGGCCTCGTAGAGCTCGCGGTCGAGGGCGTCGTGCACCATGGAGTACCGGTTGACGATCTTGTCGGCGTCCGCGTCGACGAAGACCATGTCGCGGATGTTCTTGCCGTTGGTGACCTCGACGACGTAGACGAGCTTGTCCGTGCCGTTCGCCTGGCCGGCGGTCGAGCCCGTGCGGTAGACGACGAGGTCGTTGGTGCCGGCCTTGATGCCGGCGGTGTCACCGGCCACGCCGTCGTGGCCGGGAGGCGCGGCCTTCACCACGGCGATCGCGCGCTGCGCGGCCTCCGTGGCCGAGAGGCGCGGGGTGACGGAGAGGTCGAGCCCGGGGACTGCGAAGCCGTTGACCGAGGTGAGGTCGCCGTCCTTGTCGACGTGCGCGCGGAGCATCGAGCCGAAGACCGGGACGCCCTTGTACTCCTGCGTGTAGGTGACGGTGCTGCCACCGTTCGCCCGGAGAACCTTGTCCTCGCGCTTGAGCTGGCCCGGCGTCGCGCCGAACGCGGCGGCGAACCTGTCGAGGTAGGCATCGGCCTTGGAGACCGCGGTCCCGCCGGTGTCCGCGAGCAGGTCGCCGTTGGTGCCGGCTCGCACGAAGCCGACCTTGCCGGTCGCGTCCTCCTTGCTGAAAGTGACGGACCCGGTGGCCTCGTCCTTCATCTGCTGCACCAGCGACCGGCTGTCGACGGTCGGTGCAGGGGGTGCTGCTTGTGCAGCGAGTCCCGGGGTCGCGGCCAGACCCGCGCCCAGGACGGTCAGGGCGATGCCCTGCCTGAGGAACTTCACGGTGGTGCCCTCCAGTATTTTCCCGTGCTCACGCCGGGGTAGGTGGCGTGAGTCGTGCGTCACAGTAAGTGGTGCTTTCCGTACCGGTCTAGCGCGGCGGAGCACTTTCTTGTTACAAGTTCGCGCCATTCACCCGTGGGGGTGAGATATCCGCGGATCCGCCGCCGGACCGGCGCGCGGAACCCGGCTCCGACACGCACCGTGTGATCCCTGTGACGGGTGGGACGATCACCTAGAGTCCTGAGCATGGCGACCCGTACGTCTTCCCCGCCGGGGTCGCGGAGCAAGAGCACGTCCAGGAGCACCTCCTCCCGGTCTGGTTCGAGCACCCGATCCCGGAGTACCGGCAGCCAGGCCCGACGGAAGCCGACGTCGAAGCGCAAGCCCGCCACGGGTTCGCGCCCGGCGCCTCGAGCGGTCCGGAGCGGTACTGGTCCCGTTGCGCGCGTCTTCCTTGCCCTGGGCAGGGGGATCGCGGCGATCTGGCTGGGCATCGCCCACGCCCTCGGCGCGACCGCACGCTCGATCGGGCACACCGCACGCGACCTCGACCCCGAGCACCGCCGCGACGGCGCCGGCCTGTTCCTGTTCGGCCTGGCCGTGGTCGCCGCGGCCGCGGTCTGGTGGCAGCTGCCCGGGTCGGTCATGGACGCCACCCGCACGGTGGTCGCGGGCTCGGTGGGCAAGGTGGGCTGGTTCGTCCCGTTGCTCCTGGTGTACGTCGGGTGGCGCAACCTGCGCGACCCCGAGCACAACGGCCCGGCCGGCCGCCAGGTGATCGGCTGGGCGGCCCTGGCGTTCGGGGTGCTCGGCATCGTGCACATCGCCAACGGCAGCCCGCGCCCGGCGCTCGACGACCCCGAGGCGCTGCAGCAGGCCGGCGGCGCGATCGGGTTCGTGGTGTCGAGCCTGCTGCTCGACCTGCTGCGCACGCCGTACGTCGTCGTGCCACTGCTGTCGCTGCTCGCGATCTTCGGTGTCCTGGTGATCACCGCCACGCCCGTCTACCAGGTCCCGGCCCGGCTGCGGGAGGGCCGCGACCGGCTGCTCGGCCGGCACCACGACGACACCGCGGACGAGCCGACCCAGCCGGTGCGCTCGCGCCGCCGCCGGGACGACGACGTCGACCCCGAGATGGGGGACCCGGCGTACGACTCGCCCGTGCTCGAGGACCGCGAGGTCTCGAAGCGGCGCCGCAAGAAGGACGCGATCGACGTCGCCCTCGAGGGCGACGCCGAGGCGCCCGCGGAGAAGGCCGAGCTCGAGCCGCCGCCGCACACCCCGCTGCCGCAGCGAGTCGAGCAGCTCGCGCTCTCCGGCGACATCACCTACACGTTGCCGAAGAATGACGTGCTCAAGCCCGGCTCGCCGCACAAGGCGCGGTCGAAGGCGAGCGACGAGGTGGTCGACCGGCTGACCCAGGTGCTCGAGGAGTTCGGCATCGACGCGCAGGTCACCGGCTACACCCGGGGCCCGACCGTGACCCGTTACGAGGTCGAGCTCGGGGCCGGCGTGAAGGTCGAGAAGATCACCGGCATCCAGAAGAACATCGCGTACGCCGTGGCCTCGGCCGACGTGCGGATCCTCAGCCCGATCCCCGGCAAGTCCGCGGTCGGCGTCGAGATCCCCAACGTGGACAAGGAGATCGTGTCGCTCGGCGACGTGCTGCGCAGCAACACCGCGCGCTCCGACCACCACCCGATGGTCGCCGGCCTCGGCAAGGACGTGGAAGGCGGCTTCGTGGTCGCCAACCTCGCGAAGATGCCGCACCTGCTGGTCGCCGGTGCCACCGGCTCCGGCAAGTCGTCGTTCATCAACTCGATGATCACCTCGATCCTGATGCGCGCGACGCCGGACGAGGTGCGGATGATCATGGTCGACCCGAAGCGGGTCGAGCTGAACGCCTACGAGGGCGTGCCGCACCTGATCACGCCGATCATCACCAACCCCAAGAAGGCCGCCGAGGCGCTCGCCTGGGTCGTGCGCGAGATGGACCTGCGCTACGACGACCTGGCCAACTTCGGCTTCCGCCACGTCGACGACTTCAACAAGGCCGTACGGGCCGGGAAGGTCGAGCTGCCGCCGGGCAGCGAGCGCCAGCTCGCGCCGTACCCCTACCTGCTGGTGATCGTCGACGAGCTCGCGGACCTGATGATGGTCGCCCCGCGCGACGTCGAGGACGCGGTCGTGCGGATCACCCAGCTGGCGCGGGCCGCCGGCATCCACCTGGTGCTGGCGACGCAGCGCCCGTCCGTCGACGTGGTCACCGGACTGATCAAGGCCAACGTGCCGTCGCGGCTGGCGTTCGCCACGTCCTCGCTCGCGGACAGCCGGGTCATCCTCGACCAACCGGGTGCCGAGAAGCTGGTCGGCCAGGGTGACGGCCTGTTCCTGCCGATGGGCGCCAGCAAGCCGGTGCGCGTGCAGGGCTCGTGGGTCACCGAGGCCGAGATCCACCAGGTGGTGGGTCATGTGAAGACGCAGCTGGAGCCGACGTACCGGGAGGACGTCACCGCCCCGGCGCAGAGCAAGCGTGAGCTGGACGACGACATCGGCGACGACATGGACCTGGTGATCCAGGCCGTCGAGCTGGTGGTGTCCACGCAGTTCGGGTCGACGTCGATGCTGCAGCGCAAGCTGCGGGTCGGATTCGCCAAGGCCGGTCGCCTCATGGACATCCTGGAGAGCCGGGGAGTGGTCGGGCCCAGCGAGGGCTCGAAGGCTCGGGATGTCCTGGTCAAGCCGGACGAGATCGACGGTGTCATCGCGACCTTGCAGGGGGAGATGTGAGCGCAGCAGAACGTTTCGAGGACGAGTCGTCCCGCGACGAGTCCGGGGAGGGCGCCGGCAGCGTCCTGCGGGCCGCGCCGGACGTCGTCGAGGTACGCCGCAACGCCGGGGTCGCCGCCCTGGTCGGCGTGGTCGCCTCGGCGGTGGCGATCGCCTACCTCGCCCGGGCCGCCTCCACCGGCGCGGTCCTGGACTGGGTGCTGGCGCTGGTCGTCGGCGGGATCGGCGCGGCGTACCTCCATGCGTTCCTCGACGCCCGCACCCCGCTGCTGCTGGCGGACGGCCAGGGCGTCCGGATCCGGCTCGGCCGGGCCTGGCGCGGGTTGCCGTGGGGCGCGCTGGCGAGCGTCGAGCACACTCCCCGGCGAGGCCTGCTCCGGGACGGCCGACTGGTGATGGTCCCGCACAACACCGACCGGGTGCTGGCCGAGCTCGACGCCGCGGGTCGCCGCCAGAGCCGCCTCAGCGAGCGGCTGTACGGCGCGCCGTTCGCGATGCCGCTCGGCCTCTCGACGCACGTGGTCGGCTCCGAGGACGACCTGACCGCGGCGCTGCGCCAGCTGGCCGGAGACAGCACGCGGGTCCACGAGCCGGAGCCGACCGTCGAGGCGCCCCGCGAGGAAGCCGTGGCCGTCGAGGAGCCCGCCGACGAGGTGGTCGAGGAGCCGGTCGCCCCGCACGGGCACGACGAGCGCGACGAGCACGCGCCGTTGATCCACGACCCCAGGCCGGGGCTGGCCGCGGTGATCGGGCGGCTGGCGGCGCCGCTCTCCCGCCGCACGTCCGGCGAGCCCGAGGACCTCCACGCCGACGAGGCCGACGCCCCTGACACCGAGCCGACGCAGCCGATCGTGGCCAGCGCCACGCCGGCGCCGCTGCGCGAGACGCGGGGCGGCCGGCGGGCCGAGGTGCAGGCCGAGGTCCCGGTCGCCGACGACGAGCCGCACGGCCGCGAGCTGCGCCGTCCCGGCAGCGTGAACCTCGTCGAGGACACCCAGGTGTGGAGCGACCGGGTCCGCCCGATCGCGCAGCCGGGCGACGCCGTCGACCCGCTGGTGATCGACGACTTCGAGGTCGAGCCCGCCGCGGACCCGGTGATCGGACCCGATCTCTCCGCGGCCCGGACCCGTCTCGGCCTGACCGTCGACCAGCTCGCCGAGCGGACCCGGATCCGGCCGCACGTCATCGAGTCGATCGAGGTCGACGACTTCGCGCCGTGCGGGGGCGACTTCTACGCCCGCGGCCACCTGCGCACCCTGACCCGGGTGCTGGGGGTCGACGCCGCTCCGCTGCTGCGCGCCTACGACGACCGGTACGCAGACGCCCCGATCAACCCGCGCCGGGTGTTCGAGGCGGAGCTCGCGACGAGTGCCACCGGTGGGATCCGCGGCACCCGCGGCGGCCCGAACTGGTCGATCCTGATCGCCGCGATCATGGTGCTGGTCCTCTGCTGGTCGATCGCCCGGCTGGTCATGGACACCCCGGCGCTGGTGCAGCAGCCGTCCCCGACCCTCCTGGACGGCTCCGACGGCCCGAACCGGTCGACGCCCCCGGCGCCGGCCCGGCTGACGCTGAAGACCACCACCGACGCCGCCACCCACCTCAAGGTGGTCGGCGGCAACGGGAAGGTCGTCTTCGACGCCGACGTCGAGTTCGGCGAGGTGCACCGCTTCGACGTCCGGTCCCCGGTCGTGGTCACCGCCTCCGACGGTGGTGCGGTCGCGGTCGAGGTCAACGGCAACAAGCGCGGCACGCTGGGGGACGACGGCGCGAAGGCCAGTCGCACGTTCCGTCTCGGGTGAGTCCGGTCACCACCGCCACGGCCGCGATGCTGCGCCCGTGGCCGGAGGCGGCATACTCGGACCCGACATGACGACCACCCGGAACCACCCCGCCGACGCCCCCCTCTCGGTCGCCCTGGTGACCCTGGGCTGCGCCCGCAACGAGGTCGACTCCGAGGAGCTCGCCGGCCGCCTCGAGGCCGACGGCTTCCGCCTCGTCGACGACGCCGCCGAGGCCGACACCGTCGTGGTCAACACCTGCGGCTTCGTCGAGGCCGCCAAGAAGGACTCGGTGGACACCCTCCTCGAGGCCGCCGACCTCAAGACGACCGGGCGCACGCAGGCGGTGGTCGCGGTCGGCTGCCTGGCCGAGCGGTACGGCAAGGACCTCGCCGGCTCGCTGCCCGAGGCCGACGCCGTGCTCGGGTTCGACGACTACCCCGACATCGCTGCCCGGCTGCGCTCGATCGTCGCGGGGGAGGCGCACCACCCGCACACGCCGCAGGACCGGCGCCGGCTGCTCCCGATCTCCCCGGTCGACCGCGACGCATCCGCGATCAGCGTCCCCGGGCACGCCGCCGGCACCGACGACATCGGCACCGACTTCATCGGCGCCGGTGCTCCCGCGACCGGCCCGCGCGCCGTACGCCGGCGGCTCGACGGCGGCCCGATGGCCCCGCTCAAGCTGGCCAGTGGCTGCGACCGGCGCTGCTCGTTCTGCGCCATCCCCAGCTTCCGCGGCTCGTTCGTCAGCCGTCGACCCGGCGACGTCCTCCACGAGGCGCAGTGGCTGGCCACCCAGGGCGTGCGCGAGCTCTTCCTGGTCAGCGAGAACTCCACGTCGTACGGCAAGGACCTCGGCGACCTACGCCTGCTCGAGACGCTGCTGCCCGAGCTGAGCGCGATCGACGGCATCGACTGGGTCCGGGTCTCCTACCTCCAGCCGGCCGAGACCCGCCCCGGCCTGATCGAGGCGATCGCGACCACGCCGGGCGTGGTGCCCTACTTCGACCTGTCCTTCCAGCACGCGTCGGCGTCGGTGCTGCGCCGGATGCGCCGGTTCGGCGACCCCGAGAGCTTCCTGGGGCTGCTCGACCGGATCCGCGACCTGGCCCCGCTCGCCGGCGTCCGGTCGAACGTGATCGTCGGGTTCCCGGGCGAGACCGAGGCCGACCTGCAGACGCTGTGCGACTTCCTGGAGGCCGCCCGGCTCGACGTGACCGGGGTGTTCGGCTACTCCGACGAGGACGGCACCGAGGCCGCGACGTACGACGGCAAGCTCGACGAGGACGACGTCCGCGAGCGCACCGAGCACGTCACCGCCCTGGTCGAGGAGCTCACCGCGCAGCGGGCCGAGGAGCGGATCGGCGAGAGCGTCGAGGTGCTCGTGGAGTCCCAGGTCGGCGACACCGCCGAGGGGCGCGCAGCGCACCAGGGCCCGGAGGTCGACGGCACCACCCGGCTCATGCACGTGCCGGGGGGCATCACGGTCGGTGACGTCGTCCGGGCGACCGTCACCGGCACCGACGGGGTGGACCTGATCGCGACCACGGAAGGCGCCCGATGACCGACGACCAGGCCGCGAGCCAGCCGGCGAAGCAGAGCAACTGGAACATCCCCAACGCGCTCACCACGCTGCGCATCCTGATGGTGCCGTTCTACGGCTACGCACTCCTGCAGGACGGCGGGGACTCGATCGGGTGGCGGGTCACCGCGTTCGTGATCTTCGTGGCCGCGATGATCACGGACAAGATCGACGGAGACATCGCGCGCAGCCGCAACCTGATCACCGACTTCGGCAAGATCGCCGACCCGATCGCGGACAAGGCGATCACCGGCATGGCGTTCATCGGCCTCTCGATCGTCGGCGACATCTGGTGGTGGGTCACGATCCTGGTGCTGGCCCGCGAGTGGAGCGTGACCCTGCTCCGGCTGTCGATCCTCAAGCAGGTCGTCGTGGCCGCCTCGCAGAGCGGGAAGATCAAGACCACGTTCCAGGCGATCGCGCTCGCCGCGCTATCCCTGCCGCTGCGGCAGGTCGACGGATCGCTGGACCTGGTCGGCGAGATCCTCTTCTACCTCAGCCAGGTCATGCTCGCCCTCGCGGTGGCGATGACCCTCTGGTCGGGGTACGAGTTCTACCGCGACGTGTGGCGTCAGCGACGGGCCGCCCGGACCGCCTGATGTCCGGCAGGTGACGCACCGGAGATTTTTCGGGTTCCGGGGCCGACAGGACTGTCTTTTCCCGGCCGCCTGATGCAGGATGCTGCCGCTGACCACCGGCGATCCCGTCGGCTTTCCCTGGTCGCGGCCATCTGCACGTTCTCTGGGAGTCCCATGTTTCGCGACCTGCGAGTGCGCTCGCGCGCGCTGATTGCAGCAACCTCACTCGGCGTCATCGCCGCCCCCATGTCCCTCCTGAGCCAGCCGGCCAGTGCCGCCCCGGCCGACCACCTTGTCATCAGCGAGGTGTACGGCGGCGGCGGGAACACAGGCGCAACCCTCAAGAGTGACTTCATCGAGCTGTACAACCCGACCGGCTCCGACATCTCGGTCGACGGTCTCTCCGTCCAGTGGCGCAGCGCCACCGGGACGACCGCCGCGACGGGCGTGACGCCGCTGAGCGGCAGCGTTCCGGCCGGCAGGTACTACCTGGTGCAGGAGGCCGACGGCGCCGGCGGCTCGGTCGACCTGCCCACACCGGAGGCGACCGGCACCATCGCCATGGGTGCGGCCGGTGGCACGGCGATCCTGGCTCGAGGCACCGTCGCCATCAACCCCGGGACGGGCCCCTTCGCCGGGAACGCGAACGTGATCGATCTCGTCGGGGTCTCCAGCAACGTCTTCGAGACCGCTGCCGCGTCGGGCATGTCCAACACCACGTCGGCCGCACGCAAGGTCGCCGGCGAGGACTCGGACAACAACTCGGCCGACTTCGCCTCGGGTGCGCCCGCGCCCCAGAACACCGGCTGGACGGCGCCGCCGGCGGACTTCACCGGCTCCATCGCCGAGATCCAGGGCACCGGCGCCACCACCCCGAAGTCCGGCGCCAAGGTCACCACCACCGGCGTCGTCACGGCGGCGTACCCGACCGGCGGCTTCAACGGCTTCTGGATGCAGACCCCGGGCGCCGACACGCCGAACGCCTCTGACGCGATCTTCGTGTTCGCGGGCAGCGGCGGCACCTTCACGATGCCCGCCATCGGCGACCACGTGCAGGTCGTCGGCACCGCGGGCGAGTTCGCGGGCGTCACCCAGATCACCCCCGGCTCCGCCGGCTCCGTGTCCCAGCTGCCTCCGGCCTCCGGGACCGTCGCCGCCAAGGACACGCTGCCCGGAGCGGGCTGCGCCCAGGGTTCCTGCCCCGGCGCGTCCGAGCTCGACGCGCTGCGTGAGGCGAGCGAGGGCGAGGTCTTCGACCTGGCCGGCCCCTACACCGTCAGCAACGCCTACAGCCTGACCAACGGAGCCAACGGCTTCATGGAGATCGGCCTGGCCGCCGACACCAAGCCGCTGGTCGCGCCGACCGAGGACATCGTCTGGACGAACACGGCCGCGGTGGCCGCCCGCACGGCGTACAACAACGCCCACGGGATCGTCCTCGACGACGCCAGCAGCAAGAACTACACGCTGGGCGACAGCGGCGACCCGATGCCGTGGATCAACAAGACGCACACCGTGCGGGTCGGCGCCGCGGCCCACTTCACCGGCAACGTGGTGCTCGACTTCCGCAACAGCATCTGGAAGATCCAGCCGACCTCGCAGGTCACCGACCTCGGCGAGGACACCGCGACCTTCGCACAGACCCGTCCCGCGGGCGGCCCGCGGGAGGTGGGTGGCGACCTGAAGCTCGGCACCTTCAACGTGCTGAACTACTTCCCGACCACGGGTGTCGAGTACGAGGCCACCACCCCGAACCGCACCTGCCGGTACTTCGCCGACCGTGCGGAGAACGACGTCACGGTCCGCGACTGCGACGACACCACGACGGGCACGGCCAACGACGCCAACGGCCCGCGCGGTGCCGCCGAGCAGGAGGACCTCGAGCGCCAGCAGGCCAAGATCGTCACCGCCATCAACACGATGGACGCCGACGTCGTCTCGCTGGAGGAGATCGAGAACTCCGTGCAGTTCGGCAAGGACCGCGACGACGCCGTCCAGAAGCTGGTCACGGCGCTGAACACCGCGGCGGGCTCGACCCGCTGGGCGTTCGCCCCCTCCCCGGCCGCGGCCGACCTCCCGGACCTGGCCGAGCAGGACGTGATCCGGACCGCGTTCATCTACGACCCGGCCACGGTCGACCTGGTCGGTACTTCCAAGGTGCTGGTCGGCTCCGCGGCGTTCGGCAACGCCCGCGAGCCGCTCGCCCAGGCCTTCAAGGCCGAGGGGGCCGCGGACTCCGACGCGTTCGGTGTGATCGTGAACCACTTCAAGTCCAAGGGCTCCGGTGCCGACGACGGCACCGGCCAGGGCAACGCGAACCCGGACCGGGTCGCGCAAGCCCAGGCGCTGGTCACGTTCGCGGACCAGTTCAAGACCGATCGGGGCATCTCCAAGATGTTCCTGACCGGTGACTTCAACGCCTACACCAAGGAGCAGCCGGTCAAGGTCCTCGAGGACGCCGGCTACACCAACGTCAAGTCCGAGGACGCGGGCGAGTGGAGCTACTCGTTCGGCGGCATGTCCGGCTCGCTCGACCACGTGTTCGCCAACGGTGCCGCGCTCGACGACGTCACCGGCGCGGACCTGTGGAACATCAACGCCGAGGAACCGATCGCCTACCAGTACAGCCGCTACAACTACAACGCCACCGACTTCTTCGACGGTGGCGCTCCGTTCGGCGCCTCGGACCACAACCCTGAGATCGTCGGTATCGACGTGGCGGACAGCAACGCGCCGGTCGACGTGCAGATCCTCGGCACGAACGACTTCCACGGTCGTCTGCTGAACAGCTCGAACAACGAGGCGGGGGCCGCGGTCCTCTCCGGGGCGGTCAAGCAGCTGCGTTCGCAGAAGCCGAACACCGTGTTCGCCGCGGCCGGTGACCTCATCGGCGCCTCGACGTTCGAGTCGTTCATCCAGAAGGACAAGCCGACGCTGGACGCGCTGAACGAGGCCGGGCTCGAGGTGTCGGCCGCCGGCAACCACGAGTTCGACGCCGGGTACGACGACCTGGTCAACCGGGTCATGAAGCCGTACGACGCCGAGACCAACCCGTACGGCGGCGCCGACTGGGAGTACCTCGCGGCGAACGTCCGGAAGAAGAGCGACCACTCGCACGCGCTGCCCGAGTCCTGGATCAAGGACTTCGGCAACGTCCAGGTCGGCTTCGTGGGTGCGGTCACCGAGGACCTGCCGTCCCTGGTCAGCCCCGACGGCATCGCCGACATCGAGGTCACCGACATCGTCGACGAGTCCAACGCCGCTGCCGACCAGCTCAAGGCCGACGGTGCCGACATCGTGGTCCTGCTGGTCCACGAAGGTGCCCCGGACACGTCGAAGGCCTCGGCGACCAGCAACGCCAACGCGTTCGGCCAGATCGTCAACGGCGTCGACGGTGACATCGACGCGATCGTGTCCGGCCACACGCACCTGGCGTACAACCACAGCGTCGAGGTGCCCGAGTGGGTTGCCGAGGGACGCACGGTCACCGAGCGCCCGGTGGTGTCGGCCGGCCAGTACGGCTCGTTCCTCAACAAGCTGGTCTTCACCTGGGACCCGGTTGCCGGGAAGGTGACGGCGAAGTCGCAGGACGTCGTCCCGCTGGAGACCTGCACCGCCAACTGCTCCTCGTCGAGCCCGACCTGGACGGCCAACTTCCCGGCCGACCCGGCGGTCACCTCGATCGTCGACGCCGCCGTGGCCAAGGCGAACGAGCTGGGCGCCCAGGTGCTCGGCAAGATCGGCGGACCGTTCAACCGGGCCAAGCTGGCCAACGGCACCACCGAGAACCGCGGTGGCGAGTCGACCCTCGGCAACCTCGTGGCCGAGGTCCAGCGGTGGGCGACCGAGTCGGAGACCGCGGGTTCGGCGCAGATCGCGTTCATGAACCCGGGCGGCCTTCGCCAGGACATGGTGGGGGTGGGCACGGGATCCTTCCCCCGCGACCTGACCTACCGGCAGGCCGCCGAGGTGCAGCCGTTCGCGAACACGCTGGTCAACCTCACGATGACGGGCGCGCAGATCAAGGGCGTCCTGGAGCAGCAGTGGCAGCCCGCGGGCGCGTCGCGGCCGTTCCTGCGGCTCGGCACGTCGAAGGGCTTCACGTCGACGTACGACCCGTCCCGTCCGCAGGGCAACCGGATCACGGGCATGTGGCTCGACGGGGCGCCGATCGTGATGGGGCAGACCTACTCGGTGACCGCCAACAGCTTCCTGGCGGCCGGCGGTGACAACTTCACCACGTTCGGTGAGGTGACCGCCAAGCGCGACACCGGCAAGTCCGACCTCACGGCCATGGTCGACTACATGGCGGCGTTCACGGGGAGCGGTACGCCGCTGCCGGTGGACTACCACCAGCACCAGGTCGGGGTCGCCTTCCCGGCGGACGCACCCGCCAGCTACGTCCCCGGCGGCCACGTGAAGTTCAACCTCTCGTCGCTGGCCTACTCGACCGCGGCGGACGCCAAGGACGGCCAGGTCACCGTCAAGCTGGGTGAGCTCGTCCTGGGCTCGTTCCCGGTGGACAACACGATCGGCACGGCGGTCTTCGACGAGTACGGCACCGCGGCAGTGGACGTCGTCCTGCCGGAGTCCATGCCGACCGGTCCCGCAACCCTGACGGTCGTGGGCGACACCACGGGCTCGACCGTGACCGTCCCGATCACCGTCGACAAGCGGTCGACGTCGGTCTCGGCGACGGCGGAGGACATGGCCTACGGCACCGGCGGCTCGGTGGAGGTCGCCGTCTCGCCGGCCAGCGCCACCGGACAGGTGACGCTGCTGGACGGGACCCGGGAGATCGCTGTGGCGACGCTCGCCGACGGCTCGGCGACGATCCCGGTTCCGGGCGATGCCCTGGAGCCCGGGGCGCACACGCTGACCGTGCAGTACGCCGGTGACGCGGCGCACGCAGCGTCGTCGACGACGGTGGACGTCACCGTTGCGAAGGCTGCTGCGGCGGTGACGGCGTCGGCGAACCCGTCGGCCATCAAGAAGAAGAAGGGCACCTCCACCGTGACCGTGCGGGTCTCGGCCTCCGGGGTCACCCCGACCGGGCAGGTCCGGGCGCTCATCGGCGGGACGCAGGTGGCCGCGGGCGCCCTCGACGCCGACGGGGTGGTCCGGCTGGTCGTCGGTCCGTTCGAGGGGGCGGGTGTCCGCACCATCGAGCTCGTGTACGGCGGTGACGCCCACACGGGATCGGGCCGGACGACCACGACGGTGACCGTCACCAACGGCAACCCGTAACGGGTCGCGAGCAGCAACGACAGGCGGCGCCCGGGGAGCGATCCCCGGGCGCCGCCCGTCGTCATGACAGGCAGTTCCTGCACTTGTCGGCCGAAATTCTGCCTGTCATGTGCAGGATTCCCCGG
>NZ_SDKM01000038.1 GCF_004519545.1 Nocardioides guangzhouensis
GCTGGTTCGGCCCGTGCTCGGCCAGCCGGCGTGCGGCCTCGTCCGCGCTCAGACCGCGCGCGACGTCCACGCCGAGTTCCTCGGCCACTGCCAACGCGTCCAAGCCTGCTGGCGACCCCGGACGCACGCCAACCTGCGACATCGGCGCCTCCTGCCTCTCTCGCTACCGAACAACCTGCCAAGGAGGCCCGCCGTGGGGTTCCCCCGAAGGGGGTGAAGCGAGCACCACTTCTTCGTGGGCCATCCCAGGCGCTACCGGCGCGATAACCGCTGGCGGCGACAAACGATCACTTGCCAGCCCGACTCTGTGCAGTCCCGGGGGGAAGGACGGCACAGAGCGGCTCCCGCCTAAGGTGTAGAGACAGACACGACGCCGTTGGCCTCGAAGTCATAGGTCGTTCCGTTGATCCGTAGATTGTCGACCGCGCCAGAGAATGGCCGGTAGCGTCCCAAGCTGATACCGACCGTGTAGATGACCGGATCCAGGGCGCCGTCATCGAGGAAGTCCAGAAGCTCCACGAACGTGCAGCGAGGCCCGTCGTTCGCGCATTGAGTGCCCGTGGGAACGCTGGTCAGCCCCCAGTGTCGCTCAGGGTCGCTCACGGCGTTGAAGGACGACCACACCAGGGGTGCACCCGGTGTCTGGTCGACCGTCGGATTGGCCGGCGTGTACACCATCGTGGCGTAGGTGTCGCCCGACAGCGAGTCGAGGCGCGGATTGATCTCGATCGCGATCGACGGCATGTTGTTCGGCCCCTGAGCATTGTTCTCCGGTGTCGTGAAGACCGAGTAGCTGACCGCGCGGAGGTCGAGCACCTGGTCGTTCAGGAAATTGACCTGGTTCCCGAACGCCGTGGCGTCCTGGTCCGAGCCGGTGCGCAGACCGAGGCTGCCAACACCGCCGGGCGGTGCTTCCGGGCCGTTGGACGGGCCGGAACGCAGGTAGGCGTCACCGTTGCCGATGACATTGCGGTCGATGATGCCCCAGTTGGGTCCGGGGATGCTGGTGAGGTCGGACCTGGCGGCTGCGCTCAGGTCGTTGGTGGTGATGCTGCCGTCGGTGATCTCACTGGAACCCACGGAGTTCGGCGCGAGATCACCCGCCTTGAGCGAGTTGTTGGTGACCTCGGAAGACCCGACCGAAGCCTCCTTGAGATCGGCCGCCGTGAGGTTGTTGTTCTTGACATCGACGGACTTGATCGAGCCGTCCTTGATTTGCGCACTGCCTATGGTGGCTGCGGCCTGCGCGACGCCGGTGGCGATGAGAAGGAGCAGCAAGATCGAGAGGACAATGGTTCCTGGCGAACGGAATGCAGTTTTCATGAGGGATCCATGGGGGTTGGCCTGCCCGAGACCATCAGAAGATCCCGGGATCTGATGGGGCCCGAGGGGGCAGTCACCCGCCCCGCACGGGTCATGCCTTGGCGCTCACCCGCGGCACCTGCTTGCCGGCGGCGGCGTCCGTTCCTGGCGCACGCTACTCCCGGAGCCGGATGGTCCGCTTCACCCGAAATGACTAGATCAGTACCCATTCCTTGTGTCGCCGGTGGTCCTGGCAGTGTCGGCTGTCTCGAGGGACCGGAGGAAGCTGTCCCGTGGCGCAGCCACTGCGGTCGGGTCGTCCCGGCGAGCCTCGGCGACTCGTTCGGCGACGACGGTGCGAGGAGTGAGCCACCGATGCGGCGTCGACCGATGCGGCGTCTGACCGATGCGGCGTCTGACCGATGCGGCGTCGACCGATGCGGCGTCGACCGATGCACCCGACCCGGGCCGCGACCTCGACCACATCCGCGCCCGCCAACACCGCACGGACCGCGTCCAGACGTTGCTCGACCGCCGACAACACAACCAGTGCCAATCCCGGCCTCCCTGAGTCCGAAACGCCCCACGGAGACGCCCCGACACAAGGTGCCGACCATGGCCGTGTCGCACATCAGCTGACGGACCCCTGTCGCACATCACCCGACGGAGCGCAGTCGAGCCCCCGCTCTGGTGTGAACTTCTTTGCTCCGTCGAGGCGCCGGCTCCGCCGGCGCGGCGCCCTCCGCGCCGGGCGTGCGGCCTCCGGCCGTTCCGGGCGCGAGGCGCCACCAGTACGGGGGCACCAACGGGGCACCACGGCCCAACATTGGCCCGGACAGCAGGGGACGAATCTCCTTCTCTTGAGCGGGAATCAGGCATTCTCACCACAGCCGCCGTCCTTGACACAGAAGGGGTCACTGGGTTCAAACCCAGCATCGCCCACCAGAGAGCTTCCGCAGGTGAGACGTCGTCTTCCCAAAGGGAGGCGGCCTCTCGTGCACTCCACGTGCCCGGGTCGCGGCCGGGCCACGAGATGCGGTGAGGTCTTTTCGGGTCGTACCAGGTGCCGGGCGTCACCGTGGGGATCAGTCGCGTCGGGCGCGCTGACCGTCGTCAGGCTGAGCATGATCAGGTCGGACCTCAACCGATCTCCATCTGCTGGTAGGCGGGCGTGAGCTCTTGCCAGCGTTCCTTCCAGCCGGGCGCCCCGGCGTCGGAGCTCCAGCCCTCCGGATGGACCGGGCCGTCGACCTCCAGCGACCGACCGAGATCCTCGAGGTGGACCCGCCAACCAGAGGCGTGGAACGGGAGATGCGCCATCGGCAGGCCGCGCTCCTCGACCACCAGCCGGGTCTTGGAGCCCTCCTCTGTCAGCCACGCCTCGATCTGGCCTTCGTCGTCCGTACCCGGCTCCGTCGTCAACAGCAGGTGGTGGGGCGCATCGCACACCTCGATGCGCGCCGGCCCGGTCCAGCTGCTCGTGAAGACGGTCTGGATCGTGCCGCCGACCCGCATGTCGCCGTCGACCCGGGCGATCCAGCGGGCCAGCCGCTCGGGCGTCGTGCACGCCTGCCAGAGGTCGCCGATCTCGGTGTCGTAGAGGTCCGCGACCCGGACTGCTCCGCGGGTCTCGTCGAGCGTTCGCATCGTCGCGATCGTGGTCATCGTCGTGCCTTCTTTCCTCGTGCGATCTCGGTATGGAGGGCGTCGAGCCGGTTCTCCCAGAGCCGGCGGTACTCCCCCAGCCACTCGTCGACCTCGACGAGCGCCTCCGGGCGGAGTGTGTAGATCCGGCGCTGCGCGTCCTGGCGTACGTCGACCAGTCCGGCTTCCCGCAACACGCGGAGATGCCGGGACACGCCCGGGCGAGCGATCGGGAGTCCCTCGGCCAGCTCTCCTGCACTCGCCGGGTGGTCGCGGAGGATCTCGAGAACCGTGCGCCGGCTCTCATCTGCCAGCGCGTGCAGCACAGCGTCCATGGCGCTAATGTAACCATATGGGTACGTACCCGCAAGGTTACATTCAATTTCCCGTGAAGATGTTGTGTGCTGGTTCAATTCTGGGATCGCCCACCCGCACGTCTGCGCAGGTCAGAGACGCAGTCAGGCCCCTCGCTCAGCAGAGTCGAGGGGCCTTCGTGTCCCCGGAAGGGCACCAGCTCGGCCAGCCGATGCCTACTCGCTCAGTCGTCTGCCTTGGCGGCCTCCTCCTTGTCGGCCTCTTCCTTCGCTGCGGCCTTGATGTCCTCGGCCGCGACGTCGTCGATCGCCTTCTCCACGATGGCGTCCGCCCGCGCGAGCGCCTCGCGGAGCTTCACGGCACGGGGGTCGGAGACGAGGGCGACGATGCCCGAGTGGCCGGGCGCGATCGCGTCTGCCAGCTCCTCGGCCAGCTCCTTGCGGTGGCGCCGCTCGCGAACCTTGCCGGTGGCGGCCCCAGCCCCGCCCAGCACGGCGGCACTGCCCAGGATGGAGGGAGGGAAGATGACGCCGAGGGCGATGCCCCCGACGAGCCCCCACCGGAGTCCGGAACGGGTGCTGTGGTCGGTGGCCTTCTGGATCTCCAGCTTCCCGTCGTCGCCGCGCTTGACGACGATGACCCCCTCGATGGCGACGGTCCGGCCGTCCTCTACTGACTTCAGGTCTTCGTAGGCACCCCACGCCGCCTCCGTGTCCGCGAAGTCGGCAACCACGAGGGCGTACGCCCCGTCGCTCACCCCAGCGACCACGTCGTCATCGGACGGGGTGCCTGCGGTCGAGTTCTCTGACATGTTCGTTCCTTGCCTTGGTCCCTGTGTCTGGTCAGCCAGGTCAGCAAGTGCATCTTCCCGACCTCGGCTCCTTCGCCGGGGCACGTTCGTCGTGCCGAGGCGTTCACCCCGGACGGTGGCAGCCCGCGCGGTGTGCCGGGTCACCCGCTTCGGGCGAAGTGGCAGAAGCGATCACCCAGATGCTGCGTGGCAACCGACGCCAGCGGTCAGGCGCGGACCGTGCAGGCGCTCACCCTGGCGGCCGAGGATGCTGAGCACCTCGGCGGGCTCCTCGCCGGTGACCGTTCTCGAGCCGGGCCAGGGTGCTCTTCGAGATGCCGGCGGGAGCGGGTCCGTCGTACGCGTGGTCATCCGCACACTGGACCGCGGTTCCCGGAAACGGCAACAAACGTTGCCGCGGGCGCGGCGACGGCGGAGTCTGGTCGACATGAACGAGGTCGACATGAACGAGTACGACGTGGCAGTGGTCGGCGGCGGAGCCGCCGGCCTGTCCGCAGCCCTGGTCCTCACCCGCGCCCGGCGCCGGGTGGTCGTGGTCGACGCGGGAGCCCCCCGCAACGCCCCGGCCGCCCACATGCACGGGTTCCTCGGGTGGGACGGTGCCCCGCCGTCGACGCTGCTCGCCCGGGGCCGCGACGAGGTCGCGTCGTACGGCGGGGAGCTGGTCGACGGCACGGTCACCGCCGCCACGCCCGCCGAGGACGGGACCTCCTTCGAGGCGGTCCTCGGCGACGGGCGGCGGCTCCGGGCGCGCCGGCTGCTGGTCACCACCGGGCTGCGCGACGAGCTCCCCGACGTACCCGGCGTGGTCGAGCGGTGGGGGCGCGACCTGCTGCACTGCCCGTACTGCCACGGGTACGAGGTCCGCGACCAGCCGCTCGGCGTCCTCGGCGGAACGCCGGAGGCGGTCCAGCACGCCCTGCTGGTGCGCCAGTGGTCCCCCGACGTCGTCTACTTCCCCCACACCGACGAACCGACCACCGAGGAGCGCGAGCTGCTGCTCGCCAGCGCCGTCGGCGTGGTCGACGGCCCGGTGGCGCGGCTGGTCGTCCAGGACGACCGGCTCACCGGCGTCGAGCTCGGGTCCGGTCGGCTCGTGCCGCGGGCGGCCGTGTTCGTGCGACCCCGGATGGTCCCGAACGCCGACCTGCTCACCAGTCTCGGCTGTGCCGCCCACGACAACGGCTGGGTGGTCGCCGACGGTGTCGGCCGGACCAGCACGCCCGGCGTCTGGGTCGCCGGCAACGCGGTCAACCCCCGCGCCCAGGTCGTCACCGCGGCCGGCGAGGGCTCGGCCGCGGCGATCGCGATCAACACCGACCTCGTCGAGCAGGACGCGGCGCTCGCCGTCGACCGGCTCCGGGCCGGCCTCCCCCTCTGAACAGCCCCTCCGAACCCGCACCACCCGACCCCAGGAGTTCAGCCATGCCCACCCACCGCCCTGCCCCGCTGCCGCCCCCGAGCAAGCACCAGCTCGCGTTGATGATCTGGGTCGCGGTGTTCCCGACGCTCACCGTGCTCA
Organism: Nocardioides guangzhouensis; assembly: GCF_004519545.1. GTDB lineage: Bacteria > Actinomycetota > Actinomycetes > Propionibacteriales > Nocardioidaceae > Nocardioides > Nocardioides guangzhouensis. The sequence goes on from NZ_SDKM01000038.1 coordinate 5,595, forward strand.
ACCTGCTGCTCGGCGACGTCCTGCGCGACCTGCCCGCCGTCGTGCGGACCTTCGTGCTGGCCACGGTCGCGGTCCCGATCGTGATCTACGGCCTCATGCCCCGGCTGCACCGGCTCCGGGCCCGGCTCCTCACCCGGGCGGTCTGACCGCCGCCTCCGCGAGCACCGCGGCCACCGCGTCGTCCACCGAGGCCCGTACGGCGTCGGAGAGCCCGGCGCCCACCGCCACCGAACCGGCCTCGATGCCGACGACGGTGACCCGCGGCGGGAGGACGCCGAGGGCCCGGGCCAGCTCGAGCGCCTCGGACAGGCCGAGCCCGTGGGACGACGCCGGCGCAGGGCCGAGCCCGGCGAGGGGCTCGGTCCCGACGGTGAGCACCCGGACCCGGCCCGGCTCCGGGCCGGGGCGCGTGGCGTCCACGACGACCAGCGCCGCGCAGCCATCGGTCCGCTGGAGCCGCTCGACCACCGCCAGCGGCGCGGCCTCCGTCACGGCCTCGACGCCCGGCAGGTCGAGCGCAGCGACCCGATCCGCCACGACGGGCCCCACGCCGTCGTCGCCGCGGTCGGGGTTGCCGATCCCCACCAGCAGCATCAGCGGCGCTCGACCTCGAGGTCGAGGAAGTGGGTGGCGCACGAGATGCAGGGGTCGTAGTTGCGGATCGCCTGCTCGCACTGACGGGTCAGCTCCTCGTCGTCGAGCTCGAGCCGGTCCTGGACGTAGGCCCGCAGGTCGAGCTCGATGCTGGCCTGGTTCTGCGAGGTCGGCGGCACGATCTCGGCGTCGAGGATGGTGCCGTCGCCGGCCAGGGAGTACCGGTGGTAGAGCACCCCGCGCGGTGCTTCGGTGGCACCGTGCCCGGTGGCGGCCCGCGGAGGCACGGGCACCGACGGCGCTCCCCCGTCCTGCCAGCCGTCGATGATCCGCAGCGCCTCCTCGCAGGCGACCACCAGCTCGACCGCGCGCACCACGATCGACCGGAACGGGTTGCGGCAGGTCGGCCCGAGGCCGGCCTCGTCCGCGGCCCGGCGCGCCACCGGTGGGAGGCGGTCGTGGTTGAGGGTGTAGCGGGCCAAGGGCCCCACGACGTACGGGCCGACGTCGCGCAGCCGCGCGTGCAGCGCATTGGAGTGCGCGACGTGCTGCTCGGTCACCCAGTCACCGAAGTCGCGGGCGGGGAAGCCGGCACCGCTGCTGGTGACGAAGGCACCGCTCTCCAGCGGGTACTCGTCGTGGTCCGAGCGGAGCGCGACGTACTCGTAGTCCTGCTCGAAGTCGGCGAAGTCCAGCCCGGCGGTCAGCACCACCGTGGCGACGGCGTCGTCGAGGGCCCGCGCCAGCTGCGGGCGTACGGCGGCCATCTCGGCGCGGGTGGGCAGACGGTAGAAGCCGCCCACCCTGACGTTGACAGGGTGCACGGCCCGGCCGCCGACCAGGGACATCAGCGCGTTGCCGGCCTTCTTGAGTGCCAGGCCGCGCTCGACCTCGTCGCGGTGGTCGGCGCTCATCTCGACCGCCCCGGGGTAGCCGAGGAAGTCCGGCAGGTGCAGGAGGTAGACGTGCAGCGCGTGGCTCTCGATCCACTCGCCGCAGTACAGCAGCCGCCGCAGCAGCCGGACCTCCTCCGGCACCGTGACCCCGCAGGCGTCCTCGATCGCCAGGCACGAGCTCATCTCGTACGCGACCGGGCAGATCCCGCAGATCCGCGAGGTGATGTCGGGCGGCTCGGTGTGCGCGCGGCCGCGGAGCATCGCCTCGAAGAAGCGGGGCGGCTCGTAGATCCGGAGCTGGACGTCGGCGACCCGGCCGGCCTCGACCACCACCCGCATCGCGCCCTCCCCCTCGACCCGGGCCAGGGTCTCGACGTCGAGCTCGCGGCCGCCGCCGGGGATCTTGTGCGTCATCGCGCCACCTCCTGCTCGCTGCCCAGGTGCCGGGCGCTCTCCTCGGCGAACGCCGGCGACGCGGCGTTGAACGTGCGGAACACGCGGCCCACGTCGCGGCGCGGCATCCCGAGGTCGACCAGCCGGTGCGCGAGCGAGGCGGTGTTGGCGGTGCCGGCCGGGCCGAAGCAGCCGTAGCAGCCGCGGTCGTACGCCGGGCAGAGCGCGCCGCAGCCGGCGTGCGTGACCGGACCGAGGCACGGGGTGCCGTGGGCGACGGTCACGCAGACGGTGCCGCGCCGCTTGCACTCCATGCACACGCTCTCGTCGGCGACCCGCGGCTTGCGGCGCTGCACGAACGCGGCGATCACCTCCAGCAGCTGGGCCCGGTCGATCGGGCAGCCGCGGAGCTCGTAGTCGACCGGCACGTGGGCCGAGATGGGCGTGGCCGTGTCGAGGGTCGAGATGTACTCCGGGTGCGCGTAGACGATCGAGGTGAACTCCTCGACGTCGGCGAAGTTCCGCAGCGCCTGGATGCCGCCGGCAGTCGCGCAGGCGCCGATCGTCACCAGCCGGCGCGATGCGGCGCGGACCTCCTGGATCCGCTCGCGGTCGGACGGCGTGGTCACCGAGCCCTCGACGAGGGACACGTCGTACGGGCCCTCGACGACGGCCCGGGTGGCCTCGGGGAAGTAGGCGATCTCGACCGCGCCGGCCAGCTCGAGCAGCTCGTCCTCGCAGTTGAGCAGGGTCAGCTGGCAGCCGTCGCAGCTGGCGAACTTCCAGACCGCGAGGCGCGGGCGGGGCGTGGGCCGGTCGCTCATCACAGCTCCCGCACCGTCAGCAGCGGCCCGATCCGGTCGAGCTCGAAGACCGGTCCGTCGACGCAGACCAGGTGGCCGCGCAGCTGGCAGTGGCCACACAGGCCTATCCCGCAGCGCATGTTGCGCTCCACCGAGACCCGGACGCGGCCGGGTTCGACACCGCGGTCGGTGAGCGCGGCGGCGGCGTAGCGCATCATCAGCTCCGGCCCGCAGACCAGGCCGAGGGTCCGGTCCGGGTCGAAGGCGGCGTCGGGGAGCAGCTCGGTCACGACGCCCACCCGGCCGGTCCAGCTGCGGTCGGCGACGTCGACGATGACGTGCACGTCGAGCCCCGCGGCCGTCCACGTGTCGAGCTCGTCCGTGAACAGCATCTCCGCGGGCGAGCGGGCGCCGTACAGCACGCTGACCCGGCCGTACGCCGCGCGTTCGGCCAGCACCGCCAGGACCACCGGCCGAAGCGGGGCCAGCCCGATGCCGCCGGCCACCACGACCACGTCGCCGCCGCGCCCGTCCTCGACGCCCCACCCGCGGCCGAACGCGCCACGGACGCCGAGCAGGTCGCCGGGCTCGACCCGGCACAGGCTGCCGGTCACGCCCCCGACGTCGCGGACGGTGTGCGTGAGCAGGTCGGGGCGGGCCGGGTCGCCGCTGATCGAGATCGGCACCTCGCCGACCCCGAACGCCTGCAGCATCGTGAACTGGCCGGGCGCGAACACCAGGCCCTCCCCGTCGAGCGCGCGCAGGTCCATGGTGACGGTGTCGCGGGTCTCGCGTCGGACCGACTCGACCCGGACCGGCCGGGGCACCATCGGGTCGCCGGCCGGTGCCGGCGGGAGCAGGGTGGTGCCGGACTCAGCCGGCATGGTCCGCGCCGTACACGTCCAGCAGCCGCACCCGGGTGGCCTGGAGCCGCTGGTACATCACCTGCGCGACCCGCTGCATGAGCGCGTAGCCGAGCGCCGGGTCCGCCTCGCACTTGTCGCGCAGGCAGGTCGCGTCGACGCTCACCGCCGAGACCTCGCCGACCGCGCGAGCGTCGAAGAACCAGCGGTACGGCGGCACGAACCAGGACCAGCCGACGACGTCGCCGGCCTCCACGGTGGCGATCACCATGTGCCCGCGGTCGGGCATGTGGACGTCGAGCGCGACCCGACCCTTGCGGACGACGAAGAAGGAGTCGGCATCCTCACCCTCCCGGAACAGGTGCTCGCCCGCGTGGACGTGCACGTTGCGTGCGCAGCCCTCGAGCTCGCGGATGATCTCCTCGTCGAGGCCCGCGAAGAACGGGTGGCCGACCAGCAGCTCACCGACCGGTCGCATGCGCGTCCTCCTTCCGTGGCCCGGGGGCGGCGCGGATCGCGGCCACCTCCTCGGTGATGTCGATGCCGACCGGGCACGAGGTGAGGCAGCGGCCGCACCCCACGCACCCGGACGTGCCGAACTGGTCGATCCAGGCGGCGAGCTTGTGGGTCATCCACTGCCGGTAGCGCGACCGGGGGCTGGTCCGGACGCTGCCGCCGTGCAGGTAGGAGAAGTCGGTGGTGAAGCAGGAGTCCCAGATGCGCCAGTGCTCGGTGTCGTGGCCGGACAGCGAGGTGTGCTCCTCGACGGAGGTGCAGAAGCAGGTCGGGCAGACCATCGTGCAGTTGCCGCAGGACAGGCAGCGGGAGGCGACGTCGTCCCAGCGCGGGTGCTCGGCGTTGTCGTAGAGCAGGTCGCGGAGGCCGGTGGTGTCCATGGCCCGCCCCATGTGCGCGACGGCGTGCGCGACCACCTGCTCGGACTCCTCCTCGTCGCGGTCCTCGGCGGGCCGGGTGTCGACCGCGGCCAGCACCGCCTCGCCACGCGCCGAGCCGGCCCGGGCGAGGAACCGGTGCTGCCCGTCGAGCAGCTCGGTGAGCGCCAGGTCGTAGCCCGCGTCCGCCCGCGGCCCGGTCCCCATGGAGACGCAGAAGCAGGTCCCGCTCGGGTCGCCGCAGACGACGGTCACCAGGAACGCGTCCCGGCGGCGCTCGGCGTAGTGCGGGTCGGCGTACGTCCGCTCGGCGAGGACCCGGTCGTGGACCGCGACCGCGTGCAGGTCGCAGGAACGGATCCCGAGGACGGCGTACGGCGGCTCGCCGTACGTCGACGGGCCGGGGCCGGGCCGTACGTCGAAGCCGTCCGGGCCGACGCTGCCCGACCACATCAGCTCGCGGGCGGGGAACAGCACCGCCTTCCACCCGATCGCGTCCGCGGCGTACCCGAACAGCGCGTCGTCGTCGCGGCGCCGCAGCCGGTAGCTGCCCGGCTCCTGCCGGTCACCCCACCCGCGCGGGAGGTCGGCCACCGAGCCGACCCGCCCGGGCACGACGGCCCCGCTGCGCACCGTGGGACCCAGCACCGTGAAGCCCTGCTCACCGAGCACGTCGATGAGCCGCTGCAGTCCCTCGAGGTCGAGGGTCACCGGTCTGCTGTCGGCCATGACGGGCTCCTGGGGGCTCGGTGCCTCGCAGTCTGGTGCAGCCACCGCCCCGGTGGACAGGGTCGAACGACCCGTCCAGACCGATGCCGGTCAGGACGGGCGGCCGAGCAGCGCGGCTCCCACGGCGGCGACCGGGCGGTCCTGGGCGACCACGCGCAGCCGGTCGGCGAGGCGGAGCGAGGCCAGGAACGAGGAGTCCGCGGCCTGCTTGCGCAGCGCGTCGGCGACCGCGAGCCGCAGCGGCTCGCCGACCGCGGCCACTCCCCCGCCCAGCACCACCACCTCGACGTCGACGGTCAGCACCAGCAGGCGCACGGCGGAGGCCACCGCGCCGGCGAACCGGTCCCGGACCGCCACCGCGTCGGGGGCCCCGCCGGCGGCGGCCGCGAACAGCGACTCGGCGGTCCGGGCACCGCCTCGCGGCCAGGCCGCGTCGAGCGCCGACCCGGACGCCAGCGTCTCCAGGCAGCCGCGCTGGCCGCACTGGCAGACCTCGCCGGCCGGCTCGACCGGCACGTGGCCGATCTCGCCGGCGGCGCCGTGCACCCCGCGCCGCAGCCGCCCGTCGAGCACCAGCCCGGCAGCGAGGCCGGTGCCGGACTGGTCCGGACCAGCAGCCCGCTCAGCGGACGCCGGCCCGGCGGACCACGCCTGGTCGACTCACTCTGCGTCGACTCACCCTGCGTCGACTCACTCCTCGTCGACGGTGGTGTCCTCGTCGTGGGTGCCAGGGCGCGGCGCCCACGGGAGCTCCTTGGCCGGGCGCACCACGATCAGCCGGTCCCCCCGAGCCAGCTGGGTGACCACCGGGTCGAAGTAGCGGTAGACCTTCTCGTCGCGGACCACCGCGATCACCTGGTCGGGCAGCTGCTGCGGCTGGCGGCCCACCTCGGAGACCAGCAGGTCGCGCTCGGCGACCTCGAGCCCGTCGCCGTACGTCATGAGGTCCTCCATCACCTCCCCCAGCGTCGGGGACAGCGACGAGAGGCCGAGCAGCCGGCCGACCGCGTCGCTGGAGGTGATCACCGAGTCGGCGCCGCTCTGCCGGACCAGGGGCACGTTGTCCTGCTCGCGCACCGCGGCGACGATGTACGCCGTGGGGTTGAGCTGGCGGACGGTGAGCGTGGCCAGCACCGTGGAGTCGTCGCGGTCGGTCGTGATGATGATCTGGCTGGCCCTGGAGACCCCGGCCCGGCGCAGCACCTCGCGACGGGTGGCGTCGCCGGTGACGATCGCGAGGCCGTCGGCGTGCGCGTCCTCGAGGGCGATCGGGTTCGGGTCGACGACCACCACGGACTCGGGGTCGAAGCCGTTCTGCACCAAGGTGTCCGCCGCGGCCCGCCCCTTGGTGCCGTAGCCGATCACCACGACGTGCTGGTTCATCTTCCTCCTCCACCGGGCGACCCGGAACATCTCACGACCCTGCGAGGCGAGCACCTCCAGGGTGGTACCGATCAGCAGCACCAGGAAGAGGATCCTGGCCGGGGTGATGATGAACGCGTTCACCATCCGCGCCCCGTCCTTGTACGGCGCGATGTCGCCGTACCCGGTCGTGCTCAGCGTCACCGTCGTGTAGTAGATCGAGTCGGTGAAGCTGACCTGCTTGGTCGGGTCGTTGTTGTCGACGTACCCGCCGCGGTCGAAGTACACCAGCAGCACGGTGCCGACCAGGATCGCCATCGCGAGGACCAGACGGCGGGACAGCTCCCACCAGGGCGAGCGCGAGGCGGCCGGGAGGGCGACCCGGCCCAGCTGGCGGTTGGGACTCTCGAGGGCCACGGCTAGTTCTTGACCTCGCCGAAGATGAGCACCCGGTCGTCGTCGGGCGTCGACTGCTGCTCGGAGATGGTCGAGACGAACCGGAACTGGTCGCCCTCGCGCGGCAGGCGGGTGCTGCCCGCGCGCTGCCAGGTGCCGCACAGCTCGTCGCCGTCGGCGCCCTCGTGGTCGGCGACCGCGTCACCGGTGAGGCACAGCTCGTTGGTGCGGGAGTTGAAGCTCTCGACGGTGCCCGTGGTCCGCTCCGGGGTGTCCGGGCCGGCCACCACGCCGATCAGGTAGCCGGCCAGCAGGCACAGCACGGCGCCGGCGAGGACGATCGGCGTCGGCAGGTTCAGGTTTCCCACGGCGCTCAGTCTGGCACGGAGGATCCGGGCTTCCGCGGCGGCTCGGCGGGGCGTGCCGCGGGCTGCTCGCCGGTCAGCCGGTCGGACAGCTTCTGGGGCAGCGGGAGCACTTCTGCGAGCCTCTTGACGAGCTCCGTACGGGCCCGCTGGGTGGAGTTCTGCGGGAAGACCGTGTCGCACGCGGCGTTGACCGCGGCTCCGATCAGGACCGCGATCGAGACCAGGTAGAGCCACAGCAGCACCGCGATCGGCGCCGCCAGCGGGCCGTAGACCGACTTGGAGTCGGACGCGGTGGCCGTGAGCACCCAGCGCAGCACGTAGGAGCCCAGCACCCAGGCGACCAGGCTGAACGTGGCGCCGGGGAGGTTGTAGCGCCACGCGGTCCGCACCGGGATCGACACGTGGTAGAGCGTGGCGAGGAAGCAGATGCACAGCACGATGACGGTCGGCCAGTAGAGGTCGTTGAGGAACGCCACCCGGTCCGGGATGGTCCGCCGGACCAGCGACGGCCCGGCGATCACCAGCGGGATCGTGACCGCGCCGGTGAGCAGGCCCATGACGTAGAGGGCGAACGACAACGCCCGGGTGCGCACGATCCCGCGGTGCCCGCCGAGCCCGTGCATGATCGTGATGGTGTCGACGAACACGTTCAGGGCCCGCGACCCGGACCACAGGGCGAGGATGAAGCCGATCGAGATCACGTCGAAGCGGCCGCCGCCGACCACGTCGTCGAACGTGGGCAGGATGATCTTGTTGACCGCGCTCTCGGTCATGGCGCGGCTGGACACGTCGACGACGGCCTGCCGCAGCTCCTCGATCTGGCTCCGGCTGACCTGGTCCCCGACGTAACCGACGGCGCCGGCCAGCGCGAAGACGAGCGGCGGGATCGAGAGCACCGCGAAGAACGCCGCCTCGGCGGCCAGGCCGGTGACGCGGTAGCGCATGCAGGTCGAGACGGTGGTGACGACCAGGCGCCAGAGGATCCGGCCCGACCTGCGGGTCAGCCCGTCCTCCTTGCTGTCGCCGGCCATGGCTCTACCGTAACGACATGGACTCCGACATCCGTGCATCGACGAACCAGGCTCCGCTCCTCGTGGGACACAACGTGGTCACCGGTGACGCTGCGCTGGTGGAGGCGGTCACCCGGCACGCCTCCGCCGACGTCGTGGGGGACCTCACGGCCCTGGGGGTGGAGGCGGGCAGCGCTGAGGCCCGGGAGCACGGCGTGCTGGCCAACCGGCACCACCCCGAGCTCACGCCGTACGACCGCTACGGGAACCGGATCGACGAGGTGGAGTTCCACCCGTCGTGGCACTGGCTGATGGAGCGCGCGGTCGGGCACGGGCTGCAGGCCGCGCCGTGGGAGTCGGACTCCCCGCACGCCCACGTGCGCCGGGCGGCCGGGTTCTTCGCGTGGTCGCAGACCGAGCCGGGTCACGGCTGCCCGATCTCGATGACGTACGCCGCGGTGCCGGCCCTGCGGGCCGACGACGCGCTCGCCAAGGAGTGGACGCCGCTGCTGGCGTCGACGACGTACGACCCCGGGCTGCGCACCCCGTCCACCAAGCGCGGCGCCCTGGCCGGCATGGGCATGACCGAGAAGCAGGGCGGCTCCGACGTCCGGGCCAACGTCACGCAGGCGCGGCCTGCCGGCGTCGACGGGGAGTACACCCTGCACGGCCACAAGTGGTTCACCTCGGCGCCGATGAACGACCTGTTCCTGGTCCTCGCCCAGGCACCTGGTGGCGTGACCTGCTTCGTGGTCCCGCGGGTGCTCCCGAACGGCGACCGCAACCGGCTCGACGTGGTGCGGCTCAAGGACAAGCTCGGCAACCGCTCCAACGCCTCTTCCGAGCTGGAGCTGGACGGCACCTGGGCGCAGCGGCTCGGCGACGAGGGCCGCGGCGTGCGCACGATCCTCGAGATGGTCGCGGCCACCCGCCTCGACTGCGTGCTCGGGTCGGCCTCGCTGATGCGGCGGTCGCTCGCCGAGGCGTCGTGGCACGTCGCGCACCGCTCGGCGTTCGGCTCGCTGCTCGCCGACAAGCCGCTGATGCAGAACGTCGTCGCGGACCTCGCCGTGGAGTCCGAGGCGGCCACCGCGCTCGCGCTGCGCCTGGCCGCCGCGGTCGACCGGGCGGACGACCCGCACGAGGCGGCGCTGCGGCGGATCGCCCTGCCGCTGGCGAAGTTCTGGGTCTGCAAGCGCACCCCGGCGATGGTCGCCGAGGCGCTGGAGTGCCTCGGCGGCAACGGGTACGTCGAGGAGTCCGGGCTCCCGCTGCTGTTCCGCGAGTCCCCGCTGAACTCGATCTGGGAGGGCTCGGGCAACGTCAACGCCCTCGACGTGCTGCGCGCCCTGGGCCGGGAGCCCGAGGTGCTGCAGGCCTGGATCACCGAGGTCGGGAAGGCCCGCGGTGCCGACCCGCGGCTGGATGCCGCGGTCGACACCACGCTGTCCCTGCTCGGTGACGCCTCTGCCCTCGAGGTGGGCGCACGCCGGCTGGCGGGGCAGATGGCGGCCTGCCTGCAGGGGTCGCTGCTGGTGCGGTACGCACCGCCCGAGGTGGCCGACGCGTACTGCGCCTCGCGCCTCGGCACGACGTACGGCGGGACGTTCGGGGCGCTGCCCGGCGCCGACTTCCGGTCCATCGTGGAGCGCACCACCCCGCAGGTCTGAGGGCTCCCCCGTGCTGACGGAGGAGCTGACCTGGCGCGGCCGGACCGTCCGCTGGGGGCGCACGGGCACGGGACCGCCGGTGGTGTTCTGCCACGGCACCCCGTGGTCCTCCGCGCTCTGGCGGCCGTGCGCGGAGGCGCTCGCGCCGTCCGTCACAACGTACCTCTGGGACATGCCGGGCTACGGCCTGTCGTCCAAGGACCCGGAGCACCGGGTCTCCCTCGACGTCCAGGGCGAGCTGTTCGCGGACCTGCTCCGGCACTGGGACCTGCCGGACCCGCACGTGGTCGCCCACGACGTCGGCGGCGCGGTCGCCCTGCGCGCCCACCTGCTGCACGGCGCGGCGTACCGTTCGCTGGCGCTGGTCGACGTGGTGGCGCTGTCGCCGTGGGGCTCGGACTTCTTCCGACTGGTCCGCGAGAACGCCGACGTCCTCGCCGCCCTTCCCGGAGCCGTCCACGAGGGCGCGCTGCGCGCCTACATCGCCGGCGCGAGCCACCGTGGCGTGCGACCCGAGGCCATGGACGAGCTGGTCGCGCCGTGGCTCGGCGCGAGCGGTCAGCCGGCGTTCTACCGCCAGGTCGCCCAGGCCGACGAGGCGCACACCGACGAGGTCGAGCCGCTCTACCCCACGATCGGGCTGCCGGTGCTGGTGGTCTGGGGCCGCGAGGACGCCTGGATCCCCGTCGACCGGGCGCACCGGCTGGCCGGGCTCGTCCCCGGCGCCCGCCTCGAGCTGGTCGACGGCGCCGGTCACCTGATCCAGCTCGACCGGCCCGAGGCGCTGGCAGCGGCGCTGACCCGGTGGCTCTCCCCCGGCTCCTGACCCGACCCGGCGCGAAGGCCGCCACGCCGATGGCTCCGTTGACCGAGATAGTAAGGTTGCCGTACCTTCTTGGGACCAGCCCTCCTCGCTCGGGAGCCGCCATGTCCGACCCCACCACCGCCGACCGCCACGACCGCAGCGCGCTGGGGGCCGCGGACGTCACCAACGAGCGGCTGGCCGAGATCGCGGCGAGCTCCCTCGGTCTCCCGCCGGACGGCGTACGCCTGCTCGACTCGGTGGCCGAGGAGTTTCCCTACGACCTGCCGGCGATCACGACCGGCGGGCGCTGGTGGGTCAGCGGGCACCTGGCTGTGAACGGTTCGGCGAACGGCGGCGCCCCGGCGCCGTTCCGGGTGTTCGTGAAGGTCGTCCAGAACTGGTCGCGGTCGCCGCTGTTCCAGTTCGTCCCGCCCGAGCACCGCGAGATGGCCGCCGCCGGGGTGCCCTGGCGCACCGAGCCGCTCGTCTACCGCTCCGACCTTCGCGACCGGCTGCCCGAGGGACTGGCCATGCCGCGGGCGCTCGCCGTCGACGACCTCGACGAGTCCTCCAGCGCGATCTGGCTCGAGGAGGTGCCCGTGGTCGAGGTGACGTGGGACCACGACCGCTACGCCCGGGCCGCGCGACTGCTGGGCCGGCTCGCCGCCAGCCCCGAGGTGGCGGTGCACCGCAACGTGGGCGAGTCCTCCTTCCACCTCCGCGTCTACCTCGACGGACGGTTGGCGATGCAGGTGATGCCGATGCTCCGGGACGAGGGGATCTGGCAGCACCCGCTGGTCGCGCACGCGTTCGACGACGAGCTCCGCGACCGGGTACGCGCCGCCGCCGACCTGGCGCCGGCGTACGTCGCCGAGCTCTCCGCTCTCCCGTACGCCACGGCCCACGGCGACGCCTGCCCCAACAACCTGCTGGCCGGCGCCGACGACGGGTTCGTGCTCATCGACTACGGCTTCTGGGGTCCCAACCCGATCGGCTTCGACCTCGGCCAGCTCCTGGTCGGCGACGTCCAGGTCGGTCGGCGCAGCTCGGCCGACCTGGCGGAGCTCGAGGACCTCTGCCTCGCGGAGTACGTCGAGGGCCTCCGGGCCGAGGGGTGCGACGTGCCGCTCGACGTCGTGCGCCGCGCCCACGCGCTGCACCTGCTGATCTTCACCGGGCTCTCGACGCTGCCGTTCGAGCACCTCGACCAGCCACCCACGCCGGAGCTGCACGCGCTGGCCCGCGAGCGGGCGGCGATCGCCCGGTTCAGCCTGGACCTGGTCGACGCGACCGACTGAGCCGGTCCGCTACTTCGCGGCTGCGACGCGCACGTTGTCGAACAGCACGTCGGCGCCCGCGCCCGCGGTCACCAGCCCGACGCCGTCCCCGACGTCCCAGGCCGCGTTCTTCCCGTTCTGTGCGTAGGTCGCGGAGACCACCTCGTCGCCGTTGACCTCCAGCGCGAGCTCGGCCGCGGGGTTCCCGTCGTCGCCGGTGCCCTCGCGGCAGGTCGCGGACAGGTGGTTCGACTGCCCCGCCTGCAGCGCGCCGCCCAGGTCCTGCTTCGCGATGTCCACGTAGTCGCCGGAGAACTCGCCCCAGAGCCCGATGTACGCCGACTGGTGGTCGACGTAGAGCAGGAACGCGGCCTCCGCCGCTCCGTCCTCGGTCGGACGGTTCCAGCAGGTGACGCCGTAGGCGCCGATGTCGGACATGTCCTCGGTCTCGGTGGTGTCGACGTCCACGCGGATGGCGTGGTCGGGCGCGATGTCGCCGACCACCAGCGGTGCGGGCGCGGCGTACGACGCGTTGGTGCGGGTGCCGACCCGGAACGTGCCGCCGTCCGCGTCGTCGTACCGGGCGTAGTAGCCCTCGGTGTCGACGTCCTTCCAGCCGCTGTCCTTCGCCGAGAACGAGTCGGAGAACGGGCCGGCCGGCTCCTCGCTGGGCGACTCGGAGGGCGTCGCCGACTCCGACGGGCTGGGGGTGGCGCCGGTGCCGGCGTCGGCCTCGGGCTTGCCGCCCTCGTCGTCTCCCCCACACGCGGCGGTGAGCGCGAGGACGCCGGCGAGGAGGACCGCGCCGAGTCCCGGTCGACGGAGCGGGGAGAGCGAACGCATGGAGATCCTTGCCGGGAGTCTGGGGGTGCGGACGAGGCGTACGACGACGTACGACGGTCCCGGCGGGCAGAGTGCCGCCGGGACCGTCGAACCTAACAGGGTCAGCGTCGGGTGGGCTCGGGCACCCGGTGCTCGCTCGAGGACTGCTCGCTCGCGGGCAGCTCACCGGCCGCGAGCTCGTCGACCGGGCCGTCGCCGTGGTCGTCGATCATCGTTGTCTCGTCGAACGGGGCGTCGCCCGCGAGCACGGTGTCGAGCTGCGGCCGGTCGAGGCCACCGGTCCAGTGCGCCACCAGCACGGTCGCGACCGCGTTGCCGGAGAAGTTGGTCAACGCCCGGGCCTCGGACATGAACCGGTCGATGCCGACGATGAGACCGACGCCGTCCACCAGCTCCGGGCGGTGCGAGCTGAGGCCACCGGCCAGGGTGGCCATGCCGGCGCCGGTCACGCCGGCCGCGCCCTTGGAGGCGATCATCATGAACAGCAGCAGCGAGATCTGCTCGGCGATCGTCAGCGGGTCGCCCAGCGCCTCGGCGATGAACAGCGACGCCATCGTCAGGTAGATCGCGGTGCCGTCGAGGTTGAAGGAGTAGCCGGTCGGCACCACGACGCCCGCGGTGGTCTTGTCGACGCCGGCGTGCTCCATCTTGGCGATGAGGCGCGGCAGCGCGGACTCCGAGGACGAGGTGGAGACGATCAGGAGGTACTCCCGTGCGAGGTACTTCAGCAGCGCGAAGATGTTCACGCCGGTGACGAACCTCAGCAGCCCGCCGAGCACCACGAACACGAACAGCGCGCAGGTCACGTAGAAGCCGAACATCAGCACGGCCAGGCTCTTCAGCGCATCGACGCCGGTGGCGCCGACGACCGCGGCCATGGCGCCGAAGGCACCGACCGGGGCAGCCCACATGATCATCGCGAGCACCCGGAACACCAGGCGCTGCAGGTGGCCGATGCCCTTGAGGATCGGCTCGCCGCTGCGGCCCATCGCCTGCAGGGCGAAGCCGACCAGCAGCGCGACCAGCAGGGTCTGCAGCACCTCGCCGGAGGTGAGCGAGGAGAACATCGAGGTCGGGATGATCCCGAGCAGGAACTCGGTGGTGCTGCCGTGACCCTCGGCGGCCTGGGCGGCGCCGGCGGCGGCGACCTCCTCGTTCAGGCGCAGGCCGTCACCCGGGTGCAGGATGTTGCCGACGACGAGGCCGATGCCCAGCGCGAACGTCGACATGATGATGAAGTAGCCGAGGGCGAGCCCGCCGACCTTGCCGACGCGGGCGGCGCTGCGCACCGATCCGACGCCGAGCACGATCGTGCAGAAGATGACCGGCTGGATCATCATCTTGATCAGCGCGACGAACGCGTCGCCGAGCGGCTTGAGCTGGATCGCGAAGTCGGGCGCGACCAGTCCGACGGCGATGCCGAGGCCGACGGCGACGATGACCGCGATGTAGAGGTAGTGGGTGCGGTCCTTGCGGCGGGGCCTCGCGGGTTCGGGTACCGCGGGCCGTCCGGTGGTCGTGGTGCTCATGGGTCCTCCTGCCAGGTGGGCGTGGGCTCCCTCGCCCGGGGTCGTGCCCACATCGTCACCAGACATGTGATCGGGGTCACTGTTCTGTTCGTTGAGTTCACGGCCAGCTGGCCCGGCCCGCCGGTCCGGAGCCGTGCGTGGACCGGTGCGGCACAATGCGCCCATGGTCAGGCGTCGTGAGCGCTCCGTCGCCCGGCAGGTGCTGGTGCTGCAGGTGCTGGTCGTGCTGGTCCTGGTGCTCGTCGGCCTCGGCCTGGCGGCGTACGACGCGCGGAGCGACGCGCGCGACAACGCCCGCGACCAGGCGCTCGCCGTGGCGCTGGCGGTGGCCGATTCCCCCGCCGTGCGCGAGGGGCTGGAGTCAGGCGACCCGACCCGCACCCTCCAGCCGTACGCCGAGCAGGTCCGCGCCGACACCGACGTCGACTTCGTGGTGGTGATGGCGCTGGACCGGACCCGCTACACGCACCCGGACCCGGCCCAGGTCGGCAGGCCGTTCATCGGCGACCTCGGCAGCGCGCCGCAGGGCACCCCGTTCACCCAGGAGTACGCCGGCACGCTGGGCCCCTCGATGCGCGCGGTGGTCCCGGTGCTCGACGGGAACCGGGTGGTTGCGCTGGTCTCGGTCGGGATCACGCTCGACCGGGTCGACGAGGAGCTGGCCGCCGCGCTGGTGCCGATCGCGATCAGCGCGGCCGCGGTGCTGGCGGTGGGCCTGGCGGGCGCCTGGCTGATCAGCCGGCGGCTGCGCCGCCAGACGCACGGCATGGGCGAGGCGGAGATCACCCGGATGTACGAGTACTACTCCGCGGTCCTGCACGCGGTGCGCGAGGGACTGTTCCTCCTCGACGACGAGGACCGGGTGCAGCTGGTGAACGACGAGGCCCGCCGGCTGCTGCGCCTGCCCGACGACGTGGTCGGCCGCTCCATCCACGACCTCGGCCTCCCGCCGGGCCTGGTCGCCGCCGCGGTCGGCGACACCGCGGAGTCCGACGACGTCTACGTCACCGACGAGCACGTGCTGGTGGTCAGCGCCTCCCCCGCGTCCTGGGCCGGCCGCGACGTCGGCGCCGTGGTCACGCTGCGCGACCACACCGACCTCCAGGCGGTGACCGGCGAGCTCGACGTGGTCCGCGGGCTGACCGAGTCGCTGCGCTCGCAGAACCACGAAGCCGCGAACCGGCTGCACACGGTGGTCTCCCTGATCGAGATGGGCCGCCCCGAGGAGGCGGTCGACTTCGCCACCGAGGAGCTCCAGGTCGCGCAGCTGCTCACCGACCGGGTGGTCGGCGCGGTCGACGACCCGGTGCTCGCGGCGCTGCTGCTGGGCAAGACCGCGGAGGCCGCCGAGCGTGGCATCGAGCTCACGGTCGACGGCGCGATCACCGGACCGACGCCCGACGTCGAGGCGCGGGACCTGGTCACGGTGGCCGGCAACCTGATCGACAACGCCCTGGACGCGGTGACCGGGCGCCCGGACCGCCGGGTCGACGTCCGCATCGACGTCGGCGACGGCCGGTTCACGATCACCGTCGGCGACAGCGGGCCGGGCCTCGACGACGCGGACCGGGAGCGGGTGCTGGAGCGGGGGTGGTCGACCAAGGCAGCCTCCGACGACACCCCGGGACGCGGTCTCGGGCTGGCGCTGGTCGCGCAGGTCGCCCGGCGGCGCGGCGGCAGCGTGGCGATCGGGACCTCACCCCTCGGCGGCGCCGAGTTCACCGTCACCCTCGGGTCGGACGGGGCGTCGTGACCGTCCGGGTGCTCGTCGTCGAGGACGAGGCGACCGCGGCGGAGGCCCACGCGGCGTACGTCGAGCGGGTCGCGGGCTTCGAGGTCGCCGGGGTCGCACGGTCGGCCGCGGACGCGGTCCGCCACCTCAACCAGGACCGCCACGTCGACCTGATCCTGCTCGACATGCACCTGCCCGACGGGCACGGGCTCGGCCTGCTCCAGAAGCTCCGTGCGGCCGGCCACCTCTGCGACGTGATCGCGGTGACCTCCGCCCGCGACGCCGACGTGGTGCGGCACGCGGTCGCCCAGGGCGTGGTGCTCTACCTGCTCAAGCCGTTCACGTTCCCGACGTTCCGCACCAAGCTCGAGCAGTACGCCGCGTACCGCGACCGGCTCGCCGCCACCGCCGACGACGTGGTGCAGGACGAGGTGGACCGGCTCTTCGGGGCCCTGCGCACCGGGGGCGGCGAGCTGCCGAAGGGCATGAGCGCCGAGTCGCTGCGCCAGGTCACCGGCGCCCTGCGCGAGGCCGACCGCGGGCTCTCGGCCACCGAGGTCGGCGAGGCGATCGGTGCGTCCCGGGTCACCGCCCGGCGCTACCTCGAGCACCTCGCGGAGGAGGGCCTGGTCCAGCGGGCACCGCGGTACGGCGGCAGCGGCCGCCCCGAGGTGGAGTACCGCTGGCGCCACTCCCCCGCCGGCTAGCCAGGGACATGCTGCTCCTTGGCGAGCACGGTCAGCCCGTCCTCGACCACGAAGCCGGCCGCCTCGTCCGCCTCCGGGTCGACCCCGATGGTCACCCCGGCCGGCACCACGACGTTCTTGTCGATGATCGCGTTGCGCACCACCGCGCCCGCACCGACATGCACGCCCGGCAGCAGCACCGAGTCGGACACCTCCGCACCCGCGTCCACCCGCACCGCCGGCGAGAGCACCGACTTGCTCACGACGCCCCCGGTCACGACCACCCCCGGCGACAGGATCGAGTTGTACGTCGTCGGGTGCCCGCCGCCGGCGCCCTCGACCAGCTTGGCCGGCGGGTGCGGGCCGTGGTCGGTGTAGATCGGCCACGCGTGGTTGTAGAGGTTGAACTCCGGCAGAGGCGAGACCAGGTCCATGTGCGCGTCGTAGTAGGACCGCATCGTCCCGACGTCCCGCCAGTAGTCGCGGTCGCGGTCGGTCGAGCCGGGCACGTCGTTGTCGCGGTAGTCGTAGACGCCCGACTCGCTGCGGTCCACGAACCACGGCACGATGTCGCCGCCCATGTCGTGGTTGGACCGCTCGCGCTCCGCGTCCCGGGTCACCGCGTCGCGCAGCGCCTTGGCGTCGAAGACGTAGTTGCCCATCGAGGCGAGCACCTCGTGCGGCGCGTCCGGCAGCCCGACCGGGTCCTGCGGCTTCTCCAGGAAGGCCCGGATCCGGTCCGGCGAGCCGGGGGCGACGTCGATGACGCCGAACTGGTCGGCCAGCGAGATCGGCTGCCGGATCGCGGCCACCGTGCAGCCGGCACCCGACGCGACGTGCTGGTCGACCATCTGCGCGAAGTCCATCCGGTAGACGTGGTCGGCGCCGACCACCACCACGATGTCGGGCTTCTCGTCGGTCAGCAGGTTGAGGGACTGGTAGATCGCGTCCGCGCTGCCGAGGTACCACCGCTTGCCCACCCGCTGCTGGGCCGGCACCGGGGTGACGTAGTTGCCCAGCAGCGTCGACATGCGCCACGTGGTGGTGACGTGCCGGTCGAGGCTGTGCGACTTGTACTGCGTCAGCACGACCACCCGGAGGTAGCCCGAGTTCACGACGTTCGACAGGGCGAAGTCGATCAGGCGGTAGATCCCGCCGAAGGGGACCGCGGGCTTCGCCCGGTCGGCGGTCAGCGGCATCAGCCGCTTGCCCTCACCTCCCGCCAGCACGATCGCGAGGACGTTCTTGCGCTCTCCCGGTCCGGACATGTCCCGAAGATAGCGATCTTCCCGGTGCGCGCACAGGGTCCGTCCGGGACCGTGTCTGCGGGGAGGCCGGATCGCCGTGAGCCGAGTAGGTTTCCCCCATGCGCGTGGACATCCTGAGCAAGGAGTACCCCCCGGAGATCTACGGCGGCGCCGGTGTGCACGTGGCCGAGCTGGTCCGCGCGCTGCGGGCGCGCGACGACGTCGACACCCGGGTGCACGCCTTCGGGGCGGAGCGCACGGAGGAGGGCACGTCGTCGTACGCCGAGCCGGTCGAGCTGGCCGCGGCCAACGGCGCGATCCGCACGCTCGGGGTCGACCTGGCCATGGCCGGCCCGGTCGCCGGGGCGGACGTCGTCCACTCCCACACCTGGTACGCCAACATGGGCGGCCACCTCGCCTCGCTGCTGCACGGCATCCCGCACGTGGTGACCGCGCACAGCCTCGAGCCGATGCGGCCCTGGAAGGCCGAGCAGCTGGGCGGCGGGTACGCCGTGTCCAGCTGGGCCGAGAAGACGGCGTACGAGGCGGCGGCCGCGGTGATCGCGGTGAGCGGCGCGATGCGCGACGACGTGCTCCGCAGCTACCCCGAGGTCGACCCGGCCACGGTGCACGTCGTCCACAACGGGATCGACACGGAGATGTGGACCCCGACCCCGAACGCCGACCTGGTCCGCGCGCACGGCGTCGACCCGGACCGGCCCAGCGTGGTGTTCGTCGGGCGGATCACCCGGCAGAAGGGGCTGCCGCTGTTCCTGCGCGCGGCCGCCGAGCTCGACCCCGAGGTGCAGCTGGTGCTGTGCGCAGGGGCACCGGACACCCGCGAGATCGAGTCCGAGGTGCGGGGGCTGGTCGACGGGCTGGCCGCCACCCGCAGCGGGGTCGTGTGGATCCCCGAGATGCTCCCCCGGGCCGACGTGATCGCGTTGCTGACCCAGGCCACGGTCTTCGCCTGCCCGTCGATCTACGAGCCGCTGGGCATCGTCAACCTCGAGGCGATGGCGTGCGACACCGCGGTGGTGGCCACCGCCACCGGCGGCATCCCCGAGGTCGTCGTGCACGGCGAGACCGGCTGGCTGGTGCCGATCGAGCAGGCCACCGACGGCACCGGCACCCCGCTCGACCCCGAGCAGTACGTCGCCGACCTGGCCGCGGCGCTGGTCGAGGCGACCGGAGACCCGGACCGGGCGGCGGCGTACGGCCGGGCCGGCCGGGCGCGTGCGCAGGAGTCGTTCAGCTGGCCGGCGATCGCCGAGCAGACCCTGGCCGTCTACCGCGGCACGCTCGGCGGCTGAACCCCAGTATTTCGGCAACTCGCCACGCCGCGCGCCCGCGCGACGTACCGTCGAGGCTCATTCGAGCTTCGGGGGAGGCCGACATGGCATCGGTGAGCACGATCTACACGATGGGGACGTTCCTGTCGCGCGCGGAGGGCCTCGGCCAGCGGGTCCGGGTGCTCGTGGAGGGGAACTGGATCACGGGGACGCCGCTGTCCTGCGATGGGCACGGCGTGATCCTGGACAGCGGTGCGGAGGGCCAGTTCCTGGTCCGGGTCGAGGCGATCAGCGCGGCGTCGTACGCGCTGCCGGAGGCGACGGTGCCGCGCCCGCGACCGCACGAGGGGTCCGGCGACAGGGTGCGCGACGACGCCGACGACCGGGCGTACGAGGGGACGTACGCCACGGTCGCCAGCCTCTCCTGAGCCAGGGGACCTAGGGGACCTCGGCGGCCGACGGGACGTGCGTCACCTGGTTCCAGGTGAAGCGGTACGTCGCGCCGCCCTCGGGCACGGTCAGCGCCAGGTTGCTGCCGCCCGCCGCGCCGCCGGCGCCGTAGTTCTCGGTCCACGAGTCGTTGATCGCGACCTTCCACTCGTGGCTGCCGGCCGGCAGGGTCCAGGTGCCGTGCCACAGCCCGTCCGTCTTGTCGAACGACAGGTGGCTCGCCGCGCAGGCGGGGTCCCAGTCGGTCGGCTGGCCCGCCGCGTTCACGCACCCGATCTCGCTCTGCAGGCTGCCGGCCACGGTCACCGAGGTGCGGGCCGGCTTGGGCTCCGCGGTCGTCACCGTCACCGGTGCAGCGGTCACCGCCGGCTGCCCGGCCTCGAGCAGCACCGCGCGGTAGCTCACCCGGCTGCCCAGCGGCAGCGCCTCCACGTCGTCGGTCACGACGTGCTCCGGCGAGGAGGTGTCGGTGCCGAGCACCGTCCACGCGCCGTCGCCTACCCGGCGCTCGAACCGCACCGACTGGCTGGGCCGCTCCGGGTCGACCACAGCCTTGACGGTCACCGGGTCGATGTTGGTGACGGTCCCGCCGTCGGAAGGCGTGCTGACCCTGATCGACGGCGACGGGACCTGCGTCGACCGCGGCGCGCTGGGCCGCACGTGGCCGGCGTTGTCGAGCACCAGCGCGCGGTACTGCAGGCGGGTGCCGGGATCCAGGGCCGCGGTGTCGTGGAAGACCTGGTACGGCGCGGTGTCGTCGGTCCCGATCGACCGCCACGACCCCTGCGGCCCGCGGACCTGGAAGGTCACCTCGTAGAACGAGTCGCCGGCCACGTCGGCACCCACGTGCATCCGGCTGCGGGACACGGGCGCCGGGGCCACGTCGTCGAGCGCGACGGCCGGTGCGTGCTGCGACCGGGCCACCGTCCCGTCGGCGCGGTAGACGACCGTGGACAGCGGCGGCACCGTGACCGGGAGACCGCGGTCGGCGCCGGTGGTCGCCGAGGCCGCCGCGTCGCCGTACACCTTGGCGAAGCCCATGCCGGGCGAGTACGTCGGGACGGTCACGGTCTCCGGCGACTCGCTGTTGTTGAGCGCCACGACGTACTCCCGCTGCTCCTCGCGGTCGGTCCGCGAGAACGCGACCACGCCCGTGCCGTTCGCGGCGAAGCGCATCTGGTGGGCGCCGTCGCGCAGCGCCGGGTGCCGGCGCGCGAGGTCGGCCAACGCGGCGATCTGCCGGTAGAGCGGGTGCGAGGCCTCGAAGTTGTCCTGCGCGTGCGTGCGGGAGGTGCCGAGCAGGTCGTCGTCGAGGTAGTCCGGCACCTTGCTCGCGAACATGGTCTGCCGCGCGTTCTGGTCGCCGCCGGACGCGCCGGTGAAGCCCTGCTCGTCGCCGTAGTAGACGACCGGGTTGCCGCGCGAGAAGTACATGAGCTCGTGGGCCAGCCGGTCACGGGCCGTCCACTCCGCGTCACCGGCGTCCGGGTTGTCGGAGACCACGAACTGGCCGATCCGCCCCATGTCGTGGTTGCCGAGGAAGGTCGGCAGCTCGTAGACGTTGGAGTCGGCGTCGGTGTACCAGTCGTCGCTCTCGAAGAACGACTCCAGGTCGGCCGCCGACCGTCCCTGCGAGGCGTACTTGCGGGCAGCGTCCTGGAACGGGAAGTCCAGCACCGCCTGCATGCCGTCCTCGGTGGTGAAGTGCGAGGTGTAGCTCTTGGTCTGGTCGAAGACCTCGCCGAACATGAAGAAGTCCGGCTTGCCGTTGGCCTTGGCGTAGTCGACGAGCCCGGGCCCGAACGCCTTCCAGAACTCGTCGTCGACGTGCTTCATGGTGTCGATGCGGAACCCGTCCACCCCGAAGTCCTTGACCCAGGTGCGGTAGATGTCGATGAAGCCGTCGACCACGCGCGGGTTCTCGGTGAACAGGTCGTCGAGGCCGAAGAAGTCGCCGTACTGCGAGTCCTCGCCGGTGAACGTCGTGTTGCCGCGGTTGTGGTAGAGCGTCGTGTCGTTCAGCCAGGCCGGGACCTTGAGGTTCTCCTCCCCCGGCTCGAGGACCGGCTTGTGGGGGAACGACGTCTGCGGGTCGAGCTGCGGGAACGTGCCGGTGCCGGCGTAGTCGCGGTCGTCGAACGGCTGGCCCGCGGCGGTGCGGTAGGGCTCGGTGTCCTTCGGGACGTACGCCGTCCGCGCACCCTCCTCGTAGCCGATCACGTCGGCGGTCTGGTTGGTGATGATGTCGAAGTAGACCTTCATCCCGCGGTCGTGCGCGGCGTCGATGAGCGCAGCCAGGTCCGCGTTGCTGCCGAGGTGCGGGTCGATCCGGGTGAAGTCGGTGATCCAGTAGCCGTGGTAGCCGGCAGAAGGGCCGTCCTCCAGCTGGACCGCCTTGTTCTTGAAGCTGGGCGTCAGCCAGATCGAGTCCGTGCCGAGGCCCTGGATGTAGTCGAGCTTGCCGAGCAGCCCCTTGAGGTCGCCGCCGTTGTAGAAGCCCTTCCTCGTCGGGTCGAAGCCCGAGACCAGCGGGTCGGAGCCGAGGCCGCCGGTGTCGTTGCCGGTGTCGCCGTTCGCGAACCGGTCGGCCATGACGAAGTAGAAGGTCTCGTCCGTCACGGGGCCGCGCAGCGAGTGCCCGGCCCGGTCCGATCCCTGGTCCCCCTCTCCGGATGGGTCAGCCTGGGCCACGGGGGCCGAGGTGAGCGCCAGGGCGAGCGCGGCGGTGGCGGCGGTGAGGACGGCAGGACGAGACGTGCGCATGAGCTGCTCCCGGGAAATTCGACTGATGCGCGGACGGGGGTGTCGGCAACGTAACAGAGGTCACACCCGGCGGGAACCGCCGTACGCTCTCGACATGGAGGACCCCGTCCCGAACCCGCCGCCGGCCGATCCCGACGTGCACGCCCAGGTGCTCGGGACCGGGCACGCCGGGCTGCTCGCCGCCCGCGGCCAGAACCGGAGCGAGCTGGCCGGCCGGGTGACCGCCCAGCTCACCATGACCTCCGCCGTGCTGGTCACCCTGGCCCTGGTCGTGCAGGAGACCGGGTACGACGACCGCTTCCGGTGGCTCGCCGCCGGCCTCGGCCTGGCCGCATTGGTCACCGGCAGCCTCACGCTGGTCCGGGCCGTCCACGCCACCGGCGACGAGCGCCGGCTGTCGCTCGCGCTCGACCGCCTGGAGGACGCGCTCGCCGAGCTCGACCCGGACGGCGCCGCGCACCTGGGCTCCGGTGCGCCGGAGCCACCGTCGGTCGCTCGCCTGCTGGGCAGCACGTGGGTGCTGCTGCTCATCGTGAACACGCTGGTCGCCGGCGGCCTGGTCGGCCTGCTGGCCGGCCCGTGGGGCACCTCCGAGGCCGTCGGCACCGGCGTCCTGGTGGGGCTGCTCTACCTCGTCGCCGCGATCCTGCTCGGCACCCGTGGGACCGGCACCCGTCAGAGCTCGAGGCCGGGGTAGAGCGGGTTCGCGTCGAGCATCTCCTGCGAGGCCGCGTGGGTGCGCTCTGCGACGCCGTCCGCCAGCACGTACGACGCCTTCGACGGACCGCCCGCCTTCGTGGTGCCGGGCTGGGTGTTGCGCAGCACGTCGACGACCAGCTCCGCGACCCGGTCGAACTCGTCGTGGCCGAAGCCGCGAGTGGTGAGCGCCGGGGTGCCGAAGCGTATGCCGGAGGTGTACCAGGCGCCGTTCGGGTCGGAGGGGATCGAGTTGCGGTTGGTGACCACGCCCGCGTCGAGCAGCGCCGCCTCGGCCTGGCGTCCGGTGAGCCCGAACGAGCTGACGTCGAGCAGCACGAGGTGGTTGTCGGTGCCGCCCGTGACCAGCCGGGCCCCGCGGGACAGGAAGCCGTCGGCCAGGGACTTGGCGTTGTCGGCGATGTGCTGGGCGTAGGTGCGGAACTCCGGCTGCCGGGCCTCGGCCAGTGCGACCGCCTTGGCCGCCATCACGTGCGAGAGCGGGCCGCCGAGCACCATCGGGCACCCACGGTCGACCGACGGGGCGAACTCCTCGGTGGCCAGCACCATGCCGCCGCGCGGGCCGCGCAGGGACTTGTGGGTGGTCGTGGTGGTGACGTGGGCGAACGGCACCGGGTCCTCGTCGCCGGTGAACACCTTGCCGGCGACCAGGCCCGCGAAGTGCGCCATGTCGACCATGAGGGTGGCGCCCACCTCGTCGGCGATCTCGCGCATCTTCGCGAAGTTCACCCGGCGCGGGTAGGCGGAGTAGCCGGCCACGATCACCAGCGGCTTGAACTCGCGCGCCTTCGCCCGCACCGCGTCGTAGTCGAGCAGGCCGGTCTCGGGGTCGGTGCCGTACTGCTGCTGGTGGAACATCTTGCCGCTGATGTTCGGCCGGAAGCCGTGCGTCAGGTGGCCCCCGGCGTCGAGCGACATGCCGAGCAGCCGCTGGTTGCCCAGCTCGGCGCGCAGCGACTCCCAGTCCGCCTCGGACAGGTCGTTGACCGACTTCACCGAGAACTTCTCCAGCCACGGGCCCTCGACCCGGTGGGCGAGGATCGACCAGAACGCCACCAGGTTGGCGTCGATGCCGGAGTGCGGCTGGGCATAGGCGTACGGCGCGCCGAACAGCTCGCGGGCGTGCTCGGCGGCCAGCGCCTCCACGGTGTCGACGTTCTGGCAGCCGGCATAGAAGCGGTGACCGATGGTGCCCTCGGCGTACTTGTCGCTGAACCAGGTGCCCATCGTGAGCAACACCGCCGGGGACGCGTAGTTCTCGCTGGCGATGAGCTTGAGCGACGAGCGCTGGTCCGCGAGCTCCTTCCGGGTGGCCTCGGCGATCCGCGGCTCGACCGACGCGATCACGTCGAGGGCCTGGCGGTAGGCGGAGCTGGCGGCGGCAGACAGGTCGGTCATGGGCACAGCGTAGTGACTGGGCACCCGGACGGGCGGCGGGGGCGTGACGTGGCGCACGTTCCGGCCGAATCGCCCGCTCGGCACGCTCACCGGGTGTCCACATCGTGGATTCTGGTCCCACATCATGAGATTCACGCTTGTGGGAAGGGCGTCCGCCCGTTGAGACTCATGGCCATGATCAGCGCTGCGACGCACACCCACCTCGTGGTACGACGCCACGTGGACCTCGGGCGCACCCGCAGCATGATGTGTTGGCCCCGCTGAAACCCGCCGCCAGAAGACCTTCTCTCTCCGCGCCCAACGACGCGCGCGGCCCTCAGCGATCAAGGACCACTCCCGTGCCTGACCTGCGTTTCCAGTCCCAGCCGCCCAGCCGGACCGACGTGCCGCGCCCCAAGCGGGCCGAGGGCCAGTGGTCGTTCGGCTACACCGAGCCGCTGAACAAGAACGAGCAGTCGAAGAAGGACGACGACCCGCTCAACGTGCGCGACCGCATCCTGCACATCTACTCGCGGCGCGGCTTCGACTCGATCGACCCCGCCGACCTGCGCGGCCGGTTCCGGTGGATGGGCCTCTACACCCAGCGCAAGCCGGGGATCGACGGCGGCAAGACCGCGGTGCTCGAGGAGGAGGAGCTCGACGACCACTACTTCATGCTGCGGGTCCGCTCCGACGGCCAGCTGCTCACCGCCGATGCGGTCCGCGCCCTCGGCACCATCGGCGTCGACTTCGCCCGCGACACCGCCGACGTCACCGACCGGGAGAACATCCAGTACCACTGGATCCGGATCGAGGACGTGCCCGCGATCTGGGACCGGCTCGACGCCGCCGGGCTGAGCAGCCTCGAGGCGTGCGGCGACTCGCCGCGGCCGTTCCTCGGCTCCCCGGTCGCCGGGGTCGCCAAGGACGAGATCATCGACGGCAGCCCGGCCCTGGACGAGATCTTCCGCCGCTACATCGGCAACCCGCAGTTCTCGAACCTCCCCCGGAAGTTCAAGACCGCGGTCACCGGCCACCCCAGCCACGACGTCTCCCCCGAGACCAACGACGTCGCGTTCGTCGGCACCGTCCACCCCGAGCACGGCCCCGGGTTCGACCTCTGGGTCGGCGGCGGCCTCTCGACCAACCCGATGCTGGCGCAGAAGCTCGGTGTCTGGATCCCGCTGGACCAGGTCGCCGACGCCTGGGAGGGCGTGGCCTCGATCTTCCGCGACTACGGCTACCGCCGCCTCCGCTCGCGCGCCCGGCTCAAGTTCCTGGTCGCCGACTGGGGCGTGGAGAAGTTCCGGGAGGTGCTCGAGAACGAGTACCTCGGACGAGCGCTGGTCTCGAACCCGTCGCCGGACTCGCCGGTCGGTCACCGCGACCACGTCGGCGTGCACGAGCAGAAGGACGGCCGGTTCTACGTCGGGGTCGCCCCCACCGCCGGCCGGGTCTCCGGCACCCTGCTGGTGCAGCTCGCCGACCTGATCGAGGAGTTCGGCGCCGCCGGCGCCCGCCTCACGCCGTACCAGAAGATCGTGCTGATCGGCGTGGACGGCGACCGGGTCGACGCCCTGCTCGAGCGGCTCGACGCGATCGGGCTCTCGGCCCGGCCGTCGCAGTGGCGCCGCAACACGATGGCCTGCACCGGCATCGAGTTCTGCAAGCTGGCGATCGTCGACACCAAGAACCGCGCCCGCGACCTCGTCGCCGAGCTGGAGCGCCGCTTCCCCGACCTCGACACCCCGATCTCGGTGAACGTCAACGGCTGCCCGAACGCCTGCGCCCGCACCCAGGTCGCGGACATCGGGCTCAAGGGCCAGCTGGTGCTGGACTCAGACGGCAACCAGGTCGAGGGCTTCCAGGTCCACCTGGGCGGGGCCACCGGGCTCCAGGCCAACTTCGGCCGCAAGCTGCGGGCGCACAAGGTCACCAGCACCGGCCTCGACGACTACGTCACCAACGTCGTGCAGGCGTTCCTGGTCGACCGCGCGGCGGACGAGTCGTTCGCGGCCTGGGTCGCCCGCGCGGACGAGCAGCTGCTGCGCGGCGAGAAGGCGCTGGAGGCGGTCTGATGTCCGCGAGCACCCGGGCCGTCCCGTTCCACTGCCCCTACTGCGGGGACGAGAACCTCTGGCCCCACGAGGGCGCGCACGGCAGCTGGGAGTGCCGCTCGTGCCTGCGGGCCTTCACCGTGAAGATGCTCGGCCTCGTCGCCCCGACGAGGTCGCCCTCGGGAGCGTCAGGAGCCGAGTCATGACCGCCGCCACCACCCAGGCCGCCCGCACCAACCGGGCCACCCACACCGAGGGCCGCTCGCCCGAGGAGCTGCGCGAGCTGGTCTCGCACGTCGGCGCCGAGCTGGAGCTGGCGCCCGCCGAGCACATCATCGAGTGGGCCGTCGCGACCTTCGGCAAGCGGTTCTGCATCACGTCCTCCATGGGCGACGCGGTGCTCGCGCACCTGGCCTCCACCGTGGCCCCGGGGATCGACGTGGTGTTCCTCGACACCGGCTACCACTTCGTCGAGACCATCGGCACCCGCGACGCCGTCGAGGCGACGCTGCCGGTCAACCTGCTCACCATCGAGCCGGTGCAGACCGTCGCCGAGCAGGACGCAACGTACGGCAAGGACCTCTGGAAGACCGACCCGGACCTGTGCTGCAAGCTCCGCAAGGTGCAGCCGCTGCAGGACTCGCTCGCGGAGTACGACGCCTGGGCGACCGGGCTGCGCCGGGCCGAGACCCACAACCGGGTGATCGCGCCGGTGATCGGCTGGGACGCGAAGAAGGGGAAGGTCAAGGTCTCCCCCATCGCCCGCTGGTCCGACGAGCACGTCGAGCGCTACATCGCCGACAACGGCGTGCTGGTGAACCCGCTCGTGCAGGACGGCTACCCGTCGATCGGGTGCTGGCCGTGCACCCGGCGCGTCGCCCCCGGCGAGGATCCGCGCAGCGGGCGCTGGGCCGGCACCAACAAGACCGAGTGCGGGATCCACTCGTGAACCGACCGATCCCCGACAGCACCTGCGACAACGGCGTCGTTCTCATCACCACCCGAGAAGGGAGTCCGGTCTGATGGCTGCACCGGCACTCATCGCCCTGGCCCACGGAAGCCGCGACCCGCGGTCCGCCGCCACCATCACCGCGCTGGTGGACGAGGTCCGTGCGCTCCGCCCCGACCTGCGGATCGAGCCCGCGTTCCTCGAGCTCTCCAAGCCGTCCTTCGCGACGGCGGTCAACAAGCTCGTCCGCGCCGGCTTCGACGAGATCGTGGTCGTCCCGCTCCTGCTCACCGAGGCCTACCACGCCAAGGTCGACGTCCCGTCCGCGATCGCGGAGCAGACGGCGAAGCACGAGGGGCTCCGGATCCGGGCCACCAGGGTGCTCGGCATGGAGCCGGCCTTCCTCGAGGTGCTCGACCTGCGCATGCGCGAGGCGCTCAAGTCCGCCCGGATCCGCGAGCTCGACGCCCTCGTTCTGGCTGCGGCCGGCTCCAGCGACCCGCTGGCCAACCAGGCCGTGCAGCGGCTGGCCCGCGTCTGGGGCACCCGGCACAAGCTCCCGGTGAAGGCGGCGTTCGCGTCCGCCTCGCCACCGGCCACCGGCGAGGCGGTGCGGGCCTTCCGGGCCGAGGGCCGCCGCCACATCGCGGTCGCCTCGCTGTTCCTGGCTCCGGGCTTCCTGCCGGACCGGGCCGGCGAGCTCGCGGTCGAGGCCGGTGCGGTCGCGGTCTCCGAGCCGCTCGGCGCGCACCCGGAGCTGGCCCGGACGGTGCTGGCCCGCTACGCCGTCGGCGCGGTGGAGCTGGTCCCGGTCTGACCTGACCCACACTGGGACGGTCCGTGACGTCCGGGTCCGCCGCACTGGCGCACCGTCACGGACCGTCCGGGGACGTCGCCGGCGCGGGGGTCAGGCGACCAGGGCGCTGAGCAGCCGGTCCAGCTCGCGGGCCGGGTCGGCGGTGGTGCCACCGTGCACCGGGCCGGGCTGCAGCACCGTCGACCTCGGTGCCTTGAGGAAG
Source organism: Nocardioides guangzhouensis (assembly GCF_004519545.1). Classification (GTDB taxonomy): domain Bacteria; phylum Actinomycetota; class Actinomycetes; order Propionibacteriales; family Nocardioidaceae; genus Nocardioides; species Nocardioides guangzhouensis. The sequence goes on from NZ_SDKM01000038.1 coordinate 34,315, forward strand.
CCGAAGCGGGTGCCGATCGGCTGGTGGGCCACCACTCCCCCGCGCTCGTCCCCGGCACACACGCCCTCGACGAACGCCAGGCCGGCGCACACCTGCTCGACGTCCAGCCGGGGGTCGAGCGCGAGCAGCCGCTCGCGCTCGGCCTGCCAGGCCACCTCGAGGAAGTCCGCGGCCTGGCAGTAGAGCACCACGCCGATGTTGAGGAACTCCTCCCGGTCCGCGCGCGGCACGCAGCGCAGCACGACGTACTGGTAGGGCAGGCGCTCGCTCACGCGACACCTCCCGGGAGCCACTGCCGGGTGCCCAGGCGGGCGACCAGGAAGCGGACGTACGCCGCGCGCAGGGCGTCGGGCGTCTCGGCCCCGGGCACCGGTTCCAGCCAGGCGTCGGGCACCTCGTCCAGCACCGCGGCGAAGACGTCCTCGTCGAGCAGCGCCGACACCTCGCGGTCGACCTCGGCCAGGCCGACCGCCTTCTCGCGCAGCACGTGGTCGGCCGGGTCCCAGGGCAGCGCCGCGAACCGGGCCGGGTCGGTCACGCCGCCCGACCAGGCGTGGTGGAAGTAGAGCGAGGCGCCGTGGTCGATCACCCACAGGTCGCCGTGCCAGAACAGCAGGTTGGGGTTGCGCCAGGTGCGGTCGACGTTCGCGGTGAACGCGTCGAGCCACAGCACCCGCGCGGCCACCCCGTCGCCGGTCGGCAGGTCGCCGTCGAAGCCGAACGCGCCGGGCAGGAAGTCGATGCCGAGGTTGAGCCCGAGGCTGGCGTTGATCAGGTCCTGCACCTCCTCGTCGGCCTCGTAGCGGGCGATGTCCGCGTCGAGCTGGAGGGCCACCAGCGACGGCGTGCGCAGCCCGATCCGACGGGCCAGCCCGGAGACGATCACCTCGGCGACCAGCACCCGCAGTCCCTGGCCGGCGCCCCGGAACTTGCAGACGTAGGTGCCGAGGTCCTCGGCCTCGACGATGCCGGGCAGCGAGCCACCCTCGCGCAGGGGCGTGACGTACCGGGTGACGGCGACGGTCGGGATCACCCGGGTGCCCGTCTCGGTGCCGATCTCGGTGCCGATCTCGGTGCCGGTCCCGCTGCCGCCGCTCATGCGACCGGGGCCTCGTCGGCCAGCCGCTGCTTCTGCTCCTCGACGTCGAAGTCCGCCGCCGGCCACTGCGGATCCAGCCCGCGCAGGGTCTCGAGCAGCAGGTGGCCGATGGCCAGGTTGCGGTACCACTTGCGGTCGGCGGGCACGACGTACCAGGGCGCGACGTCGGTGTTGGTGCGTTCCAGCGCGATCTCGTAGGCCTCGCGGTACGCCGGCCACAGGGCGCGCTCGTCGACGTCACCGGGGTTGAACTTCCAGTGCTTGGTCGGGTCGTCGAGCCGGGCCAGCAGCCGCTGCTTCTGCTCCTCGGCCGAGACGTGCAGCATGCACTTCACGACCGTGGTGCTGCCCGCGACGAGCTCACGCTCGAAGTCGTTGATCGCGTCGTACCGGCGCTCGATCTCCTCGGTCGGCGCCAGCGAGCGCACCCGGGCGATGAGCACGTCCTCGTAGTGCGACCGGTCGAAGACGCCGATCAGGCCCGGGCCGGGCAGCGCCCGGTGGACCCGCCAGAGGAAGTCGTGTACCCGCTCCTCCTCGGTGGGCGCCTTGAAGCTGGTGATCTTGACGCCCTGCGGGTCGACCAGCCCGACGGTGTGCCGCAGCACGCCGCCCTTGCCCGAGGTGTCCATCCCCTGGAGCACCAGCAGCACGCTGCGCTCCGAGCCGGCGCTGCGCTCGGCGAACAACCGCTCCTGCAGGTCGGCGAGGTCGGGTCCGAGGGTCGGCAGCGCCTCCTCGCCGTCCGCCTTGTCACCGTCGAAGGCCGGCTTCCCGTTCGGGTCGATCGCGGTGAGGTCGACCGGACCGCTCCGGAGCCGGAGCGCGTCGCCGAAGGGAATCGTCATGGACCGAACCCTACGGGCCCTCAACCGAGGATCGTGCGCACGTCGAACGTGCACCCGATCACGGTGTCGGTGGACCCGTCCGACTGCGGCTCGTCGAACCACGTGCCGCGGACGAAGCCGGTCTTGTCGAGCACCCGCAGCGAGGCCTCGTTCCTGTGGTCCGGCGCCGCGAAGTACGCCGTCGCGTCGGCGAAGCGGTGCCGCGACCGCAGCGTCCACGCCCAGAGGATCCGGGTGCCGAGGCCACGGCCGAGCCACTGCTCGTCACCGATCGCGTAGTCGACGCCGATCGCGCCGGGCACCGGGGTCAGCAGGGCGTACTCCGGGTAGTCCGCGAGCCGGTAGTCCTGCACGAACCCGATCGACCGGCCGTTGACCTCCGCCACCCAGATCCGGGTCGGCGTCATGCCGTCGATGTCCGGACCGTACTGCGTCGTGACGTTCTCCTCGGTCGGGTCGCCGTCTGCCTGCCACCAGCGGTGCACGTGCGGCGCCTGCCGCCAGCGCGCCACCGTGGGCAGGTCCCCGCGGGTCATCGGCCGGAGCGCCACGGTGAGGTCGTGGTCGATGGCGAAGTGCTTGACCTCCCCGGACAGGTCGCGGGCCACCGGGTCCCCGGTGGCGCTCGCGGCCACCCGACGGGCCGCGGCCGCCCAGGCCTCGCCGTTGCGGGCGACGCCGGTGAGCTCGCGGGAGCCGAGGTGCACCACGACCGGTGTGCTCATGCGGCAAGGCTAGTAGGCGGTCCCGCGCCGCTCTCCTGGTTTGCGGCTGGCCTCAGTGTCCGAGCGCGTCGGGGTCGACGACGGGCGGCAGCACCGACCAGGGGAAGTCGATCCAGCGCGCGGTGCGGCGCCAGACGTAGTCGGGCTTGATCACCGAGTGCGGCTTCGCGTAGATCACCGCGGTCCGGGCCTCGGCGACGTGGTCGGCGACGAACTCGTGCACGATCTCCAAGGTGCGGCCGGTGTCGGCGACGTCGTCGGCGATCAGGATCCGCAGCCCGGAGAGGTCCACCACGGCCGGGGTGGGCGGCAGCATGATCGGCACGTCCAGACGCTCGTCGATGCCCGTGTAGAACTCGACGTTCACCACGCTGAGGTTCTTCACCGCCAGCGCGTAGCCGAGGCCCATACCGAGCCCGAGCCCGCCGCGGGCGATCGCGAGGACCATGTCCGGCCGGTAGCCGTCGTCGGCCACGGCCTGTGCCAGCTCGCGGCACGCGGTGCCGAACGCGTCGTACGTCAGGACCTCGTGCTCGTCACTCACCGCGTCATCGTGACACGCCGCCTGCGTCCGGCCGGGCCCCGGTGGCCGAGGTCTCAGTCGTCGAACGTCACGTCGTCGTCGAGGTCGTCCCCGACCCCGTCGAGCTCGTCGCGAACCACCGCGAACGCCAGCCCGGGCGGGTAGCCCTTGCGGGCCAGCATCCCCGCCAGGCGCCGGGTCGCGACCACCGGCTCGAGGCCACGCATCGATCGGAGCTTCTTGCGGACCAGCCGCCGGGCCGCCGCCTCCTCGTCGTCGGGGTCGATCTCGTCGAGCGCCTCGCGGGCGACCTCGTCGGCCACACCCTTGCGGCGCAGCTCCTGGGCGAGCGCCCGACGGGCCAGGCCCTTGCCTCCCCCGGAGTCAACAGAGCGGCGCGAGGCGATCCACGACCGGGCGAAAGCCTCGTCGTCGACCAGCCCGACCTCCTCGAACCGGTCGAGCAGCCGGGTGGCGACCTCGTCCGGGACGTTGCGCTTGGCCAACCGGTCGGCGAGCTCCTGCCGGCTGCGGGCCTGCCCGGTCAGCTGGTCGAGCAGGATCTTGCGGGCCACGTCCTCCTGGTCGGGTTCGGGGCCGAGCGTGTCCTCCGGCGGGACGGCCGCGTCCGGTGCGTCCGCCGGGGTGCCGCCCGTCCAGGCAGCGACCCCGGCGGAGACGTCTCCCTGCCACCCGGTCTGAGGAGCCGAGGAACCAGGTGTCTCGAAGGAGGGATCGGCGGGGAGGTCAGAAGTCATCGACACCCAGCGGGTCGGCCGGCGCCGGCTGGTCGACGGTCGGGCCGACGCCGAGCTTCTCGAGGATCTTCTTCTCGAGCTCGTTGGCGAGGTCCGGGTTGTCCTTGAGGAAGGACCGGGCGTTCTCCTTGCCCTGGCCGAGCTGGTCGCCCTCGTAGGTGTACCAGGCGCCGGCCTTGCGGACGAGACCCGCCTCCACGCCGACGTCGATCAGGCCGCCCTCGCGGCTGATGCCCTTGCCGTACATGATGTCGAACTCGGCCTGCTTGAACGGCGGGGCGACCTTGTTCTTGACGACCTTGACCCGGGTCCGGTTGCCGACCATCTCCTGGCCGTCCTTGAGGGTCTCGATGCGACGCACGTCGAGGCGGACCGAGGCGTAGAACTTCAGCGCCCGGCCACCGGTCGTGGTCTCGGGCGAGCCGAACATGACGCCGATCTTCTCGCGCAGCTGGTTGATGAAGATCGCGGTCGTGTTGGAGTTGTTGAGCGCACCGGTCATCTTGCGCAGCGCCTGGCTCATCAGCCGGGCCTGGAGGCCGACGTGGCTGTCGCCCATCTCGCCCTCGATCTCGGCCCGGGGCACCAGGGCGGCGACCGAGTCGATGACGATCAGGTCGAGCGCGCCGGAGCGGATCAGCATGTCGGCGATCTCGAGCGCCTGCTCGCCGGAGTCCGGCTGGGAGACCAGCAGCGCGTCGGTGTCGACGCCGAGGTTCTTGGCGTACTCCGGGTCGAGGGCGTGCTCGGCGTCGATGAACGCCACGATGCCGCCGGCGCGCTGGGCACTGGCCACCGCGTGCAGGGCGACCGTGGTCTTTCCGGAGGACTCCGGACCGTAGATCTCGACCACCCGGCCGCGCGGGAGGCCACCGAGGCCCAGCGCGACGTCGAGCGCGATGGCGCCCGTCGGGATCACCTCGAGCGGTGCGCGGGAGTCGTCGCCGAGCCGCATCACCGACCCCTTGCCGAACTGCTTCTCGATGTTGGCGAGTGCTACGTCGAGCGACTTCTCGCGGTCTCCGGCCATGTCCTGCTTCCCCTCGGATCGGTGGGTCGTGTCCTGCACGTCGTTGTCGTCGTGGACGCTAGACGGGATCACCGACAAGCTCGATCCGGTCCCGGACCGCCTGGGGATAACGTCGACCAGCGCACCACCGTTGTCGGGCCCGACACTACCGAACACGTGTTCGACCCGGCCCCCGACACGCCGTCCCGTGAGGACTCGTCGGTCGGGCCCGGCTCAGGGCAGGTCGTAGCTCAGCGCGAGCCCCCCGGCCCACGTGTCGCAGGTGCAGCCGGCCGGGTCCGGCAGGTCGCCGATCACCCGTGTCAGCAGGTCCTTGAGCCGCTCCACGTTGCGGGCGAACAGCGCGAAGATCTCCTCCTGGCCGACGCCCTCGCCCTCCTCGACACCGGCGTCCATGTCGGTGACCAGCGCGAGCGTGGCGTAGCAGAGCCGCATCTCCCGGGCCAGCGCCGCCTCGGGAGCACCGGTCATGTTGACGAGGCTCCAGCCCTGGGCCGCGTAGTGCTGCGACTCCTCGCGGGTGGAGAACCGCGGACCCTCCACGACGACCATCGTCCCGCCGTCGGCGACGTCCACCTCCGCGATCAGGCGGGTGCGCAGGCGCGGGCAGTACGGATCGGCGAACGGCAGGTGCACCGCACCGGACTCGACGTAGCTGCCGGCCCTCCGCCACGTCCGGTCGACCAGCTGGTCGGGCACCACCAGGTCTCCGGTCGCCACCGACGGCAGCAGGCCGCCGACCGCGCACGGTCCCAGCACCTGCCGGACCCCGACGCTGCGCAGCGCCCACGGGTTGGCGCGGTAGTTGATCGCGTGCGGCGGGAACGCGTGCCCGGCGCCGTGCCGCGGCAGGAACGCCACCCGGCGTCCCGCGCAGGTGCCGATCGCCACCTGCGCCGACGGGTCGCCGTACGGCGTCCGGACCGACACCTCCTCAGAGTCCTCGAGGAACGAGTAGAACCCGCTGCCGCCGATGACGGCCACGTCCGCGCGGTGCGTGCTCACGGCCGCCACTCTGCCACTCAGGTCGACGCCGGCCCGGCCGACGGGCGACGAGCAGCCGGCGCACCTCGACGCGGTACGCCGGCTGCTCCGTGCCCCGGACGGACACCGCGCCGTCAGGCCCCCGTCGACGCCACCACCGGTCCCGTCACGCGCTCCGGGCTCTCGGCGCGGGCGATCCGCCGGCCGAGGATGCCGAACGCGAACGCGGTCGGCAGCACCGTGCTGCCCAGCGACGTCACCATCGGGATCACGACCATCGCCGGGAGGTGGCAGGCCAGCAGCCACGCCGGCAGACCGACACCGCGACGGCGGATCAGCACGATCCCGAGGAACGTGGTGCCCAGGACGTTGACCAGCAGCACCGGGATGGTCACCAGGAACACCGTGTCCAGCAGGCCGTAGTCCAGCGAGGTCCACTGCAGCCAGTACTCCGCCGCGACGCAGGCACAGGCGGCGACGAACGCCGGGACCACGATGCGCCACGCCCACTTCTCCGCACCGGTGGGCTGCCGGCGCCGTCGTACGACGATCGCGCAGAGCGTGTAGGCCACGAACACCGGGAGCCAGATCTTGCCGAAAGTCAGGTACACGACGTCCGGGGACGCCCAGCCCAGCAACGGGTCGAGGAGCTTGTCCGCCGGCTCCGCCCACGCCGCCGTCAGCGGGTAGTCGAGGTCGGACTTCCCGTCCTCGGTCCGGAACCTGGCCAGCGCATGCAGCTGGCCCGCAACCAGTCCGAACCACGCCATCCACCACGCGAAGCGACCGATCCGCCGCTGCGCCTCCGCCGACTCGAACATGAGATCCTCCCCTCGCCCGGCGCCCGCTCGGCGCCACTGTCCGTCCACGCTAGGAACGCGTGAGCCCCGGGTCGTCGGCGCCGGGGTGGGTCCATTTCTCCACCCTGGGTTTGACGCCAGGTGCACCCGCGCCGGGCCTAACCTCGGAGGGTGGGCATCCGGCTACGCGCCTGGGACGTCCTTGTCCCGGCCTCGATCTACGCGCTCGGCGTCGTCGAGCTCCTCAGCGTGCAACCGGGCGGGTGGGAGTGGGCACTCCTGCTCGAAGGAGTGGCGTCGGTCCTGCTCGTGCTCCGCCGGCGGTTCCCGCTGGTGTCCGGGACCTCGGCGACGCTCGTCGTGCTCACGATGCCGTGGGCGGGGACCGAGCTGAACGACGTGTCCGCGCCGATCCTGGTGATGGCGGTCTCGTGCTACTCGTTCGCGCGCTGGATCGCGGGCTACCGCGGACTGGCGGGCATCGCCGTGATCCTTGCCGTCCTCGCCAGCGACTACATGTTCGCCGACGACCGGATGCACGACCTCTCTGACGTCGTCTTCGCACTGGCGCTGCTCAGCCCGCCGTACGTCTTCGGGCGGGTGGTCCGGCGCCTGGCCGACCAGTCCGAGCAGCTGCGGCGGCAGCAGGCGCTGATCCGCGACCAGGCGGTGCGCGAGGAGCGGGACCGGATCGCGCGCGAGCTGCACGACGTGATCGCCCACTCGCTGAGCGCGATGGTCGTGCAGACCGCGGCGGCGCAGGACCTCGTGCGGCTCGACCCGGCGCGCGCCGTCGAGCTGCTCGACAACGTCGCCGACACCGGGCGGCGTGCCCTGGCGGAGACCGGTCGGCTGCTGCACCTGATCCGCGACGACGGCGACGAGCTCGGGCTGCGCCCGGCGCCGGGACTGGCCGACCTGCCGGCGCTGGTCGCCGACTTCCGCGCCCACGGGCTCGACGTCGAGGCGGACCTCGACCTCCCGGCCGCGCCGCTGACCGGCGGCGCCGACGTGTCGGCGTACCGGGTGGTGCAGGAGGCGCTGACCAACGCGCTCAAGTACGCCGACGGGCCGGTGCGGCTGCGGGTGGCGGCCGGCCCGGACCGGCTGGTCATCTCGTGCGCGAACCGGGTGGGGCGGGCGCACGCGCAGGGATCGGGACTCGGGCTGCAGGGCATGGCCGAGCGGGTCTCGCTGCTCGGCGGGACGTTGCGCACCGGCGACACCCCCGAGACCGGCTTCGTGCTCGACGTCGACATCCCGCTCGCCGTGGAGGGCGCCCGGTGACCCGGGTGGTCGTGGCCGACGACCAGGAGCTGGTGCGGACCGGGCTGCAGCTGGTGCTCGAGGCGCGGGGCTGCGACGTGGTCGGGGTCGCCGGCGACGGGCGTGAGGCGGTCGCGGTGGTGCGGGAGACGCAGCCGGACGTGGTGCTGATGGATATCCGGATGCCGGTGATGGACGGGATCGCGGCGACCCGGGCGATCACCGACGACGACCTGGCGACCCGGGTGCTGGTGCTCACGACGTACGACCTCGACCATTATGTGTACGACGCGCTGGCCGCCGGGGCGTCCGGCTTCCTCCTCAAGGCCACACCGCCGGACCGGCTGGTCGAGGGGATCCGGACCGTGTGCGCCGGCGAGACGCTGCTGGCGCCGAGCCTGACCACGCGGCTGATCGAGGAGTACCTCCGGCACCCACCAGCGCGTGACGGGGCCGACACCATGGCGGAGCTGACCGACCGGGAGCGGCAGGTGCTGCGGCTGATGGCTCGCGGGCTCTCGAACGACGACATCGCCGCGGAGCTGGTGGTGGCGCAGGCGACGGTGAAGACGCACGTCAACCGGGTGCTCGCGAAGCTCGGCGCGGTGACCCGGGTGCAGGCGGTGGTGCTGGCCTACGAGAGCGGCCTCGTGCGACCGGGCAGCGGCTAGACGGCTTCCTCGGGCAGCGGCAAGCGGCGCACTCCCCCGAGCCGGCGGTGGAACCGCACGTGGTCGGGGCGCGCGTCGAGGGCCTGCCACAGCGCCCGGTGGGCGGCCCACGGCAGCGGCTCGTCGCCGCGCAGCCAGGAGGCGCCGAACCCGATCCACACCGGCACCCACTGCGCCGCGCAGTCCCACGCGCCGCGGTGCTTCATCAGCAGCTCGCGCCGGACCTGGAACGCCGTGCGCGGCCCGTCGCTGCACACCGGCGCCGTCCGGATCGGCCACACCCGCAGGTCGAGCGACATCAGCTCGAGCTCGAGGTCCGCCAGCACGTGCGGGTCCACGAGCACGGTCGCGACGTTCTCGTGCGGGTGGCGTCTCACGTCCGGCACGCTAACCCGCCGGACCGACACCTGTCAGCGGTTGCCCGTCCACCCCGGGGTTCGTGTCGGTGGCAAGGCGCGACCGCTCGGCGTCCTGCAGTGGTGGAGGAGCGAGCGCCAGCGAGCGTCTCGAAACCACCGCAACGTGCACAGCTCGTCGAGACCGGGCACCTCGGCCAGCAAGACCGGGCACCTCGGCCGGCAAG
>NZ_SDKM01000039.1 GCF_004519545.1 Nocardioides guangzhouensis
GCAATGACCCACGGATCAATCACAAGAGCCGTATTTGCCTGCCAACTCGGTCCGGGCGCTCGGCGCGCTCGGTCTCGAGGCCGAGCTCCGCGACCGCGGCCGGGTGATCGCACGTCAGCGGTTCCTGGATGAACGCGGTCGCCTCCTTCTCGAGATCGACCTACCCGGTTTCTGGGGCGAGGCAGGCCCGTGTGTCGCGCTAGGGCATCGTGAGCTGCACGAGGTGCTCCGCGAGGGCATCGACGTGCGGCTGGCGACGACCGTCGTTGACCTTCGCCAACGTGGCGGACCAGTCCACGCGGACTTCGTCGACGGCTCGGGCGAGGACTACGACGCCGTCGTTGGCGCCGATGGCCTGCGCTCCTGGGTACGCGCCCATGCGTTCGGTGGCGGCGAGCCTCACTTCGTGGGGCAAGCCAGCTGGCGTCTGCTCGTTGACGGCTTCGCGGACGTCACGTCGTGGACCGTGTGGCTCGGGCGGGGCCGGGCGTTCCTGGTGATCCCTCTCGACGGTGGTCGGGTCTACTGCTACGCCGATATCGATGCCTCCGAGACGACCGACCCCACCAGTGGGGACCCGGCGGCGTTGGCCGAGCTCTTCGGTCGCTTCGCGGAGCCCGTTCCGACGATCCTGGCAGCGGGGCTCGCGACCGGTGGCGCGCCGTACTTCTCGCCGATCGAGGAGGTCGTCCACGAGCCGTGGGTGCTCGACAAGATCGTGCTGGTCGGTGATGCGGCACACGCCATGGCGCCAAACATGGCCGAAGGCGCCGGGATGGCGCTGGAGGACGCGCTCGTCCTCGCGGAAACGATCGCCTCCGGCCGGCCACTCGAGGCGTTCCAGGCTCGACGGCGGCCCCGCGTCGAGTTCGTGCACGCCCAAACGCGACGCCGGGACCGAACGCGCAGACTCCCCGGCACCGTGCGCAACGCGTCCCTCCGGTTCGCCGGTCGGCAGATCTTCAACAGCAGCTACGCACCGCTGCGGACCGCGCCGTAGCGCGAGCAGCGCGCCGAAGTCACCGGTCAGGTCTGGACTGGCCCGGCATCGATGTCAGTGTTGGCCCTTCTGTTCGTAGGAGGGGCGGCAGCGATCCAAGCTCGCGACGTCCTGGTGCTGCACGGCTTCCTGCGGCGAGAGGTCTAGGCCGTGCTGGGAAGCGAGACGCGGTCGGAGGCCGACCCAGCAGTGGTGGACCGCCCTCTGCGCCGACGTTCACGGCGGAAGGTCCGCCTTGAGCTCGCGCTCATCCCGTACGACGTCGTGCAGGTGACGTTCGGTCCACCGCCAGGTGTCCTCCCGGTTTGATAAGGTGGGCTTATGACCCTGATGGCCGAGTACCGCGACGCCCGGCGCGAGGAAGACGTCGCGCGGCTGCGACGCGTCCTCGCACTGCGGGCGATGGGTGCCAGCGGCATGAGTCAGCGCCAGATCGCCGAAGCGCTCGGCATCACCCAGCCCGCCGTCAGCCAGCAACTCAAGTTCGCCCACGATCTCGGTGGCGTCCATCCCGAGAAGCTGCTCGAAGCCGCCGCGCCGATACTCAAGGCACTCGCCGCTGAGCACGGCTACAGCAAGCTCGCTGTCTTCGGATCCGTCGCGCGCCAACAGGCCCGTCAGGACTCCGACATCGACCTGATCGTCGAAGCACCCGCAGGAACCTCGACCTTCGGGTTCATCGGCTTCAAACAACTCATCGCACAGGTCCTCGGTCGCGAGATCGACCTCATCGACTACGGCGGACTCAAACCGACGCTCGACGATGACATCCGTCGTGACGCGGTGCTGCTGTAGTGGAACGCAAGGCAGCGAAGGAACTCCTGCACGTAAAGGGCTGGCTCACCCGCGTCGACGAGATCATCGAACGCGGCCACGACGCGTACCTTGCCGACGACCTCCTGCAAGAGGCCGGCGATTCCCTGATGATGAAGCTTGGGGAGGCCGCCAACCGGCTCTCCAAGCTAGACGTGCTCGCACCCGACGGCGTCGACTGGGCGCTTGCGGTCGCCAACCGCAACTTCCTCATCCACCAGTACGACGAGATCAACGGGAGCTCACCTGGCTCACGCTGTCCCGTGATCTGCCGGCGTGGCGAGCCTCGCTGAATGCGCTGTTCGTACAGGCGGACCAGGCGCTCGATGAGGTCGATCCCGATTGAGGTTCCCGCAGGAGACTGAGACGATCAGGGTTTCGACAACCCTTCACCCACCGCCGGGGTAGGCCGGTTGGCATCGGAATCGTCGTGTGCGATTCCAGAGGTTCGTTGGTCAATCCTCGCCACCGTGACGCACATATTCCCCAAGTATTCGAGCAGATCGGCGCTGATTGGGGCGATCGCTGGCAAACACAGAAGGAGTGCCTATGTGTTTGCGCAGGTCAGGTGCACGATGACGCAAATGTGGGCCATTCGGTGAGGTGCCCGCCGAGAAACAAGGGGTCGCAGGTTCAAATCCTGTCAGCCCGACAAGAAAATAGGCCTTGACCTGCGGAAACGCGGATCAAAGGCCCTGCAAGTGTTGAACTATCGGCCTCGAATCCCGACATAATCCCGAAGTACTCGCGGGTTCAAGTCTCGCCGGAAGGTCGCAGACCAGCGAAAATGGCCACGCGGTCGCCGACCGGGGGAACGGTTGCTCCCCAAAAACTCCCAAAGTATTCGCGCGTGGTGGCTCTCGGCGGCGACGCTGCCCGTCAGGGTCGCTGCATCGCCAGACCAGCTCGGGCGCGATCGCAAGCTCCAGGTAGGTCGCTGGTGTTCGCTGGGGGCAAAGACCCCCATGTCAGCCGGGCGCTGGGTCAACGCTGCGATCCGGGCGCGGTCGCCCGGTGCCCAGAGCGGGCAACTGCCGCAAAGCGCGGCGGTGGGACACTGGTCCGCGGCACGAGTCGCGGCCTTTAGGCGAGGGCGCACACGGCGACGAGTTCGAGACCGTTGGCCCTAGGCACGAACGAACGGCAGCCGACGTCGGCGATGGCACACCCATCGCCCGAGACCACGGCGCCGAGGCACCTGCGTTGATGCTGCTCCACGGCGGTGGCGCGAACCTCGAGTCGATGGACCAGTACGCCGAACGGCTGGGGCACGGCCGACGGTGCGTGGCCATGGACGTCCGGTCCTGCGGTCGGTCGGGCGACCCGGCGAGGTTCCGTCTCGAGGACGCCGCAGCGGACATCGCCGCGGTGGCCAAGGGACTCGGCCTCGGACCGGTCGACGTGCTCGGGCACTCGCTGGGCGGCTTCCTCGCCGGCTACCACGGCAGTGTCCACGGGGGACGAGTGGTCAGCATCGATGGCTTCGGCCCGGGCATGGTCACTGTCGGCACCCCGGCGCAGCGGCGCGAGTTCGCTCGTTCCAGGAAGGCATGCGGGAGGCCTTCTTCGCGATAACCGCCGCCCCGGAGTCCGGCGACCGGCACTGGCGGGACGAGCAGGTGGAGCAGCTGTGTGCGGTGTTCCCGCGGATCGGCTACACCGCCCCGAACGCCCGGGTGATGGCCGAGCGCAACCTGGTCCCCGTCGGTGAGGGGCAGTGGGTGCGCCGACCTCCCCGGCACCTGTTCGCCGACGCGTTCGAGGACGACGGCGAGGCCGATGTGCTGCGGATGTATCGAGGGGTGCAGGGCCCGACGATGATCATCCGCTGCACCCGCTCCGACGCCCCGCCCGTGCTCGACATGGCGCTTGACGAGCTGGCCTCGACCAACCAGAACGTCTCAGTCGTGCCCATGCCGCTCACCCACCTCGAGCCCGCCTGGGACGCCGTCGACGACGTCGTCGCCGTGGTGGAACCGTTCCTCTCGCCGCTATGACGCTTGCTAGCCCGGTCAGTGACCGGGCGTGGCTCATCCGCCCGATCGGCCAGGGGCGTCAGTTCGCTGTGTCGATCTCCACCTACGCCATCGCCGGCGACCGGACGCTGTCCCTGATCGCGCCGGTCGCCGCGACGTCCGGCGCTGGTCCCACCGATGCCGCGGTCTCCCCCGACGGCCGTCAGCTGTCCGTGCGGATGCGCGCCGGGTCGGTCGCCTCGTGGCGGATCGGTCCCAGCGGGTCGCTCACCGACGCCGGCACCGCAGCCGGGACCGCGTTCGGCATCTCCGGTCTGGTCGCCGACTGACACGGCGGGATCGGCGCCGTGACGGCCATCCGCGTGCGCGTCCCTGGAGGGGTCGCCCACGCGGACGTCACGATTTCGTCACCACCACAAGGCGCACACCGCCGGAGACTGGCCTCATGCGCCCGACCTCGCTGCTCCTGCTGAGCCTCCTCTTGGCGACCGCGTGCAGCGCCCCGGCCGACGACACCGCGGACCCACCCATCGCCGCAGGCCAGGCATCGCAGCGCCCATCCACATCCCGCACGGCGCAACCCGCCGACCCCACCCAGCCGCCCAGTGGACACAACGGCGCCGAGATCATCACCGCCGACAGTGACTACGGTCCGATGCTGTTCGACAGCACCGGCCAGCCCATCTATCTCTTCGCCCGCGAGGCGGGCGCCGAGCCGGCTTGCTATGCCGACTGCGCGGCCGCGTGGCCCCCGGTCCTCACCACCGCCGAACCATCGGCTGCGGGTCAGGTTCGGGACGCGCCGCTCGGCACCACTCGCCGTACGGACGGTTCCCTCCAGGTGACCTAGGCCGGGCACCCGCTGTACCTCTGCGCCCACGAAGGCAAGCACCAGGTGCTGTGCCACGACGTGCAGGAGCTCAGCCGCACCTGGCTGGTGGTCCGGCCGCAAGGAACGGCCGCGGGGGCTTGAGGCAACGCAGCGGTCGCTCGCCATCTGCAGCTGCACCGTCCAGGACCATCTCCAGGCCGTGTTCGACACGGTGAACGTCAACAATCGACGGGAGCGGTGGCCACACAACCTCGGGGGACCGCGGCCCGAAGAGTGACTTTGAGAGATTGAGCTCGCCCGAAATCGTCAGGCGTCGGCCACGGCCGGGCGCGTAGCGCCTCTCGCACGTCGGCATCGGGTTCAGGCAAGTTGTTGGTCGGGAGGCAAGGTGAAGCCCCGATCACTGGACTGTGGGAGACGATTCGGGCACCGCGTCGTACTTCTCGAGGTGCCGAGGGTTGAAGAACGCGTCGACCGGCATGGTTCCGGCCAACACGCTGAGGAAGTCCTGCGTCGCGTCCTCGCGGCTCGCGATGAAGGCGAGCAGAGCAGCCTCCTCGGCAGAGGGCGGGTCGTTCGAGGCGAGCTGGCAGGTGAGATCGAACATCGGCCTGGTCGCAGTGTCCCGGTTGTGCTCGTACGTGGCGAGCGCCTCGGCCTCCGCGCGACGGCCCGAGAACGCATCGTCCAGCGCCCTGGCGATGAGCTCCGCATCGTGAAAGGCGTCGGTGATCCCTTGTGCGGTAACGGCGTCCTTGTGGTACCCGGCATCGCCGATCAACGCCCATCCCGGCCCGTGCGATCGCCTGTAGAAGTTGTGCATCCTCGCGCCCACCAACCGCGTCTCCCGTCGCCCAGCCCGCGCACGCTCAGCGAGTGACGGGTCCGACTCGAAGGCCCCGAGATAGTTCCCGAGCAGATCCCGCCGGTTCGCGTCGAACTCGTCGACCGGCCAAGTCACCACCACAGCAGTGAGGCCCTCGTTGGTCGGGATCACGCCGAACCCACGCGCGCCGCGCTGGTACAGCTGGAACTCCCCGTCGGTGGGGAACCCGCTCCAGTAGGCGTAGTACAGGGCTTCGAGCGCCGGGACTTCGTGGGTGATCGGAGCGCCCACCCAGCGTGCCACGGATGAATGCACCCCGTCCGCGCCGATCACCACCCGAGCGCGTTCCTCGAAGGTCGCCCCGGCACGGGTCCGGCCGCGGATCCCGCGCACGACACAGCCCTCCACAACGAGGCCGTCGACGAGCACTTCCTCCCGGAGCTCGGCGCCCGCTTCTACCGCGGCGTCGACCAGGATGGCGTCCAGGATGAACCGCCGTGGCGCCAACGCGCAGGGCGCTGCGGTGGTGCCGCGAGGGGTGCCGGCGATCGCGAACGGGCCCAGGTCGAGGCGATAGCCGGTGACTGGAGGGCAGCCGCTCGCAACCACGCGCTCGGCGAGCCCCCACCGCTGTAGGAGCTCCATCCCGGGCGGGTGGATCAGATGAGTGGACATCGTGTCACTCGGGAAGCTCGCCCGGTCCAGCAGCAGGACGCGGGCCCCCTTCCTGGCGAGCAGCATGGCCGCCGGCGCACCCGCGGCGCGGGCTCCCACCACAATCACGTCGAACGTGCTCGCTGTCACGGTCATCGCCTCCACGACCGAAGAGATCTCGGACAGGGCGAGCCTGCCGCGGATCCGGGTGCCTCCGCATCGGGGTCCTCACCTATCTCTGAGCGGATCTCCCGAGAGGAGGCTCGGTGCTCGGGCGACGAGCTCGGCTCGTCCGGTGAGCCCGAGCTTGGCCAGGATGCTGCTCACATGGTGCTCGACGGTCTTGCGCGTGATGAAGAGTCGGTTGGCGATCTCCGGGTTCCCCAGTCCCGCGGCGACGAGCTCGGCGACCTCGCGTTCACGTCGCGTGAGCAGGCGGTCCGGGCTGGGTCCGCCCCGGCGAGCCCTCGCGCCGAGCGAGCGGATGAGTGCGGCGGCCTCGTCCGCAAGTCGAGCGGCGCCGATGATCTCGAAGGCATGGAGCGCTGCTCGAGCCTCGGCGAGCGCGGACTCGGCATCGACGCTTGCCAGCGCGCGACCCAGGAGTAGCCGGGTCCGGGCCCCGTCGACAGCCAGACCGAGGTCGTCGTAGAGGGCGACCGCTCGCTGAAGGTGCTCGGTGGCGCCGGGCGGGTCGCCCGCGCCGAGCAGCGCGATTCCGAGCAGGCGCGACGCGGCCGCGACCACGGGGTCGCATCCGGCACGCGTGCCTCGATCCAGCAACTCACCAGCCCGAAGGGTTGCCTCGGCGAACGCGCCGCGTGCGACGTCGATCTCGCCGAGGAGCCCGGTCAGCCGCCACGCCTCCAAGCAGTCCTCAGCCACACGGGACAGGCGCCGTTGGACCAGGGAACCAGCGGCGCTGGGTTCGCCACGTGCGAGCAGGTGAGCGGCGACGGCGAACGTGGCCACCGCCTCCGACTCGAGTCCTTGGAGGAGATGATCCGCCTCATCGATCCGCCCTTGCGCGAGCCGAAGTTCGGCGAGCATGGCCCTCGCCTCGGCGTGCAGCGTGGGCTCGGCTCGTCGTCCGATCTCCAGCGCGGCTAGGAGCTCGCGTTCGGCGTCTTCCCATGCGCCGGTCGCCAGGAGGACCGCGCCGTAGTGCACACGGCACGTTGTGAAGAGGTGCGATGAGCCGTAGCGATCGTGGAAGTCGTCGGCGGCGTGGACCCACTGCAGCGCGCGTTTCGCATCGGCGGCGTGACTGCACGACGTCAGCACCCGGCAGGCGATCAGCACGACGGCATCCAGGTCGGTGGCCTCTCCTGCCAGCGAGCGGGCCATCGCCTTGCCGAGCAGACCCAGGCCCTCGTCCAACCGGCCGCCTTCGACTAGTGCCGTGCCCAGCTCGGCAGTGGCGCAGAGCTCCAGGTCGACGTCGCTCGCCGCATGGGCGCGCTCGATCGCTGCGCGGGCCAACGACGCCGCCGTCCCGGGTCTGCCGTGGTCGTTCGCGAGGTGAGCACGACACAGCGCGATCCACCCGACGAGCGGCTCCAGCTCGTGCCGGATCACCAGCTCGTCGGCTCGATCGACCCAGGCCGTGGCGATTGTCTCGTTCCCCAGACTCATCTCGTAACCCAGACAGAGGTAGAAGCCGGCGAACGCTGCGCGCTGCCAGTCCTCGCGCACCACGGCGGTCGTGTAGGAGCGTTCCCAGCCCGAGAGGGCCGCCTCGGTGTCGCCGAGCCACCAGGCGGCGATCGCGACGCCGAACAGCGCCTCCGGTGATGGGTCGTCCGCGGCGGCGAGGTCGAAGCTCGCCCTCGCTTCGGTCCATGCGCCTTGCGCGAGCTGCCGCCTCGCTCGCTCCATCGGCGCCGCACCGTCGGTCATCAGCCCGATGGCAAGTCGCGGAACGAGGCAGGTGCGGCATGCCGCGGACCGGGTAGCGACGAGGGTTCGCTGAGGGGCTGGCTCCGTGAGGTCACGGTGACCCTCCGATCGGTCGCGCCCGGGACCAGCGCACCGCGCCGGTTCGATCAGGCCGGACCAGGATGACGCGACGCTCACAGCGGCGCGCCACGTGCCCTGAGGTGCTTCCCACGAAGATCGCGTGCAGGGCGCCGCGTGCTCCGGTGCCCATGACGATCGCCTGGGCCTGCACGGTCCGGGCGTAAGCAACGATCGCGGCCGAGAGGAGCCGCCGGTCGGCATCCGCGACCACGGCGTCGGCGCTCACCCCGGCGGCACGCAGGCACCGCGCTCCCCGCTCCGCGATCTCGCGCGCTTCCTCCCGGGTCTCGATGAAGAAGAACCCGCCGCGGCACACGTCCCACGGCCGGACATAGAGCACCAGGACCGTCGCTCGCAGCTGCAGCGCGCAGGGAGCAGCCACCGGCAGCGCGGCCTGCGCCACCGGGCTGCCGTTGTAGGGCACCAGCACGATGTCCCGGTCCGCATGTGGCGACCAGGCCTCGCTCGGGGAGACCGGGCGAGGCTCGGGACCGATCCAGCCGACCGGGCCGATGCGGTTCCGCGGCACCCATACGCCTGCGTGCCGGAGTTCGAGGGGAAGAGCCGCTTGCTCTGCCATGGTGGCATCCTCGGGGTCGACGTTCGATGTTGCCGACCAGCCTTCCCGGCGCTCCACGGCCCACGGTACGCCGCCGCGGGCGGCACGGCCAGGCCTGACGAGGCCTCCGCGGCCCGGAGGTCGTCAGGTGAGCTCGCTGAACCGCTCCACCTTGTCCTGGGGCCCGGAGACGATGATCAGGTCGTCGGGTTGGACGACGGTCTCGGGGGTGGCGTGGGTGAAGTCCTGGCCGGTGCGTTTGACGCCGACGATGGTGATGCCGTACTTCGAGCGGGGCCTGGAGTCGCCGAGCGGGAGGCCGTGCAGGCTGGAGGGGGGCTTGGTCTTGACGATGGCGAAGCCGTCGTCGAACTCGATGTAGTCCAGCATCCGCCCGCGGACCAGGTGAGCGACGCGCTTGCCCATGTCGTGCTCGGGACGAACGACGTGATGCACACCGATCTGGGCGAGGATGCGGGCGTGGGACTCGCTGACGGCCTTGGCCCAGATGTTCGGCACGCCGAGCTTGAGCAGGACCGAGGCGGACAGGATGCTGGACTCCAGGTCGGTGCCGATGCCGATGACCGCGCGGTCGAACTCGTGCACCGAGAGCTGTCGCATCGCCTCCTCGTCGGTGGTGTCCGCTTCGACGACGTGGGTGAGCCGCCCGGCCAGGGACTGCACGACCTTGTGGTCGCCGTCGATGCCGAGCACCTCGACGCCTTCGGCGACGAGCTCGAGGGCCAGGGACTTGCCGAACCGGCCGAGGCCGATGACGGCGACCGGGGAGCTGGACAGCTGGATCTGCCGGGCCATGATCTGTCTAGCCAATGAGGGGCCTGCCTTCCGGGAGGGTGTAGCGGCGCTGCCGCTCGCGCAGGGCGAGCGCGGACACGAGGGTGATCGGGCCGAGCCGCCCGACGAACATGAGCACCACGAGGAGGACCTGGCCACTCACCGGCAGGCCGGGGGTGATGCCGGTGGACAGGCCCACGGTCCCGAACGCGGAGACGGTCTCGAACAGGACGTCGCGCAGTGCGAGACCGGTGACCTCGAGCAGCACCAGGGTGGCGGACATGACCAGCCCGATCGAGAGCAGGGCGACGGTGAGCGCCTGCCGCTGCACGCGTTCGCCGACCCGACGGTCGCCGGCGTTCACGTGGCGCTCGCCGCGCACCTCGCTGGAGATGACGAAGAACAGCAGGATGAACGTGGTGACCTTGATGCCGCCGGCAGTGCCCGCGGAGCCGCCGCCGATGAACATGAGCACGACGGTGGCCAGCAGGGTGCTCTCCTCCATCTGCCCGTAGTCGACGGAGTTGAACCCGGCAGTGCGGGGCATGACGGCCTGGAAGAACCCGGCCAGCACGCGCCCGGGCGGGTCCAGGGCGCCGAGGGTGCCCGGGTTGTTCCACTCCAGTCCGGTCACGACCAGGACGGCGATGGCCAGCAGTCCGAAGTAGGTGGACACGGTCAGTCGGGTGTGCAGGCTCCATCGGCCGGGGCGGCGTAGGTGTCGTCGCAGCTCGAACAGCACCGGGAACCCCAGGCCGCCGAAGATGACCGCGGCCGCGATCGGCAGGCAGATCCAGGGGTCGGTGACGAAGCGGGTGAGGCTGTCGGAGTAGAGCGCGAACCCGGCGTTGTTGAACGCCGAGACCGCGTGGAACACGCCGTGGTAGAGCGCCCGGTCGAACGGTTCGTCGTAGCCGATGAGGAACCGTCCGGTCAGCAGTGCCGCGGTCGCGGTCTCGAACACCAGGCTCACCGTGGCGACACCGGTGATGATGCGCCGGATGTCGCCGAGTCCGACGCTCTTGGTCTCCGCCGCCGCGGTGAGCCGGGTGCGCAGCCCCATCCGGCGCGAGAGCAGCAGGCCGACCAGCGACGCCACGGTCATGATCCCGAAGCCGCCGACCTGGATCAGGGCAAGGATGACCAGCTGCCCGAACTCGGTCCAGTACGTCGGGGTGTCCACGGTGACCAGGCCAGTGACGCACACCGCGCTGGTGGCGGTGAACAAGGCCGTCTCGGGGGGCGCACCGCCGGCGCCGGTGCGTGACACCGGGAGCATCAGCAGCACCGTCCCGAGTAACACAGCCGTGCCGAAGGCGAGCACGATCACCTGGGCCGGGTGACGCAGCAGCGGACGCGACGCCGTCCCGCTCGGTCGTACCCGCACGGTCACCCCACCTTGCCGGCCGGCGGACACCAGGAGGACCCGCTCAGCGACCTCGGGGTCGGCCATCGTCCTGCTGTGCCGACATGCCGTGACCCCGCGCTTGCGCCGAGGAGGCACCGTCGCGTCGGCCTCACTGGCCGGGCCAGCGCTTCGCCGCGAAAGCCGTACTCCTGCGGCGGCCGGTGTAGATCGACAGGCATCGAGAGGGGTTCCTTGGGGGTCGGCGATCTGACCGCCGACCAGACTTCCCGGCACACCAATCACCAACCGTACCCCGCATCGCCCCGGCGTGTTCGTGTCCGACGCCCGGGCACGTAGCCTGCGGTGCGTGGACTCCACTCCCGACAGGCAGCAAGATGGCGCGGTGTCCCGAATCAGAGCAGCGGCTTGGCTCACGCCCGTCGTGGGCATGGTGCTGGCCATCGTCGTGTACCGCGACGCCTACTCGGCTGAGGCCGGTCGCTACGCCGGCGACGAGCCGGCACTCGCGGGACTGTGGGTAGCCTTCCCCTTCGTCCTCCTGGCCCTGGTGCAAGCCAGCTGCGCAGTGGGTGCGTCCGTATCGAAGACCACCCAAGCCCGCGCCGCTTGGACTTCCGCGGCTATCGCTACCACCGCGACTGGCCTACTTGCCGCGTTCCTCGTCGTCTGAGGCATCACCACCGACCTTCCGGACGTACCGCTCCCTCAGCCCTGCCCCTACCGAGGCACGTAGTCGGCGCGGCGGGTCGGGGTTGGGCGCGGGGTACAGTCGTGATGGGTGTGCCGGGAAGCCTGGTCGGCGTCTTCTTGCCGAGCGCGAGGGGACTCATCGCCGATGCCGCACCGTTTTCTGGGGGAGCTGTTTCTCCGGCTCCGTTGTGTTCTGGCGCGGGCAACGTCACCCGAGGCGATCCTGCGCCGCAAGGCGCACCATCGGCGGCGGGGCTTCGGGCTGAATCGCTTCGACCGGTTCTGACCGCACACGGTGGCGCGACGCCCGCACCCGCGTCGGTAGGGTGGAAACAGGTGTGCCGGGAAGTCTGGTCGGCAAAGTCTTGTCGCCGGCCCACGACGGAGCCTCGTGACCCGCACCGACCGTCCTACCCGTCAGCCCGGCCGCCGCCCGCTGCGCCTGTTCGCACGCGGCTCCTGGCTCGAGAGCTCGCGGACTGCGGAGATCCTCCGGGCGGAGACCACCGGCGGCGTGCTGCTGATCGTCGCCGCCGTGATCGCGCTGATCTGGGCGAACAGCCCGTGGCACGACTCCTACTTCGAGCTCCGCGAACTCACGGTCGGCCCGGCCGCGCTGCACCTGGGCCTGACGCTCGGCGCGTGGACTGCCGACGGGCTGCTCGCGATCTTCTTCTTCGTCGCCGGTCTGGAGCTCAAGCGCGAGTTCGTGGCCGGCGACCTGCGCGACCCACGCCGGGCGGCACTGCCGGTCGTCGCGGCCCTCTGCGGGATGCTGGCCCCGGCACTCGTCTTCGTGGCCTGGAACCTCGGCACCGACAACCTCGTCGGCTGGGCGATCCCGACAGCCACCGACATCGCGTTCGCGCTGGCGATCCTCGCCGTCATCAGCACGCACCTGCCCACGGGACTGCGCACCTTCCTGCTCACGTTGGCGGTCGTCGATGACCTGCTGGCCATCACGATCATCGCGGTCTTCTACACCGACCACCTGAACCTGCCCTACCTGCTGCTGGCGATGATCCCGATCGCAGCCTTCGGCGGCCTCGTCCAGCACCGTATCCACCACGTCTGGCTGTTGCTGCCGCTCGCGGCGGTGGCCTGGATGCTGGTGCACGAGTCGGGTGTGCACGCGACGGTCGTCGGGGTGCTGCTCGCCTTCACCGTGCCCGTACGCCGCTCGGACGGTCACACGGGTCGGGGTCTGGCCGAGCACCTCGAGCACCTCGTCCGCCCGGTCTCGGCCGGCGTCGCCGTCCCGCTGTTCGCCTTCTTCGCCGCCGGCGTGTACGTCGGCGGACTCCGCGGGCTGCAGCGGTCGCTGACCGATCCGATCGCGCTGGGCATCATCGGTGGCCTGGTCCTCGGCAAGACGATCGGCATCCTTGGCTCGAGCTGGCTGCTGTCCAAGTTCACCCGCGCCGACCTCGACGAGGAACTGGCGTGGATCGACGTCGCCGGCATGGCGATGCTGGCCGGAATCGGCTTCACCGTCTCCCTGCTCATCGGCGACCTCGCCTTCGGTAGCGGAAGCACAGCCGACGACCAAGCCAAGGTCGGGGTCCTCCTCGGCTCGCTCTGCGCGACGGCGTTCGCCACGATCGTGCTGCGAGCCCGCAACCGGGTCTATCGGCGTATCTGCCTGGAGGAGGCGCGCGACTCCGACGCAGACGGCATCCCGGACGTGTACGAGCAGGACGCGGAAGACTCGGCCTGAAGCGAGTCAGGGCTGTGTCGGGTCGGCTGATCGATCTGTGCCGAGGCAGGACGTCGACGCACCGACGCGAACGGAAGCACGTTACGCCCGATTCTCGCCCTCACAGCCGATACACAGCCCGCCAGGACCACCCTCGCCGGCGTCGCCCCAGGATGGCTCGCTACCGTTCGCCCATCAACGGAATGGCGACGAGCGCCAGCAGCAATGGTGCCGACCTGCGTGATCCTGTGCGTCAGCGCACAGTGTGCGGTCCCGCATCGAATCGGGGATACGATGTCGACGTCGAAGGTCTGACCCAGGCACTCGGGACGGCCGGGGGTGGGTTGGCGCCCGCGGGCCACGACGGAGCACGCACGTTGCCGCGCCGACGCGCTGACTGGTTCGTGTTCCGTGACATGGCTGGTCGCCTTTCGATCTCCTGCGCAGGAGGTGCCATGGCTGTTGTGGTCTCGGTGCTCGGTGGTTTCGAGGTCGTCGTTGACGGCACCCCGGTGCCTGCCGCGTCGTGGCGCCGCCGGCATGCGGCCAGGCTCGTCAAGTTCCTTGCCCTTGCGGAGGGCCATCGCCGGCACCGGGAACAAGTGCTGGAGGCCCTGTGGCCGGAGCTGCCTCCCGATGCGGCGGTGCGACAGCTGCACAAGGCGGCTCACTACGCGAGGGGCGCTATCGGGGTACCCGGAGCGGTGGCCCTGTCCTCCGATCTCGTCTCGCTGCTGCCGTCAGCCGACCTCACCGTCGACCTCGAGGCCTTCGACGTTGCCGCTGCCAGCGCCGAGTCCGCGCAGCGGCGGCTGGCCGGTGCGCATCGAGGAGACGAGGTGCTCGCCGACGAGGCGCGCCGGCTCGCGGAGCGCGCGGCGGCGCTCTATCCAGGTGATGTACTGCCCGAAGATCCCTACGAGACGTGGGCGGACGCCGCTCGGGGATCGCGCCGCCTGCAGTACCTACGCCTGCTGCGCCAGGCCGACCGCTGGGAAGACCTGGTTCGGGAGGACCCCACGAACGAGGAGGCGCACGTTCGCGTCGCACACCGGCTGGCGACACGAGGAGACCGCGCGGGCGCCTTGCGACAGCTCGACGTGCTCGCCGAGGTGCTGCGCGACGAGCTCGGGACCGTGCCGGGAGACACTGCCGCGACCCTCAGGACCACCGTGCTTGCGCTTCCGGCGGCCGATGGCGCGGAGACAACGTTGCTCCGGGGCCGTCCCCCCTCACCGGTGCCGGAGATGTCGTCACCCATTCTCGGGCGGGTCGCCGAGCTCCAACAGGTGTCCGCGCTGCTGGACCAGTCACGCATCCTGACGATCGTGGGCCCGGGTGGGGTGGGCAAGACCACGCTTGCAATCGAGGCGGCGCACCGCCGGAGCGCGGCACGGGCCGCTGAGGCTTGTTTCGTCGACCTGGCCAAGGCGAGCCGAGCCGACGAGGTCCCGGGTCTCGTTGCCACCGAGCTCGGGATGCAGCTCGCCGGCTCGGATCCGCTTCAGATGCTGCGGGAGGCCATGCGTGGCCGCCGGATGGTCCTCGTGCTCGACAACTTCGAGCACGTCATCGAGGCCGCTGCGCTCGTTCCCGAGATCGCGGCACGGTCGCGCGAGCTCGAGATCGTGTGCACCAGTCGCGCTCGACTCCGCGTCACCAACGAGCAGGTTCTCGAGGTCCAACCCTTTGCGGTACCCGGAGACGCAGGAGGCGGGTTCGACAACGACGCTGTAGCGCTGTTCGCCCACCATGCCTCCGCCAGCGATCCGCACTTCGCTCTCGAACCCCATCGCCGCGAGGTGGCCGAGATCTGCCGCCTGGTCGACGGTCTGCCGTTGGCCATCAAGCTCGCTGCCGGACATGTCCGCACCCTCCCACCGCCCCTGCTCCGGCAGCGGCTCCGCCAGAGCCTGCGGTCGTCGTTCGGCGGCCCCCGCGAGGCTCCCGAGCGGCAGCGGACCATCCCCGCGACGATCGACTGGAGCCTGCACCTCCTCGGCGCGCCCGAACGTGAGCTGTTCCGCCGGATGGGCGTGTTCGCGGGTGCAGCCCGGCTCGGAGCAATCGAGGAGGTGTGCATGCAGCCCGGCCAGGACGTGCTTGCTCCACTGTCGCAACTGGTCGACCAGAGCCTGATCCGACGGGTGGACGCTCACGACCTCGAGCCGCGGTTCTCGATGCTCGAGCTCATGCGCGAGCGCGCGTGCGAACAGCTGCAAGCCAGCCCCGAGCACGATGACATCAAGAGACGTCACGCGCGGCACGTCGCCGGATGGCTGGAGCGCATCGAGGAGGACCGCTGGACCACGCTGGCTTCCACCTGGATCTCGATGGTGGTGTCCGAGCTCTCCGAGGTGCGGGCCGCACACGCGTGGGCGAGACATTCCGGCGACCTCGTGCTGGCAGCCAGGATCTGCGGATCGTTGGGCACGTTCTGGCACCGGGAGGGCCACCACGCCGAGGCACGGCGATGGGTCGACGCCAGTCTGGAGCACCTCGACGAGCTCGACTCCGAGCTCGCGGCACGGAACCTGATGTCGGCGGCCTTTCTCTCGTGGAATCTCGACCCGGTGCGTGCACGCAGCTTCTGGGAGGGTGCGGTGTCGCGCTTCCGGGCCAGCGGCAACGATCGGTACCTGTCGTACTGCCTCGGTCTGACCGCGGGGACCTACATCGGCGCCGAACAGTCCTACGAGACGGCCGTCGGGATGTGCTCCGAGGCGATAGCCCTGGGCCGACGCGTCGGCGGTGGACCGCTGGTGGCGCAGAGCCTCAACGTGCTGGGGGAACTCGCCCGGGTCCACGGCGACGACGACCTGGCGTGCACGGCGTACACCGAGGGGAGAGATCTCGCTCTTGCAGCGGGCGACCTGGCGCACGTCTCGGTGTTCCTGGCCAACCTCGCGTACATCGCGGACCACCGTGGCCAGTACGAGCAGTCGCTGCAGCTCGGGCGCGAGGCCCTGTTGACCTGCTGGGGGCTGGGTCGGCGGATGATGGCGGCATGGACCGTGTCCGAGATCGCCGGCCCCCTCACGGGCCTCGGTCGGCCTGAGCTGGCCGCCCGTCTGGTGGGCGCCGGCACGAGCGCTCTGGACATCCTCGGCCAGACCCGGCACCTCGGTGACCTGGGCGAGCACGAACGGGTGGTGGCCGCCTTGAGGGCAAGCCTGGGCGAGGACGCCTACGGGCGCTTCGCCGCCGAGGGTGGCAGGCTCACCCTCGAGGAGGCCGTGCACCTTGCACTGTCGGCCACTTGAACACGAACTACCGCTCGGCGCGGTCAGGCGCGTCGGGCCGTGATCAGCCAGGCCGCGCAGCCCAACGCGACGCCGTCGTCGGTCTGGTGCTCGACGAGGAGGGAACGAAGCTGCTCCAGCGATTGCCTGCGCGCCGCCGGATCACGGTCCTGGAGCATCCAGCCAAGCAGGTCGCGCAGGATCAGGAATCCTTCGTCGGCGTCCCCGCCGAAGTACATCGGCGTGTCGATTGCCTGCAGATCCACGTCGTCGAAGCCCGCGGCATGCAGGATCTCGGTGGTGGCGGAGGCGTCAGCGTGCCGGAACGGCGACGGCGCCGAGGGCGGAGGTGGCGGCGGCGGGTCGCCGAGCAGGGCTCGGACCAGTGAGCTGAACCACTCGTTCTCGGACGGGCCGCGCCAGGACACCACCGCCAGTCGGCCCGCTGGTCGCAGCGCGTGGGCGATGTTGGAGAACGCGGCGACCTGGTCGGCGAAGAACATGGCGCTGGTCCGGCTCACCGCCACGTCGAACGCCGCGGGCGGGAACGGGTAGACCTGCGCGTCGCCGTGCACGAAGGTCGCGTTCCCCAGCCCGTTCCGTCGGGCGATCGACTCCGCGACGCGGAGCATCGGCAGCGAGAGGTCGATGCCGAGCGCGCTGCCCCGGGTTGCCGCGCGTGCTGCGTCGTGGGTGCACTGGCCGTTGCCGCACCCGACGTCGAGGACGCGGTCGTCGGGTGCGATAGCCGCGGCCTCCATCAGGTGGCGGTGCAGGTGGCGGACCGAGTTGTCGAAGAACTCCGGGTGAGCAGCCCAGAGGTCGCCCTCGTCGCCGTTCCACGCGGCGTACTGCTCGTGGTTGCCGTGGGCCACCTCGGTCCGGTCGGCTCGGGGGTGTGCCGGCGGCCGGCCGTGCTCGCTGGCGTGTTCGCTCCTGTGTTCGTTGCTGTGCTCGGTGGTGGTCATGGCGATCTCGCTCGGATAGTCTCGAAGGGACTATTCTGGAATACTCTCAAGGAGACGATGTGTCAAGGGTGGACCGGACCCCTGCTTTGACCACGACCTCGTTCGCGATCCTGGGCCTTCTCGCGATCCGGCCGTGGACCACCTACGAGCTTGCGGTGCAGATGGAACGCACCCTCAACCGCGTCTGGCCACGCGCGCGGAGTCGGCTCTACGAGGAGCCGAAGAAGCTGGTCGCGCACGGGCTGGCGGAGGCGGCCAGGGAGACCGTCGGGCGACGTCCGCGGACCGTGTACACGATCACCGAGGAGGGCCGACGGGCGCTGGCGGAGTGGCTGCGTACCCCGGGGGCGGGGCCCAGCCTGGAGTTCGAGCAGAACCTGAAGCTGTTCTTCGCAGACTTCGGCACCCGCGACGACGCGCTGGCGCAGCTGGAGGCGGCACGGGAGTGGGCGACCGCACAGCTCGAGGTGTTCGTGACGGCCGCCCGTGACTACGTGGAAGACCGTGGCCCGTTCCCGCAGCGGCTGGCGGTCACCTCACCCGGCGCGCGGTTCCTGGTCGACTTCTACGATCTGGTCGACCGCTGGGCCGCGTGGGCGAGCACGATCGTGCAGGGGTGGCCGGAGGACCCGAGCCAGGCCGAGCCGACGCTCGAGGTGGACCAGTACATCCTGCGGCTCGCCGAGGAACGAGCCCGCCGTCCCGGCGGGGACGCAGCCGTCCCGGCACCAGACCTGGCGCCGCACCAGGTAAGCGGTCCGTAACCAGGCGGGGGTGGCTGGCAAGCGCGGTCGGGTGCATCCTCTACAGGGAGAGGCAACCCGGGAGGGGCACATGCCGGACGTCTACGCCCACATCACCGACGCTGACGAGGCGACGCTGGAGCAGGTGGCGGCGGCCATGGAGATGCGGGCCAAGGATGCCCGTCAGCACGAGATCCTCGACACCTACCTCCGCCGGATCGCGTGGCCGCGGGGCGCTCGTGTGGTCGAAGTGGGGTGCGGCACCGGAGCCATCGCCCGCGCGCTGGCGGCTCGCCCCGAGGTCGCCGACGTCGTCGGCGTCGAGCCCTCGCCCGGGCTGGTGAAGCGGGCCCACGAGCTGGCTGCCGACCTGGCGAACATCTCGTTCGTGGAGGCCGATGGACGAGACGTGCCCCTGACGGACGGCTCCTTCGACGTCGCCGTCGTCCACACCGTGTTGAGCCACGTGCCCGACCCGCACCGCCTCGTCAGCGAGGTGCACCGACTTCTGCGACCCGGAGGATGGGCAGCCTTCTTCGACGGCGACTACGCCACCATGACGGTGGCGCGCGCCGCAGACGATCCTCTCCAGGCGTGCGCTGCCGCCTTTGCGGAGCACTTCATCCACGATCCCTGGGTGATGCGGCGCCTGTCCCGGCTCTCCGAGGACCTGGGCTTCGTCGACCCCGTGGTCGACAGCCACGGCTACCTGCAGGTGGGGGACGCGCCGTACCTGCTGAGCATCATCACCAGGGGCGCGGCTGCGCTCCGCGGCGACGGAGTGGTCGACACCGAGCTGGCGGAGTCGCTGGTGGCCGAGGCCGAGCGACGCGTTCGGAACGGGACCTTCTTCGGCTTCATCGCGTACATCAGTCTCGTGGCGCGTCGGTCAGACTGATCTGGTGACGGCGTCAGGCCGCATCCCGCAGGGCAGCAGCGTGGGTCATCGCGCGGGTCCTCGGGCCACCCAGCTCCGGGCAGTGCCGACACCCCGGCCAGTCTCCGGGGAACCGTGCGTGCCGACCTGTCCGAGGCCAGGCGCACGCTGGGTGCACCCACCCCACCGCCGCGGCCCGGCTGGCCGGACCCGGCTGGCTCTGGACCGAAGCGGTAGTACGCCCGCTCACCCGACCGGCAACTGGACCCTGCGCGAGCTCTCGCCGACGCGATGCTCGGGGGCGCCGGCGTCTCGTCATGCCCGCAACGTCGTCAGGATGCGCAGGCCACGCCGATCATGCTCCTCGCGCTCGGCGCCGTGGGATTGCTCGGCGCCGGCGCCGCGGTATGGGTGGATGCGAAGCGCGAGGGCGTGGATCGCGCGAGGACGCAGGACTGATGCAGGAGAGGCTCGACACGCCCTGATCGCGGACTCCGTGATCGCCACCCTCGCCGCGCGCGGGAGTCGGGGACGCACGCATCGCCCGGCGGACGAGACAGCAGGGCTGCCGACCGGCTCGACCTCGTACTACCTGCGGAGCCGGGCCGATCGGCTGGCAGCAGCGGCAGAGAGGCGGGACTTGCGTGCCTGCGTCGACCGCTTCCTGGAGTCGATAGCCGCGGACCGGGCCCGGGCGGGCGAACCTGTCGAGGAAGATCCGCCTGCTGTCCAGGGCGCCGCTCAGTGCGTTCGTGGCGGGGGGTCGCCTTCTGGTGCGCGGCGCCTGGGTGGTGCGCTGGGACCCTCACCGTCCAGGTACCGGTGGGTCGCGAGCCAGAACTGAACGCCGATGACGAGGAGATACGTCGTCGTGGCCGTGAACCCCACCAACGGCCATGCGGCGTGGCCGTGGACCATCGAGGTCACGAAGGCGACCAGGAGGATGCTCGACCCGACGGACGGGAGATGGATCCCGCCCCAGATCCGGATCTCCCGGGTGTCCTCCGGGGCGAGGACACCGTTGAGCCCGCCGTAGGCGAAGGTTCCCACGACGCCGAACGCCAGGACCGCGCCCGCCAGCAGCAGCAGCGCGTCGAGCGCGGAGGGGATGCCTTCCGCATGACTCGTCACCGCTCCCGCGGTCCACACCGTGAGGGTGTAGCCGTACGGTGCAGCGCTGGCCGCCACCACGGCCCGCAGGTGGCGGCGATAGTCGCTTCGCGTCATCTCGACCTCCGATCCGTGTCGTCCGCGACCTCGTGACCGCCCCGACGGTCGGGAACCAGCGTGCCACCGCGACCGGACGCTGGAGGCACCAGGGCGCTGGACGAGCGAGCCCTTCGCGCCCCCGGGCACTCACCCGGTCGACGCGCGGTTCGAGAGGGCAGCGGCTGTCACGCCGTGTGGGATGCGCCGTCCGGTCCGAGCGTGGACCTCCTCCGCCTGGGCGTCGCTGAGCAGTGTCTGGGGCGTGACGCTGACCGTGGCATCCGGTCTGACCGTCACCACGGAGTACGAGGTCTCCTTCGTGGCCGTGGCGACGTACAGGATCGCGAATCGGGCCGGGTGCCGGATGACCCCAGCGTTCGGGCGGGTGTCGATGTGCCCGCCAGCGCTTCCGATGGTGAACTCGATGGTCTGCCGTCCCGTGGCCGTCGTGACCTGTCGGGGCCCGAGGAACCGGTAGGACCGCCCGTCGAGCACCGCCACGTCCTGGCATCCTTCGCCGGCGACCCGCTCGCCGAGGAGATGGTCATGGAGCAGGACGAAGTCCGTGCTAGTCGCGCACGAGGCCTCGGCGGTGGCGTGCACGAAGGTGTCGACGTCGACGTCCGGGTCGCGCCGTACCGTTCCGACGCCGAAGTCGCCGACGGTCGAGATCCTCGGGTCGGCAGCCGCCAGCAGGGTGAGGCCGTCGACGGCATGGGTCGTACCGTCCGCGACGTGCCAGCCGCGTGTGATGGCCGCATCCACGATGGTGGTGGTGTCGTGGAGTCCGGGGGCGAACCAGACCGGCATCTTGTCCGAGTAGTAGTCGATCGTGTCCAGGAGGTAGGTCTCCTCCCTGCGTCCCGCGAACGTGAGGTCGCCTGTGAGGGCGATGAAGTTCGCGTCGATCAGCCTGGCTGCGAGTCCGACCTGTCGGGCCATGCCGTTGACGTCCTCGAAGTCCTCGGCGAGCACGAACGACACCTCGCCGTCCTGCCTGGTGAGCGACGACTGCTCGGCCAGTGCCGTCTCGAGGTTGCGGCTCACCTTGTCGTAGAACTCGGTGCGAGGCCTGAGCACCGAGGTGAACGGCAGCGCGTCCGCGAGCAGCCCGGTGACCTGGGTTCCCTCGAGCGCCGTGCCTTCGAGCGCGGCTGACGGGAGGATCGCATGGTCGTCCTCGTGCGTGTACGTTCGCGCGGCCGCGATGTCGAGGGCGAGAACTGCCGCGATGCAGGCGGCGATGACGGCGCGGCGCAGCGGGCGGTTGTAGGCGTCGATGAGCTCGGCCTGCTCGGTCGGGTAGCGGGCGAGTCTGGCGCGACGTCGCCTCCAGAGGAAGAGCGCCGCACCATCGAGGGCGAGACCGGCGGCGAATCCGGCCACAGCCCACGCGAGTACGTGCCGGCGGGCAGTGTCCCTGATCCGGCCTATGGCCGGTTCGGGGTTCTCCCACAGGCTCGTCAGGTAGGACCGAGTCTCCTTGTCACTGGGGACGAGGAGGTTGATGTTCGCATCGACATCCACACCGACGGCCTTGTCCAGCAGCGGTAGCCGTGCGTACTGCGGTCGTACGAGAGCCCCACCGAACAGCCGGCTGTTCGACTGCCCCAGCACCGGAGTCACGGTGACCGGCACGCCGGCGATCTCTACGGTTGCCGGCGGCGCGTGGGCCACGGCGAGGACTGCTCCCGCCAGCGGGACTGTCGCCATGACCATGGCTGCCGCGATCCACGCGATGACGCGCCGGCTCGCGGGGAGTGCTTGCGCCCGTGGCCTCGGGGCGCCCGGTGCCGTCATCGGGCGGCGCTCCACATCCGTTGTGCGCCAGGTGCCACTCCACCTTGGTAGCACGAAGGAAGTGGGCTCCTGGCCGACGTCCGGCCCAGCCCCGCCGACCTCGGACACGTCGCCGGCCGGTTGGTCGAAGGGCGACGAGCGAGAACCGGCTCCGACCTGCGAGATGGCTGGGCCGGAGCCGGTTCCGTTCCCCCGGAGCTCCGCCGTACCGGGACGTGCTCCGGGCCAGACCCCGGGCCGGGAAGGGTGGCCCAGGGACACCGGGACCTCGTGGCTCGTCTCAGGGACCAGCAGTGAGCCACTGGGCCTCCGGCATTTCCCCCGCGAGTCCGACCCCCCTGTCGGCCCCACCGCCAATCTGCCACCAGTCGTTGACCGTGGCCGGTCGACTCCGTTGCAGTTGCGTGACAAACCACCCCCGGTCGGCTGTTGCCGGGTCGATTCGCCCACGATGGGAACATGACTGGCATGGCGACCCGACTCCTGGTGCTGGAGGACGACGACGGATTGCGTACGTCCCTCCGGCTCGTGCTCGAGAACGAGGGATACGACGTGGTGGAAGCCGCGGATGCCGAGGTCGCACTCGAGGCGGTGGACCAGCCCGGCGTCGACCTGATGCTGGTCGACCTGATGCTCAACGGGATGGACGGCTTCTCCTTCATTCGGCGCGCGCGCCCACAGACGGACGCCCCGATCGTCGTGGTCAGCGCCCGCGACGGGGTCCAGGACATTGTCGCCGCCCTCGAGGCCGGCGCCGACGACTACGTGACGAAGCCGTTCGTCGTGGAGGAGGTCCAGGCTCGGCTCCGCGCTCTGCTGCGCCGGCCCGCGATGGTCAGTGAGGGGACCCGGAGCCGCGAGGACGACGTGTTCGTGCTCGACAGTGGGAATGGTCCGCTCGTGTTCGACAGGGGCGCGGCGATCCTGACCCGCGGTTCCCGGGAGCTCCACCTCACCAACACCGAGTTCCGGCTCCTGGGGGTACTGGTCGACCACGCGGGCCGTGTCCTCAGTCGCAGCGCCCTGCTGGAGCACGTCTGGGACCGGGGCTTCTTCGGGGACGAGCGAATCGTCGACGTGCACGTGCGCCGGCTGCGCAGGAAGATCGAGATGGATCCCGGCACACCGTCCGTCCTCGTGACGGTTCGCGGGCTCGGCTACCGGCTCGACGTACGGTGACCCGCTGGCGCAAGGTGCACGGGCTGCGGTCCTCGGTCACGGTCGCCTTCGCGCTCGGCGCCCTTGCCCTGTCAGCCGCCCTTGCCTTGGGCACCTACTTCTCCGCGCGGCACTACCTGGTCGAACAACGCGAACGGACCGCGATGCGTCAGGCCTTCACCGACGCTGCGTTCGTGCGCGACAACCTGCTCACGTCCGGTGCCCAGGTCAGCGACGTGCTCGGGTCGATATCCCCGCCCGCCGGCACGGTCATCTTCGTCCACCGCGACGGGCGCTGGTACTCCTCCTCCCTGGATCTGCCCGGTCCGGAGGCCACCTCCGGCGTGCAGCCGGTCGTGGCCACCGGGGCAGCGGGCGTCGGGTGGACGAGCGTGACCGAGCCTGGCGCCGTCGTCGTCGGAGTCCCGTTGCCAGCCGTCGACGCCGAGTACTACGAGGTGGCGGTGGCCGAGGAGCTGGACCGGACCTTGTCGACCCTGGGCATTGCCCTGGCGATCTGTGCTGCCGTCACCACCCTCGGCGGAGCCATGGTCGGCCGAGCGGCCAGCAGGCGCGTCCTGGCACCGCTCGCCGACGTCACCACCGCCGCGGTGAAGGTGTCGGCCGGCGACCTGGACACGCGGCTGGACCGGACCGAGGACCCCGACCTCGCCGCGCTGGTCGGGGCGTTCAACAACATGGTCGACGCCCTGCACGAGCGGATCCAGCAGGATGCACGCTTCGCGGCGGACGTGAGCCACGAGCTGCGGACGCCAGTGACGACCCTGACCACCAGCCTCAGCCTCCTGCAGGGCTCCACCGACCTCTCACCCGAGGTCGCCCGCGCCGTCGAGCTGATGGCTGTCGAGCTCGCACGTTTCCGTCGAGCGCTGGAGGACCTGCTCCAGCTGGGCCGTCTGGACGCCGACGTCCACGACGCCCAGCCGGCCGAGATCGGGGTCCGCGACCTCGTTCGTCAGGCGCTGCTGGCCGGCGGTCGCGCCCCGGCCCTGCTGGTGGCCGAGTGCGATCCTCTCCGGGAGGCACACGTGACGGTGGATCGACCTCAGATGCTCCGAGCCCTGACCAATCTTTTCGACAACGCCGACACCCACGGGGGCGGACTGGTCGGCGTCCGCCTCAAGCCGCGCGGCACGTTCGTCGACATCCATGTCGAGGACGGCGGGCCAGGAGTGCCGGCCGAAGATCGGGAACGGATCTTCGAGCGCTTTGCGCGAGCGGGTGGACGCAAGCTCGGCACGGGCAGCGGCCTCGGCCTGAGCATCGTGGCCCGGACCGTGCACAACCACGGCGGCAGTGTCTGGTGCACGACCCGGCCCGGCGGCGGAGCCACCTTCGTCCTGAGGTTGCCGCTCGTCCACGGGGACGACGCGTGAGCCCGCGCCCCCGGACGGGCAGGTCGCGGGTGTGGCTGGCCGCCCTCCCGGCTGCGGTGCTGCTGGTGGCGGCGTGCGGCGTGCCGGAGGGAGGCTCCGCGCGGAGCGTCGACGACACGAGCGTCCCCTATCGCCTGCTCGACCGCGAGACGTCGGCGCCGGGAGCGCCGTACGACGCGCATCCTCCCGCCTCCGTTCCGCTGGTGTTCTGGCTCGACGACGCGGATCGGCTGACCCCGGCCGCGGCGGGCGCGTCCTGCACCCAGCGGCCAGAGGCCCAGGTCGAGCACCTCCTCGGCGAGCTGGCGGCAGGACCTACCGACGAGGTTAGGGCCGGAGGCAGGGGGAGCGCCATCGCTCCGCGGTCCGGCCTGTCCCTGGTGCGGATCGACGACGGTACGGCGCTGGTCGAGGTCGACCCCGGCTCGGGGACCAGCGCCGACCGACTCCCGCTCGCGATCGGCCAGATCGCGCTCACCGTCACCTCGGCTCGGGGTGTGCAGGCGGTCGCGCTGGTCAGCGACGGCGAGCCGGTGCGGGTGCCGCTGCCGGGCGGGGCGCTGACGTCGGCCCCGGTGACCGCGACGGACTACGCCGCGCTCGTCGAGGACCGGCGCGGCGACGGGACGGCGTCCCAGCAGCCGGGGCCCAACCGCTGGCCCGGCTGCCCGGTCTCCTGAACCGCTGTCGGTGCCACGGGACGCGCCGCAACCACGACGCGGAGCCTCAGGCCGTGTCGACGACGAACCAGTGGACCGGGTCGGGGGTGAGGATCCGGAGCCCCCAGGACTCCGAGAGCGCGTCGAACGCGGCGGCCGTCGACTCCAGGTCCCGGGTGTCAGCGGCCGTGGACCCGGTCACCCTGGAGCACCCGCGCCATCGGACGTCGACTGCGACTCGATCGGGATCGAGCCAACGCAGGCCGATGGCGACCGCGCGCGGACCGAACCGGAGGCCGTGTCGAAGAGCGGCGGCGACGAGCGTCACGATGCCGTCGGCGGCCGTGCGCGGCACGGCGCGGTCGTTGCACCAGCCACGCGCGAGGTCCTGCGCCGTGGCGTCCATTCCCTCGCCGCACACGAGATCGAAGCGGGTGACTCCGGGCAGGTCTGGGACGCCCGTGTCGGGGATCCCGGGATCGGCTCGGCGGGCGCGTCCACGGCCGGTCATGGGCGCCCTCGCGTCCCGGCGCCGCCGCCCCGCGAGGCGGTCGCGTCCAACCCTTCGATCGCCAGGGCTCCCAGGAGACCGGTGCGACGGAGCAGGTCGACGCTGCGACGCGACGGCTCGCGTAGCACGACGCCGACCTCCCGCGCGGCGCAGCGGCGCTTGACCCAGAGGAGCACAGCGATCCCCGTCGACGAAAGCTGCGTGACGCCCGACAGGTCCATCACCAGCGTCGCCGGGCCGCGCTCGAGCACGGTGGCCAAGCGTCGACGCAGGTCGCCGAGAGCGCGCCCGAGGTCGCCGTCGCCCAGCAGCACGACGGCGACGTCGACGTCCTGGTGAGACCGCGACCGTGGCACGGCGCCGGGGTCGAGGTGGTGCGGGACTTCCACCTCGACGCCCGCGCCGATGCGCGCATCGACGTGCGCGGCCGCGAGGTCCGTGCGGAAGCTGCCGTCCATGACCAGCACGCTCTCAGGCTCATGTGACAGCGACTCCGTCAGCCACGTTGCAGCGTCGTGACAATGGACGCGGTCGATCGGCTGGGGGTCGCAGGCGTCCGCGAATGGTGGTCGATCGAGGAAAAAATGCTCTACCGCACACTATGCTGTTGAGCAACAAATCCCCAGGGTCCGGGAGGCGGCGCAGTGGACACCGACGAGCTCGTCGAGGCCTTCCTCGAGGCCAGCCGGGCGCTGGTTGCCGTGGCGGTCCGGTCGATCGCGACGGCGCCGGTCGAGGTGACCCTGCCCCAGTGGAGGGTGCTCGTGCTGTTGAGCTCTCTCGGTCAGCAGACGGTGGGCGAGCTGGCGGTGGAGCTGGGAGTGAACTCGTCGAATGCCACGCGCGTGTGCGACCGGCTCGAACAGCTCGGCCTGGTCCGACGTCGACGCTCGAGCGCCGACCGAAGGATCGTCCGGGTCGCCCTGACGGCCGAGGGAACACGCGTGGTGGAGGCGGTGGTGAGCCGCCGGCGTGAAGACGTCCGCGACGTCGTGGAACGCATGTCGGACCTGGACGCCGCACGCGCGGCGCGCGCGCTCGAGGCGTTCGCGGCGGTCGCGCTGGAGCCGGCAGACCGGCGGACTGCCCAGGGATAGCCCGCACGACCGTGCTCGTCCGCGGTCAGCACGTCGAGTCTCGGGGGAGTGGAAGGTGGGTATGGCGGACGAGAAGCCCGGCGGCGATGACCTGAGCCTGGTCGGCAGCGTCCGGCTTCCGCCGGTGCCGGCAAGCGTGCCTCGAGCGCGGGCGTTCGTGCGGGAGTGCTTGGGTCCGAATCTCGACCCCGACCTGGTCGAGGATGTCGTTCTCGCCGTCAGCGAAGTCGTCACCAACGCCATCGAGCATGCCGGCACACCTGTCACCCTGACCGTGTCGACCCGGGCTGGGCGGACCCGGGTGTCCGTGAGCGACGCCAGCCGTCACATTCCGCGCCTGCGTGACTACGGGACGACGGCCGGCACCGGAAGGGGGCTCCGGCTGCTGGACCTGCTCACTGCGGCGTGGGGCATCGACGTCCGGCGGGAGACCGATGGCCCGTTCGGCAAGACGGTGTGGTTCGACATGGTGCCGGGTCACCGGCGCGACCAACCGACTTGGACCGGCGGGACGCCGGACCTCGAAGAGCCGGGGCGGGTCGATCCAGGACCCAGAGGCCCCGGCGACGACCTCCCAGGTCGAACCTGGGACCGGACCGCGGCCATCCAGCTGGTCGGTCTGCCGCTGTCCCTGTACGCCGAGTGGCGCCAGTCGGTCGAAGAGCTGCTACGTGAACAGTTCCTGGTCAACCTGGACCGGCATTCCGCCGAGTCCGCCGTGCACGTGCATGCGGAGTCCGCGGGGGCCCTGGCCAGCCTCGAGGAGGCGATCTCCTCACCTCGGGAGCGGCACACACGGTCCAGAGCAGTGGCTGGGGGGCCCACGACCAGGGACGTCGAGCTGAGGCTGTCGGAGGAAGGCAGCAACCAGTTCATGACGCTCGAGCGCACCCTGGGTGAAGCATCGGACCAGGCAGGAGACCCGGCCTCGATACCGACTGCCCGGCCCGAGCTCCGAGAGCTGGGGCGTTGGATCTGCGACCAGGTGCGCAACCAGGCCACCGGTGCCATCCCGATCCGGTGGCACGACCATCCGTCACGAGGCTGACTCGGGTCGGACCGACACCGTCGCCAGCGTGCGCGCGCTCAGGCAGCGGAGCTTGCGGCCAGGACCCGGCCGACGTTCGTGTCGGAGAAGAACTCAGCCGGGGACAAGGCGCCCGAGACCACCGACACGAACGCGTCCATGAACTCCCGGTGGGACGTGGTTGCCCGGAGCAGCTGTTCCAGCTCTGGCGGGGGCGGGTTGAGGGTCGCCATCTGCGAGGTGAACTCGTACATCGGGACCACCCGGGCGTCCCTGTCCCGGTGCCACCGGGACATGGCCTCCTCGTAGTCGAGCTGTCCACCCAGCCACCGGTCCACTGCCTCCGCGCACCCCTCCGCGTCGAGGAATGCGTCGGTGATTCCCTGGGCCGTGATCGGATCCTTGTTGTAGCCGGCGTCGCCGACGAGGGCCCAACCGTGGCCATACGGTCGGCGCAGCCAGCCGGGCACTGCGCCGCCGCGGAACGGTGCCTCCTGTCGGGCGCGGGAGACACGGTCGGCAAGCTCAGGGACAAGCTCGAGCGTCGCGTAGAAGTTGCCGGCAACGTCGGCCTTGAAGGCCCGCGCCTCGGTGTACGGCCAGCCCATGACGAGCATCGTGAGACCGTCGTGGGTCGGCGCGCACCCGATCCCGCGGCCAGGGCGGATGAAGTTCTCCAAGCCATCGGTCGGGAGCCCGCTGAAGTACGTGTAGTACCCGTACTGCAGCCGCGGCTTGAGGTGGTACTCGGCAGGGCGCACGGCCTTGACGAGCCCGCTGTTCCGGCCGTCGGCCGCGATCACGACGCGCGCGCTCTCTGCCGTCCCGTCGCACCGGACACCCTGGACGCGACCATCCGAGCCGACGACGACCTCGTCGACGTTGACGCCTTCGCGCACCTCCGCACCGGCCTCGCGCGCCGCGTCGACCAGCATCTTGTCGAGGATGGTGCGTCGGGGGGCGTATGCCACGTCGACACCGTCGACTGGCCGCGTGGTCCCGCGGATGGTGAACGTCCCGAAGTCGAAGGAGTACGTCGTGATCGGGACGCAGCGCGTCTCCGTTAGCCGATCCAACAGCCCCCAGCGTCGAAGGGCGGCAATGCCGGGTGCGTGGATGACGTGGGTGGAGAGCGTGTCGCTCGGGAACGTCGCTCGGTCGATTGCCAGGACGCGGTAGCCCTTGCGCGCGAGCAGCATGGCGGTGGGGGAGCCGGCAACGCGGGCTCCGATGACGATGACGTCGTGATTCATTACTGCCTCCTCGGGGTTCGTGGAGACACTCGCGCGGAACAGCGCCTGGGGTATCGGGGAGTTCCCCTATTTCCTGTCGGGCTCGTGTCGCACCGCATAGGCCACAGCCTCGGCCCGGTTGCGCAGCCCGAGCTTGGCGAGAAGGTGACCGACGTGGTGCTCGACGGTCTTGCGGCTGATGAAGAGGCGCTCGGCGATCTCCGGGTTGGACAGGCCTTCACCGATCAGGAGCAGCACGTCTCGCTCCCGCCTCGTCAGCTGTTCGCCGGACCTTCGGGGTGGGCCGGCTCTCGCGCCGAGGCTTCGTAGCAGGGCGCCTGCCTGAGCGGCGTACGGGGCCGCGTCGAGCTCTTCGAACACACCCAAGGCAACGCGGGCCTCCGCCACGGCGACGGCAGGCGCGGAGGCAGCGCACGTGCGAGCCAGGTGAAGGCGGCAGAGACCGGCCTCGAACGGCAGCTGCGCCTCGAGGAATCCGTCGAGCGCGTGTCGCAGCCAGTGCCGGGCCTCGGGACCGGGTGCCCGGCCGCGCGCGAAGGCCAGCACGGCGCTCGAGTACCCCGACGGGTGCGCCGCGACGCAGGTGGCCATGGCGGCGAGGGTCTCCGCGGGATCATCGCCGGCGGCGAGCTTTGCGTCGACGAGCATGGCCAGCAGGGGCAGGCAGCTGCTGCTGCCCGGATCGGCGGACTGCAAGGCATGCTCGAGGATGCTCCTCGCGAGCGCGTTCTCTCCGCGGGCGAGGTGCAGGGCGGCCCGGACCTTGCTGGCCTCGTCGCCCTCGACGTCCTGGAGCAGCGCGGCAGCCTCGTCGTATCGGCCCTGCTTGACCCTGAGCTCGGCCAGACGGACCAGGGCACCCGTCCGCAGGGTTCGTTGTCCCATGGTCCACAGACGAACTGCCTCGGTGAGCGTCGCATCCGCCTCTCGCCAGCGGCCGGCGGCGGTCAGGAGGCCGCCGTAGTGGGTGTGGCAGTAGGCGCTGACTGCCGGCAGGTTCCGTCGCTCCGCCAGCTGGTCGCCGACCCCGATCCACTGCTCGGCGCGGGCGACGTCGCGCGCGTGCTCGCAGGCCGAGAAGAGCTGGCAGAAGATCTCCTCGACGACCATGAAGTTCGACACGTCACCGCCGGCGGTGGCCGCGAGGGCCTCGTCGAGCAGCGCCATGCCCTCCTCTCGCCGGTCGTCATGGACCAGGCTGGCGCCGAGGTAGGCGAGGGCGGCGAAGGTCAGGTCCGGATCGCCCGTCGTACGGCCCACCGCGAGTGCCTCGTTCAGGCGAGCGTTTCGGGTCATCCGGTTGCTCTCGAACATTCCCTGCGTGAGGGCCACCCAGCCGCGCTCGCCGTCGTCGGGATGCTCGTGCAGGAGTGACCTGGCCCTGGCGATCCATCCGTTGGCGACGGCCCAGTTACCCGACGTCGAACCGTGCATCCCGCCCAGCATCCGGGCCACCCTCGCCGCCCCGGCCCCGTCGTCGGCCGCCCGATACGCGGCATAGGCGGCTTGCATCTCGTCGATCGCACGCATGTGCTCCAGCAGTACGAACGACGCGGATGCGCGAGCCTCCAGCACCTCGCCCGTCGGGTTGAGCTGTTCGAGCAGGGCCCGGGCTCGAGAGGCATCGCCTGCAGCGAGGAGCGAGCGTCCCTGGGTGAGGAGGTTCGCCGTCACGTTCCGATCATCCATCCAAGGGGCCCGCGTGGCGATCGTGGTCCGCCCACCACTGGTCGCGCACCGACACAGGTGACAGCGGTGGAGCCGACACGTGTCGACCGCGTGACAGCCCTCGGACGAGGTTCCGGCAGTTGGGCGAACCGGGTTGTCCCGCGAGCTTCTGCGTGGGTTCCATGAGGGCGTGCCGGTGATTCCGCCGGCGCGACGTCCATCCGAGGAGGGGAGCGGATCCTTGCTCACGATCACGACGAACGCCCTGGCCGTCATCCGACGCGTCACCGGACACCCGACGCTGGAGGAGGCCTCCGGAGTCCGGATTGCGCGTCGGGCTGCGCCTGCCCGATCTCTGGACGTGCGGGCCGTCAACGGTCCGCAGCCCGGGGACCGCGTCGTGGAACGTGACGGGGCGAGGCTGATCCTGGGCCCGCAGGCGGCCCGACAGGTGGAGGGGCGAACCCTGGACGCCCGCACCGATCCGGAGGGCCGGGTCCAGTTCGTGCTCCGGATGGCCCGATGACGCACCTCGATGCTGTGCGTGCGCGGCGGCGTGAGGCGGTCATCGTGTCTGCCCGACGTGCGGTCCGACGAGCCCAGAGACGTGTTCTGACCGTTCAACACCTCCGGCGCCTCACCTGACGTTCGAGCTGGTGGCAGGCCTGCGAGGAGCTGGGACTGCCCGGCTACCCGCCGTACGGGCCGGAGAGTACGAACCTCAACCTTGTCCTGCGCCAGACCCCGAGCGACCCGATCAGCGGCAGGTCGACCCTGCGCGCGTCGGTCCGCGACATCCCTGCGCTCAGCACGGTGGCCCCGTCCGAAGCCTGAGCATCGTCACGGAACTGCAACGCCCTCGGCCAGGTCCTGGTCACATCCTGCCGACAGGGTGGTGTCCTGTGGGTCGACCCCGAGGGCGACTCCGTGAACGGGCCGAGTGCCTCGCGGTGCGTCGTTCACGGAATGCCCCACTTCCCTGGGGTCGGCGCCGGGGACACGGTGGCGATCGAGGCCACCCACAACAGCAGACCACCGTGTCTCCGGCGCCCGAGGGGACGGCACCACCGGGACGCGACGTCGCTGCGGAAACGCGCCGTCAGGGTGACGGGGTTCAGGAGGCGACCAGGATCGTCATCGTCTCGGGGAGGACCGTGTCGTACTTCATTGCCTCCGTCAGCTCGTCCGAGGGGTTCTCCAGCACAGCGAACAGAACGTCGAGGTCGGCCACGTCCATCATCAATCCGACCTTCGTCCGGTCCTGGGGGTTCACGAACGTCCGCAGGTTGCTGGCGCCCACTGAGGGCAGGAGCTCCTCACGCTTCGGCGATGAGAGCCAGTGGTCGGTGTCGGTGACATCGTGGGTCACGATGATCGTGGGCATTACTCCTCCTTGTGCAGTGTGTTCGAGGTGGCCTGGGCGGCCATCCCGGGGAATGGAGGGCATCAACGACAGAAGACCTCCACGTTCACGATGTCGAACATCAGGCGACGTTCGAGCCCGGGGCAACCGGCCTGCGTCACGCCGGAGCGGCGGCAGGCATGACGCCGAGCTGCTGCATGAGCCTGAGCATGTCGGCGACTCCCCAGTGCTCGCAGACCAAGCCGGCCGAGTCGAAGCGCATGATGTCGATGAGCTCCACGTCCGCGCTGCCGCCGGTCGGCGGGATGCCGATGAACTCGCCTCTCTGCGTGCCGGTGACCCGGACGCGTGCCACGGTCTTGTCACTGCCCGCGATCAGGTCCTGGACGGCCATGTGCCAGTCGGGGAAGGCCCCCGCCAGGTCTCGGAAGAAGTCGAGGGTGCCCTCCTTGGTGGGAGGATATCCGGGCCCTCCTTGGTGCTCGACGAAGTCGGCGGCCAGGAGGTCACCGAAGCCGTCGATGTCTCCTGCGTTGATCAGTTCGTAGGTGTTTCGCATCGTCGCCGCGTGGTCCACAGTGCCCCTCCCTTGATCCGAAGCCTGGGCCATGCGTGACCCCGGCGCCTCCGATTGTGTTCGCGGCGTACGGCGCAGACATCACTCGATCGAGTGAGGCACCAAAGCGGCGAGCGCGGCGCGGTTGGGTACGCCCAGCTTGCTGAAGACGTGGCGGAGGTGGGTGTTGACGGTGTGCGGCGAGATGTACAGCTGCCGGGCGACGGCGCCGTTCGTCAGGCCCTCGGCGACCAGCCGGGACACCGCCTTCTCCGTGGACGTGAGGCTCTCCCAGCCGCTCGTCGGCCGGTGCCTGTTCCCGCGGGGGCCAGGATGGACGCCCAGCGTTCGTAGCTGTGCCCGGGCCCGGCCCGCCCATGCATCGGCGCCCGCCTTCTCGTAGCGATGCAACGCCTCTTGCAGCAGCGCCGCCGACTCGTCCCGCCGGCCGTTCTCGGCGAGCAGCTGGGCCGCGTCCTCGCAGGCGCCGGTGTGCTCGACGAGATGCGGCGCCTGGCGGGCCAGCCCGACGGCGTCGACCAACGCCTCTGTGTCGCCGTCGACCAGTCCCTGGCAGCGCAGCGCCAGGCTACGAACGGTGGGCACGTCGGGCGCCAGCGCGGCCCCTCTCCGCACCACGCCCGCCACATCGGCCGCGACCTCTTCATGACCCAGCGCCAGGGCGAGGCGAACGAGGTCCGGAGCGAGACAGCGGTGGTAGAAGCGGCACTCCCGCGCGATGTCGAACTGCCAGCAATGCAGCAACACGTCATACGCGCCTTGAAGATCACCTTCTGCAGCCCTCAGGCCGGCCACCGCACAGGCGAGGACCCCTGCGTTGTACGGCAGCTGGTCACCCTCCAGCACCGGGATGAGCGGGGCGGCGAGCTCCTTGGCTGTCAGCAGATCTCCCGTCCCTGTCGCGATGAAGATCCGGTAAGCCAGCGATTGATTGACCAGGAGTGGGTTGCCCTTCTCCTGCGCGGCCCGGCCGCCGGCAACCAGACCCGGGAGGGCATCGCCCCAATCCCCGATGACGAACGACGCCTGAGCGTCGGCCATCAGCGTCTCGGAGAGCCACCACGCGGAGCCGAACTGGTCGTCGAGCGCCTCGCGGAACGCCGCGCGTGCCTCGGCCACGCGGTCGCAGTCGATGAGCGCCAGGCCGAGGAAGAACGTCGGCTGCAGCGGCAGCGATCTCGTGTCCTGCGACTCGGCCGCGAGAACTGCCGCCCGGCGGGCGTGCACGAGGGCCTCCCCGAAGCGGCCGCGTCGTCCGACCGCCACCAAGAGCGCTGTCAGTGCCCACACCGTCATGGCGACGTCCTCCGCCTCCTCGGAGATGGCGAGGGCACGGGCAGCGGCCGACTCACCCCCTCGGGGATCGCCCGAGTAGGTCAGCGCCCAGCTCTGCTGGGCGAGCATCATCACCTGGCCGGAGGGTCCGAGCTCGATCGAATCGAGACTGGTCTGGACGAGAGCGATGAGCTCGTCGGTGCGGTTCTGAAGCGCCAGGGCTCCCAGGAGTGCAAGGCGCAGCGGGATGTCCGCCTCGGGGGCGTGGCGCCGGGCGAGGATTGCTTCTGCCCGGCCCGAGGCCTCGGCGACCTGGCCGGCGCGGAGCAAGGCCTGGACGACCTCCGATGCCACCAAGTCCGCGTCGCGATGCCCGAGCGGCAACAAGGCTTCGGCGCGGCGCATGAGCTCGGCGGAGACCGGTGGGGCCTGTGCCGATGCCGCACCCGCTGCTTCGCGCAGCCAGGCGACCGCCTCTTCGTCACCCCGCTCCGCGCCGCGCACCAGATGGTCGGCCACCTCGAGCCGGTGTGCGCCCGCGGCCATCAGAGCGACCGC
Organism: Nocardioides guangzhouensis; assembly: GCF_004519545.1. Classification (GTDB taxonomy): domain Bacteria; phylum Actinomycetota; class Actinomycetes; order Propionibacteriales; family Nocardioidaceae; genus Nocardioides; species Nocardioides guangzhouensis. Next base: position 34,612 of record NZ_SDKM01000039.1, read on the forward strand.
GGCCTCGCGATGCAGCACCCGGCGGGCGGACGACGCAATCCGTTGGTAGATCGCGTCGTGCACGAGCTGGTGCCGGAAGACCACTCGCTCGTCGGACGTGTCGAGAAGCTGGGCGTCGAAGGCGGGGCCGAGCTGCGCGACCACGTCGACCCCGGGCCGGTGGGCGACAGCAGCGACATCGCGCAACGACACCGCATCCCCGAGCACCGCGGTGATCTGCAGCAGGTCCAGCGTCGCTGTCGGCAGGTGTTGCAGACGGCGCACCACCAGGTCACTGAGCGAAGCCGGCAGCTCCGAGGTCGTCGTCTCGACGTCGTCGCCGGTGCCGCGCAGCAAGCTCTCGTCTGCCAACGAGCGCAAGATGGCCAGGACCCACAGGGGGTTCCCACCCCCCTTGGCCAGCACGGCACTCAGCTCAGGGCCGGGATCAGCGCCGAGCAGCCGGCGCGCAAGCAATGCCACCTCGTCAGGCGTCAGCGGCAGCAGGTCCACCGCGCGGGCCCCTCCGGCGGCCAGGTCCTCCAGCAGCCGGGCCACCTCGGCCGATCGCGGCGACGGCCGGGCGGTGACGACGACAAGGAGCTGTTCCAGCGTCAACTGACGCGCCACGGACCAGATTGCCGACAAGGTCGCCGTGTCCGCCCAGTGGATGTCCTCGACCACCAGCACCACGGGGCTCCGGGAGCACGACGACTCCACCAGATCGACGATCTCCTCGATGACCCGGTACTGAGAGTCGCCCGCGACAGAGCCAGGCATGGCGTCCCCGCCGCGCAGAAGAGCATCGATCGCAGCCCTGCGTGGATCCCCAGAGCGCCGGTTCAGGTCCAGGGCGGCCACCATCGCACCGAACGGACGGGTGCGCTCGAACGGGTGAGCCTGGCCGACGAACGCGGTCATGTTCTGGGCCCGCGCTTCTTCCGCGATGCTCTGCACCAGGCGTGTCTTGCCGATGCCCGCCTCTCCTTCGATGACGAGGACGGACGATCGCCCCGCGCGGAGGCGGCGGAGCTCGGCCACCGCCAGGGCTACCTCGGCCTGCCTTCCCACCAGATCATCCGACGACACACTCACAGACTTGCCCACGGCGGCAGGCCCGTCCAGCCGATGCGTACTGGTCCGATCCGCAACCCATGCCCGTCGCTGGGGAGTGAGCCAACCTCCGCTCCAGAGGAGGTGGGGTTGTGTCCTGCTGAACGAATGATTAGTATGCTGAACATGTGTTCAGACCGCCAGGTGCCGCCGGGTGACTTGACCGCCAGGGCGACGATCCGCAACGCAGCGCTGCGCCTCTTCGCGGAGAGTGGCCCCGAGGCCGTCACGGTGCGGGAGGTTGCGGCAGCAGCGGCCGTGTCGCCGGCGCTGGTCATGCATCACTTCAGCAGCAAGGCAGGGCTGCGCGCGGCGGTGGACGAACACGTGGCGCACAGCTTCGATGCGGTGCTCGACAACCTGACCGAGGACGGGATCGAGGACGCGCTCACCGGCGGCGACTCGACGTCGCTGGCCGAGGCTTTCGTCGCCGGCTTTCCCCCGGGATCCCCGGTGCCGGACTACTTGCGCCGGCTGCTGCTGACCAACGACCCGACCGGCGACCGGGTGTTCGCCCGCTGGTTCGCAGTGAGCGAACGGGTGCTGACCGATCTCGAGGCGGCCGGCATTGCACGACCGAGCCAGAACCGGAAGGTGCGGGCAGCCTTCCTCTTTGTCAACGACCTGGCAGCGATCCTGCTGGCCCGACACATCGGGCAGGTGTGCGGAGTCGACCTCCACACGAGCGAGGGCATGACCCGGTGGGCTGCCGAAGCGGTCGACGTCTACAGCCAAGGCGCCTTCCGTGCGAAAGAAGAAGATGAGACATGAGCGACGACATCGTCCGTATCGAGGGCCTCGTCAAACAGTTCGGAAGGTTCCGCGCGCTGGACGGCCTCGACCTCGACGTACGCCGTGGCGAGGTGCACGGGTTCCTTGGACCCAACGGTGCCGGTAAGTCCACCACGATCCGGATCCTGCTCGGTCTCATGCGCCTCGATGGCGGCAGGATCACGCTCTTCGACCGCGATCCGTGGAGCGAGGGAACCCGGCTGCGCGGCGACGTGGCCTACGTGCCCGGTGACGTGTCGCTGTGGGCGGGCCTCACCGGCGGGGAGTGCATGGACATTCTCGCCGGGGTCCACGGTGGGATGAACCCCGGGCGGCGGGCCGAGCTGATCGATCGCTTCGACCTCGACCCGACCAAGCGGGCACGCGACTACTCCAAGGGCAACCGGCAGAAGGTGGCCCTGGTCGCGGCGCTGGCCAGCGAGGTGGGACTGATCGTCCTCGACGAGCCGACCTCAGGGCTCGACCCGCTGATGGAGCAGGTCTTCCAGGACGTCATCCGGGAGCGCCGACAGCAGGGCGCCACGGTTCTGCTGTCCAGCCACATCCTCTCGGAGGTGGAGGCGTTGGCCGACCGGGTGAGCATCATCCGGCGCGGGAAGACGGTGACCTCCGGAACCCTCGCGGACCTGCGCCGGCACACCCGCACCAGTGTCCACGCGCTGACCGGATCCGCCGTGGCTTCGCTGGACATGGTTGCCGGGCTGGAAGGCCTGAGGACCGGACAGGTCGACGGAAGCGTCGAGACGCGGTTCACCGTCGGTCCGGATGAGCTCGGGCAGGCGATGGGACTGATCCACGCGGCCGGCATCCGGGGCCTCACGGTGGAGCCGCCGAGCCTGGACGAGCTGTTCCTGCGCAACTACAGCGAGGACGAGACCGGCGCGGTGTCGGCATGACGGGAACCGCGGCCATGCTGGCCATCCAGTGGCGCGCGCAGCGCCGACGTCTCCTGGTGTGGGTGCTCGCGACCGTCGGCACCCTGGCGTTCACCGCGATCGCTGTGGCCCAGCTCTACAACACGCCCGAGGAGATCGCCTCCTACGGTCAGGCTGTGGTCAGTGACGCACTGGTTGCCATCAACGGCCATGTGGAGGGAATCGACACCCTGGGGGGCATCATCCAGGACGAGTTCGGCTTCATCGCCTCCTTCCTGATGCCGCTGGTCGGGCTGGCCCTGGTTGCCGGAATGACCCGGGGCGAGGAGGAGTCCGGACGTCTCGAGGCGCTGCTGGCAGGGCGGATCGACCGACGGTCCCCGGTGGTCAGTGCGATGCTGCTGGTGGTGGCCGCGGTTGTGGTGATGGACGTCGGTTTCGTGCTCGCGCTGTTGGCTGCCGGGATCGAGCTCGGCCCGGCGGTGCTCTACGCCCAGGCCCTGGGCATGGTGACCGTCGTCTTCGCCGCGCTCGCCGCGGTCTGCGCCCAGGTCGTCCTCCACAGCAGGGGTGTCTATGCCCTCGGCTTCGCCGCCCTCGGGCTCTCCTACGTCCTACGGGGTGTCGGCGACGTCAATGAAACGTTCTGGGTGTGGCTCTCCCCGCTCGGCTGGCTGGAGAAAACCGCTCCCTTCGCCGACGAACAACGCTGGTGGGTCCTGCTCATCCCGATGGCCGTCGCGACCGGGTTGACCTTCCTCGCCGTCGGGCTGACCCGGCGCCGCGACCTCGGCGCCGCGCTGTACCGCCAGGGACCAGGTGAACCGGCCGCCTCGGCCTGGCTGGTCCGGCCCATCGGGCTGGCGCTGCACGGCCAGCTCGGCTCGTTCCTCGGCTGGCTGGTCGGATCGGTCGCGCTTGCTGCGGTCATGGGCGCCCTGGCACAAGAAGTCGTCGGCGCCATCCTCGGCAACCCCTCAGTCAGCGAAGCGATGGGGATCACCCGGCACGATGCCGCCGACGGCTTTCTCGCCTCGACCCAGGTCTACCTCGCGGTCATCGCCTGCGGCTACGTCGTCCAGGCACTCGGCTCACTCCGACGCGAGGAGGCGGCTGGCCGCCTCGAGCCCGTCCTCGCGGGAGCGTCGGGCAGGATGCGGTGGCTGGGCGCACAAGTGCTCGTCGTCGGCACCGGCCTGGTCGTGATAGTCGTGCTGTCGGCGGTGGTGTTCGGCGCCACCACCTCGCTGTCGACCGGTGACTCCGGCTACGTCGGCACCCTGCTGGTGTCGGGGCTGGCCTACCTGCCAGCCGAGCTCGTCATGGCCGCGGTCGCGGTGCTGCTCTACGGGATCGTTCCTCGCGCGTTCGGCCTGGCCTGGGCGGCGTTCGCCGCGGTCACCTTCATCGGTCTGCTCGGCGCGGCCCTCCAGCTTCCGGACTGGGTGCTGAACCTGTCTCCGCTGACCCACGTAGGAAACCCGCCGGTCGACGACATCGACACCACTGCCCTGGCCCGGCTGGGTCTGCTGTCGGCCCTTCTGGCTTCCGCGGCGTTCGCCGGGTTCCGCCACCGCCGGATACCCCAAGGCTGAGCTGCTCTGGAACGGGGCCTCGCCAACGAGCTGACTGACTCGCGTCCCGAGCAGGATTCGTCGTCGGCCCATCGCCGGAGGGCATCGCCGATCAGGCTGCTGCGGCACTCCCACGGGTTCGGTGCCACCCGAGGCGCACTTCCTTGACCGGGGAACACCTTGGCAAGCCCCGACGCTAGCCATCCCACCCTGCAGGGGAGCGCCTTGCATCGGGGCCACCAAGTGGCCTCTGCATCAAAGTAGGCGGGATACCGCACTCCAGACGCTATGTGGGTTGCGCCGCCAGCGCGCGCGGATGGACGTCCAGCGCCCGAGATCTGAGGGGCGATGGGGGAGCGCTTGTTCCCCGAGTATTCCCAAAGTGTCCACGCGCGAGGGCGTAGGGCGGCGAACCTGGCCGCGCTGTATCGCCTGACCGGCTCGGGCCTGATCGCAAGCGCGTGATAGGTCGCCGGGTGTTCGGTCGCTGGGCCAATGACCCAGAGGTCAGCCGGGCGCCGGGCCAACACTGCGATCCGGGCTCGATCGCCCGGTGCGGACAACTGCTGCAAACGCGGCGGATAGACGCACGTTCAAGCGCGTGGGTCGCGGTAGGTCACAAGCAGGAGCCAGGGTCGAGGTGGTCGCCGATGAGCTCGAAGAGCATTCGCCGGAGCAAGGCGACTTCGGCCGCCGTGAAGTCGCTGAGGGCCTCGGCCTCCGCGGCCGCGCTCGCCTCCGCGACACGGGCGCGCAGTCGGTCTCCCGCGCGCGTGATCTCGGGCATGCGGGCTCGGCGATCCGTGGCGTTTGCCCGTCGCACGACCAGACCTTGGTGCTCGAGCCGGTCGAGCTGGCTCATCAGGGTCGTCTTGTCCAACCCGACGGCTCTGGCGAGTTCAACCTGACTCAGGCCTGGCCACTTGTCCAGAGCACTCAGCACGATGTGATCTCGAAGCGACAGTCCGTGCTTCTCGGCATGCTCGCTGGTGACGACGTGCATACGCTGCGCTGCGCGGTGCAGCAGCCAGGTGATTTCGGAGTCGACGCTGGGTCCTGCGGCCGTCGTCACTGGGACATGTCCGCTGGCAGTAGGGGGATTCCGTCGTAGGCGTGTACGTCGTGCGCCGGTATCACGTGCATGAGTTCGTTCAACGAGGCGACGCGGAGAATGCCTTGGCGTACCTGCGCTGCGTCGCTGTCGGCTAGCTTTCGCAGCAGCCAGGGCCGTTCGAGGCGGCGTTGGATGCCGTCTAGCTGCCACGTGATGTCGCCGATGAAGGCGTACCGCTCGCTCGATGGGAGCGTGACGAAAACGACCACCGATCCTGTGGTGTGGCCACCTGCCAACGCGATCACCATCGAGCCGTCGCCGAAGACGTCGAGGCTCTTGGGAAACCCCAGGTAGGCGTGGTCGTCGAAGGTGTACTCGTGGATGCCGTGGTCGGAGGAGACGACTCGGAAGACCTTGCCGGCGGCGTCGGTTGCCGCGTACTTCCGCTCTGCTGCGTTGATCCAGATGGGCACGGGTAACGAATCGAGGCCACCGGCATGATCCCAGTGAGAATGGGTGAGGATGACGCCTCGCAACCGCTCCAGGTCGTAGCCGGCTCGCTGCAGCTGTTGGCGCGCTGTGCTGCCCGCCTGATGGGGAGCGCGGACGACACGGGGCAGCAGCTTGACGTGCTCTGCGACGTGCTCTCCGAACCCGGCGTCAATGAGGAAGTCGCCTTGCGGGTGCATGAGGAGGACAGCAGTCGCGGCAAAGTTGCGCTTCTCGCGAAACGACCCACCCTGCACCGCGAAGGCCGCACGCGTCTCGTAGGTGCCCGTCGGTAGCTGGAAGATCGCCATGCCCCGGGGCGGGTCCGCGGCGGGTAACGGAGTGGACCACGGCGCTGGAGCGGGGAGCGATGCCATGACCCAGACCGTACGAACTCAGATCATCCGAATCAAGACGAACGTTCGCCCCAACGCACTCGACCAGTGCTGAAGACGGAGATGAGCGCACTCGCCCCTCCCGCGACGGATCCCATCCAGGGGCACGCGCCCGCCGCGTGACGCTCGCGTGACACGCGCCTATCGGCAGACTCTGTAGGTCCGTCTGCGCCGACTGGCGGCGAAATGACGCGCGTTGCCTCTCGTCGTATCTGGGCGCTCCGACGGTTCGCGAGTCGCGGGACCGGCGCTTGGATCTTCGGGCGTCCCCGGTCCGTAGGCCCGGAGACCCGGAACATGGTCCGACCACGTCAGGATGCGCGCGAGCGCACGATCGCCCCGTCATTCTCATCCATCGATTCGTGGTCCGGACGCGCTGGCTCCTGGTCCGGCGCGACGACGTGACCGCTCGACACTGGGTGACGCAGGACGGTGGTAGGGCTAGGGTCTTGTCGCACCACCTGCTCGTTGAAGAGTTGCCACAGGGGAGAAAGCAATGAAGATCTCGGGTTTCCTGTCCTCCGTGACGTTGGCCGTGGCGGTGGCGCTGGCGGTCCCGCTCACCGCATCTCCTGCGACGTCGAGTGCGGAGACCGCGACGCCTGCTCCCTCGGCGTTCCAGGCGACCATTCGGTCCGTCGACGAGGAGACGCGGGCGCGGATGATCGGGGTGTCATGGCAGCCCGGTTGCCCGGTGCCGATCGACGATCTGCGGATCATCGAGATGAACTTCGTCGGGTTTGACGGCGCCGTCCACTCTGGGGGCCAACTGATGGTGCACCGGCTGGTCGCCTCCCAGGTGGTGGAGGCGTTTCGGGTGCTGTTCGAGAACGACTTCCCGATCCGGCGCATGGAGCTGATCGAGAACTACGGCGGATCCGACGACGCTTCCATGGCCGCGGACAACACCTCGGCGTTCAACTGCCGGCCCATCACCGGCACGACGGACCGATTCTCGATCCACTCCTACGGCCAGGCCATCGACATCAACACCGTCGAGAATCCGTATGTCCGGGGCAGCACCGTTCTGCCGCCGGCGGGGGTCGACTACCTGGACCGCACCGATGTACGTCCGGGGATGATCACCAAGAACGACGTGGTGGAGAAGGCCTTCCGGGAGCAGAAATTCTTCTGGGGCGGTGACTTCAACTCGCTGAAGGACTACCAGCACTTCGAGACCAAGAAGCTGGTGCTGCCCGACTGACCTGGGCGACCGGAAGACGTCGGCCCGCAGGCGCTGCCTGCACCGTGGCCGGCGGGGGCGCTACCGGTTGGAACCATTGGTGCCCTACCGCCCGACATAGAGGGCGCCTTGTCGCGGCGGATTGACGCAGCTCATTCGGCGGGATCACTCTTAGGGGTGAGGCTTCACTGCCTCAAGTGTCGCTGGCAATCGTTCGATCGAGCGCGAAGCCGTCCCTAAGGTGGTCCATGTCGGTTCCCCGGTCCGGCTCCAACCTGCGGCCCGAGCCTCGGTTTGGCTCGAGCACTCGGCCCGGCGCGACGCGTGGGCGTGGGTTACTCCTCGGGGTCGTTGTCGGCGGGGTCTTCTTCGTCCTGCTCGCGCTCAACCCGGAGCTCACGGGAGACCCATACGGCGACTCGCGGACTGACGCAGCGGGGCTGACCCTGCCCAACCACAGGCTCGCGAGTTCGGAACCCCGATGCGCGACATGATCGTCTTCGCCCACGACCTCAACGAGACGGATCATCATGTTCGTTGATGTGGACTTGGCGGTTCGGGCCGAGAAGGAGGAGGCGGAGTTCATGGCCGCCTGTAGCCGCGCGACCGGACTGCGATACGACGTGCCCGCCTTCCAGGTGCCGATCGCCGGTGGCGTCGCGACCTACGCAGGGCCGGACTCACCGTTCAACAAGGTGGTCGGTGTCGGGTTCGCCGGGACTCCATCAACTGCCGAGCTGAACGCTCTCGAGGAACGTTACGCAGAGCACGACGCACCTACCAGCTTCGAGATCGCCACGTTGGCCGCACCCGAGGTATTCGAGGCCCTAACCGAGCGTGGGTACCTACTGGTCTCGTTCGAGAACGTACTGCTCCGACGACTCGAGGCGACAAATGACGAGCCCTCGATCGTCAGCATCGACGTACGCCGCGCTGAAGGTGAACTGGACGTCTGGTTGAACCTGGCGGTCGAGTCGGCGCTGCATCCGGACACAGCCGGGGTCCGGCAGCACGACACCTTCCCGCGCGAGTCGCTCGAGGCAGCTGAGATGGCGGGCGCCGATGCTGGCGCACGTCTGTACGTGGCCAGCATCGGCGGCGAGCCCGCCGGCGCAGGAGGGTTTCGGATGGCCGGCGAGTTCGCCCAGCTGACCGGGGCGGGCACGGCCCCTGCGTTTCGTCGTCGCGGTGTCCAGAAGGAGCTCGTACGGACCCGTCTGCGAGATGCGCGCGAGGCGGGCTGCGAGTACGCGATCGTGACGACCCAGCCGGGATCCACCTCACAGGCCAACATGCACCACTTCGGATTTGGCCTCGGCTACGCACGGGCGGTCCTTGCCCGAGCCGGGTAGGCGACTGGGCTCGCTCCCTGGGTTGGGGCGGTGCGTCTATCGGGGCTACTGGTGACGCAGTCAAGTCTCGGTCGTCTGACATTCGGCAGCGCCGTAGATC
>NZ_SDKM01000004.1 GCF_004519545.1 Nocardioides guangzhouensis
TCGGCCATCAAGACCGGGCACCTCGGCCATCAAGACCGGGCACCTCGGCCATCAAGACCGGGCACCTCGGCGGGGATATTGGTGCGACGGGTGTCGGGCCCCGCTGGTTGAATCGGCCGGGTGCCCGCTCTAGACCGCTTCCTGCCACCCACGCCGCTCGCCCGACGCCTGTCGATGCAGTCGATCCTGTTCGCGATCGGCGAGGGCACCTTCCTCACCGGCAGCGCGGTGTTCTTCACCCAGATCGTCGGGCTCACCGCGTTCCAGGTCGGCCTCGGCCTCTCGATCAGCGGCGTCGTCGCGTTCGCGCTCTCGGTGCCGATGGGCAAGCTCGCGGACCGGGTCGGGCCCAAGCAGATGTGGGCGGTCGCGGCGGCACTGGGCGGCGTGAGCTACCTCGCCTACCCGCTGATCCACGGGTTCGCGGCGTTCGCCGTGATCATCGCGATCCAGGCCACCATCGAGTCGGCGGGCAGCGCCGGCCGCGGGGCGTACACGATCGACGTCTTCCCACCCGCCGAGCGGGTCCGGTCGATGGCGTTCATGCGCAGCGCCCTCAACATCGGCTTCACGCTCGGCGCCCTGCTCGGCGGCATCGCGCTGGCGACCGGCAGTCGCACCGTGATCACCGCCGTACCCCTGCTCACCGCCGCGATCCTCGGCCTCAACGCAGTCCTGATCGCCCGGCTCCCTCGGGCCACGCACCACGAGAAGGGCGTGGTCGCCCCCGAGCGCAAGGTCACCCCCGCCGCGCTGCGCAACCGCGGCTTCGTGGTGCTCGGCATCTGCAACGGCGTCCTCCAGAGCAACCAGATCCTGCTCAACGTCGTCGTGCCGCTGTGGCTGGTGCAGGAGACGGACGCCCCGCACACGCTGCTGGCCTGGCTGTTCGGCACCAACACGGTGATGGCGGTGCTGCTCCAGGTGCCGGCCGCCCGGGGCTCGGACACGGTGCCGGGCGCGCTGCGCGCCGTCCGCCTGTGCGCGGCGTCGTTCGTGCTCTCCTGCGCACTGCTGCTGGTCACGCACGACACCGTCGGCTGGGTGTCGATCGTGCTGATCTGGCTCGGCCACGTCACCATCACCGGCGCCGAGCTGTTCCAGTCCGCCGCGTCGTGGGGGCTGGTCTCGGAGCTCTCCGACCCGCACCGCCGCGGGGAGTACCAAGGCGTCTGGCGCCTCGGCATGCAGTTCGAGAGCATCGTCGGCCCGGCCGCGTTCACGTTCCTCGCGCTCGAGTGGGGTACGACGGGCTGGGTGCTGATCGCGGCCATCGCGGTCGGCGCCGCGGCGGCCGCTCACCCGGCGGCCCGGGCGGCGCAGCGGTACCTCGCTGCCGAACCGGCGGCCGTGACTGCTTGAATCGTCCCTCGTGACGACCTCCGCCCCCACCACGCCGGCCCAGTGGGTGGCCGGCGCCCGGCCCCGGACCCTGCCTGCCGCGGTCGCTCCCGTGCTCGCCGGCACCGGCGTCGCGGCGTACGCCGACGGGCTGGTGTGGTGGAAGGCGCTGCTCGCGCTGGTGGTGTCGCTGGCGCTGCAGGTGGGCGTGAACTACGCCAACGACTACTCCGACGGCATCCGCGGCACCGACGCCGACCGGGTCGGCCCGATGCGGCTGGTCGGCTCCGGCGCGGCCAGCCCGACGGCGGTGAAGCGGGCCGCGTTCCTGGCGTTCGGCGTCGCCGCGGTCGCCGGGACGGTGCTCGCCGCGACCACCGCCTGGTGGCTGGTCGCGGTCGGCGCCGCCTGCGTGGTGGCCGCCTGGTTCTACACCGGCGGGTCGCGGCCGTACGGCTACATGGCGCTGGGCGAGGTCATGGTGTTCGTGTTCTTCGGGCTGGTCGCCGTGGTCGGCACGACGTACGTCCAGACCGAGTCGTGGGAGCCCGCCGCCCTCTGGGCCGGCATCGGCATCGGTGCGCTGGCGTGCGCGATCCTCGTGGTCAACAACCTCCGTGACATCCCCACCGACCGCGAGGTCGGCAAGCGCACGCTGGCGGTGCTGCTCGGCGACGAGCGCACCCGCGGCCTCTACGCCCTGCTGGTCGGCGCGGCCGCGGCCGCGGTGGTCGGCGTCGCCTCGGCCACGACCTGGTGGGCGCTGCTCGGCCTGGTCTTCCTGGCCCGCTGCGTCGCCCCGGCCCGCGCCGTCCTCGGCGGCGCGGTCGGCCCGGCCCTGGTCCCGGTCCTCGGCGCCACCGGTGCCGCCGAGCTGATCTGGTCGGTCGCGGTCGCGGTCCCGCTGTTCGTCGCCTGAGTCGTCACGACGCGCCGGACGTCATCCGGATCGGTCGCCCGGGCAGGGTCGCCCGGGCAGCCAGCTCGCATGACGTCCGACGGCGACCAGGACCGACGTACGCTCGACGCATGGGGATCCTGATCTTCCTGGTCATCGTCGGCGCGCTGGTCGCGGCCTACGTCTACCGCGTGCAGATCCTGGCGAAGGTCCTCGGCCAGGACGAGAGCCGGGTACGCCGCCGCCTCGAGCGCCGCAAGGACTGACCGTCCGACCGCACCAATGGGTCACGAGCCGCTTGCTGCTGCCCGAAATCCCTGCGGTGGGGACCGAACCGCATGATCCGTGACGGTCAGCGGGGCTCGGCCCAGACCCCGGTCCGGCCGAACGCCTCCAGCGTCTCGAGGTACGGCGCGATGTCGATGCCCTGCGCCGCCAGCCAGTCGTCGTCGTAGTACGTCGCGGCGTACCGCTCGCCGCCGTCGCACAGCAGCGTGACGACCGACCCGCTCAGCCCCGCCTCCCGCATCCCGGCGATCTGGTGCAGCGCCCCCCACAGCGCGGTGCCGGTCGAGCCACCCACGGGTCGCCCGGTGATCTCGGTGCACCAGCGCGCGGCCGCGATCGAGGCGGCGTCGGGGACCGAGATCATGCAGTCGACCACGCTGGGCAGGAACGACGGCTCGACGCGCGGCCGGCCGATCCCCTCGATCCGGGAGCCCGCCCCGACGGCCGACGGGTCGTCGTCGAGCCAGCCGCGGAAGAACGCGGAGTTCTCGGGGTCGACCACGCACAGCCGGGTGTCGAAGCGGCGGTAGCGGATGTAGCGCCCGATCGTCGCGGAGGTGCCGCCGGTGCCGGCACCGACGACCACCCAGGCCGGCACCGGGAACCGTTCCTCGGCGAGCTGGGCGAAGATCGACTCGGCGATGTTGTTGTTGCCGCGCCAGTCCGTCGCCCGCTCGGCGTAGGTGAACTGGTCCAGGTAGTGGCCGCCGGTCTCGGCCGCGAGCCGCCGCGACTCGTCGTAGATCGCGCCCGGGTCGTCGACGAGGTGGCAGCGGCCGCCCTGGAACTCGATCAGCGCGATCTTCTCCGGCGACGTCGACCGCGGCATGACCGCCACGAACGGCAGCCCGAGCAGCCGCGCGAAGTACGCCTCGGAGACCGCGGTCGACCCGGACGACGCCTCGATGATGGTGGTGCCCGGCCCGATCCACCCGTTGCACAGTGCGTAGAGGAACAGCGACCGCGCCAGCCGGTGCTTGAGCGAGCCGGTCGGGTGCACCGACTCGTCCTTGAGGTAGAGGTCGATCCCCCAGTCCGCCGGCAGCGGGAACACGTGCAGGTGGGTGTCGGCGGAGCGGTTCGCGTCGGCCTCGACCCGGCGTACCGCTTCGTTCAGCCAGGCCCGGTCCGGGTCCGGTCCGCCGGCCGGACGCCCGACCGTGCAGCACCCGTCGCTGCGCGCCTCACGGACCGCCCCCGTCACCGACGGGGACACCGCGGGCGGGCGGGTCACGACGGCGATTCCCCCGTGCGGTCGACGGTGCCGTCGGCGGGCTCGTCGACGTCCTCGCGGGCCTTGCGCTCCTCGAACTTCGCCGAGGCGCGCGCAGCCCGGGTCTGCACCTTGCGGGCGAACCGCTCGCGGGCCCCGTTGAGGAGGAAGTACGACGCGATGCCGGACACGATGAAGGCGAGCACGACCGCCCAGAGCACGGGGACGCTGTCGGTGAAGAGCCCCCAGACTCCGACGACGATGCCGAAGGCTCCCGCGAACAGCGCGATCCGCAGGGCCGTGTAGACGAGGAACTCCTTCACGAGACCACCTTAGGTCCCGCCCATCGGGGTCCTACCATGAGGGTGTGGGCAAGTTCTTCCTCGCGGTCGCGGTCATCGCCGTGATCATCTACGTCGTCACCCGTCTCATCGAGACGCGTGGTCGGCTGTTCCGCAGCACCCCGTCGCGCCGGCCGCTGCTGCCGCCGCGCAACCCGGGCCGCCCGATCGGGCCCGACGACGACCCGGACTTCCTGCGCGACCTCAACCGCCGTCGAAAGCGTCACGAGGACGAAGCCTGAGCGGTCACCCGCTCGACCACGGCCGCCGGTGATGCCGGCGCGGCGTAGGAGTGCTGCGAGCTCCCGCCGAAGAAGAAGTTGATGCCGATGAAGTTGAACCACAGCGTCGCCATTCCCACGATCGCGATCAGCGCGGCGTTGCGGCCCTTCCAGCCGGCGGTGGCGCGGGCGTGGAGGTACGCCGCGTAGACGACCCAGGTGATGAACGCCCAGACCTCCTTGGCGTCCCAGCCCCAGTAGCGCGACCAGGCGTAGTGCGCCCAGATCGGGCCGGCGATCAGCACCGCGAACGTCCACACCGGGAAGCCGAACGCGTGCAGGCGGTAGGACAGCCGGTCGAGGGCCTGGGGCGACGGCATCCGGGCGATGAAGCCGTTGCCGGTCTGCTCGCCGGCGCGCTCCTTGACCAGGTAGAGGATCGAGGCCATGCCGCCGAGCGTGAACGCGCCGGTGGCGATGATCGCGGCGACCACGTGGATCACCAGCCACGGCGAGGAGAGCGCCTCGGTGAGCGGGGCGACCTCCTCGTAGAGCGAGAGCTGGGCCAGCATCAGCACGCTGATCGTGAAGCCGGTGACGACCGGCGCAAGCCAGGCCAGGTGGTACTTGCGGAACAGCAGCAGGTAGAGGACCACGACGACCCAGGTGCCGGTCAGGACGAACTCGTACATGTTGCCCCAGGGCACCCGGTTCGGGTCGGCGGCCATGCCCCGCCCCAGCAGGCCGACGAACTGCACGACCGCGCCGATGACCGTCAGCAGCACCCCGAAGCGCCCGAACACCGCGGCCCGCTGGAGCCGCTGCTCGTCGTCGTCGCCGTCGGCCTCGACGTCGCCCAGGTCGGCGCCCCCGGCCGCGACCGGCACCCTGGCCTCGGTACGGCGCAGCGCGGCCCACTCGACCAGGTGCGCGAGGAACGCGAGGAAGTAGACGACCGCGACGACCGCGATCGCCTGGACGCTGAGCTGCTCCCACTGGGTGTTCGTCACGACTTCTCCTCCTGCGGCCGGCCCTGCAGCGCGGCCACGATCTGCTCCAGCTCGGCGGGTACGTCGCCCCCGCCGGAACGGTCGAGCCCGGCGACCTCCACCAGTGTGCCGTCCCCGTCGTCACCGGAGGAGTCCCCCTCCCGGCGGCGGACCCGGACCCACACCCGGCGTGGCCGGATGAACAGCGACCCGAGCAGGCCGATCAGCGCCAGGACGACGCCGGCGAGCGCGACGCCCTGCCCCGGCGTACGGCTGATCTGGACCCGGACCCACGGGTCCATCCCGTCGAAGGTCACCGACCCGGCGCCGTCGGGCAGGTCGACGGTCTGGCCCTGGAACAGGTCGACCCGGAACATGCTGCCGTCGTCCTTGGTCAGCTGCTTCATCCGGTCCTTGTCGAGCACGTAGACCGACTGCGGGTCGCCGGAGTCCATGCCGAGGTTCCCGGCGTAGGCGAGCATCGACAGCCGCGGGTTGCGGTCGTCGCCGAGCACGGACGTGGGGTTCCCGTTCACCATGAGGAAGGTCGGGTAGAGCAGCCCCTCGAGACCGATCTGCTTCGGGCGGGCGTCCGGCGCCTTGACCACCCCGAACGACGTGAACGTGGCCTGGTCCTCGGGCAGGAAGATCACCGGACCGGAGTAGGCGACGTCCCCGTTGCCGTCGCGCACGGTGATCCGCGGCGCGTAGCCGTGCCCGATCAGGAAGATGTCGGTGCCGCCGATCGACAGCGGGTGGTTGACCCGGAGCGGGTACTTCTTCTCCTCGCCGTCCGGGGTCTCGCGGTAGGTAAGGTCGGCGACGAACTTCTGGGCCATGCCCTTGCGCGGCCCGCTCATCAGCCACGTGATGTCGAACTTGTCGACGTCGAAGCTGAACGGCTCCATCGCCGAGGCCCGCATCAGGCTGCCGGGCACGAAGTCGTCGTACTGCGTGAGGTTGTTGGAGAAGCCGTTGCCCTCCACCACGATCACGCCGCCCTTGTAGCCCCACAGCGAGCCGATCGCGAACCCCGCCAGGACCACGAGCACGGCGAGGTGGAACAGCAGGTTGCCGGCCTCGCGCAGGTAGCCGCGCTCGGCGCTGACCGCGTCACCGCGGGTCTCGATCCGGTAGCGGCGTCCCTGCAGCACCCGGGCGGCACGCGCGAGCACCTCGTCGGGCGCCTCGTCGGTGGTGTACGTCGCGTGGTCCGGCAGCCGGGTCAGGTTGCGCGGCGCGGTGGGCGGCTTGGCGCGCAGGCCGCGCCAGTAGACGCGGGTGCGGGGCAGGATGCAGCCGACCAGCGAGACGACCAGCAGCAGGTAGATCGCGGAGAACCAGGCCGAGTCGAAGACCGAGAACAGCTGGAGCTTCTCGTAGACCGGGGTCAGCTTCGGGTGCCGCTCCTGCCACCGGGACACCGCGAACGCGTCGACGTCGGACTGCGGGATCACCGAGCCGGGGATCGCGGCGAGGGCGAGCAGGAACAGCAGGACCAGCGCGGTGCGCATCGACGTGAGCTGGCGCCAGCTCCAGCGCAGCAGCTCCTTCGCCGTCATCTCGGACGGCGTGCTGGTGGGCGGCTTGGGGGCGGTGGTCGTGGCCATCACACACTCGTCTCGAAGCCGACGATGAGGTGCACCTGCACCCAGTTCACGAGCCAGTCCCACCAGCCCGTGACCAGCAGCAGCCCGACCAGCACGAGCATGGCGCCGCCGATCCGGGTGATCCACACCTGGTGGCGGCGCAGGAACCCGAACGCGCCCAGCGCCCGCCGGTAGGCCAGCCCCGCCAGCACGAACGGGATGCCCAGCCCGAGCGCGTAGACGCCGGACAGCACCGCACCGCGGGCGGCGGTGGCCTCGTTGATCGAGAGCGTCAGGATCGCGCCGAGGGTGGGCCCGATGCAGGGAGTCCAGCCCAGCCCGAACAGGAAGCCGAGCAGCGGAGCGGCGGCCAGCCCGACCGCGGGCACCTGGTGCACGCGGACGTCGCGCTGCAGCCAGGGCACGAAGCCGATGAACGCCAGGCCGAGCACGATGACGAGGCAGCCCATGACG
This sequence comes from Nocardioides guangzhouensis, assembly GCF_004519545.1. Taxonomy (GTDB): domain Bacteria; phylum Actinomycetota; class Actinomycetes; order Propionibacteriales; family Nocardioidaceae; genus Nocardioides; species Nocardioides guangzhouensis. The sequence continues at coordinate 7,355 of NZ_SDKM01000004.1, forward strand.
ACCGTGATCTCGCGGCGGTAGGTCACCAGCCAGGAGCCGAACACACCCGACAGCGCCCCCAGCGCGACGAACACGACCGTGAAGCCGAGCACGAACAGCAGCGACCCGGCGAGCATCCGGCCGCGGCGGGCGTCCTCGAGGTCGGCGCCGGACAGGCCGGTGGCGTAGGAGAGGTAGCCCGGCAGCAGCGGGATCACGCAGGGCGAGAAGAACGACACGAGTCCGGCGACCAGGGCCACCGGGATCGCCAGCGCCAGCGACCCGGAGGTCGCGGACTCACGGAAGAAGTCACCCATCCTCGTCGACGACCTTCTGGATGATCGAGGTGAGCGTGGTGCTGCTCGGCAGGGTGCCGAGGATGCTCGCCGCGACCCGACCCTGCCGGTCGAGCACGACGGTGCTCGGGACCGAGTTCGGGGTCAGCGTGCCGTGGAAGCGGAGCAGGGTCTCGCCCTTGGGGTCGTAGATCGACGGGAACGGGATCCCGAAGGTGCGCACGTAGCCGCGCGCGTTCTCCTTCGAGGGGTCGCGCGCGTCGATGCCGAGGAACGCGACGTCGTTGCCGGTGGTCTTCTCGGCGGCCTCGACCAGGTCGGGAGCCTCCTTGCGGCAGTCGGTGCACCAGGCGCCCCACACGTTGACCACGACGACCTTGCCGCGGAGGTCCGCGACGTCGACGTCCTTGCCGTCGAGGTCCTCGCCGGCCAGCACGATGGGCTTGGCGCGATCACCGGGGTCGAGCTCGGTGATCTGCCCGTTGCCGGACACGTAGCCCTTCTCCCCGGTCCCCTGCAGGCTCGAGCAGCCCGTGAGCAGGAGCAGCGCGGCGAGCAGGCAGGCAGGCACCACCGACGCGGTGGTACGACGGCTGCGGGGGCGGGGCGGGAACGTCAGGGCCGGCGCTCCTCGGGGGCGTCTCCGGCGGAGAAGGGGGCGGCCTTGTCGCGCTGCGGAATCAGGTGCCCGGCCGGCTCGGAGTAGGCGATCGAGGTGAGCGTGTCGCCGGTGAAGTTGAACGAGGTGAGCGAGCACAGCGTGCACTGGCGCTTGCGCGGGTCGTGCAGGAAGGAGCGCTTCTCCGCGGCCAGCCTGGTGATCCAGATCGGCAGCTGGTGGGAGACCACCACCGCCTCGTGACCGCGGGCCGCGTCCCGGGCGTCGTCGACCGCGGCCTTCATCCGGGCCACGACCTCCTTGTAGGGCTCGCCCCACGACGGCTTCCACGGGTTCCACAGGTGCCGCCAGGTGGACGGGCTGCGGAGCGCGTTCTGCCCGCCGGCGAACCGGGACCCCTCGAAGATGTTCGTGGACTCGATGACCCGCTCGTCGGTCGAGATGGCGAGACCCCGGGCCTCGGCCAGCGGCCGCGCGGTCTCCTGCGCGCGCTCGAGCGGCGAGGAGAACAGGTGGGTGATGTCGCGGTCCTTGATCGCCTCGGCGACCACGCGCGCCATCTCGCTCCCGCGCTCCGAGAGGTGGTAGCCGTCGCGCCGTCCGTAGAGCACGCCCTCCGGGTTGTGGACCTCACCGTGCCGGAGCAGGTGCACGGTGGTCTTCACGGGCGTGGTCGGGGTGGCCTCGGTCATGCCTTCCCTCCGGCTCGGGCGGCGGCCTCGGCGGCCGCCGGCAGCGCGTCCAGGATCGTCTGCACGGCCCGGTCGTCGTGGGCCGCCGACAGGAACCACGCCTCGTACGCCGACGGAGGCAGGTGGATCCCTCGGTCGAGCATCGCATGGAAGAACGCGGCGTACGCCGGGAGGTCCTGGCGCTGGGCGCCCGCGAAGTCGGTGACGGCCTCGCCGGTGAAGAAGACCGAGAACATCGTGCCGGTGGACTGGATCGTGTGCGGGACGCCGGCCGCGGCCAGCGCCTCGGCGGCGCCGGCCTTCACGACGTCGCCGACCTGGTGGAGGTAGGTGTAGACCTCCTCGGTCGCGAGCCGCAGCGTGGTGAGCCCGGCGGTGGTCGCGACCGGGTTCCCGGAGAGGGTGCCGGCCTGGTAGACGGGGCCCTGCGGCGACAGCGCCGCCATCACGTCCGCCCGGCCCCCGAACGCGGCGGCCGGGAAGCCGCCGCCCATGACCTTGCCGAACGTCATCAGGTCGGGCCGCCAGCCCTCCACGGCGCCGTCGAGCCCCCACTGCCCGAGCCGGCTGGCGCGGAAGCCGGTCATCACCTCGTCGGAGACGAACAGGGCGCCGTGCCGGGCGCAGGTCTCGGCGAGGAACGCGTTGAAGCCGGGCGCCGGCGGGACGACGCCCATGTTGCCGGGGGCCGCCTCCGTGATCAGGCACGCGATCCGGTCGCCGTGCTCGGCGAACGCCGCCTCGACCGCGGTCCGGTCGTTGTAGGGCAGCACCAGGGTGAGCTCGGTGGCCGACGCGGGCACGCCGGGGGTGCTCGGCGAGGCGTTGCCGGGCTCGGCGAACGTCGCGAGGCCGGACCCGGCGCTGGCCAGCAGGGCGTCGACGTGCCCGTGGTAGCAGCCGGCGAACTTCACGACCAGGTCGCGGCCGGTGAACCCGCGGGCCAGCCGGATCGCCGACATGGTGGCCTCGGTGCCGGAGGAGACGAAGCGGATCGCCTCGATCGGCGCGCGCGACACGATCTCCTCGGCCAGCTCGACCTCGGGCACCGTGGGCGTGCCGTACGACGTGCCGCGGGCGACCGCCTCGGCGACCGCCGCCTGCACCTCGGGATGGGCGTGGCCCAGCAGCATCGGCCCCCACGAGCCGATCAGGTCGACGTACGCCGTGCCGTCGACGTCGGTGAGCCACGCGCCGCGGGCCGAGGCGATGAACCGGGGCGTACCGCCGACCGCGTCGAAGGCGCGGACCGGGGAGTTGACGCCACCGGGGGTGACCGCGCGGGCTCGCGCGAAGAGATGGGCGGACCGCTGCGTGCCGGCGGGCGCGGCGGTCTGCGTGGTCGGCTCGGGGGAGGTCACCGCTGCATTCTCCCCGACCGGCCCAAGGCACTGCACATCGGCGGATCCGGGACGGTTCGAGGTGTGACCCGGACGACTTCGGGGCACGATCATCCCGGTCCCCCACATCTCGGGAGGGCGGGGCGCCGGACCGCGGCACGTTACCGGGGCGTAACTCCGGGGCGATTGCGTCGTTTGTCCGATGTACCCGCGCGTGAGGGAGCGTGCAGGACGAAGCGATGGGGAGTGACGATTCGATGACCGCTCAGCGATTCGGTCGGGGCCAGAAGGCGATCACGCTGGTCCCGCTGGCCCTGCTGTCGGCCGCCTGGACCGCCAGCCTGGTCGGCGGCAGCACCGCGACGGCAGCCGGCGAGCCCGGTGTGCTGCCCGACGGCACCAGCATCCCGACGGACGCGGTGCAGGACCCCGCCAACTACTCCGACCCGGCCGACCTCGGCCTCACCGGCGGGTCGACCGCGAGCATCGTCCGCACCGCCTCGGTCAGCGGCATCCCGTCGGCCGCCCTCGCGGCGTACCAGCGCGCCGAGACCGTCATCAACGCCGCCGACCGCCGGTGCAACCTGCCCTGGCAGCTGGTCGCGGCGATCGGCCGGGTCGAGTCCGACCACGGTCGCTACGGCGGCAACACGCTCGGCGAGGACGGGGTCTCCCGGCCGGGCATCTTCGGCATCGCGCTCGACGGCACCAACGACACGCAGAAGATCGCCGACAGCGACGGCGGCCTCTACGACTCCGACGCGACGTGGGACCGCGCGGTCGGCCCGATGCAGTTCATCCCGACCACCTGGTCGGTGGTCGGCGTGGACGCGGACGGCGACACCAGGCGCAACCCCCAGGACATCGACGACGCGGCGCTCGCGACCGCGGTCTACCTCTGCTCCGGCGACGAGTCCCTCGACTCCGACGCCGGCCGGCGCGCGGCGGTGCACCGCTACAACCACTCCGACGCGTACGTCGACCTGGTGCTGCGCGTGATGCAGGCCTACCTGGACGGCGACTACACCTCATTGCCCAACAACACCACCGCCGCGGTCACGTTCTTCCCGCAGTACAGCGGCACCACCCGCCCCGTGCTCGAGCCCAAGTCCTCGTCGACCGGCCCGGGCGGCGGCGGCTCCACCTCAGGCGGTGGCACGACCGGCGAGGGCGGCAACGGCGGCGGCAGCAACGGTGGAGGCGGCACCACGACTCCACCCGGCGACGTGCCGACCCAAGGGCCGGGCGACACCGTGGGGAACACCGTCGACGACGTCCCGGTGGTGCCCGACGTGCTCGACCACGCCGAGGCGCTGGTGGTCTGTCGCGAGGAGCTCGGTGCGATCAGCGACCCGCTCAACCAGCTGGTCGGCGGCGACGCGATCTGCGCGGACAAGGTGCAGGGCAAGACCGAGGCGGAGGCGCGAAGCATCATCCCGAACACGCTCGCCGCCGCCCTCGCCTGGCTCGGCCTCGGCTGACCCGGCTCTCGCCCGACGGTTTCGAGACGCTCGCTGGCGCTCGCTCCTCGACCAGCGGAGGGCGGTGGTTGAGGAGGGCGGGCTGCGCGCCCGTCTCGAAACCACCGCGCGGCGGCGGCAGCTCAGCCGAGGAGGCGGGTGGCCTCCAGGGCCCAGTAGGTGAGCACGATGTCGGCGCCGGCGCGGCGGATCGAGGTCAGCGTCTCGAGGATCGCGGGCTCCCGGTCGATCCAGCCCTGGGCGGCGGCGGCCTCGACCATGGCGTACTCGCCGGAGATGTTGTAGGCCGCGACGGGGACGTCGACCGCGTCGCGCACCCGGCGGATCACGTCGAGATAGGCCAGCGCCGGCTTGACCATCACGATGTCGGCGCCCTCGGCGACGTCGAGCAGCGCCTCGCGCACGCCCTCCACGGCGTTCGCGCCGTCCTGCTGGTAGGTGCGGCGGTCGCCCTGGAGGGAGGAGTCCACGGCCTCGCGGAACGGGCCGTAGAAGGCGGAGGCGTACTTCGCGGAGTAGGCCAGGATCGCCACGTCGGAGGCGCCGGCCTCATCGAGCGCGGACCGGATCACCCGGACCTGCCCGTCCATCATCCCGCTGGGGCCGACCATGTCGACGCCGGCGGCCACGTGTGCGCGGGCCATGTCGCCGTACACCGCGAGGGTGGCGTCGTTGTCGACCTGCCCGGCGTCGTCGAGCACCCCGCAGTGGCCGTGGTCGGTGAACTCGTCGAGGCAGAGGTCGCTGACCACCGTGAGCGCGTCGCCGACCTCGTCCTTCACGTCGGCAATGGCGACGTTGAGGATCCCGTCGGGGTCCAGCGCACCGGAGCCGAACGCGTCCTTGCGCTCGGGCACACCGAACAGCACGACGCCGCCGAGCCCGGCCGAGGCTGCCTCGGCCGCGGCCTTCCGCAGCGACTCCCGGGTGTGCTGGACGACGCCCGGCATCGACGAGATGGGGAGCGGCTCCGTGGCGCCCTCGCGGACGAACAGGGGCAGCAGCAGCTGCCCGGGCTCGAGCGAGGTCTCGCGGACCAGGCGTCGCAGCGCAGGGGTGCGCCGCAGCCGGCGCGGCCGGATCGAGGGGACGTCCATGTGCTCCATCCTCGCACCGCCCTGCCGCGGCCGATCAGCGGCGGGTGCGGTCAGCTGCTGGTGGCCTTGCGGCGCGCGGCGGGCTTGCGCTCCGACGGACGGGTCACCGGCTGGCCGGCCTCGATCAGCGACGCCCGGCGGGCGGCGCCGAAGTCGGCGAGCGCGTCGACCAGCACCTCCACCGACGGCGACGACGCGAGGACGTCGACCCGCAGGCCGTGCTCCTCGGCGGTCTTCGCGGTGGCCGGTCCGATCACGGCGATCACCGTGGACGGGTGCGGCTTGCCGGCGATGCCGACCAGGTTGCGGACCGTGGACGAGGAGGTGAAGACCACCGCGTCGAACTTGCCGGTCTTGATCGCGTCGCGGGTCGGCGCCGGCGGCGGGGTGGCGCGGACGGTGCGGTACGCCGTGACGTCGTCGCACTCCCAACCGAGGTCGATCAGGCCGGCCACGAGGTTCTCGGTGGCGATGTCGGCGCGCGGGAGGAAGACCCGGTTGATCGGGTCCAGCACCTCGTCGTACGGCGGCCAGTCGGCCAGCAGCCCGGCCGCGGACTGCTCACCCGACGGCACCAGGTCGGCTCGCAGGCCCCAGGCCGCGATCGCGGCGGCGGTCTTGTCGCCGACCGCGGCGATCTTGAGGCCGGAGAAGGCCCGCGCGTCCAGGCCGTACTCCTCGAACTTCTCGCGGACCGCCTTCACCGCGTTGACCGAGGTGAACGCGATCCACTCGTAGCGGCCCTCGACCAGGCCGCGGACGGCCTTGTCCATCTGGAGCGGGTTGCGCGGCGGCTCGACGGAGATCGTGGGGACCTCCTCGGGCACCGCGCCGTACCCGCGCAGGCGCTGGGACAGCGAGCCGGCCTGCTCCTTGGTGCGCGGCACCAGGACGCGCCAGCCGAACAGCGGCTTGGTCTCGAACCAGGACAGCGCCTCACGCAGGTCGACCACGTCGCCGACGACGGTGATCGCGGGCGGCGCGATCTTGCTGGCGCGGGCGTCGGCAGCGATCCGGGCGAGCGTCGAGGTGACGGTGCGCTGCTTCGTCGTGGTGCCGACCTGGGTCATCGCCACCGGGGTCTCGGGCGAGCGCCCGGCGGCGACCAGTGCGTCGGCGATCTCGGCGATCGCGCCGACGGCGGAGAGCAGCACCAAGGTGCGGTCGTCGGCGTACCGCGACCAGTCGACGCGCTCGCCGCAGGTCACGACCGCGACCTCGCGGTTGCTCTTGGTGGTCAGCGGGATGCCGGCGTACGCCGGGACCGAGGTGACCGAGGAGACGCCCGGGACGATCTCGAAGCCGATGCCGGCCTTGGCGCAGGCCTGCGCCTCCTCGGGGCCGGAGGCGTAGAGGAACGGGTCGCCGCCCATGAGGCGGACCACGCGGAGGCCCCGTCTGGCGTGCTTGACGACGACCTTGGCGCGGGCGGCGTGGGTCAGCGGCTGGCCGTCCTCGCCGAAGCCGCCGTCGACCAGCTCCGGCCCGGGTCCGGGCTCGACGGTCTCGTTGCCCTCGTCGTCGACGACGACCGTGGGGGCCGGGAGGCCCAGCACCGAGCGGACCAGGTCGGCGTGCTCGGGGAGCTCGGTCACCACGACCTCGGCGCCGCGGAGGAGATCCGCGGCGCGCACGGTGAGCAGGTCGGGGTCACCGGGGCCGGCGCCCACGAACGACACCCACCCCTTGGCCTGACCCGGCGTGGTCACCGGGGTCACGGGGGTCTTGGCGATGGTCTTGCGTCCAGTCATGCCTGCTGCCTTCTAGCTGGTGGTTCGATCAGTGCTGCTGCGCCCTCGTCGAGCATCCCGGCGGCCAGCCGTTGCCCGACCCCTGCCGCGTCCGCGAGCGGGCCGCTCGCCGAGCGTCGGATCTCCACTCCCCCGTCCGGTGCGAGCGTCACCGCCCGCACCCAGACCTCCGGGCCGTCGTCCCCCTCGGCGACCTCCGCGAGCGAGCCGACCGGCGCCGAGCACCCCGCCTCGAGCGTGGCGAGCACCGCCCGCTCCGCGTCGACCGCGGCCCGCGTGAACGGGTCCTCCAGGTGCTCCCGGAGGCGTTCCACGAGGTCCGTGTCGTCGCTGCGGCACTCGACCGCCAGCGCACCCTGCCCGGGGGCGGGGAGCATCTGGATCGGGTCGATCACCTCGGTGACGACGTCGAGCCGGTCGATCCGGGCCAGCCCGGCGCGGGCGAGGACCACAGCGTCGAGCTCTCCCCCGGTCACCTTGCCGACCCGGGTGTCGATGTTCCCGCGAATCCCCGTGATCTCCAAGCCGAGGCCGAGGGCGTGCAGCTGGGCGACCCGGCGCGGCGACCCGGTGCCGACGACGCTGCCGACCGGCAGCTCGCCCAGGGTGAGGCCGTCACGGGCGACGAGGACGTCGCGCGGGTCCTCGCGGAGAGGTACGGCGGCCAGCGCGATGCCGGCGGCCGGACCGGTGGGGAGGTCCTTGAGGGAGTGCACCGCCACGTCGACCTTGCCGTCGAGCAGGGCGTCGCGGAGCGCGCTCACGAAGACGCCGGCACCGCCGAGGGTGGCCAGCGGGGCGCGGTTGACGTCACCCTCGGTGGTCACCTCGACCAGCTCGACCTCGACGCCGAGCCGCTCGGCGATCCGATCGGCGACCAGCGTGGACTGGGTGCGGGCCAGCAGCGAGGCACGGGTGCCGACCCTGATCGGGAGATTCATGAGGGAGCCCCCGGCCTGGTCACCGCGTCGACCGCGTCGGGGTCGAGCGCGAACAGCTCGCGCAGCGCGTCCGCGTAGGAGACGGCGCCGGCCTCGTTGACCAGCTCCTTGACCCGGGTGGTCGGCTGGTGGAGCAGCTTGTCGGCAACCCGGCGTACGGCCTGCTCGACCTCGGCGCGCGCGGCGGGGTCGAGGTCGGGGAGCCGGGTGAGCAGCCGCTCGATCTCGGCGTCGACGACGGAGGTGGCCATCGAGCGCAGCGCGACCACGGTCGGCGTGACGCTGGCCTGCTTGCGGGCGGCGAGGAACGCGCCGATCTCCTGGCCGACGATCGCACGGACGCCGGAGACCTCGCGGCTGGCGTCGGAGTCGCGGAAGTCGTCGGCGAGCTGGCGCAGTCCGATCAGCGAGACCCCGGGGAGGTCGGCGACGGCCGGGTCGACGTCGTGCGGGAGCGCGAGGTCGATGATCGCCAGCGGATGGGGCGCGCCGGCACGGGCCGCCTGCACCATGGCGAGGGGCACGACGACTCCGGTGGCGCCGGTGCTCGAGATGAGGACGTCGGTCTCGGCCAGGGCCGCCGGGAGCCCGTCCATCGGCAGCGAGCGGGCGGCGTACTCGGCGGCGAGCCGCTGGGCGTTGCTGTCGGTGCGGTTGACCACCGCGATGTCGACCGCGCCGAGGCGGGCGGCGGTGGAGACCGCGAGCGAGGCCATCGCACCGGCGCCGACGACCAGCACCCGCCGGCCGGCGAGGGTGCCGCCGGGGACGGCCTGGTCGAGCGCCGCGGTCACCATCGAGGGCGCCGCCCGGTCGATGTCGGTCTCGGCACGGGAGCGCTTGCCGACCCGCAGCGCCTGCTGGAACAGGACGTTGAGCGCCGGGCCGACGGTGCCGAGCTCCTGCCCGAGGCGCAGCGCCTCGCGGGCCTGGCCGAGGATCTGGCCCTCGCCGACCACCATCGAGTCGAGGCCGGCGGCGACGTGGAAGAGGTGGGAGACCGCGCCGTCGTCGTAGTGGACGTAGAGGTGCGGCAACACCTCCGCGGTCGCCTGGCCGGCCCGCTCGCAGAGCAGGCGGGAGATCTCCTCGACGCTGCCGTGGAAGCGGTCGACGTCGGAGTAGACCTCGATCCGGTTGCAGGTGGCCAGCACGGTCGCCTCGGTGACGTGCTCGCCAGCGGAGACGTCGCCGACCAGCTTCGCGACCCCGTCGGGGTCGAGCGCGAGGCGCTCCAGGACGTCGACTGGGGCGGTCTTGTGGGACACCCCGACCACGAGGACGCTCATGCCGTCACCCCCGCAGCCGTGCCGGCCCGTCGGGACGGGCGCTGCCCGCCCTCCTCGGGAGCGCCCTTGCGCTGTTCGTGGTAGGCGAGGATCTGGAGCTCGATCGAAAGGTCGACCTTGCGCACGTCGACGCCGTCCGGGACCGACAGCACGGTGGGCGCGAAGTTGAGGATGCTGGTGATGCCGGAGGCGACCATGCGGTCGGCGACGTCCTGGGCGGCCACGGCGGGGGTGGCGATCACGCCGATCGCGACCTGCTGCTGGTCGACGATGTCCTCGAGCTCGTCGAACGGGCGGACCGGGAGGCCGGCGACCTGCTCGCGGTGCCGCTCCGGCGCCGCGTCGAGCAGCGCCACGACCCGGAAGCCGCGGGACCGGAAGCCGGAGTAGTTCGCCAGCGCGTGGCCCAGGTTTCCGATGCCGACGATGATGACCGGCCAGTCCTGGGTGACCCCGATCTCGCGGGCGATCTGGTAGCGCAGGTAGTCGACGTCGTACCCGACGCCGCGGGTGCCGTAGGAGCCGAGGTAGGAGAGGTCCTTGCGCAGCTTGGCGCTGTTGACCCCGGTGGCCGCGGCCAGGTCCTCGCTGGAGCAGGTCCCGATGCCGCGCTCCTCGAGAGCGGTGAGCGCCCGCAGGTAGACCGGCAGCCGGGCGACGGTGGCCTCGGGGATGTCCCGTCCGGGGCCGCGCGAGGGTGCCTCCGCGGGCACCTCGGAGGGCACGCCCGCGGGGAGGTTCGACGGGACACCCGAGACAGCCGCGACCTGGTCAGGGCCTGTCTCTCCGGGCGTCCGCGCAGTCAACTGTCTCGTCTCCAGGAGCCACCCGGCACCGGTCCGACCCCGGACGGGTCCCGGGGCGTCGGCCGTGGCGGCTCGATCACTGTAGGAGTTTGTGAACTGGAGAACAAACTGAGAAGTGCCGGGCGCTAGCACATGTGGGATGGCTCACGCCGCGCGGGGTGCGGGTCAGCCCGAGGGAGGGGTCGCGAGGGCGGTCCTGAGCCGGTCCTCGTCGACCCGCCAGAAGTCGTGCTGGCGACCGTCCACCAGGGTCACCGGCACCTCGTCCGACCACTGCGGAGGCAGCCCGTCGGTCTCGTCCACATCGACCTCGACGTACTCCTCACCGAGGTCGGTGCACACCCGCTCGACCACGGCGCGCGCGGTGTCGCAGAGGTGGCAGCCCTGCCGCGAGACCAGGGTGACCCGGGCGGTCACTGACCGTCCTCGAGCAGCGCGACCGTACGGCGCCGCTCGGCCGCGCGGAGCCGGCCCTTCTGCACCTTGCCGGTGACGGTGTAGGGCAGCTCGTCGACCACGTGCACGGTCGTCGGCTGCTTGAACCGGGCCAGCCGGGTGGCGCAGTGGGCGAGCACCGCGTCGCGCACCCGGTCCTCGGGGCCGTCGGCGACGACGTACGCGACCACCGCCTCGCCGGTGCGCTCGTCTGCGACCCCGATCACCGCGGCAGCCGAGACCCCGTCGACCTCGGTGATGACGTCCTCCACCTCGACCGGGAAGACGTTGAAGCCGGACACGATCACCAGCTCCTTGCGGCGGTCGACCAGGACCAGGTCGCCGTCGGGGTCGAGGAAGCCGACGTCGCCGGTGAGCCACCAGCCCTCGCCGTCCGGGCCGTCGGCGCCGTCCGGCCAGTAGCCGGAGAAGAGGTTCGCGCCCCGGATCTCGATCTCACCGGGGTCACCGGGCTCGGGGGCGTGGCCCTGGTCGTCGACCAGGCGGATGTCGATGCCGGGCAGGGCCGCGCCCACCGACCCGGCTTGCGCGTGCGGGGAGCAGAGGGTGGAGGTGACCACCGGGGACGCCTCGGTCAGGCCGTAGCCCTGGTGGACGGGGACGCCGGTCGCGGCCTCGAACGCGTCGATGACCTCGGCGGACAGCGGCGCGGAGCCGGACAGCACCGTGCGGACCGGGCCGAGCCGCTCACGGAGGTCGTCGATCGCCAGCCACTGCGCGAAGACCGGCGGCGCGACCGGGACCACGCTGACCGCCTCGTCCTCGATCAGGTCGAGGGTGCCCGAGGGCTCGAACCGCTCTGCGAGGACCAGCCGGGCCCGCTGTCGCAGGGTGCCGCCGAGCACGGCGTTGAGCCCGTAGACGTGGAACAGCGGCAGCACCCCCAGGACCACGTCGTCGGCGGTGATCATCGGCGGCTCGACCGAGGCCACCTGCTCGATGTTGGCCAGCAGCGCCCGGTGGCTGAGCATCGCGCCGCGTGGCCGGCCCGAGGTGCCGCTGGTGTAGAGGAGCGCGGCCAGCACCTCGGCGTCCTGCTGCGGCGGCAGCGGGCGGCCCGGGTCGGCCAGCAGGTCGGCGTACGTGCGCTCGCCGTCGCCGGTGGGGGCGCCGACCACCACGACCTGGGGCAGCGCCGAGTCCGGGGACCAGATGCCCTCGGTGTCCTCGACCTCGCCGTCGCGGGCCCGGACCAGCAGGGTCATGGCCTCGCGCACGCCCGCGACGGTGTCGGAGTCGCCGACCACCATCCGCGAGCCGGAGTGCGCGACCGTCCGGGCCAGCTCCCCGGCGGTCGAGCGCGGGTTGACCGGGACCGCGACGAACCGGGCCCGGAGCGCCCCGAGGTAGGTGGTGACGAACTCGATCCGGTTGCCCAGCGCGATGGTCACCCGGGACCCCCCGACCAGGCCGGCGGCACCGAGGCCGGCCGCGACGCGGCTGGTCTCGTCGTCGAGCTGGGACCAGGTGAGCCGGCGACCGCCGGAGGCCTCCACGACCGCGACCCCGTCCGGCCGGTCCTGCGCTGCCGCGGTCAGCAGGTCGGCCACGGAGTTCGTCATGGGCCGATACTTCCACACCGATACGCTGGCCCGGTGACCCCGGAGAAGCGGCGCACCCCGCCCCGCCACATCGATCTGAAGGTGCGCTCGACCCTCGCCGGGGAGGCGGCCGCCGCAGCCGCCGAGGTCGAGACCGCGCTCGACGTTCCCTCCGACCCGACCAGCGCGGCCTTCTTCGACGTGGACAACACGGTCATGCAGGGCGCCAGCATCTTCCACCTCGCGCGGGGGTTGTACCGGCGCAAGTTCTTCACGACGCGCGACATCCTCGGGGCGGCGTACAAGCAGGCCTACTTCCGGTTCGTCGGCGTCGAGGACCCCGAGCACGTCGCCGAGACCCGGGCCTCCGCGCTGGCGTTCATCGCCGGGCACACCGTCGCCGAGCTCGAGGACCTCGGCGAGGAGATCTTCGACGAGGCGATGGCGCACCGCATCTGGCCGGGCACCCGCGCCCTCGCCCAGCTCCACCTCGACCAGGGCCAGCGGGTCTGGCTGGTCACCGCCGCACCCATCGAGATCGCCCAGATCATCGCCCGCCGGCTCGGGCTCACCGGCGCCATGGGCACCGTCGCCGAGCACGTCGACGGCGTCTACACCGGCCGGCTGGTCGGCGACATGCTGCACGGGCCCGCCAAGGGCGAGGCGGTCAAGGCGCTGGCGGCGCGGGAGAACCTCGACCTGAGCCGCTGCTCGGCGTACTCCGACTCCTACAACGACCTCCCGTTGCTGTCGCTGGTCGGGGACCCGTGCGCGATCAACCCCGACGCCAGGCTCCGGGCGCACGCCCGGGCCAACGGGTGGCGGGTCCGCGACTACCGCACCGGCCGGAAGGCCGCCCGGGCCGGCCTGGTCACCGGCGCCGTCGCCGGGGCGATCGGCGGCGCGGTGGCCGCTGCCACGGCAGTGCGCCGCAGTCGCGTCCGTTGACTCACGCCCCAGGGTTTGCACGGGCGAGGGTGGCCTGGGTCACAATGGGAGAACGACCGTTCACAGAACGGGGATTACTGCCTACTGTGGTTACCGGTCCGTAGGGGCTAGGTCACACTAGTCCAGAGGGGTCATATCGGGAGGCTCGAGCATGGCATGGGGAGAGCGCGACCTGACGCGCGGTCTGGCGGCACTGCGTGCCGCCGTGCTGGCCGCGCTCGCCGGTCCCCCGCAGCCTGCGCTCGCCCACACCGGGTTCGTGCGCCCCGACACCTCCGCCGTCCGGCGCGGCCCCCGCCTCGGCGCCGGCCTGCTGCTGAGCGAGGCCACCGCGGACGCCGGGATGCTCGCCGGCGGGTACGGCGACGCCGACCTGGCCGCCTCCTCCGAGGATGACGAGGCCGAGCGGGAGCGGCTGATCGCGCTGGTCGAGCTGGCTCGCGGCGGCGACAAGGAGGCGTTCGGCCTCCTCTTCGACCACTACCACGGGTCGGTCTACCGCTTCCTCTTCTACCGCACCCGCTCGCAGACGCTGGCCGAGGACCTCGCCTCGGAGACGTTCTTCCGGGCGCTGCGCTCGATGAACTCGTTCCGCTGGCAGGGCAAGGACTTCGGCGCCTGGCTGATGACCATCGCCCGCAACCTGGCCACCGACCACTTCAAGGCCGGTCGCACCCGGCTCGAGCTGGCCACCGACGACATGGCGGTCCACGACGCCCCGGCCGAGGGGCCGGAGAGCATGGTCCTGGACGCCCTCACCAACGAGGCGCTGCTCACCGCGTTGAAGGAGCTGCCCAAGGAGCAGCAGGAGTGCCTGATCATGCGCTTCCTCCAGGGCCTGAGCATCGCCGAGACCGCACAGGTCCTCGGCCGGTCCGACGGGGCGGTCAAGCAGCTCCAGCTGCGCGGGGTGCGGAACCTCGCCAAGCTGCTCCCCGAAGGGCTGAGGGACCGATGAGCATCCGCCCCGTAACCTCCCCGGCTGCCCCGTCGTTGAGCGGGTGGACGGGGCAGCGCGTGTGCTGCGGGTACGACGACACGAACGGACGACTGCGATGAGCTCGGTGATCCCGGCGCGACGGCGCGCCGAGGAGTTCGCCGCCCTGGTGGACGGCGTGGGAAATGCCGCCGGCACCCGCCACGAGGACCTGGTCGAGCTGGTGACGCTGCTGCGCGGCACCCCGCTGGTGGAACCGCGTGCGGGGTTCGTCACCGGGCTCCGTGAGGCCCTCCTCGCCGAGGCAGACGTCGCGCTGGCGCCGGTCGACACGAAGCTGGCGATGCGCACCCACACCCGCACCCGCCGCGACCGCCGGTTCGCGATCGCGGCCGGCACCGCGGTGCTGCTCGGCACCGGCACGTCGATGGCCGTCGCCGCCCAGGACGCGCTCCCCGGCGACGCGCTCTACCCGGTCAAGCGGATCATCGAGGGTGCTCACTCCGCGCTCCAGGTCGACGAGGTCTCCAAGGCCAGGGTGCTGCTGGCCAGCGCCAGCGGCCGACTCGACGAGGCCTCGGCACTCAAGGCGCGCGGCGACTCGGGCGACTCCGCGCTCCCCGACGCCCTCGACGACTTCTCCTCCCAGTCGCAGTCGGCTGCCGACCTCGTCCTCGACGACTTCGAGCGCACGGGCGACCGCGCCCCGGTCGAGGACCTCCGCGCCTTCGCCGCCGAGAGCATGGACCGCCTGGTCGAGCTCAGCGACGACCTCCCGTCGTCGGCCCGCGGCAACCTCGAGCACGCGGCCCAGGTGATCGCCCAGATCGACGACCGGGCCGCGACCGCGTGCCCCGACTGCGCCGGCGGCATCGACGAGGTCCCCCCGATGTTCCTGCGCAGCTTCTCCGACCTGGCCACGCCGACGGCGACCGAGGTCGGCCCTCCCGTGGTGATCGTGCCGCGCGACCGCACCGGCGAGAGGAGCTCACAGGGCTCCACCACCACCGACACCTCCGGCGACGACGAGGACTCCCCCACGTCGCTGCTGCCGACCGACGGCGGGGACGGTGCGGGAGACACGCTCGGCGACGTCACCGACAAGCTGCTCTCGCCTGACAAGAAGAAGGCCTCGCTCCCGGACAAGCCCGTCAAGGACGTCACCGACACGCTCCAGGACGGCGTGGTCGACCCGCTGCTCGGCGGCCTGCTCCCCTGACCCGCTGAGGCCCTCGTCGGTCAGCGGAAGACCGAGGTGCGCTGCATCAGCAGCTGGTAGAGCGTCTGCTGGATGGTCTCGCGGACCTGGTCGGTCACGTTGAAGACCAGCATCGGGTCCTCGGCCGCGTGCTCGTCGTACTCGTCGGTGCGGATCGGCTCGCCGAACTCGAGGATCCACTTCGACGGCAGCGGCACCAGGCCGAGCGGACCGAGCAGGGGGAAGAACGGCGTGATCGGGATGTACGGCACGCCGAGCAGCCGGGCCAGCGACGGGACGTTGCCGACCAGCGGGTAGATCTCCTCGGCGCCGACCACCGACAGCGGCACGATGGGTACGCCGGTGCGGAGCGCGGCGCCGACGAACCCGCCGCGGCCGAACCGCTGCAGCTTGTAGCGGTCGGCGTACGGCTTTCCGATGCCCTTGAACCCCTCGGGCCACACGCCGACCAGCTCACCGCCGCGCAGCATCCGTTCGGCGTCCTCGTTGCAGGCCAGCGTTGCGCCGGCCTTCCGGGCCATCTCGCTCACCAGCGGCAGCTTGAAGACGAGGTCGGCGCCGAGCGGACGCAGGAACCGGCCGGTCTGGTCGTGGATGCTGGCCATGGTCATCAGGCCGTCGACCGGGATCGTGCCGGAGTGGTTGGAGACCACCAGGGCGCCACCCTCGGTCGGGATGTTCTCGATGCCCCGGACCTCGATGCGGAACCACTTCTCCGCGATCGGTCGCAGCGAGGCGATCAGGAAGCGTTCGGTGACCTCGGGGTCGAAGCCGTACTCGTCGACGACGTAGTCGCCGGTCAGCCGTCGGCGCAGGAAGGCGAGGAACTCGGCCAGTCGCGGCTCCCAGGCCTCGCCGAAGACCTCACGGGCGCCGTGGGCGAACGCGGACAGCCAGTCGGTGACCGGGATCCCGGGCGTGCGGTCCGTCGCCGTCGTCGACGACGTGCCGCCGGAGGCGGGTGCCCCCGCGGAGGTCGGCTCGACCTCGGTGGCCGGCGGGTCCTGCGGGGCGCTCGGGGGTGCGACCTTCCGCGGCGCGCTCTTGGCGCTGCCGTTGCGCGCGGTCGGCCCGGCCAGGCTGCGGGCCGCGGACGACGGCTTGTCCTGCCCCGTGCCGCGACCCGGTCGGCCGCGGGTGCCGATCGGGATCACCTCGGCGTCACCCATGCTGCTCCCCTCCCAACGAGCCTTCGAGCCCGGCCAGGACCCGGTCGGGCGAGCCGATCCGGCCCGGCGAGTGGACGCCCGGGCCGAGGGCGCTGCCGAAGTCGGCGAACGCCTCCGCGGAGGTGTAGCGCGGCTCGAAGGCGAGCTCGTCGCGCATCCGTGTGGTGTCGACCCCCCGGCCGTAGGTCAGGAACTCGACCTGCTCCGGGGAGAAGTCGGCCAACCCGGCCTTGCGGAGCATGCCGCCCAGGCTGGAGACCGCGAACGGCGGCAGCGGGAGGGCGGTGCGCCCGAGCCGCCGGATCGCCTGCGACAGCATGATCACGCCGTCGCCGGCGACGTTGAAGGTGCCGTAGGAATCGCCCATCGCCGCGTGCCGCAGCACGTCGAGCAGGTCGGACTCGTGGAGGAACTGCATCCGCGGGTCGAACCCGAGCACGGTCGGGATCACCGGCAGGTTGAAGTACTGCACGATCGGGCTCTGCGTGAGCGGCCCGATCACGTTGGCGGCGCGGAGCATCGTCACCCGCACGTCCGGCCGCCGGCGGGCGAAGCCACGCACGTAGGACTCGACCTCGAACGCGTCCTTGGCGTAGCCCGAGCGCGGCTGGCGCTTGGGGTTCATGTCCTCGGTGAACATGGCCGGGTCGCGTGAGCTCGCGCCGTACACCGTCGTCGTCGACTTGACGACCATGTGCCGCAGCGTCGGCGCCTTCTGGCAGGCCGCGAGCAGCTGCATGGTGCCGATGACGTTGAACTCCTTCATCGACGTGCGGCCACCGGCGCTGCCGGGGGTCGCGACCACGCTCATGTGGACGACGGTGTCGACGTCCGACTTGACGATGATCTTCGCGATGACGGGGTTGCGGATGTCGGCGCGGACGAACGTCATCTCGCCGATGTCGCCGCGGGGCGGGACGACGTCCACGCCGATCACGCGGTCCACCGCAGGGTCGCTCGCCGCTATCCGCGCGAAACGCCGTCCGAGGTCACGAGAGACCCCGGTGACGAGAACGACCCTGCCCAAGATGTCTCTCCCGGGGCTACTTGCCGAGCTTGCGACGCTGCACGCGCGTCTTCTTCAGCAGCTTGCGGTGCTTCTTCTTGGCCATGCGCTTGCGGCGCTTCTTGATGACGGAACCCACGGTCTACCTTTCCAGAGCTGTGCGCCGCCCGGACGTCGGGACCGGGCGACCGGCACAGCCTATCGGGCCGGCGGGGGTCGACCTAAACCAGCCGTCGGGCGCGGGATTCCCCGGATACCCGGGGAAAACGGCACTTCCCGGGGCATTGCGCACCCGACACGTGCGGGTACGCCCCGGGAAGTCCTGATCTGTGGCGGCGGACGGCGGATCAGCCGGCGTCGAAGTAGCTGCGCTGGAGGTACTCGTTGGCGTCCTGCTCGGTCACGCGGAAGGAGCGGCCGACTCGGACGGCGGGCAGCTCGCCGTTGTGGACGAGTCGGTAGACGGTCATCTTGGAGACGCGCATCATCGAGGCGACCTCGGCGATCGTCAGGAACTTCACCTCGGAGATGTCACCGGACTGGTTGGTCATGGCACACCACAACTTTCTTGCGGCACGCCACCAGCTTCCCCACCGATGACCCACGTGCCTCGCTGACGTGAGAATAGAGCCTGATGTGACTCATGGGGAAGAGTTTGAAAAAAGTCATCACTGTTGCTCGGCGTGTCGCATTGCACGGACGTGATTGTCCTATCTATCCCGTTTTGCAGAGGCTAGCGGGGGTTCCGGTCAGGGCCAAGGGTCCAGACCATGCAGGGGGAACACCTCGGTCCGGGTCGCGTGGATCGCCCGGTCCAGCCACACGTCGGGATTCATCCCCTCCTCCCACGGCCGCCAGGCGGGGTTGCGCCCGTCGGTGAGCCGGTACGGCGGGGTGCGCTGCAGCGCCGTCCGCACGTGCTCGCGCCAGTCCCCCGGCGTCTCGGTGCGCGGGTCCAGCGGCCTGCCGGACACGATCGCCAGCAGGTGCGTCCACGCGCGCGGCACCACGTCGACCAGCGCGTAGCCGCCCCCTCCGGTCGCCACCCAGCGACCGTCGGTCAGCTCGTGGGCGAGGTCGTGCAGCGCGAGGTACGCCGCCCGCTGGCCGTCCACGGTCAGCATCAGGTGGGCGAGCGGGTCGTTGATGTGCGAGTCGCAGCCGTGCTGGGTCACCAGCACCTGCGGCCCGAAGTCGCGCAGCAGCGGCGGCACGACCGCGTGGAAGGCACGCAGCCAGCCGGCGTCGGCGGTGCCCGGCGGCAGCGCGACGTTGACCGCCGACCCCCGCGCCTCGGGGCCACCGAGGTCCTGCGGGAACCCGGTACCGGGGAACAGCATCTGCCCGGTCTCGTGCAGGGAGATCGTGAGCACCCGCGGGTCGTCCCAGAAGATCCGCTCGACGCCGTCGCCGTGGTGCACGTCGACGTCGACGTACGCCACCCGTTCCGCGCCGTGGTCGAGCAGCCACCGGATGCCGACCGCGACGTCGTTGTAGACGCAGAACCCGCTGGCGTTGCCGGGCATCGCGTGGTGCAGCCCGCCGGTGATGTTCGCGGCGTGCACGGACTCGCCGCTCCACACCTGGCGCACCGCCTCGACCGTGGCCCCGGTGACGTGAGCGGCGGCGCGGTGCATGTCGGGGAAGACGGGGTTGTCGTCCGAGCCGAGCCCGTACGTCGCGTCGTACGCGCCCGGGGTGCGTCCGGCCTTCTGCACGGCCTCGATGAACGCCGGCGTGTGGACGGTGGCGATCAGGTCGTCGGGCGCGACCGGCGCGGGGACCACGCGCAGCGCACCGGCGCCGCCGTCGGCGACGACGCCGAGGTCCGTGGCCAGCCGCATCGTGAGGTCGACCCGCAACGGCGACATGGGGTGGTTGGGCCCGAAGTCGTAGTCGGCGAGGGTCCGGTCGAAGACCACCGAGGTCGGTCCGCACGCTGGTCCGTTGCCCTCTCCCATGATCCCGACGCTAGTACGATGGCAGCGTGCTGACGACGAACACCTCCGCGTGGTGGCCCGCCTGACCGGCGGACCACGATCGAACGCACGCACATCGACACGGCCGCCCGAGGGCGGCCGTCGCGCATTTCCGGGCACCGGGCCCGGGCGAGGTGGCCCTCCGGGCGCACGACCCGGGAGAGAAGCCATGACCACCTCGCACACCGTCCTGTCCCTCATCAAGCCCAGCGGCAGCCTGACGCTCGGCAACCTGCTCGGCGCGCTGCTGCCGATGGGCCGGCAGCAGGACTCCGCCCGCTGCTTCTACGGCGTCGCGGACCTGCACGCGCTCACCGTCCCGCACGATCCCGGCCGGCTGCGCGCGCTCACCACCGAGACGGCCACGCTGCTGCTCGCGGCCGGCCTCGACCGGAGCACGCTGTTCGTGCAGAGCCACGTCCCGGCGCACAGCGAGCTCGCCTACCTGCTCGAGTCGACCGCGCACGTGGGCGAGCTGAACCGGATGATCCAGTTCAAGGAGAAGGGCCACGGCCGTCCCGCGACCCGGGCCTCGCTGTTCACCTACCCCACGCTGATGGCGGCCGACATCCTGCTCTACCGGCCCGAGCAGGTGCCGGTCGGGGACGACCAGCGCCAGCACGTCGAGCTCACCCGCGACCTCGCGCTGCGGTTCAACAACGCCTACGGTGCGGTGTTCGCGGTGCCGGAGATCGTCACGCCGCCGGTGGCCGCGCGGGTGATGGACCTGGCCGACCCCACGGCGAAGATGGGCAAGTCCAGCGCGGAGGGGCCGGGCGTCATCCGGCTGCTGGACCGGCCGGACGTCGTACGCCGGGCGGTGGCGCGGGCGGTGACGGACTCCGACACCGGCCCCGACGCCGTACGCCCGGACAGGGAAGCGAAGCCCGGAGTCACCAACCTGCTGGAGGTGCTGGTCGCCTGCGGCGGCGACCCGGCCGGGCTGACGACGTACGGCGCACTGAAGGCGGCGGTGACCGACGCGGTGGTGGCCACCCTCGAGCCGCTCCAGAAGCGGTATCGCGACCTGGCCGCCGACCCCGCCCACGTGCACGACGTGTACGCCGACGGGGCCGCGACCGCGCGGCAGGTCACGGCTCCGGTGCTGGCTGCCGCGCGGGCGGCGATCGGGCTCACCTGACGAACTCTTGAACACGTTCAAAATCTCGTGCTACGGTCCGGACCAAGAAGTGAACATGTTCAAGAAACGGAGAACCCCATGACCTGGACCGCCGGCACCTACCTCGCCTACCTGCTGGTCGCCGTACCGCTCACGATCTGGGTGGCCAGCACCCTCTCCCGCAACGGGCGGGTGTTCCTGGTCGACGTCTTCGAGGACAAGGAGGACCTGGCCGACGCGGTGAACAAGCTGCTCGTGGTCGGCTTCTACCTGCTGAACCTCGGGTTCGTGATGCTCTACCTGCGCTCGGGCGAGGCCGTCGAGGACCTCACCGGGCTGTTCGAGGCGCTCAGCGTGAAGATCGGGATCGTGATGCTGGTGCTCGGCGTCGTGCACTTCTTCAACGTCTACGTGTTCAACGCGATCCGGCGCCGCAGCCGGCACGAGGCGCTGCGCACCCCGCCGGTGCCCCCGCAGTCCTGGACCCGGCCCGCGGCGTACCCGGCGGCCCCCTGATGCGGCTCACCGTCCTGTACGACGAGGACTGCGGGCTGTGCCGCCGGTTCAAGGAGTGGCTGTCCACGCAGCCGCTCCTGGTCCCGGTCGAGCTGGTGCCGGCCGCCTCCGCCGAGGCCCGGCGCCGGTTCCCGCGGCTCGACCACCGGCGCACGCTGGCCGAGGTGACGGTGGTCGGCGACGACGGGGCGGTGTGGACGCAGGAGCACGCATGGGTGATGTGCCTGTGGGCGACCGCATCGCACCGCAGCCTCGCGGAGCGGCTGGCCCGGCCGCGGTGGAGGCCGGCGGCGCGGGCCGCTGCGTACTCCGCAGCCGGGCTGCGCACCCTCACCCGCGACCCGACGGACCCCACCGGAGCGCCCGGGGAGGGGGGCTACTGTGACCCTCGTGCCGGAACCTGCGACCCGAACCCCCAAGGCTGAGCAGACCCGGCAGACCATCGTGGACGCCGCGATGCGGCTCTTCCGGGAGGGCGGCTACGACCGCACCACGATGCGGGCGATCGCGGACGAGGCCGGGGTCTCGCTCGGCAACGCCTACTACTACTTCTCCTCCAAGGAGCACCTCGTCCAGGCGTACTACCTGCGGGTGCAGGAGGAGCACGCGGCGGCCGCCGAGGCGGTGCTCGACGGCGACGCGACGTTCGCCGGCCGGCTGCGCGGCGTGCTCACCTCCTGGGTGGACGTGGCCGAGCCGTACCACGAGTTCGCGGGCAAGTTCTTCAAGAACGCCGCCGAGCCGACCAGCCCGCTGTCGCCGTTCAGCACCGAGTCGACCGCGGCGCGGGAGGACGCGATCGGGCTCTACCGCCGGGTCGTCGACGGCTCCGACGTCAAGGTCGCCAAGGTGCTCCGCGAGGAGCTGCCGGAGCTGCTGTGGCTGCTGCAGATGGGCGTCGTCCTGTTCTGGGTGTACGACGGGTCGCCCGGGCAGCGCCGCACCCGGCTGCTGGTCGACAAGGCCGTGCCGCTGGTGGACCGGCTGGTGCGGATGACCCGGCTGCCGGTGGTCAAGGGCGTGGTCGACGACCTGCTCGACCTGCTGCGCACGCTGCGCGGGTGACCCGCGCCGGCACCCGACGTACCGTCGAGGGCATGGGCCGGCCAGGCCGGCGGTGGACCGCAAGACCGCCTACGTCGTGATGATGGGCACCTGCCTGACCTTGTTCGTGCTCGCCCGGGGCGTGGTCCGGTTCGTGTCGGTGCCGGACGCGGTGGTGATGAGCGTGGTCGCCGCGCTGATCCCGCCGGCCGCGGCGATCGTCGGCAACGACGGTGGGCTCGAGGGCACGGAGCCGCCGGACTTCAACCAGCGCGACGAGCGGTGACTCAGTCGCCCTCGGCGAGCGCCCGGGAGCGGTCGCGCGCGGCCTCGAGGGCCGACAGGAACGCGGCCCGGACCTTGTGCACCTCGAGCTCGCGGACCGCGGCCGCGGTGGTGCCGGCCGGCGAGGTGACCTGCTCGCGGAGCACGGTCGGGTGGGTGCCGGTCTCGCGGAGCATCTTGGCCGACCCGACCAGGGTCTGCACGACCAGGTCGGTCGCGGTGCCGCGGGGCAGTCCGAGGTGCACGCCGGCCTCGATCATCGACTCCACGACGAAGAAGATGTACGCCGGCCCGGAACCGGAGATCGCGGTGACCGCGTCCATCTGCCGCTCGGGGATCCGGAGCACCTTGCCGACCGAGGCCATCAGTGCCTCCGCCTCGGCGAGGTGCTGGTCGTCGCAGTGCGAGCCGGGCGCGATCGCGGCCATGCCCTCGTCGACCAGTGCCGGGGTGTTCGGCATGACCCGCACCACCGCGACGCCCTCCGGCGCCCGCGCCTCGATGAACGCGGTGGTGATCCCGGCGGCCAGGCTGACCACGAGCTGGCCAGGGCGCAGGTGCGGGGCGATCTCCTCGAGCAGGTCGCCCATGTCCTGGGGCTTCACGACCAGCGCGATGGTGTCGGCCTTCTGCGTGGCCTCGATGTTGGAGACCACCGCGACGCCGTACCGCTCCTCGAGCTCGTGGGCGCGACCCTCGCGCTTCTCACCGACCAGGAGGTTGTCGACGCGGCGGCCGGCGCGCACCAGGCCGGAGAGCAGCGTCTCGCCCATGACGCCGGCGCCGAGGATCGCGGTCTGCCCGCTGGCCATGGGATCGCTCCCTACTTCTTCGAGATCAGGGACTTCACGAAGAATGACAGGTTCTGCGGACGCTCGGCGAGACGTCTCATGAGGTAGCCGTACCACTCGAGGCCGTAGGGGATGTAGACCCGCATCGACTCGCCCTCGCCGGCCAGCCGCTTCTGCTCCTCGGGCCGGATGCCGTAGAGCATCTGGAACTCGTAGGAGCCCCTGGCCCGGCCGGTGTCGCTGGCGATCGAGCGGCCGATGGCGATCATCCGCGGGTCGTGGGTGGCCAGCATCGGGTAGCCGTCGCCCTGGAGGAGGACCTTCATGCAGCGGACGTAGGACTTGTCGACGTCGAGCTTGTCCTGGAAGGCGACCGACTCGGGCTCGTTGTAGGCGCCCTTGCACAGCCGGACCCGGGAGCCCTCGTGGGCCAGCCGACGGCAGTCGTCCTCGGTGCGGTGGAGGTAGGCCTGCAGCACGGCACCGGTCTCGGGGAAGTCCCTGCGGAGCTCGGCCAGGATCTGCAGCGTCGAGTCGGTGGTGGTGTGGTCCTCCATGTCGAGGGTCACCGTGGTGCCGGCGTTGCGCGCGGCCCGGCAGATGGTGCGGGCGTTGTCGAGGGCGATCTTGTGCCCGCCGTCCGGGAGCGCCTGGCCGATCGCGCTCAGCTTGACCGAGACCTCCGCGTTGCGGGCCAGGCCACGGCTCGAGAGCGCCTGCAGCACGTCGAGGTACGCGGCCACCGTGGCGTCGGCCTGCGCCGCGTCGAGGGTGTCCTCACCGAGGTAGTCGAGGGTGACCGTCAGCCCGTCGTCGACGAGGCGGGCGGTGGCCTCGACAGCCGCCTCGGTGCCCTCACCGGGGACGTAGCTCGTCACGATCCCCGACGAGACGGGCATGGTGCTGACGAGCTTCTTGACCGCCTCGCTGCGGGCGAGGAGAAGGATCGGCTGGCGGAGCAAAGACATGGTTCTCCCTGTGCGCTTTCCGGCGGCCCGCGTCCGCTCGGCGGGGCCGAGGACAGGCTACGCCGGGACCCTCCGATCGGACGAAGCGGCGACGATCCGGCCCGTCGCGCCGCAGCGCGGCGTACGGGGATCAGGCGGTACGCCGCCGCAGGGTCGCCGCGCCCAGCGACAGCGCCGCGACCGCGAACCCGACAACGACCGCCAGGTCCTGCCAGACCTCGGCGGTGTCGGCGCTGGTCACCAGATGGGTCATCGCGTCGGTGGCGTAGGACAGCGGGAGCACGTTGCTGATCGCCTCGAGCACCGGCGGCAACGCGTCGCGGGCCACGAAGAGCCCGCAGAGCAGGATCTGCGGGATCACGATCAGCGGCATGAACTGCACGGCCTGGAACTCGGTCTGCGCGAACGCGCTGACGAACAGGCCGAGCGCCGTACCGAGCACTGCGTCGGCGACCGCGACCACCGTGAGCAGCCAGACCGGTCCCTGCACCTCGAGGCCGAGCAGCGTGACGCTGAGGGTCACCGCGAGCACCGACTGCACGGCGGCGATCACGCCGAACGCCAGGGCGTACCCCCCGAGGAAGTCGCCCTTACCCATCGGCATCGACAGCAGCCGCTCGAGGGTGCCGCTGCTGCGCTCGCGCAGCGTGGTCACGCTGGTCACCAGGAACATGATGATGAACGGGAACATCGCCAGCAGCGCCGGCCCGATCGAGTCGAAGGTGTTGCCGGGCAGCTCGTCGAACATCCACCACAGCAGGGACATCAGCAGGCACGGGAGCAGCAGCAGCATCGCCAGGGTGCGGTGGTCGCGCCGGATCTGGGTGAGCACCCGGGCGGCGACGGCGAACGTGATCCGCGGGGTCATGCCACTCCCTCCTTCGGACCGTCCGCGGCCCCGGATTCGACCAGGGCAAGGAACGCATCCTCGATCTCGGCGACCCCGGCCGCGTCGAGGATCCGCCGGGGCGTGTCGTCGGCGATGATCCGGCCCTCTCGCATGAGCAGCAGCCGGTCGCAGCGCTGTGCCTCGTCCATCACGTGGCTCGAGACCAGGACCGCGACGCCGCTGTCGGCCAGCCGGTGGAACATCGCCCAGAGGTCGCGCCGCAGCACCGGGTCGAGACCCACGGTGGGCTCGTCGAGGACCAGCACCTCGGGCTGGTCGAGCAGCGCGACCGCGAGGCTGACCCGCGAGCGCTGACCGCCACTGAGGTTCCCCACCACCTGTGCCGCGTTGGCCCCCAGGTCGACCGCGTCGATGCTGCGCTGGACGCCGTCGTCGGAGACGCCGAGGACCCGGGCGAAGAAGCGGAGGTTCTCGGTGACGCTGAGGTCGTCGTAGACGCTGGCCTCCTGGGTGACGTAGCCGACCCGGTCGCGCAGCGGCCGCGAGCCGGCGGGCTCGCCGAGCACCTCGACGGTGCCGGACCGCAGCTTCTGCACGCCGACGATCGCCCGCATCAGCGTGGTCTTGCCGCACCCGGACGGCCCGAGCAGGCCGGTGACCTGGCCCTCCGGGATCGCGAACGAGATCCCCGGCAGCACGCGCTTACCCCCGCGCTCGACGACGAGGTCCCTGACCTCCACCGCGTTATTCACCATACGTTGAATTGTCCTCCTCGATCCCGTCCCCCGCAACCCGCCCACGTGCCCGGAATCGACGGCCGAGGTGCCCCCTTTCGATGGCCGAGGTGCCCCGGGTTGCGGCGGCCCCGCAAGACGGGGCACCTCGCAGCGCAAGAGAGGGCACTTCGGCGGACCACAGGGGGCACGTCGGGGTCACGGAAGGGGGTCGGTGAGGAAGTGCTGGACCAGCGGGGCGTACGTCGCGACCACGTCGTCGGCGGACATCGCGACGATCGCGGGGACCTCGACGACGTAGCGGGTCATGATCAGGCCGATGATCTGGCTGGCCACCAGCGGCATCCGGCGCTCGGGCTCGTCGATGCCCAGCGCCACGCCTGCCGGGACCAACACGGTCGGCAGGAAACCCTCGGTCAGCAGCCGGTGCCCGTCGGGCTCGAGGAACCCCCGCACCACGCCGAGCAGGGCGAGGCGGGCGTCGGGATCCTCCCAGACCGAGAGGAACGCACGCAGCAGCCGCTCCCCCGCACCGTCCGCCCCCTGGGCGAGGATCGGCGCGAGCACCTGGCGCGGGTCGACCGGCAGCTCCAGCGCGGCGACGAAGAGGTCGTTCTTGGTGCCGAAGTAGTGGTGCACCAGCGCCGGGTCGACCCCGGCCTGTCCCGCGATCGCGCGGACCGTCGTACCGCTGAAGCCCCGGTGCGCGAACAGCTCGCGGGCGGCGGCCAGGATCGCGGCCCGGGTGTCCGGGGACCCAGGGCGCCGCCCCGGGCCGCGGGCGGAGACGGTGGCCCCGGTGCTCATGCCCTCGTCCCGTCAGCCACCCGAGACCGCCCGCCGGGCCACGAAGTGCTCGCGGACGAACGCCAGCGACTCGGCGAGGTCCTCGCGGCGGCCCTCCGGGGACCCGGACTTGCGGGTGTTGATCTCGACCACGATGTGCCCGGTGAAGCCGGTGTCGGCGAGGTGGTTGAGCAGCTCCGCCGCCGGCTGGGTGCCCCGGCCCGGCACCAGATGCTCGTCCTTCGCGGACCCGGTGCCGTCGGTCAGGTGGATGTGGCGCAGCCGGCTGCCGAGCCGCTTGGCCATCTCGACCGGGTCGGAGTGCGCGGTCGCCGCGTGCGACAGGTCGATGGTGGTGTTGGCGTAGTCCTCCTCGGACGGGTCCCAGCCCGGGAGGTAGACCTCCATGCCACGCTTCGCCGAGGCGCGCCACGGGTACATGTTCTCGACCGCGAACGCGAGCCCGGTCGACTCCTCGAGGCCGGCGATGCCCTGCACGAACTCGCGGGCGTAGTCCCGCTGCCACCGGAACGGCGGGTGCACGACGACCACGTCCGCGCCGAGCGAGTGCGCCATCTCCGCGGACCGCTCGAGCTTGCCCCACGGGTCGGTGCCCCAGACCCGTTGGGTGATCAGCAGGCAGGGCGCGTGCACCGCGCAGACCGGGATCTCGTGGTGGTCGGAGAGCTGCTGGATCGCGGCGACCTGCTGGCTGAGCCCGTCGATGCCGACCATCACCTCGACGGCGTCGTAGCCCAGCGTCGCGGCGTACGCGAAGGCATGGGCGGTGGACTCGGGGTACACCGAGGCGGTGGAGAGTCCGGTCAGGGGTCGCATCGGCCGCGCATCAACCGCCGAGGAAGCCGAGGTGGTCGAAGCGCTCGAGGATCACGCCCTCGCGCAGCGCCCACGGGCAGATCTCCAGCTCGTCGAGGTCGAAGATGTCCATGCACGCCTCGGCGACCAGGGCGCCGGGCACGATCTGGTGGGCACGGTCCACCGAGACGCCGGGCAGCTCCACCAGCTCGTCGCGGCTCATCCGGATCAGCTCGGGGATCCGCTTGGACAGCTCGTCCCGCGGCAGCGTCCGCGGCACCAGCGGCCCGTCCTGGGACGGCGCCGCCCCGCAGATCCGGGCCAGGGAGCGGAACGTCTTGGAGGTCGCGGCCGCGCGGTCCGGGCGGCCGCCGCGCAGCAGGTTGCCGGCGTCGCGGGCGATCTCGGCGCGGATCCGCCGCCGCAGCTGGCGTACGTCGTCGTCGCTGGGGGCACCCCCGGCGAAGAACTCCCGCGCCAGCCGGGCCGCGCCGAGCGGCACCGACCAGGCCACGTCGGGCGACTCGTTCTGGCCGCCCGCGATCTCCAGCGAGCCGCCGCCGATGTCGAAGACCGCCAGGCGGCCGGCCGACCAGCCGAACCAGCGACGTACGGCGAGGAAGGTCAGCCGCGCCTCGTCCTCGCCCGCGAGGACCTCGATGGTCACGTCGGTCTCGCCGTGCACATGCTCGAGCACGTCGTCGCAGTTGACGGCGTCGCGGACCGCGGAGGTGGCGAACCCGAGCATCTCCTCGCAGCCCTTGTCCTCGGCCACCACGACCGCCTCGGCCACGAACGCGGTCAGCGCGTCGATGCCGGCCCGGTGGACCGCGCCCTGCTCGTCGAGGTGCTCGGCGAGCCGCAACGGCTCCTTGTAGGAGAAGGCGGGCAGCGGGGCCGCACCACCGTGCGCGTCGACGACGAGGAGGTGGCCGGTGTTCGACCCGATGTCGAGCACCCCGAGCCTCATGGGACCTGCCTCGCCTTGCTCGTGCGACCTGCCTCGCTCATGGGACACACGGTAGTCCTCCCCGCGACGTAGGGTGGTCGGGTGCCCGAAGTGGACCTCGACTTCCCCCGAGCGTGGGTGGAGTTCCCCGACCCTGCCGACCCCGACCAGGTCTTCCGCTGCGACCTCACCTGGCTGACGTCGGCCTACACCTGCATCTTCGGCCAGGGCTGCCGCGGCATCTACGCCAGCTCCCCGGACGCCGGCTGCTGCACGCTCGGCGCCCACTTCTCCGACAAGGACGACGAGAAACGGGTCGCGGGGTACGTCGCGCAGCTCGACGCCGACCTGTGGCAGTTCCGTCCCGAGGGCCGGGTGCGCAAGGACGACTGGATCGAGACCGACGACGAGGGCGCCCGCAAGACCCTCACCGTCGAGGTCGACGGCGAGCAGGCCTGCATCTTCCACAACCGCAAGGACTTCCACTCCGGCGCCGGCTGTGCCCTGCACGCACTGGCGCTCCAGCAGGGACGGCACCCGCTGGAGACGAAGCCGGACGTGTGCTGGCAGCTCCCGATCCGACGCTCGTTCCGCGACGTCGAGCGGCCGGACGGCACGTCGTACACCGAGGTGTCGATCGCGGAGTACGACCGCCGCGGCTGGGGGCCGGGCGGCCACGACCTCGACTGGTACTGCTCGGGCAACACCGAGGCGCACGTCGCGGTGGAGCCGCTCTACCTCACCAGCAAGGCCGAGCTCGTCGAGCTCATGGGGCCCGCGGCGTACGACGAGCTGGCGAAGCACGCGGAGGCCCACGTGCGCTCGCGATCCGCGCTCGCGCTGCACCCGGCCGACCCCCGCTGAGGATTCTCGACATCAAGAGACCGGACCCCCGATGCGGCGTCCGGGACACGCAGCGTCCACAATGCTTGACATGCGTCTGGACCATCTCTCGTACGCCGCGGCACCTGACGGCCTCCGTGCCACCGCCCGGCGGATCGGCCACCTGCTGGGCAAGGAGTTCGCCGACGGCGGAGTCCACCCCCGGTTCGGGACCCGGAACATGATCCTCCCGCTGGCCGACTCGACCTACCTCGAGATCGTCGAGGTGCTCGACCACCCGGCCTCGGACAAGGCCCCCTTCGGGCAGGCCGTCCGCGCGCGCTCGGCGCTCGGCGGAGGCTGGCTCGGCTGGGTGGTCGCGGTCGACGACATCACCGAGGTCGAGCAGCGCCTCGGCCGCGAGGCGGTCGACGGCAACCGGCACCGTCCCGACGGCACCAACCTGCAGTGGAAGCAGATCGGGGTCAACGGCCTCATCGCGGACCCGCAGCTGCCGTTCTTCGTCGAGTGGAAGTCCCCCCGGGGCGACCACCCGAGCGCCGGCGGCACCGGCGACTTCTCCCTGGCCTGCCTGGAGATCGCGGGCGACCCGCAGCGGGTCAGCGAGTGGCTCGGCCAGACCGTCGAGGCGCCCCTGGAGGACGTGAAGGTCGAGTGGGTGGCCCCGCACGGCACCCCCGGCATCATCGCGGCGCAGTTCCAGACGCCGAACGGGCTGGTCCGGCTCTGAGCCTGCGGGCATGAACCTGCCCGACGGCGCGGTGCCGAGCCCGAACATCTGGCACCACACCGCGACGTACGAGCTGGAGAACAAGGCCGCCGACCCGGAGGGCCGTATCGAGTCCGCCATGCGCGGGCTCGCCACCTGGACAGGACGCACGTTCCTGGACCTCGGCTGCGGCACCGGGTTCCACCTGCCCCGGTGGGCCGGCGAGGCCGACTCGGTGGTCGGCGTCGAGCCGCACCCGGACCTCGCGGCCCTCGCCGCGCGGCGTACCCGCCGGCTTGGGAACGTCACCGTCCACCAGGGCACCGCCCAGGCGATCCCGCTCCCCGACGCGTCCGTCGACGTCGTGCAGGCGCGGTGGGCGTACTTCTTCGGGCCCGGCTGCGAACCCGGGCTCGCCGAGCTCGACCGCGTCGTACGGCGCGGGGGCACCGCGTTCGTCGTCGACAACGACGGGCGACGGTCGACGTTCGGCGGGTGGTTCCGCCGCGGCTACCCGACCGTCGACCCGGACGAGGTGGAGCGGTTCTGGTCGCGGCACGGCTGGCGGCGGCAGCCGGTCGACATCCGCTGGTCCTTCGCCCACCGCGCCGACCTCGAGGCGGTGGTACGGATCGAGTTCGACCAGCCCACGGCGGACGCCGTGCTCGCCGAGCACGAGGGCACCGAGGTGGACTACGCGGTCAACCTCTGGAGCAAGGACTTCTGAGGGGCGGGCGGGTGCGCGTCTACGGCGCGGAGCCGCGGACCACCAGCGACGGCGTGAGCAGCCGCGGCGGGTGCACCAGGCGTGGTCGCGCGAGCATGCCCTGCAGCGCGGCGACCACCTCGACCGCCACCTCCTCCAGCGGCTGCCGCACCGAGGTCAGCCCGCCGGGCACGACCTGCGCCGCCTGCGAGTCGTCGAAGCCGACCACCGCGACGTCGCGCCCGGGCACCAGACCCCTGTCGTGCAGGGTGTGCAGCACCCCCATCGCGAGGGTGTCGGAGGCGCAGACGAACGCGCTCGGGTGCGCCTCGTCGAGCAGCATCGCCGCCGCCTCCTTGCCGGAGGCGATGGTGTCCTCGACCCGCGCAGCCAGGCCGGTGGTGGGAAGCCCGCGCTCACGCATCGTGGCCGACCAGCCGGACCGGCGGTCCTCGCCGATCCGCGAGTCCTTGCGCCACCCCACCCAGGCGACCCGGGTGTGGCCGCGGCCGATGACGTGCCGGGTGGCCATCGCGACGCCGGCGGCGCCGTCGACGTCGGCCCACGGGTGCCCCGCGTCGGGGTCGTCCCACGGACGACCGAACGCGACGAACGGGACGCGGTTCTGCTCCAGCCAGGCGGCCTGCGGGTTGCCGAGGTAGGTGTCGGTCACCACGAACGCGTCGACGGCGGTGGAGCGCACCAGCTCGTCGTACCCGGAGGTGATGTCGTCGTGGTCGGCCGCGAACAGCAGGACGTGGTAGCCGGCCGCCCGGCACTCCTCGACCAGCGAGTGCACGAACCGCTCCATGAGCGCGTTGGCGGTGCCTTCCTGGGCCGGCGCGAACCGCATGCCGACGAGGTGGGAGGCGCGCGTGCGGAGGTTCCGGGCGGCCCGGTTGGGCTGGTAGCCGAGCTCGGCGACCGCCTCCTGGACCCGCTCCAGCGTGTCGGTGCGGAGCAGTGCGGGGTTGTTCAGCGCGTTGGAGACGGTCTGCCGGGAGACGCCGGCCAGCTCGGCCACGTCGGCGAGGGTCGGGGGCACGACGGGTCCCCGGCGCTGGGTTGCGGCCACGCGCCACCCCCTCTTGATCGTTCCAACCGCGTGTGGACAGCATGCCACGGCGCGCGTCCGCACGCTGTCGGTGGGCTCGCCTAGGTTCCTGCGCATGGCGAACGGACGGGCGAAGGCACGATCGGCGTACCGCTGCGGCGAGTGCGGCTGGGAGACCGGCAAGTGGGTCGGCCGCTGCGCCGAGTGCCAGGCCTGGGGCTCGGTCGCCGAGGTCGGCGTGGTCACCGCGGTGCGCGCCCACGCCGGGCCGGTGAGCTCGCCCGCCGTGCCGATCGGGCAGGTCCCGGTCGAGGCGTCCGCGTTCCGCGACAGCGGGGTGCCCGAGCTCGACCGGGTGCTCGGCGGCGGGCTGGTGCCCGGCGCCGCGATCCTGCTGGCCGGCGAGCCCGGGGTCGGCAAGAGCACGCTGCTGCTCGAGGTCGCCGCCCAGACCGCGCGCACCCGACGGCGGGTCCTCTACGTCACCGGGGAGGAGTCCGCGTCGCAGGTGCGGCTGCGGGCCGACCGCACCGGTGGCGTGCACGACGAGCTCTACCTCGCCGCCGAGACCGACCTCGGGGCGGTGCTGAGCCACGTCGAGGAGGTGCGGCCCGACCTGATCGTCGTCGACTCCGTGCAGACGATCGGCGCCTCCGAGGTGGACGGCGTCCCGGGCGGGGTCACGCAGGTCAAGGAGGTGGCCGCCGCGCTGGTGCGGGTGGCCAAGACCCGCAACATCACGACGGTGCTGGTCGGCCACGTCACCAAGGACGGCTCGATCGCCGGGCCGCGGGTGCTCGAGCACGTGGTCGACGTGGTGCTGCACTTCGAGGGCGACCGCAACTCGCGGTTCCGGATGCTGCGGGCCATGAAGAACCGCTTCGGCCCGGTCGACGAGGTCGGCTGCTTCGACCTGTCCGGCGACGGCATCACCACGGTGGTCGACCCGACCGGGCTGTTCGTCGAGCACCACCACCAGCAGGTGCCCGGCACCTGCGTCGCCGTGAGCATGGAGGGACGGCGACCCTTGCTGGCCGAGGTGCAGGCGCTGGTCACCGCCTCGCCGATCGACAAGCCGCGCCGCACCACCTCGGGGCTCGACTCCTCGCGGGTGGCGATGGTGATCGCGGTGCTCCAGCAGCACGCCCGGCTCCGGCTGCACAACCAGGACGTCTTCGCCTCCACGGTCGGCGGCGCCCGGCTGCACGAGCCCGCCACCGACCTGGCCATCGCGGTCAGCCTGGCCTCCGCGACGTACGCCCGGCCGGCGCCGCAGGGCATCGTCGCCATCGGCGAGATCGGGCTGGCCGGCGAGCTGCGCCGGGTGCGGGACCTGCCGCAACGACTGGCCGAGGCGGCCCGGCTCGGGTTCTCCTGCGCGGTCGTCCCCTCCGAGCGGTCCGGGCCCTCCGGTCGCGAGCGGGACGTCAACGGGCTGCGCGTCCTCGACGTGCCCGACGTGGCCTCCGCCCTGCACAGGCTGGGGTTCGAGGCACCGGTCAACCCGGCCCGCGAGCTCGGGGTCGGATGAGTGACCCGACCGTGATCTGCGGAGTCGGCCGACGATCGGGTGCGGCCGTTCCCGATCCCCTAGACTGACCGCGCTCATCCACGGGCACCGCGAGAGGGGGACGACGTGGTCAGCACCGAGCGCTCGGAGGAGGCCCTCCGGCTGCGGGCGACACTCGCCTCGATCGCACCCGGCACCGCACTGCGCGACGGCCTCGAGCGGATCCTGCGCGGTCGCACCGGCGCGCTCATCGTGCTCGGCACGGACAAGGTCGTCGAGTCGATCTCGACCGGCGGCTTCACCCTCGACGTCCCGTTCAGCGCGACCGGCCTGCGGGAGCTGGCGAAGATGGACGGCGCCATCATCCTCGACGGCGACGTCACCCGGATCCACCGCGCCGCCGTGCACCTGATGCCCGACCACACCATCCACTCCGACGAGACCGGCACCCGGCACCGCACCGCCGATCGCGTCGCCCGCCAGACCGGGTTCCCGGTGATCTCGGTGTCGCAGTCGATGCAGATCATCGCGGCGTACGTCGGCGAGACCCGGCACGTGCTCGAGGACTCCGGGCAGATCCTGTCCCGGGCCAACCAGGCGCTGGCCACGCTGGAGCGCTACAAGCTCCGCCTCGACGAGGTGTCGAGCACCCTGTCCGCGCTGGAGATCGAGGACCTGGTCACCGTGCGCGACGTCGCCGTGGTCGCCCAGCGTCTCGAGATGGTCACCCGGATCGCGCGCGAGATCGAGGACTACGTGCTCGAGCTCGGCACCGACGGCCGGCTGCTGTCCCTCCAGCTCGAGGAGCTGGTGACCGGCGTGGACGCCGAGCGTGAGCTGGTGATCCGCGACTACCTGCCCGGTGGCCGGCGGGCCAAGAGCCCGGGCGACCTGCTGGCCCGGCTCGAGGCGCTCTCCCCCACCGACCTGGTCGACCCGGCCTCGGTCGCGCGGGCCCTGGGCCTCGGCACCAGCGAGCACCTCGACGGCGCTGTCGCGCCTCGCGGCTACCGCCTGCTGGCCAAGGTGCCGCGGCTCCCGAGCTCGGTGGTGGACCGCCTGGTCGAGCACTTCGGGACGCTGCAGAAGCTGCTGTCCGCCGGGGTGGAGGACCTCCAGACCGTCGACGGCGTCGGCGAGCTCCGCGCCCGCTCGGTGCGCGAGGGGCTCTCCCGACTCGCCGAGTCGAGCATCCTCGAGCGCTACGTCTGACCGCCGTGCGCTCGCCCCTGCTCGAGGTGATCGCGCTGGACGCCGCCGACGCGGCGGCTGCGGAGGCGGGCGGCGCCGACCGGCTCGAGGTGGTCACCGGCATGGACCGGGACGGGCTCACCCCCAGCGCCGCGACCGTGGCCGCGATCCGCGCGGCCACCCGGCTGCCGCTGCGGGTGATGCTGCGTGGCGGCGAGGGATTCCGCACCGACCGGGCCGAGGTGGCGAACCTGCGGGCAGCCGCCGTCGAGCTCGCCGCTGCCGGCGCGGACGCGTTCGTGCTCGGGTTCCTCGACCCGGACGGCGACCCGGACCTGCCCGCGATGGCCGCGGTGTCGACCGCGACCGACCTGCCCTGGACCTGCCACCGCGCCATCGACCACGCCCGCGACCGGGAGGCCGCGTGGCGGCAGGTGCGGGGGCTGCCCGGGCTCGACACGGTCCTCACCGCCGGGTCGCCGCGAGGCGTCGGCGAGGGGCTGCCGTGGCTGGTGCGGCAGGCATGCGACCCCGCGGACGCCGGGCTGATCCTGGCCGGGGGCGGGCTGCGGCCCGACCAGGTCCCGTCGCTGGTCGCGGCCGGTGTCCTGCAGCTCCACGTCGGCAGCCGGGTCCGGCCCGAGGGCTCGTGGGCCGCCCCGGTCGACCCGGCGCAGGTCCGGGCGTGGCGCGTCGTCGTGGACTCGGCAGCCGGCTGAGAGGGACGACGGTGGCGGCGGCACGAGCAGGCGGCGCGGCCGCGTCTCCGCCTGCCGCCGGGCCGCTCGACGGACCCGGAGACGCGGTTCCGGAACACGCCCCCGCCGGTCCATACCGGTCCGGTCCGACCGGGCGTCGGGCGGCCGCGAAGGACCAGGCTCCGTCAGAGAAGCGGAGACCCCCCGGCCCGAAGTCCGGGGGGTCTCGGCGCGCATCGTCGTGGGTGCGCGGGTCTCGCGGCACGGGGGAGAGCCGCGAGGTTCTCGTGCCAGCTGATCATGGGGGGTTTGACAACTGACCTTGACTTAGTTTTACACCAATCGCGCCACTTCCGTCTTCCCTTTGGCAAG
Organism: Nocardioides guangzhouensis; assembly: GCF_004519545.1. Taxonomy (GTDB): domain Bacteria; phylum Actinomycetota; class Actinomycetes; order Propionibacteriales; family Nocardioidaceae; genus Nocardioides; species Nocardioides guangzhouensis. The sequence goes on from NZ_SDKM01000004.1 coordinate 42,843, forward strand.
ATTCATCTCGAAGCAGCGCTCGGGTGCTGCGGCCCAACGTCCCCAGCTGATCGCGCACCAGGAGATAGACATGAACACCACCGCCAAGAAGTTCGCCGCTGCAGTCGCCGTCGCCACGCTCGTCGTGCTCGGTTTCGCGGCGCCCGCCGAGGCCGCCAAGCAGGAGCAGAAGACCGTCTGGTGCTGCTGATCGCCGACGCCCGCCGCTGACGACGCGGCGGGGCAGGCAGGAGAGACCGCTAGACCAGTGAACGCGTGGGCGTCCTCGTGCGCGCCCGCAGTCCGGTCGACGCGGCCGCACGCCGGTAGGCGGCGCGCGCCTCATCGGCGAGCCCGACCTGGTCGAGCAGGTCGGCCAGGTCGAACCAGAGCTGGGCCGCCCCACGGTCGGCGCCGATCGCCGACAGCACGAGGACGGCCTGCTGGTAGGCGCGCGCGGCCTGTGCCATGTCGCCCTCGGCGGCGTAGGTCTGCCCCTCGAGCGCGCGCGCCTCGGCCTCGGCCAGCGGAGCGTGGCCGTCGGAGATCGCGTGCACCTCGTTGGCCAGCTCCCGGCCGCCGACGAGGTCGCCGGCGAGGAAGCCTGCCCGGGCCAGGCCCAGCTGGGTCCAGGCACGGTCGACGGGCGCCGCACTGCTCCAGGCGAGCTCCTCGGCCGCCTTCTCGAGGTTCTCGCGCGCCTGCTCCACGGCCGGCGGGTCCAGTGCCAGCTGGAGGCGGCCGAGCTCCGTGCGGAGCCGGGCGAGGTTCCGGCTGTCCTGTCCCTCGCTGAGCAGCGCGAGCGCGCGCTCCGCAAGGGGGGCGGCATTGCCGATGTCCCCGCGGCGGGCCTGCATGGCGCTGGCGTTCCAGTACGCCGAGGCGCGCGCCGTCGGGGACCCGAGCTCCTCGGCCTTGGCGATGGCGGCACGGCAGATCCGCACCGCGTGCCCGGAGTCGCCACGCTCGAAGTAGGCGGCGGCGATGGTCACCGCGAGCTGCACCGCCTCGTCGCTGCTGTCGAGGCCGGACTCCGTGAGCTCGGCGAGGACGTGCTCGCCGGTGTCGATCGCGCGACCCAGGTCACCGGACTCCCGGTAGACGCGGCTGAGGGCAATGCCCGCCTTGACCCGCATCAGCCCGGAGACGGCGCCGCCGGCCACGAGGCTCTCGAGCTCCTCGATGGCGTCGTCGGTGTGCCCCAGCGCCTCGTGCGCCCGGGCGTTCAGGAACCGGGCGCGCACGTCCAGGCCGTCGACCGGTGCGGACTCCAGGCGCCCGAGGGCCTCCCCGACGCGGGTCGCTGCCTCGAGCGGCTCACCGGACTCGAGGGAGAGCTCGGCGTAGTCCAGGGTCAGGCGGATCTCGTCGACCTCACGCGGCGCCGGCTGGCCGAGGAGCTCCTCGACGGACACCTCGAGCCGGTGGGCGATCTCGTCGAGCACCTTGACCGTCGGGCGGCGCTGCCCGGACTCCATGCGGGACACGTAGGCGATGGACATGCCGCTACCGGCGACGTCCGACTGGGTCATCCCCCGGGACAGGCGAACCGCCCGCAGGCGGCGACCCAGCTCGGCGGGGTCGCATCGGTTGAGCACATCGATCTGGCGGGCGTCCATGGGGTCATTGTGGAGCACGACCGGGAAGACGTGGCGAAACTTGTCAAATATCGCCCACAGAACTGCCCGTCAGGAGGGTTCGGTGGCCCCGCTGCGCGGGCCGTCGGCCGGCTCGTCGGTCGGCGTCGACCCGTCCTGGTCCTTCTGGTCGGGCTTCGGGGCCTTCGTGATCGTCCGCGACGTGGGGTTGACGATCCGGAACTGCTGGTCGGTCGGTTCGCCACCGAGGGCGGCGGCAACCACGTGGTACCAGCCGGCCTCGGCCCACCTGGCCTCCGCGACCTTGCACCCCTCGTTGGAGCGCCGGGCGGTCCAGCGCATCGAGACCTTCGCCGGCTTCGCGGCGCGTACGACGAGGTCGGTCGTCGGCAGCGACCGGCACTGCTGGCTCGTCCAGATCAGGTCCTTCCCGGAGTTGATCCTCACCGCGACGGTGCTCGGGGAGAACGAGAAGGTGCAGGCCGCCTCGTCGGTGAGGATCCGGAACGGGATCCGGATCGCGCTCCCGCCGGTCACCCGGTCGACGACCGGCTCGACGGTCAGGCCCTCGGTGGTGCAGGGCCCGCTCGGCTGGGCCAGCGGTGGCCTGGTGGGCCTGGCCTTCTTCGTCGTGCGTGGCGTGACCGGCGCGGTGGCGGTTGGCGGCACCGACGCCCGGGAGGTGGGCGTGCTCGCGCCGTGGTCCGCGGAGAGCCGCGCCGCGTCGGTCGAGCTGCCGTCGCTGCCGCCCCCGAGGAGGCGGGCAAGGCCGACCACGAGCAGGCACGCCACGCCGACCACGATGAGGCGGCGGATCCAGTACACCCGGGCGGGGAGCGGGCCGCGCGGACGGGTGACGGCGCTCATGCGCACACCGTAGCCAGCGCCGACCCCCGGATCGGGGAGCGACACCGGACGGCGGCGGATTCCCTGTGCTCGCCTACGATCCAGCGCATGAGCGAGCTCCACGCGCCGGTCCTCGGGTGGTACGACGAGCACGCCCGCGACCTGCCCTGGCGCCGTACCTCGGCGAGCGCGTGGTCGGTGATGGTCTCCGAGTTCATGCTCCAGCAGACCCCGGTGAACCGCGTGCTGCCGGTGCACGAGGCCTGGCTGGAGCGCTGGCCGACGCCGGCCGCGCTGGCTGCCGACGAGCCCGGCGAGGCGGTGCGCGCCTGGGGCCGGCTGGGCTATCCGCGCCGGGCGCTGCGCCTGCATGCGGCAGCGTCGGCGATCGTCGCCGAGCACGGCGGCGAGGTGCCCGCCGACAAGGAGGCGCTGCTGGCGCTGCCGGGCGTCGGCGACTACACCGCCGCCGCGGTCGCGTCCTTCGCGTTCGGGCGGCGGCACGTCGTGCTCGACACCAACGTGCGCCGGGTGCTGGCCCGTACCGTCACCGGCGTCGAGCTCCCGGGCAGCTCGGTGACCCGCGCCGAGCGCGACCTCGCCACGTCGCTGCTGCCCGACGACGAGGCCACCGCGGCCACCTGGGCGGTGGCCGTGATGGAGCTGGGCGCGCTGGTGTGCACCGCCACCTCCCCGTCCTGCCACCGCTGCCCGGTCGCGGACCGGTGCGCCTGGCGGGCGGCCGGCCACCCGGCGTACGACGGGCCGGCGCGGAAGGTGCAGACGTACGCCGGCACCGACCGGCAGTGCCGCGGCCGGCTGCTCGGCGTGGTCCGGGACAGCGAGGGTGCGGTCCCGGGGACCCGGCTGCACGCGGCCTGGTCGGAGACCGCGCAGCGCGAGCGGGCGCTGGCCAGCCTCCTCGCCGACGGCCTGCTGGTCCGGGTCGAGACCGGCGAGGCGGAGCCCCGCTACGCCCTCCCCTGACGCCGACCCGGCACAACATGTGCCGACTCACCACCAGAAACGCACGCCGACCCGGCACATCCTGTGCCGGGTCGGGGTGCTGGTGCGTCAGGTGACCGTCAGGTCACTCGTCGGTGCCGGGGGACTTCGGGACGTCCGTCGGGCCGGGCTCCTCGCCGTCCGCGGGCGCGTGGCCCTCGGTCGAGCCGAGCACGTCCGCGGCCTCGAGCGGCGGCAGGTCCGGCAGCGCGCCGACCTTCTGGCCCTTGAAGGTGAACGTCGCGCTCGGGCCCTCGCCCTCGACGTCGACGAGCACGATCTGGCCCGGGCCGACCTCGCCGTACAGCATCTTCTCGGCGAGGACGTCCTCCACCTCGCGCTGCACGGTCCGGCGCAGCGGGCGGGCGCCCAGCACCGGGTCGAAGCCGCGCTTGGCGAGCAGGTCCTTGGCGTTCTGCGTCAACTCCAGGGACATGTCGCGGTCCTTCAGGCGCAGCTCGACGGCGGCGATCATGTTGTCGACCATCGAGACGATCTGCTCCTGCGACAGCGGCGGGAACACGATGATCTCGTCGACACGGTTGAGGAACTCGGGACGGAAGTGCTGCTTGAGCTCCTCCGACACCTTGTTCTTCATCCGGTCGTAGGAACCCGCGGCGTCACCGGTCTGGTTGAAGCCGAGGTTGACGCCCTTGGCGATGTCCCGGGTGCCGAGGTTCGTGGTCATGATGATCACGGTGTTCTTGAAGTCGACGACGCGACCCTGCGAGTCGGTGAGGCGACCCTCCTCCAGGATCTGGAGGAGCGAGTTGAAGATGTCCGGGTGGGCCTTCTCCACCTCGTCGAAGAGCACGACGGAGAACGGCTTGCGGCGCACCTTCTCGGTGAGCTGGCCGCCCTCCTCGTAGCCGACGTAGCCGGGGGGCGAGCCGAACAGCCGCGACACGGTGTGCTTCTCGGAGAACTCCGACATGTCGAGCTGGATCAGCGCGTCCTCGTCGCCGAAGAGGAACTCCGCGAGCGTCTTGGACAGCCAGGTCTTTCCGACGCCGGACGGGCCGGCGAAGATGAACGAGCCGCCGGGACGCTTCGGGTCCTTCAGGCCGGCACGGGTACGGCGGATGGCCCGGCTGAGCGCCTTGACGGCCTCCTCCTGGCCGATGACCCGCTTGTGCAGCTCGTCCTCCATCTTGAGCAGCCGGGTCGACTCCTCCTCGGAGAGCTTCACGATCGGGATACCGGTCGCGACCGCGAGGACCTCGGCGATCAGCTCCTCGTCGACCTCGGCGACGACGTCCATGTCACCTGCGCGCCACTGCTTCTCGCGCTCGGCCTTCTTGAGCATGAGCTGCTTCTCCTCGTCACGGAGGGAGGCAGCGGCCTCGAAGTCCTGGCCGTCGATGGCGGCCTCCTTGCGGTGGCGCACCTCCGCGATCTTCTCGTCGAACTCGCGCAGGTCCGGCGGCGCCGTCATCCGGCGGATGCGCAGCCGCGACCCCGCCTCGTCGATGAGGTCGATCGCCTTGTCCGGCAGGAACCGGTCGGAGATGTAGCGGTCGGCCAGCGTGGCGGCCGAGACCAGGGCCTCGTCGGTGATGGTCACGCGGTGGTGCGCCTCGTAGCGGTCGCGCAGGCCCTTGAGCATCTCGATCGTGTGCGCGATCGACGGCTCGGCCACCTGGATCGGCTGGAAGCGGCGCTCGAGCGCGGCATCCTTCTCGAGGTACTTGCGGTACTCGTCGAGCGTGGTCGCGCCGATCGTCTGCAGCTCGCCGCGGGCCAGCATCGGCTTGAGGATCGAAGCCGCGTCGATCGCGCCCTCCGCAGCGCCGGCGCCGACGAGGGTGTGGATCTCGTCGATGAACAGCACGATGTCGCCGCGGGTGCGGATCTCCTTGAGCACCTTCTTGAGACGCTCCTCGAAGTCACCACGGTAGCGGGAGCCCGCCACCAGGGCGCCGAGGTCGAGCGTGTAGATGTGCTTGTCCTTCAGCGTCTCGGGGACGTTGCCCTTGACGATGTCCTGGGCCAGGCCCTCGACGATCGTCGTCTTGCCGACGCCCGGCTCGCCGATGAGGACCGGGTTGTTCTTGGTACGGCGGGACAGGATCTGCATGACCCGCTCGATCTCCTGCTCACGCCCGATGACCGGGTCGAGCTTGCCCTCGCGTGCGGCCTGGGTCAGGTTGCGGCCGAACTGGTCGAGCACCAGCGAGGACGACGGGGCGTCGCCCTGGCTCGGGGCGCCGGCGGCGGCGCTCTCCTTGCCCTGGAAGCCCGACAGCAGCTGGATGACCTGCTGGCGCACGCGGTTGAGGTCGGCGCCGAGCTTCTGCAGGACCTGGGCGGCGACGCCCTCGCCCTCGCGGATCAGCCCGAGCAGGATGTGCTCGGTGCCGATGTAGGAGTGGCCGAGCTGCAGCGCCTCGCGCAGGGACAGCTCGAGCACCTTCTTGGCGCGCGGGGTGAACGGGATGTGGCCGCTGGGCGCCTGCTGGCCCTGGCCGATGATCTCCTCGACCTGGGCGCGCACCGCCTCGAGCGAGATGTCGAGGCTCTCCAGCGCCTTGGCCGCGACACCCTCGCCCTCGTGGATGAGGCCGAGCAGGATGTGCTCGGTCCCGATGTAGTTGTGGGAGAGCATGCGGGCCTCTTCCTGGGCCAGCACGACCACCCGGCGGGCACGATCCGTGAACCGCTCGAACATGTTCGCCTCGTTCCTCGAACTACTTGCAAAGATCCATGGGCAGCGCCGTCAGTTCGTACGGCGCGTACACGGTGTCAACTTGCCCCACAGCCTACGTGTTCCCCGCACCGGGCAAACCCCGTCCGCCCTCAGCGAACAGGCTACGGCCCGCCGGGCCGGCCCGGTCTCGTGAGTATGGTGACCGCGTGCGCTTACCCTTCTCCGGCCGACCCCAGCAGCACGAGGCGCCGGCACCCCTGCCTCCAGCGGCTCGCCGCCGGCTCAACCGGCTCGAGCGTGAGGTCGAGCAGCTCCGGGCCGACCTCCAGGAGCAGCGCAGCCTCGGGCTCAAGGTCGCCGAGATGTCCGACCTCGTCACCGAGCTGATCGGTGCGGCGGCGCGTGGTCCGGAGGAGTTCGACGCGGCGCTCTCCCGCTACCGGGACGAGCTGGAGTGACCGACCCGGCGGATCGTCACGGATTCCTGGTCCCCGCGGACTGGTCCGGACCGGTGGACGTCGAGTTCGACGGGATCCGGGTCCTGTCCTTCGACGCCTCCAGGTCGCCCGGCACCGACGAGGGAGGCGACCGGCGGTCGGAGTGGCCGGCGTCCCTTCGTCCCCACCTCACGGGGCGCACCGAGGTCACGTTCCGCGACCACGCCACGGGGGCGGAGCTCGGCAGGACCGAGGTGGCCTTCGACTCGTCCCCCGGTCGCACCACGGTGGTCGACGACGACGGCCGACCGCTCGCGATGACGAAGTGGGGACGCCTCACCCGCACCTTCTCCGACGGCTCCGACCTGGGGACCCGGACCCTCGACGACCTCGACCGCTACTTCGCCGTCTGCGCGGAGCTGGGGGTCGACTCCTGCCTCGGCTACGGCACCCTCCTGGGCGCCGTCCGCACCGGTCGGTTCATCGGGCACGACAACGACGCCGACGTGCTGCTCGTGAGCCACGGGACCTCCCCCGCCGCCGCCGCGGCCGACTCCCACCGCCTGCAGCGGGAGCTGCGTCGACGCGGTTGGGGCGTACGCCGCCAGAGCGCCGGTTTCCTCAACATCTGGGCCCCGGGTCGCACGTACGACGATTGCTTCGACGTGTTCACGGCGTACTGCGTCGACGGCTGGGTGCTGGTCGATCGCTGGGTCCGTGGCCCGGGTGGCCCGGAGACGCTCGTCCCGTTCGGGACGATCAGCCTCGAGGGACGGACCTATCCCGCGCCGGCGGATCCCGAGACGGTGCTGGCCCTCACCTACGGGCCGCAGTGGCGCGTGCCGGACCCCTCCTTCCGCTACCGCACCCCGCGGTCGACGCTGGACAGGTCGCGGACGTGGATGGGCATCCGGCAGTGGGGACCGGGGACGCGCGCGTGGGACGACGAGCCGCCCGTGCCCGCTTCGTCGCCCGAAGAGCCGACCGCGTTCGCGGTCTGGTGCACGGACCGTCTCCGACCCGACGACCACGTGCTCGAGATGGGGTGCCGCTCGGGCGTGGACGGTGTCCATCTCGCCGGACGCTGCGGCTCGCTGCTCGGCTACGACCAGCTGCTCGACCACGTGGCGTACGCCCGGGCCCGGGCGGCGGACGTCGGCGCACCCGCCGAGTTCGTCCCCGCGTCGTTCCGCGACCGGCGCCACCTGGTCTCGCTCGGGGCCGACCTGGCCCGGCGGGCCCGCGACTCCGGGGGGCGGGTCGCCTACTGCCGCCGCCTCCTCGAGCGCCTCGACCCGGCGGCCCGGGATGCCGTGTGGATGCAGACGCGCACGGCGCTCCGTCGAGGCGGCCGGATGTTCCTCGACGTCCCGGCTGACGACACATCCATCGTCGAGGAGGCGGTGGCGCACGGCGGGAAGATCCTGGTCAGCGTGGAGCAGGACGCCGGGCGGCGCTGGCTCGAGCTGGCCTGGTGACGAAAATGCGGCGGCGCCCCCAATAGCGCTCGCCCGCTAATGACCGACCCGGGATTTCCCGGTGGCCCGGGAGAAGCTCGACACGAAATTCGGAGCACCGTCCGGAAAAGGACAATGCCCCGAATCAGTGCGCGGCGTCGTAGGCCTGGCGCACCTCGGCGGAGACCCGGCCCCGGTCCGGCACGTCGTGCCCGTTGGCACGAGCCCACTCGCGGATCTCGGCAGCCGTCGGGCCGGACGAGGCCGCCGCCTTGCGGGCACGGCGGGTGCCGCCGCTGCGCCGCGCGTGACCGACGTACGGCGCCAGCGCGTCCCGGAGGGCGGCAGCGTTCTTGTCGTTCAGGTCGATGTCGTACGTCGCCCCGTCGAGGCCGAAGCTGACCGTCTCGGTGGCATCCGAGCCGTCGATGTCGTCCACCAGGACGACGTGCACCCGCTGGGCCATGGAGGAATCTCCTGTCAATGGTGGAATTGCTTCTCGCCCGGAATGCTAGACGGTGCCGACAATTCCGGATATCCGCTGCCGAAAATGGTCCAGAACGTCAGCCCGTGGTATTCACCCGGTCGATCGCCACGAATATGCAGCTCGCCTTTTCGACGACCCGCGACACCGGGACCCGGGTCCGGAGCTCGGTCGCGCCACGCGCCGGCACCACGGCGGTCTCGACCGCCGCCCGACCCACGACGTCGCCGTCGGTGCCGGCGATGCGCAGCGCGAGGCGGTAGCTCACCGGGTGGCCCGTCGGGTTCGTCGCGCGGGCCCGGACCCGCCAGTGCTGGCCGCCGTCCCGGCGGCAGGCCAGGGTCTCGACGTCCGGCCGGGCGGCCACGTCGTTCGCGATGTCGGCGCCGGCACCCTGCAGCACCGGGGCTGCCGCGGCCGGTGCGGTCGTCGCGTCCACGGTGCCGGGACTCCCGACCAGCGCGGCCAGGGCCACGGTGCCGGTGAGACCGGCGACCACCACGCCCGCCGCGACCCCGCTGGCGACGACCCCTCCGGGCCGCCGCACCGGAGCGCGCCTCATGCCGGGTCCTCGTCCCGGCGCCGGCCGCGGACCAGTGCCACGGCTCCGACGAGCACCGCCAGCAGCCCGAGCCCGGCCAGGCCGGCCGTCGGCCCACCGGTGTTCGGCAGCAGCCCGCCCTTCGGGGTCGAGCCGCCCTGCGGTGTGTTCCCGGCCTCGGGCGAGCTCACGGTGGTGCCGTGCGGCTTGTCGTGGTCCGGCTGGTCCTCGTTCGGCTCCTCCGGCGTCTCGCCGGGCTCGGTCACGATGGTGGTCTTCTCCGCCGGGACTCTCACGCTGTCGGGCTCGCTGGTGCATCCGTCCGGCCCGCAGCCGCCGGCACCGGTCGGCGTACCGACCGCCCAGGCGACGTTGGTGATCGTGCCGGTGCCGAGGTCGGCGTCGGTCACCAGGTGGTCGGCGGTGCAGGACATCGACTCGCCGGGTGCCAGCGTGGTGGCCGGGCAGGCGACCGCGCCGGCGCCGAGCATCGGGTCGTCGACGGCCACCCCGGCCATCGTGACGGTTCCGGTGTTGGTCACCTCGAACGCGTAGTCGATCCGCTCGCCGGCGTCCGCCCGGTCGTCGCCGTCGCGGTCGCGCAGGGTCGCCGACTTGTCGATGGCCAGGCCGGCCGTTGCATCGGCGGGCAGCGTCTCGGTCGACTCGTTCGAGGTCACCCGCGGCGAGGCCGTGCCGTTGGCGCCGGCGCGCGCCGCCGTGGCGACCGCCGTGTTGACCACCTCACCGGCGTCCACGTCGGCCTGGGTGACGACGGAGGAGCCGGTGCAGGTGACCGCGGCCCCCGGGGGCAGCGAGCCGGCCGGGCAGTCCACGGACGGGACCCGCGGGTCGTCGACCGCGACGCCGGTCAGCGTGACCGTGCCGGTGTTGCGGACCTCGAAGGAGTAGTCGACGGTCTCGCCCGCGTCCGCCCGGCCGTCGCCGTCTCCCCCCATGTCCGCGGAGTCGACCAGGACACCCGTCTTCAGCAGGGCGAGGCCGTCGGCGGCGTCCGCCGCCACCTCGGCGTCGGACGGACCGCTGGTCGCGGACTCGTCGCCGGGAGCCACCGCGGAGGCGGTCGCGACGTTCCGGACGACGCCCGCGTCGACGTCGGCCTGGGTGACGGCGTACGACGCGGCGCAGGTCACCGTGCCACCCGGCAGCAGGTCACCGACCGGGCAGCTCACGGCCACCGGGACCGCGGCCAGCATCGGGTCGTCGACGACGACACCGTGCAGGGTGGTGGTGCCGTCGTTGCGCACGGCGAACGCGTAGTCGACGCGTTCGCCGGCGTCGGCGAGGCCGTCCCCGTCACCGCCGGAGGCGGCCGAGTCGGCGAGCTCGCCGCTCTTCACCAGCGACACCGCGGACCGGGTGTCGGTGGACGTGTGGGTGGTGTCCGGCTGCGAGTCGACCCCCGGCGAGCCCGCAGCCGGCACCCCCGAGGCGGAGGCGGCATTGGCCACCTCACCCCGGTCCACGTCGGCCTGCCTCACCGTGTAGGCGGCCGAGCACTCGAGAGAACGTCCGGGCGCCAGCACGACGTCCGGGCAGGAGACCACGACCGGCACGGGCAGCCCGGCCAGCATCGGGTCGTCGACGGTCACGCCGGACACGGACACGGCGCCGTCGTTGGTCACCACGAAGGTGTAGTCGATCCGCTCGCCGGCGTCGGCCAGGCCGTCACCGTCTCCCCCGTCGGCGACGGAGTCCGCGAGCGTCGCCCGCTTGTCGATCGACAGCGCCGCGTGGGTGTCGGCGGACACGTCGGTGGCGGACTCGGTGGAGCCGACCCGGCCGGCGTGCGGCGTCACCGCGGACGCCGTCGCGGTGTTGACGATCGAGCCGTGGTCGACGTCGGCCTGGGTCACGACGTACGACGCCGTGCAGGTCACGCTTTCTCCGGGGAGCACGGGGTCGGCCGGGCAGGACACAGCCACCGGGACCCCGGCCAGCATCGGGTCGTCGACGACGACACCGTGCAGGGTGACGTTGCCGTCGTTGGTGACCACGAAGCGGTAGTCGACGGTCTCGCCGACGTCGGCCTTGCCGTCGCCGTCGCCGTCGCGCAGGTCGGCGAGCTTCGCCAGGTCCACCGCCGCGGCGTCGTCCGCGGGCAGCGTCTCGGTGGACTCGCCCGAGGTCACCTCGGTGTCGCCGGGTCCGGTGGCCGTGGCGGTCGCGGTGTTGACCACGGAGCCGGAGTCGACGTCAGCCCGGGTCACGGCCAGGGAGCCGGTGCAGGTGACGGTGGCGCCGGGCTCCAGGTCACCGGTCGGGCAGGCCACGGAGGCGATGCGCGGGTCGTCGACGTGGACGTCGGTGAGCGTGACCGTGCCGGTGTTGGTGACCGCGAGCTGGTAGTCGACGGTCTCGTCCACGTCGGCCAGGCCGTCGCCGTCACCGGCGGGCGCGGCGTCGGCCACGGTGCCGGTCTTCAGCACGGCGAGGCCGGAGGTGGCGTCGGCGAGGACCTCGTCGTCGGACGGCACGCTCCCGACGCGCGGGCCGGTCGGCGGCGCCGCGGTCGCGGTGGCCACGTTGCGGACCGCGCCGGCGTCGACGTCGGCCTGGGTCACGACGTACGACGCCGTGCAGGTGACACTCTTCGCTGGCAGCACGTCGCCGGCCGGGCACGAGACGGTCGCCGGCACGGCGGCCAGCTTCGGGTCGTCGACGGCGACGGCGTGGAGCGTGGTGGTGCCGCCGTTGGTCACGACGAACCTGTAGGTCACGGTCTCGCCCGCGTCGGCCAGCCCGTCGCCGTCTCCGCCGGCAGCGACGTCGTCGAGCAGGGTGCCGGTCTTGGCGACGGACACCGCGGAGCGGGTGTCGGTGGGCAGCGTGTCGGTGGCCTCGTCGGACTCGACGGTCGCCGGGCCGGTGGCCGGGATCGCCGAGGCCGTGGCGGTGTTGTCGACGGAACCGTGGTCGACGTCGCCCCCCGTCACGACGTACGACGCCGTGCAGGTGAGGCTCTTCCCGGGGCGGAGGTCGCCGGCGGGGCAGTCCACCGACGCCAGCCGCGGGTCGTCGACGGAGACGCCGTGCACCGTGGTGGTGCCGTCGTTGGTGACCGTGAACGTGTAGCCGACGGTCTCGCCGGCGTCGGCCAGGCCGTCGCCGTCTCCCCCGTCGGCAGCGCTGTCAACGAGGTCGCCCTGCTTGACCAGCGAGAGCGCGGCCCGGCTGTCGGTGTCGACGTCGGCCTCGTCGCCGCCGGAGGTGACCTCGGCGCCGTCCGGGTCGGTCGCCGACGCGGTCGCGGCGTTGTGCACGCTGCCCGCGTCGACGTCCGCCTGCGTCACGACGTACGACGCCGTGCAGGTGACGCTCTTCCCCGGCAGCACGTCGCCGGTCGGGCAGGTGACAGCGACCGGGACCGCGGCCAGCTTCGGGTCGTCGACGGTGACGTCGTGGACGGTGGTGGTGCCGTCGTTGGTGGCCGCGAAGGCGTAGGCCACGGTCTCGCCGGCGTCGGCCAGGTCGTCCCCGTCGGAGTCCAGGAGGGTCGCGGCCTTCTCGAGCGACACCACGGTGCGGTCGTCGGCGTCGATGCTGTCGGTGCTCTCCTCGGAGACCACCGGGTGGTCCTGCGGGTCCAGCGCGCCGGCGGTCGCGGTGTTGTCGACCGAGCCGTGGTCGACGTCGGCCTGGGTCACGAGGTACGACGCCGTGCAGGTGACGCTCGCCCCGGGCAGGACGTCGCCGGCGGGGCAGTCCACCGACGCGATCCGCGGGTCGTCCACGGAGACGCCGTGCAGGGTCGTGGTGCCGTCGTTGGTGACGGTGAAGGTGTAGTCGACGGTCTCGCCGGCGTCGGCAAGGCCGTCGCCGTCTCCCCCGTCGGCAGCGCTGTCGCGGAGGTCGCCGGACTTCACCACGGAGACCGCGGCGCGGGCGTCCGCGTCGACGCGGTCGCCGGACTCCTCCGAGGTGATCGTCGGCCGGCCGGTCGGTGTGCCGCTGGCGGTGGCCACGTTGACGACGGCTCCGCGGTCGACGTCGGCCTGGGTGACCAGCGCGGACCTCACGCAGGTGACCGAGGCGCCGGGCGCGACGGTCGTGACGAGGCAGATGACCGGGCCGAGGGACGGGTCGTCGATGGAGACGTCGTGCAGGGTCGCCTTGCCGTCGTTGACGACCTGGAAGGTCCAGGTGACGGTCTCGCCGACGTCGGCCTTGCCGTCGCCGTCGCCGCCGTTGACCGCGTCGTCCACGAGGGTGCCGGTCTTCACGAGCCGGATCGCGGTCGGGGTGTCCGTCGGGGTGACGGTGTCGTCGGGGGCCGAGGTCACCGTGCTGCCGTCGGGGTCCAGCGCGGCGGCGGTGGCCACGTTGGTGACCGAGCCGTTGTCGACGTCGTCGGCGTTGACGACGTAGTCCTTCGTGCAGGTCACGTGGTCGCCGGGCGCGAAGGTGCCGGCCGGACAGGTGACCGCGCCAAGGGTCGGGTCGTCGACAGTCGCGCCGTGCAGCGAGTCGTGGCCGGTGTTGGTGACCGTGAAGACGAAGCGGATGGTCTCGCCCTCGTCGGCGAACCCGTCGCCGTCGGTGTCCTCGAGCTCGGCCCGCTTGTCGAGCCCGACGGCGGAGGCGTCGTCGGCGGGCAGCGAGTGGGTGGCCTCGTTGGAGCCGGCGGTCACGCCGTTCGGGCCCTCCGCGGTCGCGGTGGCGGCGTTGTCGACCGAGCCGTGGTCGACGTCGGCCTGGGTGACGGCGTACGTCGCGGTGCACTGCGCGGAGCCGCCGACCGGGACCGGGGTGGCCGGGCAGGAGACGGCTCCCACCTTGGGGTCGATGACGTCGAGGCCGCTCAGGGGAGCGTTGCCGTCGTTGCGCAGCGTGAAGGTGTAGGTGATCACCTCGCCGACGTCCGCGAGGGTGTCGCCGTCGCGGTCGGCCAGGGTGCCGGCCTTGGTCAGGTGCGAGGCGAGCGCGATCTCGACGTCGCGGAAGGTGCGGGTCGGCAGCACGGTGCCGGCGTTCCCGGCGTTGACCGTGACCGGTGAGGAGTACGGCGCGGCCGGGAGCAGGTAGTTCGGCGGCGGCGTGACCTCCTCCCAGTAGAACGTGCCGAAGCCGAGCGAGTCGACCGAGCAGGTGCCGTCGGCGGCGGTCTCGCAGCTGCCGGCCGCGCTGTCGCCGGCGGACGGGCCGGCCACGCCGTCGGAGTCGCGCCACAGGCGCATGCGGGCGTCGGCGAGCGGGCGCCCGTCGGCGTCGTCGACCTTGGTGACCGACAGGCGGCTGGGCCGGCGCGGGTCGGCGACGGCGACCGTCGGGTTCAGGGACGCCGCGTCGACGGTGACCAGGCGCGGCAGGTCCGGGTCGACCAGGTAGCCGGTCGGCGGCACGGTCTCCTCGACCCAGTACGTCCCCCAGGTCAGGTTGCCGAACGTCAGGGCGCCGCCGGTGCTCACGGCCGGCGAGCCGATCGGGGTGTCCGCCCCGGAGAGCGCGCCGTCACCGTTGTCGCGCCACAGCCGGAAGGTCGCGGCGAGAGGGTCGCCGCTGACCGCGTCGGTCTTGGTGACGACGACCGAGCCCTTCTTCCGCGGGTCGGAGAACGCGGCCACGGTCGGGTTCGGGGCGGCCTGGGTGACGCTGAACGTCTTGGGGTTGCCCGAGGCGGGCAGGTCGTAGCCGGTCGGCGGGACGGTCTCCCGGACGGCGTACGTGCCGGTGGGCAGGCCGGTGACGGTGACCGCACCGGCGGCCGGGTCGGTGTCGCGACTTCCGTTGTCGACGACCGTGATCGGCGTGGCCACCATGGTCTGCGCGGCGCCGCCGGTGCCGGTCACGCTGAACGTGGCGCCGCCCACCTTGTCCTGGTTGGTGTCATCGACCTTGGTCCAGCTCGCGGAGCCCAGCGTGTTCACCACCGGGACCGTGGTGGTGCTGCCGGCGGTGACGGTGGCCGCGATCGGGGCCGAGGAGTAGAGGTAGCCGGTCGGCGGGGCGGTCTCGGTGACGGTGTAGCTGCCGGGCTTCGCGCTGGTGAAGGCGATGGTGCCGTCGGCGCTGCCGTCGGGGTCGTTGGCGCCGCCGTCGGTGACGGTCAGCGTCACCGGCGTCGCCGCCACCGGGTTCGGGCTGATCGAGAACGCGGCGCCGGGTAGCGCGGCTCCGGAACCGTCCTTCTTCTGGATGCTCAGGCTGCCGCAGCTGGTGGGGATGCCGAGGCTGGCCGGCTTGATGTAGTCCTTGAGCGTCGAGGTGATCGAGGCACTCGAACGTGACCGGATGTTCAGCGAGGTGACCGGGAGCCCCGGGCACCCAGAGGCCTGGCCCAGGGCGCTGGTGATGTCGATGGAGATCTCGGCGAAGCGGCCCGGCTCGAGCGCGTTGCCGTCGACGTCGGTGACGGCGCCGGAGTTCGCGGCACGCGTGACCACCGCGGCGGCGGACGGCGACAGCGCCCATGCCGAGCCGCTCCACTGGTAGACACCTCCGACGCTGACGAACGTCCCCCCGTTCTGCTGGACGTCGATCAGGATGTCGCCGACCTGCCGGTCGGGGACGGAGACCCCGTTGCGGTTGACCTTGTTGGGGCGGGCGTTGAACTCGATGTTGAAGGCCGTCGTGCCGCCCGCGTCGGCCCGTTCGAACCCGACGAACGCCCACTGGTGCCCGCCGACGACGCGGCCGTAGCCGTAGATGTCGCCGAGGTCGTTGGCGCTCGGGGTCACCTGACCCGTCACGAGGTCCCAGTTGTCGGGATCCTCCTCCTTCGACGTCGAGCCGGACTTGAAGCCGTCGTCGCTGGCGACCGACACGACGTCGCGCATCGCCGGCTGCCCGGGCACGTTCGACCAGTCGAGGGCCCCCGAGGCCGTCAGGTCGCCGTCGATCTCGAAGCCGCCGTCGACCGCGGCCGACGCCGGAGACGCTCCCAGCAGGGGTGCGGAGACGACGACGAGCGCGAGCACGACCAGCAGCCGGGCCGCGAAGCCGACGGAGCGCGAGGGTGCCTGAGTGGACACAGGGAGCCTTCCCACCAGGGTGGCCGACCCCCCGCCGGCCACCGGTGCTCAGCACCGTAGGAGGGGTCGACGGGGCGACCCGCCGGGTGTTACCGGGTTGTGGGGGCCCCGTGGTCACACCCTTCCCGTCACGTGTTGCGGCGGTAGACCTGCTCCAGTCCCAGGAGGGTCAGCCACGGCGCGTGGTGGGTGAAGACCGCGCACTCGTCGTACACCAGCGGGGCGAGGTGGCCGGTGGCCACGACCGTCACCGAGGCGAGGTCCGTGCCGAGCTCGGCGACCATCCGACGGACCAGGCCGTCGACCTGGCTGGCGAACCCGAAGAGCATCCCCGACTGGACCGCCTCGACGGTGTTCTTGGCGATCACGGTGCGCGGCCGGAGCAGCTCCACCTTGCGGAGCTGGGCACCCCGGCGCCCGAGCGCTTCGAGCGAGATCTCGATGCCCGGGGCGATCGCCCCCCCGACGTACTGGCCCGCGGCGCTGACCACGTCGAACGTCGTGGCCGTGCCGAAGTCGACCACGATGGTCGGCCCGTCGAAGAGCGTGGCGGCCGCGAGGGCGTTGACGATCCGGTCGGCACCGACCTCGCGGGGGTTGTCCATGAGGACCGGGACGCCGGTGCGGATGCCGGGCTCCACCACCACCGCGTGGACGTCACCGAAGTGGGTGGCGAGCATCTCGCGCCACTCGTGCAGCACCGCGGGGACCGTCGAGCAGACCGCGATCCCGTCGACGTCCGCGCCGGCCCCGGCGTCGCGGAGCAGGCCGCGGACCAGCACCGCCCACTCGTCGGCGGTACGACGCTCGTCGGTCGCCACCCGCCAGTGCGCGCGCACCTCACCGTCGTCGAGGAGGCCGAGCACCGTGTGGCTGTTGCCGATGTCGGCGGCGAGCAGCGTCATCGGGACTCCTGGAGGTCCAGCCCGAGGTCGAGGACGCGGACCGAGTGGGTGAGGGCGCCGACCGACACGAAGTCGACGCCGGTCTCCCCCACCTCGCGGGCCCGGTCGAGGGTGAGGCCGCCCGAGGCCTCGAGGGTGGCGCGGCCGGCGGTGATCCGCACCGCCTCGGCCATGGTCGCGGTGTCCATGTTGTCGAGCAGGATGCGGTTGCAGCCGGCGTCGAGCAGCGCGCGCAGCTGGTCGAGGTCGGTGACCTCCACCTCGACCGGGAGGTCGGGGTACAGCTCCCGGACCGCGGTGTACGCCGGCACCACGCCGCCGGCGGCGACCACGTGGTTGTCCTTCACCATCGCCATGTCGGAGAGGCTGAACCGGTGGTTCACGCCGCCCCCGCACCGGACGGCGTACTTCTGCAGGGCCCGCCAGCCGGGCAGGGTCTTGCGGGTGTCGAGAACCTGCGCACCGGTGCCGTCGAGCGCGGCCACCCAGTGTGCGGTCGCGGTGGCGACGCCGGAGAGGTGGGAGGCGAAGTTCAGTGCGGTCCGCTCGGCGACCAGCAACCCGCGGATCGGGCCGCGGACCACCATCACGACGTCGCCGGCGGCGACCTTCGTGCCGTCGGGGACCCGGCCGCCGACCTCGACGTCGTCGCCGAGGACGTAGGCGAACACGAGGGCGGCGACACCGAGGCCCGCCACCACACCGGGCTCGCGGGCGGCCATGACCGCCTCGCCCATGACGGTCCCGCCGATCGTGGCCCGGCTGCTCACGTCGCCCCGGTCGCCGGGGAGGTCCTCGGCCAGCGCGTCGGCGATCTGGCCGAGCACCCGGCGCGGGTCGAGGCCGGCGGAGGACAGCTCGTCGACCAGCGCGGCCGGCAGGGCGTCGTACGGCGTGGCGGCGATGCCGGGCGGGGTGCTCACGCGTCACTCCTGTCGGTGGGCGGGGCGGCGGTGAACCCGAGCGCGAGGCCGTCGTCGGCCAGGCGCACGTCGACGTGCCCGGCCCAGCGGGCGTCGTCGCGGACCGGGAAGTCCTCGCGCCAGTGGGACCCGCGGGTCTCCTCGCGCAGGGCCGCGGCCGCGGTCAGGGCGAGGGCGACGGTGGCGACGTTGCTGGTCTCCCAGGCGCCGGTGTCGGGGGTCGCGTCGGGCGCGGACCCGGCCTCGACCACCTTGGCCAGCGTCGCGGTCGCCTCGGCCATCCCGTCGGCGCTGCGCAGGACGCCGACCTGGCCGGTCATGGCCGCCTGGATCTCCGGGCGCCGGTCGGCCGCGACCAGCGCGGCCGCGCGACGGTCGGGGGCGGGGTCGGCCCACGAGCGGAGCTCGCCCGGGAGCACGTCGGCGATCCGGCGGGAGAACACCAGCCCCTCGAGGAGCGAGTTGGAGGCCAGCCGGTTGGCGCCGTGCACGCCGCTGCAGGCCACCTCGCCGGTCGCGTAGAGGCCGGGCACCGACGAACGCCCGTGCAGGTCGGTGGCCACGCCGCCCGAGGCGTAGTGCTGCGCCGGTGCGACCGGGATCAGCTCGGTCACCGGATCGACCCCGTGGCTGCGGGCGGTGGCCAGGATCGTGGGGAACCGGCGCTCCCAGAACTCCGCGCCGAGGTGCCGGGCGTCGAGCCACATGTGCGGGTGACCGGTCTCGATCATGCGGCGGGTGATCGCCTTGGCCACCACGTCACGCGGCGCGAGGTCGGCCAGCTCGTGCACGCCCTGCATGAAGCGGTGTCCCTCGAAGTCGACGAGGAACGCGCCCTCGCCGCGCACCGCCTCGGAGATCAGCGGCTGCTGGCCGCGGGAGTCCGGGCCGAGCCACATCACGGTGGGGTGGAACTGGACGAACTCCAGGTCGCGCAGCGTGGCGCCCGCCCGGAGCGCCAGGGCCATGCCGTCGCCGGTGGAGACCGCCGGGTTGGTGGACTGGGAGAACACCTGGCCGAGGCCGCCGCTGGCGAGCACCACGGCGCGGCAGAGCACGGCCCCGACCCCGTCGCGCTGGCCCTCGCCGATCACGTGCAGGGTGATCCCGGCGACCCCGCCGTGGTCGTCGCGCAGCAGGTCGATCGCGAGCGCGTGCTGGATCACCTCGATGCCGGGCTCGGCCTCGACGGCGGCGATCAGCGCCCGCTGGATCTCGGCACCGGTGGCGTCGCCGCCCGCGTGCGCGATCCGGTCGCGATGGTGGCCCCCCTCGCGGGTCAGGGACAGCTCGCCGGCCGGAGTGTGGTCGAAGTTCGTGCCCAGCGCGATCAGCTCGCGGACCGCGTCGGGGCCCTCGGTCACCAGCACGCGTACGGCGTCGAGGTCGCAGGCGCCGGCTCCCGCCACCAGCGTGTCCCGCTCGTGCTGGTCGGGGCTGTCGCCGGGGCCGAGGGCCGCCGCGATGCCGCCCTGGGCCCACTGGGTCGAGCCGGCGTGAAGGACGTCCTTGGTGACGACGAGGACGGTGCCGCCGGCTTCGCCCCCTCGTCGACGCAGGGCCGCCCGGATCCGCAGCGCGGCGGTCAGGCCGCCGATGCCGGACCCGACGACGACCACGTCGGAGCGCGTCGTCCAGCCGGGCGCGGGGGCGCGGAGCCGCCGGGGCACTCCGGCGTACGCGGGCTCGGACACAGGCCGAACCTAGCAGCGCGCCGCAGGCCGTCCGCCGCTGCCCGACCGGCAGCGGCCGGTAACGTGGCGGCCCTGACCACGAGACCTGCATCGGGAGGACGCCCCCGTGGATCCGCAGCCCACCCCCGACCGGCCGGAGTTCCGGCCGCTCACCGAGCTCGAGTTCGAGCCGACGTCGTGCCCGGTGTGCGGCGCGACCGGCGTGACGAAGCCGTTCGAGAAGGACTTCCAGGGGCACCGGCTCCGGTTCGCGACCTGCACGTCCTGCGGGACGCTCTACCAGAACCCGCGGATGACGGTGGACTCGCTGCGCACGATCTACGACTCCGAGGAGTTCTTCGAGGGCCGCGAGAAGAACGTCAACTACTACTCGTTCCTCAGCGGCGAGACCTACCTGCGACGCACAGCCCGCGGAAGGATCGAGCGGTTCCGGCCGTGGGTCCCCGGCAACCGGCTGCTCGAGGTGGCGTCGGCTGCGGGCTTCTTCCTGGCCGAGGCGAAGGCGGCCGGGTTCGACGCCGAGGGCGTGGAGTTCTCCAACCCGATGGCCCGTTACGCCGCCGACCGCTGGGGGGTCCCGGTGACGGCCGGGTCGATCGAGGAGGTCGACCTCGACCCCGCGACGTACGACGTGATCGCGTCGTGGGGCGTGATGACGATCCTGCGCGACCCGAAGGCGGTGATGGCGAAGTTCCACGCGGCCCTCAAGCCCGGTGGGGTCTGGGCGTTCAACACCTACTCCCGCAACAGCCTGTGGGGCCGGCTGTTCGGTCGCCGGTGGTACATCCTGGTCGCCAACACCAGCCAGATCCACGACGACGAGACGCTGCTGCGGCTGCTCGACGAGGCCGGCTTCGACGTCGTCGCGAGGACCCGCGACCGGCCTTACGCCAGCATCGAGCGGCTGCTGTTCGTGCTGCTCTCCCACGTGTCGCACGGGGTCCGGGACGCGTTCTTCAAGCGCATCCACGTCCTCAACCGGATGGTGCTGCCGGTCCGCGCGCCCGACACCTACGAGTACGTCTGCGTGAAGCGCTGATTGGCCACGACGTCGCCGCGGGTGAGGCCGGAGCCGGCCACCGCCTCCGCCGGGTCGAAGCCCGTGGCCAGGATCCGGTTGTCGGCGTCGACGAACACCACGTACGGCTGGTGCTCCCTCGCCTCGGCGGTCTCCATCTGGCCGTAGCCGATGAGGATCACCAGGTCGCCGGGGTGCACCAGACGGGCGGCGGCGCCGTTGATGCCGATCACGCCACTGCCGCGCTCGCCCGCGATCGTGTAGGTCTCGAGCCTGGCCCCGTTGGTGATGTCGACGATGTGCACCAGCTCGCCGGGCAGCAGGTCGGCGGCGTCGAGGAGGTCCTCGTCGACCGTCACCGATCCCACGTAGTGCAGGTCGGCCTGGGTCACCGTCGCGCGGTGGATCTTGCTCTTCATCATCGTGCGCAGCATCAGCTGTCTCCCTGGGTGGTGGTCGCCGCCTCGCGGTCGGCGCTGTCGGGATGGGTGCCGTCGGTGCCGGTCCGGGCGGCGGGAGGCTGCCCGAGCGTGATCGCCATGTTGTCGATGAGGCGCGTGGCCCCGACCCGGGCGGCGATCAGCAGCCGGGCCTCGCCCTCGGCGGGCGTCGGACCGAGGTCGGGCGCGCGCACCTCGAGGTAGTCGAGGTCGACCCCGTGCGCCCGGCGCAGCTCGACGCGGGCGGAGCCGATCACCGCGTCGACGCCGTACGGCGCGGCCTGGGCGCCGGCCTGCAGCGTGCGGGAGAGCGCCGCGGCCTTCCGCCGCTGCTCGGGGTCGAGGTAGCGGTTGCGGGAGCTGAGCGCGAGTCCGTCGGGCTCCCGGACCGTGGGGGCACCGACCACGTCGACGCCGAGGCAGAGGTCGGCGACCATGCGCCGGATCAGTGCGAGCTGCTGGTAGTCCTTCTCCCCGAACACCGCGACGTCCGGACGGACCAGGCCGAACAGCTTGGCCACCACGGTGAGCACGCCGCGGAAGTGGGTCGGGCGGGTGCGGCCCTCGAGGACGGCGGCCAGCGGCCCGGGCTCGACGGTCACCTGCGGCTCGCCGCCGGGGTAGACCTCGTCGACGCCGGGCACGAACACCACGTCCACCCCGTGCGCCGCGCACATCTCGAGGTCGGCATCGAGGGTGCGGGGGTAGCGGTCGAGGTCCTCCCCCGGCCCGAACTGCATCGGGTTGACGAAGACGGACGCCACGACCGGGCCGTCGCCGACGGACGCCCGAGCGACGTCGAGGAGGGAGGCGTGGCCGGCGTGCAGCGCGCCCATGGTCGGCACGAAGGCGACCCGGTGGCCGGCGGCCCGGCGCGCCGCGAGGGCGCCGGCGAGCTCGGCGCGGGTGCGCGCGACGACGGGTGCGGTCATCGCAACGTACTGCGGTGGGCCGGCCCGGACGTGGGCAGGGCGGCGTCGAGCAGTCCCGAGATCTTGGCGGCTCGGATCGGCAGTAGGCGGCCGTCGGCGACGGCGCGGTCGAGGGTGGCGCGGGCCATCGCGACGTACGACGGGAGGGTGTGCGGGGCGGACGCGGCGATGTCGGCGAGGTGCGCGCGGACGGTGTTGACGTCGCCGCGCACGATCGGGCCGGTGAGCGCCGCGTCGCCGTACGCGAGGGCGTTGCCGAGCGCTGCCTCGAGCAGCGGGCGGAGGGTGTCGGCGGGGTGCTCGGCACCGGCTGCGGCCAGCATCTCCATGGCCTCGGTGACCAGGGTGACCAGGTGGTTGGCGCCGTGCGCGAGCCCGGCGTGGTAGAGCGTGCGGCGGTCCTCGGGCACCCACATCGGCCGGCCGCCGAGGTCCGCGACCAGGTCCTCGGTGACGGCCCGCTCGGCGCCGCCGGCGGTGACGCCGAAGACGCACCCGGGCAGCCGGTCGAGGTCGAGGTCGGTGCCGGTGAAGGTCATCGCCGGGTGCAGCGCGACCGGGCGGGCGCCGACCGCGGTGGCGGCCTCGAGCACGCCGAGTCCGTGCCGGCCGGAGGTGTGCACGACGTACTGGCCGGGGCGGATGGCGCCGCTGGCGGTGAGCATCTCGACGACGTTGCGGAGCATGTCGTCGGGGACCGTCAGCAGGAGCAGGTCGCAGGCCCGGGCCACCGCGCTGGGCTTGGCCGGCGTGATGCCGGGCAGCAGCGTCGCGATGCGGGTGCGGGAAGCCCCGGACTCGCCGGCGGCGGCCACGATCTCGTGGCCCGCGGCACGGAGGGCGGCGGCCAGCACGGCACCGACACGACCGGCGCCGACGACGCCGATGCGGTGCTTCGCGGTGCCGTGGGCGGGCACGCCCGAGGGGGACTGCGTCATGCTGCTCAGCCTTTCGTTCCAGTCCCTCCGACCACCCCCCGAGAGGGCCGGTGTGGGTACCAGACGTTCGTGCTTGACAGTTGGTTCCAACGCCGAGGGTACGCGCGCGCCTTCCCGGCCGGGAACCCGCCGGGGCGGTGGCCTCCGTCACAGGGCACCGTCACGGGCCACCGCCACCACACCCGGATACTCCCAACCGTTCGAGGGTCCCTCGGGAGGTCTGGAGCCCTCGAACGGTTGGGAGTATCGGGTGGTCAGGCCTTCGGGAGGGCGGCGATCGGCCGGGTGGCGATCGGCCGGGTGGCGATCGGCCGGGTGGCGATGCCCGACCAGAGGGACAGCTGCTCGTTGTGGCCGGACGCGGTGGCGATCGGCGCCGACAGCAGCATCGGCGCGCCGCTCAGGCCCCTGGCGGGGATCACCCGGCGGCCGGCCAGCACGCGCGTAGGGCGGGAGTCCGTACGATGAGGTCATGCTGCGGGCACCCGGGGACACGACGCCACGGGTCGGTGCCCTGCTCGCGTCCTTCGTCGGTGCCGCTCTCGTGGTGGTGCTCCCGTCGCTGCTGACGTCCGACACCTCGGCCGCGGTGACCGTCGCGGCCGTCGCGGCCGTCGCGCTCGCCCTCGCCGCGCTGGTCCGACCGGGCCCGCAGCGGGTCCTGGTCACCGCGCGTACGTCGGGCGCCGGCCCGGTCCTGCGGGCCGAGGCGGCACCGGTCCGGCCCGGCCGGGCGACCGACCCCCAGCGCCACCCCCTCCGCCCGCGTGCTCCCGGACGCGCCTGACCCTCGCCCCGCGCGAGGCACGGCCGACGTCCCTTCTCCCTGTCAGGAGCACCCGCATGTCCCCTCTCGACCCGTTGTCGCACGCCCTCGCTGCCGTCATGGCGGCCGCCCACCACACCTCCACCGCCCTCGGCGCCGACCCGGACTCGGGCGCCACCTGGGCGCTCTGCATTGCCGCGGTCGTCGTCGTGGTCCGCCTCGCGATGCTGCCGCTGGCCGTCCGCGGCGTCCGGCTGGCCCATGCGACCGCCCGGGCCCGGCCGCACCTGCGCGAGCTGACCGACCGCTACCGCGAACGTCGTGACCCGGACAGCGTCCGCGAGCTCATGGCCGAGCGGCGCCGGATCGCCGACGAGCACCGGATGTCCCGCCTGGGCTGTCTGCCGCTGCTGCTCCAGATGCCGATCTGGTTCGCGCTCTACCAGCTCGTCGGCGACGTGGCCGCCGGCTCACCGGTCGGGGCGATGGACTCCCCGCTGGTGGCCTCGCTCGGCACGGCCGGCCTGCTCGGCGTACCGCTGGCCGAGCGCGGCTACCTCGGCGCCGGGCCCGCCCACCTCGCCGTGGTCGCGGGCCTGGCCGGCACCGCCGCCCTGCTCTCGTTCCTCACCCAGCGCTACCTGGTCGCCCCGAACAGCGTGCTCGACGGCGCGCCCGAGGCGATGGTCCGGGCGCAGCAGCTGCTGCCGGTCCTGTCCGCGGCCGGCCTGGTCGCGGCCGGCGGCGTCGTCCCGGTGGCGCTGCTCGTCTACTGGGTGTGCAGCCAGGTCTGGACGCTCGGCCACTCCGCGGTCGTCTGGCGCTGGTTCCCGACGCCGGGGTCGCCGGCCGCGGCCCGGCGTCAGGCCCAGAGCGAGTGGTAGGCGTTCAGGGCCGGCTGGCCGCCGAGGTGGGCGTAGAGGACGGTCGAGTCGCGCGGGATCCCGCCGCTGCCGACCAGGTCGATCAGGCCGGCCAGCGACTTCCCCTCGTAGACCGGGTCGGTGATCATCGCCTCGAGCTCGGCGCCGAGCCGGATCGCCTCCATGGTGGAGTCGACGGGGATGCCGTAGAGGTCGCCGGCCCAGCCCTCGAGCACCGAGATCTCGTCGTCGCGGAGGTCGCGGCCGAGCTCGATCAGCTCGGCCGTGTGCCGGGCGATCCGGGCCACCTGGTCGGTGGTCTTCGCCAACGTCGCGGAGGCGTCGATGCCGAGGACCCGGCGGCGCACGCCGGTCAGCTCCTCGAGCGCGGCGAAGCCCGCGATCATCCCGGCATGGGTGGAGCCCGTGACGGTGCAGACCACGACGGTGTCGAAGCGCACGCCCAGGGCCTGCTCCTGCTCGGCGACCTCGAACGCCCAGTTGGCGAAGCCCAGGCCGCCGAGCGGGTGCTCGCTGGCGCCGGCCGGGATCGGGTACGGCGTGCCGCCGGCCTCCTCGACCTCGCGGATGGCGTCCTCCCAGGACCGGCGGATGCCGATGTCGAAGCCGGACGGGTCGAGGCGCACGTCGGCACCCATCATCCGGGAGAGCAGGATGTTGCCGACCTTGTCGTTGACCGGGTCGTCCCACGGCACCCACTTCTCCTGGACCAGCCGGGCCTTCAGCCCGAGGTGGGCGGCGACCGCGGCCACCTGGCGGGTGTGGTTGGACTGGACGCCGCCGATCGAGACCAGCGTGTCCGCGCCGCTGGCGAGCACGTCGGGGACGATGTACTCCAGCTTGCGCACCTTGTTGCCGCCGTACGCCAGGCCGCTGCTCACGTCTTCGCGCTTGGCCCACACCTCCGCCCCGCCGAGGTGCGCGGTGAGGCGGGCCAGCCGGTGGACCGGGCTCGGGCCGAAGGTCAGCGGGTGGCGGGGGAACTCGTGCAGCTTCATCGGGCCTCTTCCTCCAGCGGTGGTACGGCGGTCTCGGTGGTGAGGGTCTCGACCAGGGGTCCCAGCGACTCCCAGATCTCGTGGACGACCTCGGCCGCCCGGTCGGCGTCGCCGTCCGCGCAGAGGTCGACGAGCCTCGTGTGCCGCGCGACCGAGGTGCTCGCGCTCGACGACGAGAAGCGGAGCCGCTCCAGCCGGCGCAGCACCGGGGAGTACTGCTCGAGCACCATCGCGGCTGCCTCGTTCCCGGCGACCCGCACAGGTACGGCGTGGAAGTCGTCGTCGGCGGCCAGGGCGGCGTCGGCGTCTCCGGCGTCGAGCGCCGCGGCGAAGCGCCGGTTGGCCTCCCGCATCGCGGCCAGGTCGTCGTCGGTGAGCCGGCCCACCGCGTCGGCCACGGCCAGCCGGTGCATGGCCGCGACCACGGCGCCGGCGTCGCGCACCGCGACCGGGTCCAGTGGAGCGACGGTGGTGGAGCGGCCGGGGCGGGCGTGGACGAGGCCCACCTGCCCGAGCCGGAGCAGCGCCTCGCGGACCGGCGTCCGGCTCACGCCCAGCCACACCGCCAGCTCGGCGTCGCGGAGCTGCTCGCCCGGCGCCAGGGTGCCGTCCACGATCGCGTCGCGCAGCCGCAGGTAGACGCCGTCGCGCAGCAGGATGCGGGGGATCCGGCAGTCGGAGTCGGTCGGGATGGGCATGCAATATATTGCACATGCGGGTCGAGCAAGGTCAACCCCCGCCGCCCACCTCCGCCGACGCCCCATCCGGCCGATACGATCGTGCAGCCCAGACGCACGATCGAGCCCGAGCGAAGGACACCATGAGGAACATCGCCATCCTGCTCGCGGGAGGCGTCGGCACCCGCGTGGGTCTCGACATCCCCAAGCAGCTCATCAAGATCGCGGGGCGGCCGATCATGGAGCACACGCTCGCCGTGCTCGACGCGCACCCGCTGGTCGACGAGATCATCGTGATGATGGCCCCCGGCCACCTCGACGCGGTGCACGCCATGATCCGCAACGGCGGCTACACCAAGGTCTCGAAGATCCTCGAGGGCGCCGAGACCCGCAACGACACCACGCTCCGCGCGATCGAGGCCGTCGCCGACGAGGAGGCCAACCTCCTCTTCCACGACTCGGTGCGCCCGCTGGTCACCGACCGGATCATCGCCGAGTGCTTCGAGGCGCTGGACACCTACGCCGCCGTGGACACGGTGATCCCGTCGGCGGACACGATCGTCGAGCTCGGCGACGACGGCACCATCGCGAACATCCCGCCGCGGGCCCGGCTGCGCCGCGGCCAGACCCCGCAGGCGTTCAAGGCCTCCGTGATCCGTCGCGCCTACGCCGTCGCCGGGCAGGACCCGAACTTCGAGGCCACCGACGACTGCACCGTCGTGCTGCGCTACGCGCCCGACGTACCCATCGGCTGTGTCATGGGCGACGACCGCAACCTCAAGGTCACCGAGCCGATCGATGTCTACATCGCCGACAAGCTGTTCCAGCTGACCTCCTCCGACCTGCCTGCCCCGCGCACCGACGAGGAGTACCGCCTCGCCCTGGCCGACAAGGTGATGGTGGTCTTCGGCGGCTCCTACGGGATCGGCCTCGACATCGTCGAGCTGGCCCGCTCCTACGGCTGCACGGTGCACGCGTTCAGCCGGTCCGGCACCCGTACCCACGTCGAGCGCCGCTCCGACGTCGCGGCCGCGTGCCGCCAGGTCCTCGAGGCCGAGGGCCGCGTGGACTTCGTGGTCAACACCGCCGGCGTGCTGCCGCGGGGCACGCTGGCGGAGACCTCGGAGGAGACGATCTACTCCGCGACCGAGATCAACTACCTCGCCCCGGTGCTGATCGCCCAGGAGTTCCAGCCGCACCTCGCGGCCAGCAAGGGATCGCTGCTGCTGTTCACCTCGTCGTCCTACACGCGCGGCCGCAGCGGCTACTCGCTCTACTCCTCGGCGAAGGCGGCCGTGGTCAACCTCACCCAGGCCCTGGCCGACGAGTGGGCGCACGAGGTCCGGGTCAACTGCATCAACCCCGAGCGCACGGGCACCCCGATGCGGACCAAGGCGTTCGGCGAGGAGGACCCCGACTCCCTGCTGGAGTCGACAGCGGTCGCCCGCGCGTCGCTGGACGTGCTGCTGTCGGACCAGACCGGCCACATCCTCGACGTGCGCAAGTCCGACCCGCTGTCGACGCTGACGGATCCCGACCTGGAGGTCTGAGGGTCCTCAGCCCGGATCATCGGCTCGCGCCAGCGCCCGCAGGCCGCGCGCCCAGGCTGCGTCGACGTCGGCGCCGGGCGGGAAGCGGTCGTTCAGCTCGAGGACCGTCATGCCGTGCGCGAAGGCGAATGCCGCCCGCGCCAGGTCGACATCACCTCCCATCGCCTCGACCAGCGGGCGGGCGGCCAGCTCCTCCACGCCCGGGGTCAGGTGCTCGCGGTCGAGCTCGCGGTCGGTCATCAGACGGTAGAGGTGAGGGTGTCTGCGCCCGAAGTTGCGGTACGCCGCCCCTAGCGCCGCGACGACCTGCTCGCGGCCACCCGCCCCGGCGCCAACGGCGGGCTCGAACGCGGCGGCCAGCTCCACGAACCCGTCGGAGATGAGGGCGTTCTCCAGGGTGCGCTTGTCCGGGAGGTGCTTGTAGATCGAGGGCGCCCGGATCCCCAGCCGCTCCGCGAGGCGACGCATGGAGAGGCCGTCGCCCCCCTCCTCCTCGAGCAGGACCCGAGCCGCCGCGACGATCTCCTGTGCCCGCGCGCTCCGATCCTCGGCCATGACCAGACCACCTCCACGCTCCCGTTGACTGGCTAACACCGTTAGCATACGGTGGCTAACACTGTTAGCCCCGAAGGGACACGGACCATGAAGACCCAGATCCGCCACGAGATCGAGATCGACGCACCGGCCACGGCCGTCTGGGAGGTGCTCACCGACACCGCCGGCTATCCCGGCTGGAACCCGTTCATCCCGCGTCTGACCGGCGAGCTGAGCGAGGGCGCCCGACTGTCGGTGGTGATCGCCCCTCCGTCAGGACGAGCGATGACCCTGCGGCCCACCGTGCTCTCGGTCCGCCCCGAACGCGAGCTGCGGTGGCTCGGCCGGCTCCTGGTCCCCGGGCTCTTCGACGGCGAACACGCCTTCACGCTCGAGCGACTGTCGGGCGAGCGGACCCTCATGGTCCAGAGCGAGCGGTTCCGTGGCGTCCTCGTGCGGCCGCTCCACGTCGCGACCGAGAGAGCCGAGCGTGGATTCGCGCTGATGAACGCGGCGCTGGCGGCCGAGGTCGCTGCCCGTCGCACCCGCACGCCCTGAGCCGGCGATCGCGCAATAGCCGCCACGCCGGCCCGGTCCGCCGTACGCTCTCCCGAGGGGCACAGGGCTGGCAGGAGCTCGCTTGGCACCGGAGACAGGGCAGACGGCATCACGGAGCAGCTCGGGTGCTGCCGCCCTGCTGTCGCGCCGCGAGCCGGTCGCGTACGCCGCCGCGCTGCTGGTCCTGGCGGCGACCTACTACATCGGCGCCCGGGTCGGGCTGACCCTGTCGCTGGTCGAGCAGAACGTGACCCCGCTCTGGCCCCCGACCGGCATCGCGGTCGCGGCGTTCCTGCTCGGCGGCCGGAGGCTGTGGCCGGCGGTGACCCTGGCCGCGTTCGCGGTGAACCTGCCGATCAGCGCGACCCTCGTCGCGGCGGCGGTGACCGCGGTCGGCAACACCCTCGCCCCGCTGGTCGCCGTGGTGCTGCTGGACCGGGTCGGCTTCCGGCGGCAGCTCGACCGGCACCGCGACGCGCTCTCGATCGTGTTCCTCGGCGCGCTGGCGAGCATGACCGTCAGCGCCACCGTCGGCGCCGGCACGCTGGCGGCCTCCGACGCCATCACCACCGACCAGCTGCCCAGCGCCTGGGCGGTGTGGTGGACCGGCGACGCGATGGGCGTGCTCGCGGTCGCGCCGTTCCTGCTCTGCCTGCCGCTGTTCGGAGAGCTGCCGGACTGGTCACCGGCACGCTGGCTCGAGGGCGCCTCGATCCTGGTGCTCGCCGCCGGCACGACCGCGTGGGCGGCGAGCTCCGACGTGCAGATGCTGTTCCTGGTCCTCCCCCTGCTCGGATGGGCGGCGTGGCGGCTGCAGCTGCGGGGTGCGGCGCCGGCCGCGCTGGTGGTGTCCCTGGTGGTCACGTGGTCGGCGGCCCGCGAGCACGGCCCGTTCGCGCACGGCACCCTGTTCGAGCAGATGTTCACGCTGCAGAGCTTCAACGCGTGCGTCGCGCTCACCTCCCTCTTCCTCGCTGCCCTGGTCAGCGAGCGGAACCGGTCCGCGGCCGAGCTCGCCGGTGCCGCGTCCGAGCTCGAGGACCGCGTGCAGCGACGGACGGCTGAGCTGTCCGCGGCCAACCAGCGGCTGCTCCAGGAGATCCACGAGCGGTCCGAGGCGCAGGAGCAGCTGAGCCAGGAGGAGGCGCGGACCCGCCGGGAGCACGAGATCGCCGCCACCCTCCAGCGCAGCCTGCTGCCGGACCGGATCCCCCAGGTCCCCGGTGTCGCGGTGGCCGCACGATACGTCCCGGCCACGGGCGACATGTCGGTCGGCGGCGACTGGTACGACGTGATCCAGCTGCCCGACGGCGCGGTCGGCCTCGCCATCGGCGACGTGGCCGGGCACGGGCTCTCCGCAGCCGCGACCATGGGCCAGGTGCGGATGGCGCTGCGCGCGTACGCCGTCCAGGACCCGTCACCGGTCGCGGTGATGACCGGCGTCCACCACCTCGTCTCCAACCTCCCGACCTCGGTGATGGTCACCGTGACGTACCTCGTGCTCGACCCGGGCACCCGGACCCTGCGGTTCACGAACGCCGGGCACCCCCCGCCGCTGCTCTTCGGCGGCGGGGAGAGCACGTACCTCGAGGACGGGTTGTCGCCGCCGCTCGGCGTGACCCCGGACCCGACGTTCACCGAGGTGACGCACGAGGTGCCCGCCGGGGCGACGCTGGTGCTCTACACCGACGGGCTGGTCGAGCGCCGCCGGGTCTCCATCCAGGAGGGCCTCGACCGACTGGTCGTCGAGTCCGCCGGTCGCGAGGGCTCGGACGTCGACGTGCTCTGCGACCACCTGCTCACCGCGCTGGTCGACCGCGACAACGTCGCCGACGACATCGCCCTGGTGGCGGTGCGCCCGGCCGCCCCGGTCGACGGGCCGCTGGAGCTGGTGCTGCCGGCCGAGTCCCGGATGCTCGTCCAGGCACGCCGGGCGCTGCGCCAGTGGCTTCGGGACTCGGGGGTCACCGCCGAGGACGAGGGCGACGTGCTGCTCGCGTCCGGGGAGGCGTGCGCGAACGTCGTACGCCACGCCTACGCGGCGGCGCCCGGCGAGATGCGGCTGCACGCGACCCTCCACGGCGACGACCTCGAGGTGACGGTGATCGACACCGGCCAGTGGCGCGCGCCCGCGGACCGCGGCGGCGGCTGGGGTCTGCAGCTGATGCAGGGGCTGATGGACGACGTGGACGTGGACCGTACGGCGCGGGGCACGGTGGTCCGGATGCGGCGCCGGCTGCGGGGAGGAACGGCATGAGCGAGCTGGCCCGGGTCGAGCCGCTCCCACAGGACGGGTCGGCGGACCACACGGTGGTGCTCAGCGTCACCGGTGAGATCGACCTGTCCAACGCCGAGCAGGTGCGCGACGCGATCGGCGCCGCTCTCCCGGTCGAGGCGGCGGTGCTGGTGGTCGACCTGAGCGGCACGCAGTACCTCGACAGTGCCGGGATCGCGATGCTGTTCCGGCTGGCCGAGCGGCTGGGCTGGAGCCGGCAGGAGCTGCACCTGGTGGTGCCGCCGGACGCGCCGATCCGGGCGGCGATCCGGATCACCCACCTGGACACGGTGATCACCGTGCACGACGCGCTGGCCTGAGCGGGCCCCCTCAGCCGAGCGCGGCGAGCTTGGACTCGAGCACACACTCACGTCGAACGGTGAGGCGCGAGATCGACACCGCCCGCGGACCTTCTTCGTCAGCCCCAGAGGTGCTCGACGACCCGGGCGGCGGCGTGCCCGTCCTGGTCCGCGTTGTACGTCGCGTTGAAGCGGGCCAGGTCGTCGGCGTACGCGGTGCGCAGGGCCGGCAGGTCGCGGAGCAGCGTGACGGCCTCGTCGGTGGTCGCCACCAGCGGGCCGGGCGCGGAGTCGGTGAACGGGTAGAGGAAGCCGCGGCCGGTGCCGGAGTACCGGTCGAGGTCGGGCACCAGGAAGACCATCGGGGTGCCGGTGAGCGCGAGGTCGAACCGCATCGATGTGTAGTCGAGCACGGCGGCGTCGGCGGCCAGCACCAGGTCGTTGACCTCGGGGTAGGTGGTCACGTCGAGGACCCGGGCACCGGCGCCGGTGCGGCCGGGCTCGTGGAAGCGGTGCCCGCGCAGCAGCAGGACGTGACCGTCGCCGAGGGCCCGCGCCGCGCGCGGCACGTCGAGGTGGGTGACCATCGGCGCGGCCCGGAAGTTGGTGGCCACGTCGTCGCGCCAGGTCGGCGCGTGCAGCACGGCCACCTGGTCGTCGTGCAGCCCGAGCCGGGCCCGCGCTGCCGCGCGTCGCTCGGCGGCGCCCGGACCGACCAGCGCGTCGTCGCGGGGGTAGCCCCGGTTCAGGATCGTGCCCTCGTAGGCGTACTGCTCCCGGTAGTGCACGTCCATCGCCGGCGTCGGCGTCAGCGCGACCGTCCAGTTGCCGGCGGTGTTGGCGAGCTGGAGGGCGAGCCGCAGCGGCGAGTGGTTCTTGGAGCGCCACAGGTCGAGCCCCATCGACTTCGACGGGTAGCCGTGGAAGGTCTGCACGAGCCGCTGCCCGGGGCGGGTGCGGAAGAACCGGTCGGTCTCCACGTTGGAGACCACGGTCCCGGCGGTGGCCAGCGCGTCGTACCACGCGCGGCTGCGCAGCAGCACCGGCTCGACCCCGGGCGGCGGCAGCACGGAGCGGTCGGCCACCACCCAGCGGGTGCGCACGTCGGGGTGTCGGTGTCGCAGCTCCTCGAGGATCGCGCGCGGGCTGTCGGTGGCCCCGGTGCCGGCGTACGACGAGAACAGGGCGAGGCCGGGGTCCACCGGCCGGTCGGTGACGACGTACGCGGACCGCAGGCGCTGCTGCGCCCAGGGGCCCAGCTCGTCGTCGGCGAGCGGCGGCTGGAGCTGGAGCAGCAGCTGGCCACGCAGCCCGCGCAGCAGCCGGGCCCGGTGGTCGGGGGCGTCGAGGTCGTACGGCGTCCGGGCCACCAGGCCCGGGGACAGCGCCAGCTCTCCCCCGCGGCCGGCGACCGGGCCGCGCGGCCGCCACGTCACGTGCCAGGTGCCGGCCGGAAGTGCGCGGGACCCGAGGCCCCAGTCGTCGACCACCAGCGGGAACCGGGCGGCGACCGTGCCCTCCGGCTCGCGCTCGAGGGTGGCCGGCACCCGCCGAGCGCCGAGGCAGAGGTCGAGCTCGCCGACCGGCCCCTCGGCGACCCGGACCACCAGGTCGTCGCCGACCTCGACCGACACGGCGTACGGCGCGGCCGGGCGTGACGCGGCGCCCGGCCCGGCGCCGGCCTCGACCACCAGCCCCTCGGCCGGGTCCCAGGACAGGCGGGCCGGCGCGTCCGGGGAGTCGGCGAGGACGCCTGCGGAGCCGCGCTCGTCGCGGTCGGTGAGCGGCCCGGCCAGCATCAGGCCGGCGACGTCCAGCGTCACCTCGACCCGCCAGCGACCGGCCCGGTCGAGCGCCGCGACGGGCAGGTCGACCCGCACCGCGCCGGAGTCGTGGTTCTGGAAGGCGGTCCCCAGGTGACGGGTGGCGGCCGGGTCGGGCGCTGGGGTCACCGGGAGCGCGACCTCGTGCCCGGAGGCGTGCACGGCGCGCGCGGTCACCGTGGGAGCGTGCTCGGCGAGGTCGACCCACCGGACGCTCGCGAAGACGGTCAGCCCCCAGCCACCCGCCACGGGCACCGCCCGGCGCAGGGACGCCTCTAGGCGCACCGGCATCGCGAGCACGTCGGAGGGCACGTCGACGCCCGGCACCGGGAGCTCGGCCAGGACCGTGCCGTCCTCCACCCGCGTCGGGAGCTGACCGCGGGTGAACCAGCGGTCGACGGTGAGCCGGCTCATCGCCTCGTGGTGGCCGTGCGCGACCAGCCAGAGGCGCAACCGGTCCTCGACCCCGAGGTCCGCGAGGACCGCCACCGGGACCCTGCGCAGGGCGTCGGCCAGGGCCGCGACGTCCGTCGGGTCCGCGTGCTCGAGGTCGTCGAGGAACGCGCCGCCGACCGAGTCCAGCAGATCGGCGAGCCACGGTGCGTCGGGGCGGGCGGCGACGAGCCGGGCCAGGTCCGCGACCTCGCCGGCGACCGGCGGGACGGTGCCGAACGGCGTCGCCCACGGCCCCGCGTCGTGCCCGACCACGGTCAGGTCCGCGGCAGGGGGAGTGTCCGGGAGCGCGGCGTGCGGGAACCGGCCGTGGGCGGGGTCGAACGTCGGCACGGAGCCGCGCCGCCAGAGCAGCCGGGACGCGTCGGAGGCCGCCCCCCGCCCGGCCACGACCGGGTCCGGGGACGCGGTCAGCCGGGTCGCGAGATCCTCCACCGCGCCGGCGTCGACGCGTTGCGTCGCGTCGACGAGGAGGACCAGGTCGCGGTGCGCCCCGGTCACGCCGGCGTTGCGGGCGTCGTTCCCGGTGGATGCAGGCCGGAGCACGCGCGCCCCACGGCCGTCGAGGACCGGCGGCGGATCGTCGCCCCACGGTGCGACCAGCACCTCGGCACCGGACGGCAGGGAGTCCAGGCAGTCGGCCAGCCGGCCGGCCTGGCGTGGCCCGACCACGACGACGACGCTCAGCGAGGGTCGCCGCCGCCGCGGGAGTCGCGCCCGCACGCGTCGCCTCGCCCTGCCCAGCACGCTCGTCCTCTCGTCCCGGTGTCCCGGGCTCACATGGTAGGAGTCAGCGCCGGGCGACGACCCGGCAGAGCACGGGATCCTCCCCCTTGTACGGGGAGAGCCCCCGCGACTCCTCGAAGTGGAGCACCTCGAATCCCAGGTCGACCAGGGACAGGCGGAACGTCTCGGCGTTCTGGAAGCGCCGGTAGTGCCGTGAGTGGACCTTCGCCTGGTTCTCGTCCTTGTCGGTGCGGAACTCCGCCACCAACCAGTCCCCCGGGCGGGCGTGGGCGTCGATCGCCGCCATCAGGCCGGCCTGCGCGACCTCGGGGATCGCGTGCAGGAAGAAGCGCATGTAGAAGGCGACCGG
This sequence comes from Nocardioides guangzhouensis, assembly GCF_004519545.1. Classification (GTDB taxonomy): domain Bacteria; phylum Actinomycetota; class Actinomycetes; order Propionibacteriales; family Nocardioidaceae; genus Nocardioides; species Nocardioides guangzhouensis. Next base: position 77,592 of record NZ_SDKM01000004.1, read on the forward strand.
CTCCGAGCCGGTGGCGGTGAACTCGTCGAGCGCGCGGCCGAGGTCGTCGATGTCCGTGACGTCGCAGGTCCGGAACCGGACCCGGTCGTCGATCCCTCGCTCGGCTGCCTGCGAGGACGCGTGCTCGATGCCGACCGGCGACTGGTCGACGCCGAGGACCCGGCGACCCGCGCCGCCGAAGGCGCAGGAGTCGCGCCCGTCTCCGCAGCCGATGTCCAGCACGTTCTGCGCCATCTCGGGCCAGGCGTTGACGAACTCGAAGAACGTCGAGCCCGACGTGTACCGGTTGTGGCTGTAGAAGTTCGCCCAGTAGACCTTCGTCCTCTGGGCGGTGGTCAGCAGGCCGTCGGGAGCGGAGTCGGTGCGCTCGAGGTCCCAGGTGAACCCGGGCTTGGGGTTGCGCCAGTCGTCTCCGTAGAGGTGCGCGACCATCTGCACGTCGTTGGCGGGCACCAGGCCATCGCCACCGGGCAGGGTGACCGGCTTGGTGCCCTTCCAGTCGTCGCGGGTGACCGTCCCGGTGCCGGCCACGCCGAACGGGAACCGCAGGGCTCCGGACCGGTCGAACCAGGTGTGGAAGATGTCGATGCGTCGCGACGGGTCCTCGGCGTCGTGGACGTGCAGCGCGAACGGGTGGGCGACCACGTCGAACCCGTGCTCGATGAGGGCCAGGGCGATCCGCTGCAGCTCGTCCGCGGCGGCCTCGCCGGTGTCGTGCCGGGAGACGTACGCCGCGTCGAAGTCGACGTCGTGACCGATCCAGCCGCCCTCGCGCACCGCGCCCAGCAACGTCCCGTAGACGAAGAACAGCTCGACGTCGAACTCCTCCTGGAGCACCTTCGCGGTCTGGTGGTAGAGACGGAGGACCGCCTGCTGCCAGGCGGTGTCGAGCTTCTTGGACAGCTCGATGGTGCCGAACTGGGTCAGCACGTGTCCCTGGTCCAGCTTCTCCCGCAGCTCAGCCACGGTGTGCTTGCCCTTCTGTCGCGGAGTGAGGTACATGCCGTGCCCGTTGATCGGCAGGGGGTTGCCCTGGACGCGCACGGTGATCCTTGTGCCGGGTCGGACGTAGGCCCAGAGCCCGTGCACCCGGAACGAGAACGTCCGCACCTGTCGCAGGGAGTTGCGGCGGTCACCGCGCGGACGGGGGATCGCCGGGTCCTTGCGCTTGCGCTGGGTGGGGCGCGCAGCCGCCGGAGCGGCGGACGGCGGGGCGTCCCGACGCCCGCGTCCCGCCTTGACGCCCGACATGCTGTCGTCCGGCGTGGCGTACGTCGAGGCGACCCTCAGGCGGCCGACGTGCAGGTGGACGCGGAGCGGGGGCGCCTCGGCGGGGACGGACACCCACCCGACCACGTGCTGCCGGGTGACCGTCTCGACCACGCCCGGCACCCGGGCTCCAGCGCCGGAGGTGCCGGCGCCCGACGGGCGGCCGCGGTCACCGGCCACCCTGCTGCGCACGGCGCGCACGACCCTCTCAAGACTCGCCTTCACAGCCACATTCCTCGCGCTCGGGGCCGTCTGCACGCGCACCGGCCGCCTTTCGGTCGGCTCACCTTAGTGCACAGGCACCTGACACCCCGTGACGTGGGGCCGGTCACAGCAGGGCGTTCTGCTCCAGGTAGTCGCGGGCGACGTCCTCGGGCTTCTCGCGGTCCACGGTGACCCGGGTGTTCAGCTCGGCCAGGGTGCGGGTGTCCAGGGTCGCCATCAGCTCGTTGAGCACCTCGCGCACGTCCCGGTGGTCCTTCAGCCAGGCGGTGTTCACCGCGGGCACGAGGTTCTGGGCCGGCTGGATCGCCTTGTCGTCCTCGAGCAGCACCAGGCCGTCCGCGGCCAGGGTGCCGTCGGTGGTGGCGGTGAGACCGAGCTGGGACTCGCCGTCCTTCACCGAGTTCTTGGTCTGGGCGCCCCCGAAGCCGAGTGGCAGGATCTTGGTGACCTTGATGCCGTAGACCGTGGTCAGGCCTCCCTCGCAGTCGGGTCGTCCCTTGCAGTCGGGAGCGGCGGCCAGCACCACGGACTTGCCCTCGAGGTCGGAGAGCTTGGTGACCCCGTTGTCGTCGGCGTACTTCTGGGTGACGAAGAACGCGTTGGTGTCGGTCGCCGCGGACGGGTCGAGCAGGGTGATGCCCGCGTCGTCGAGCAGCTGCTTGCCGGCGCTGATGGACTCCGCCGCGTCGGAGGTGGTGATCGGCTCGGCGTTTGCGCCGTTGGCGTTGGTGTTCAGCAGGTCCAGGATGCCACCGGTGTACTCCGGCGCGATCTGCACGTTGCCCTTCTCGAGCTCGCCGAGGTACTGGTCGCGGCTCTCGACGAGCTTCTGCTCCACGGAGTACCCCTCCTTCTCGAGGAGCAGCTGGTACATGCTGGCGACCAGCGCCGCCTCGTCGAAGGCCTGCCCGGAGAGGACGACCTTGCCCTTGTCGCCGCCTCCGCTGCTGCCGTTGCCGTCGTCTCCGAGGTCGTCACTGGCGCAGGACGCGGCGCCCATCGCCAGCACCGAGACCAGGGCCGCTGCCAGGATCCGTCGAGCCTTCATCTGCATCACCTTCTGTGTCCCGTGGCCGAAGACCACGCGTGTCCGGTCGTGCCCTTGTCTGCACGGCGCGCTGCGCCAACGCCGAGAGTAGTTCAAGGATCAACGCGATCGCCGCAACAATAACGGCGCCCGCCAGACCCCTCGGGTAGTCGCCGTTGAAGAAACCGGCCGTGATCACGTTGCCCAACCCCGGTCCGGCGACCAGCGCCGCGATGGTGGCGGTCGCCCAGACCTGCACCAGGGCCAGCCGCAGCCCGGCCACCACCAGCGGCGACGCGAGCGGCAGCTCGACCCGGAAGAACTTCTGGCTGCCGCGCATCCCCATGCCGTCGGCGGCCTCGCGCACGTCGCGGGGCGTCTGGTCGACGCCGACGTAGGCGTTGGTGACGATCGGCGGCAGCGCGAACAGCGCCAGCGCGATCAGGGTGGCCAACCCGGCCCGGCCGAACGGACCGAACGTGTCGGTGCCGACCGGCTCCCAGAGCACCAGCAGCGCGAGCACCGCGAACGTCGGGATCGCGCGGCCGACGCCGGAGATGTTGATGGCCAGGAAACCGCCGCGGCCGAGGTGCCCGAGCCAGAGCGCGATCGGCAGGCCGATCACCATGGCGATCAGGAGAGCGGTCGTGGTGAGCAGCAGCTGCTCGACGGCGAGGTCGACCAGCCCGCCGTCACCGGTCCAGTTGCCGGAGTCGGTGAGGTAGGCCCAGGTGTCGGCGAAGAGGTTCATCCGCGGCTCCTGACGCCCCAGGTCCAGGGCGTCAGGCCCTTCTGGACACCGAGCAGCAGCAGGTCGAGGAGGACCGCGATCGCCACGCAGATCAGGCTGGCCGCCATCACCTGCGCCCGGAACTCGGTGCGGACGCCGTTGTAGAGGAGGTTGCCGAGACCGCCGTACGCCACCAGGGCACCGACGGTGGTCAGGGCGACCGTGGACACCGTCGCGATCCGCAGCCCGGCCATGATCACCGGCAGCGCCAGCGGCAGCTCGATCCGCCACAGGAGCCGGCGCGGGGAGTAGCCGAGGCCGGTGGCCGACTCGACCACGTCGTCCGGCACCCCGCGCAGCCCCTCGGTGGTGTTGCGGACGAGGATCGTCAGCGAGTACAGCGCGAGCCCGATGATCACCGTGGTCCGGCTGAGCCCGGTGAACGGCACGATCAGCGGGAAGAGCGCCAGCGACGGGATCGTGTAGACGCTGGTGCTCAGCGCCAGCACCACCGCCTCGACCCGCGCGGAGCGCCGCGCCAGCAGCGCCAGCGGCATCGCGACCAGGAAGCCGAGGACGACGGCGCACACGGTGATGAACAGGTGCTCCCTGGTCGCCGCGATCAGCTCGTCCTGGCGGTCGATGTAGTAGTCCTTGCAGAACCAGTCGTTGACCAGGGCGCTGTAGCACGTGGGCTGTTCCGCGCTGGCCGACGAGCCTGACGACGCGCTGGCCACGGACACGGCGCCAAGTAGGGTCACATCCATGGACCGTACCGAAGATCCCATGATCAGGCTCGACGGCGTGGGCAAGACGTACGCCGACGGGACGGTCGCGGTCCGCGAGCTCGACCTCGACGTGGCCCGGGGCGAGATGGTGTGCCTGGTCGGCCCCTCGGGGTGCGGCAAGTCGACCACGCTCAAGATGGTCAACCGGCTGATCGAGCCGACCACCGGCCGGATCCTCATCGACGGCAAGGACGTGACCGACGAGAACCCGGTGACGCTCCGGCGCGGCATCGGCTACGTCATCCAGCAGGTCGGCCTCTTCCCGCACCAGAAGATCGAGACCAACGTGATGACGGTGCCGCTGCTCTACGGCGAGTCGAGGAAGCACGCGCGGGACCGGGCGCACGAGCTGATGCACCTCGTCGGCCTCGACCCCGCGACGTACGCCGGCCGCTACCCGCACCAGCTCTCGGGCGGCCAGCGCCAGCGGGTCGGCGTGGCCCGGGCACTGGCCGCCAACCCGCCGGTGCTGCTGATGGACGAGCCGTTCGGCGCGGTCGACCCGGTGATCCGCGGCCGGCTCCAGGAGGAGTTCCTGCGCCTGCAGCGCGAGCTCGAGAAGACCGTCATCCTGGTCACCCACGACATCGACGAGGCGGTCCGCATGGGCGACCGGGTGGCGGTGTTCGCCGAGGGCGGCCGGCTCGCGCAGTACGACGTGCCGGCGGCCGTGCTGGGCGCCCCCGCCGACGACTTCGTGGCGTCGTTCGTCGGTGCCTCGCGCGGTCTGCGCCGGCTCGCGGTCACCCCGATCCGGCGCGAGCACCTCGAGCCGATGAACGGCGTCACCGCCGGCGAGCTCGGCGGCGTGGTCGACGCGGACGCCACCCTCGAGGACGCGCTGGCGCTGATGATGCGCGAAGACCGGCCGATGGTCGGGGTCAGGCAGGGCGCCGAGTTCCTCGGCGTGCTCACCCCCAACGGCGTGCACAAGGCGCTGCGCGCCTCCGTCGCCGCCCAGCCCTCCTGACCCGAACCCCGCCGAGTCGGCACATCCTGTGCCGGGTCAGCGGGCCGGGTGGGCGGGCAGCGCCTCCATCGCGTCCGCGACCAGGCCCTCCCGGACCCCGCCCTCGTGCCGCAGCCCGTCGACCACCCCGGTCCGGTCGGCCCCGGAGCGGTTCTGGCTGAGCTTGGCCTTGCCCTCGACCTCCTCGACCACGACCTCGATCCCGACGATCGCCCGCAGCTGCCCGGCGACGTACGTCTCGGGGGCATCGGTGACCGCCCACGGCTGCTCGCCCCACTGCACCGCGCCGCGCTCGTTGAGGTCCGCGAGCCTCGTCACGGCGTCCCGCAGCCACGCGGACTCGTGGTGCACGTGCACCCGGCCGCGCAGGTGCACCGCGGAGTAGTTCCAGGTCGGGACCACCCGGCCGTGCTCGGTCTTCGTGGCGTACCACCGCGGCGACACGTAGGCCTCCGGCCCCGTGACCACCACGAGCGCGGGGGCACCGTCGTCGCCCGCGACCTCCTCGATGGCCTTCCAGTGCGGGTTCGCGCGAGCCGCGTGCAGCACGAGCCGGCTGCCCTCGTCGTCCCACACCACCGGCAGGCGGGTGGCCCACGGGTAGCCGTCGGCGCCGGTGGTGACGAGCTCGCCGGCACCCACGGCCGCGACCAGGGCCAGCGCCTCCCCGCGGTCGGTCATGGCGTTGAAGCGGGGGACGTACACGAGTGCTCCTCGGGCCGGACGTGCCGCGACCCGTCGTACGTCGCGACAGGCGACCAAGGTACGACGGGTCGGAGCGGAGGTGCGAGGTGGTTACGCGTGCTTGCGCATCGGCATGTTCGCCGCGTCCTGCCAGGCGGCCAGCTCGGACTTGAGGTCGGCGACCTCCTGCTCGAGCTCGGCCGCGAGGACGATCGCCTCGGCGGCGCGCTGCTCGGCGTCCTCGAGCACCGAGCCCTGCTCGACCAGCCGGGCCTCGGCGTGGTCGGCGCGGCGCGCCTCGGAGCCGACCTTGAGGGTGATCTCGGCGACCTTGCGGTGCTGCAGCGCGAGCTGGCCCTCGAGCTCGTGGATGAGCTTCTGGCGCTCGGCGATGCGCTCGGTCATGGTCTGGGCGAACGCCTCGTTCTCACGCGTCCGCTCCGCGGTCATCTTCTTGTAGGCCTGCGCCTGCTCGGCGCGGTCACGGGCAGCATCGACCCGGGTCTGCATGAGCTCGGAGTGGGTGATCTTGGTGGCGGCGGCACCGAACAGCACGGCACCGGCGGCAGCGACGGCGGTCAGCAGGAAGGACTGTCCGATCACCGCGCCTGCGACCAGCAGGGCGGCGACCATGATGAGGGCAACTGCGACCGTCACGCGCATGCTGCGCTGCCGGCGGCGGGCGTTGGGGGAAGCCATGCGGTCAGGGTAGGTCCCCGACCACCCCGTCACCCCCACGACACGCGCACGTCACACGAGTCGACCTCGGTCACTCCCGTCACAACCCTCGGCCCGGGTGCCGGGACCTCAGCGAGGTCGCCGGTCGCCGTTCGAGTCCTCGTCGTCGGAGCGGACCCGACAGGCCCGTTCGAGCAGCAGCGCCATCGCGCAGGTCAGCAGGCCGGCCAGGGCCGCGACTCCGGACCGTACCATCCGCTGGTCGGCCAGCTCGGCGCTCATGCCGACCCACGACAGCGCGTAGCCGGCGTACCCGCCGGCGGCGATGGCGCCGACCAGGGCGCAGGCCTTGGCCAGCACGAGGCGGTTCACCGCACGGTGCGGCTCGAGCCGGTGGCCGTGCACGTGCAGGGTCCGCCAGGTCGCCCAGGCGGTCAGGCCGAGGATCCCGGCGACCAGGAACAGGGCCAGGACCTGGCCCCAGGTGACCACGGGTGCGGTGGTGTTGCGCCAGGCGGTCAGCGGCCGCAGCAACCAGCCTCCGACCAGGCCCACCAGCCCCCATCCGATCAGCAGGCCCGGCGTCGTGGGCCGGACCCTGCCGTGCGGCGGCCGGCGCTCGGGCCTGCCCTCCGGGGGCCCCTCGGTCACCGCGCTGTCACTGGACGTCGAGCGAGAGGTCCTCGCGCTTCTTCATGCCGCTCTGGTCGGCGCTCTCCAGGAGGTCGGCGACAGGACCGGCGTCCGGCAGCACGGCGTCGGGCTCGAGGTCGTGCCACGGCTTGAGCACGAAGGCACGCTCGGCCGCACGGGGGTGCGGGAGCCTGAGGAAGTCCTCGTCGGACCGTCGGTCGCCGACCACGATCAGGTCCACGTCGAGCGTGCGCGGCGCGTTGCGCTCACCGTTGCGCTCGCGGTGGAAGGCGTCCTCGATGGCCAGCGCGCGGTCCATCAGGGTGGCGGCCGGCAGCGTGGTGTCGATCAGCACGACAGCGTTGAGGAACTGCTTGGCGTCCTCCGGCATGTCCACCGGGTCGGTCTCGTAGACCGAGGACACCGCCGTCACCCAGACGTCGGGAGTGTCGGCCAGCGCGTCCACCGCCCCCTGCAAGCTCGCCATCCGCTCCCCGAGGTTGGATCCCAGCGCCAGCACGGCCCGCCGGATCGGGTGCATCTCTCCGGTCAGCGTGTCGGCGTCGATGATGTGCGGATTGGGGGTCTCGGTCACGGCCCTCACGTCCTTCTTCGGGTGATCGTCAGCGCAACGTCCGAGAACGTCGCGTCGATGGGGGCATCCGGCTTGTGAACGGTCACCCGCGCCCATTCAACACGACCGTCCAAGAGGCAGACGTCCGCGATGCGCTGGGCCAGGGTCTCGATCAGGTCGACCGGGTCGGTCTCCACGGCGGCTTTCACCGAAGTGACGACACTTCCGTAGTCGACAGTGTCGCGCAAGTCGTCGGACAACGCCGCCGGACGGGTGTCGAGGCCGAGCACGAGGTCCACCACGAAGGGCTGCCCCTCGCGTCGTTCGAAGTCGAAGACCCCGTGGTGTCCGTGGCAGACGATGCCGGTCACGGCCATCTCGTCCGGGGTCGGGTCGAGGCTCTGGTCGGTCATCTCACTCCTGTCCGGGCCGCAGGCGGGCCACCACCCGCAGCGCGTCCATGCTGGCACGCACGTCGTGCACCCGGAGACCCCACACCCCGGACTCGGCGAGCAAGGTGGTGACCGCCACGTTGGCGTGCTCGCGACCGTCGACGGGCCGCGGACCCGACCCGTCCGCCAGCAGGCTGCCCAGGAACGACTTGCGGCTGGCGCCGACCAGCAGCGGCAGGCCCAGGCCGGCGATCTCGTCCAGCCCGCGCAGCAGCTCCCAGTTCTGTGCCGCGGTCTTGGCAAAGCCCAGCCCGGGGTCCAGCACGAGGCGCTCCGGGGCGATCCCGGCGTCGGCGGCGTCCGCCATCCGGTCGGCCAGCTCGGAGCGTACGGCGCCCACGACGCCGCCGGGTCCGTCGTACACGGCGTGCTGCTGCATCCGGTCGCTGTGCGCGCGCCAGTGCATCGCGACGTACGTGACGCCGTACGACGCCGCGACGGCCAGGATCCCGGGGTCGGCGAGGCCGCCGGAGACGTCGTTGACGACCTGAGCCCCGGCCCGGCACGCGGCGTCGGCGACCTCGGCGCGCATCGTGTCGACCGACACGCACGCACCGTCGGCGGCCAGGGCGGCGATCACCGGGACCACCCGGTCCAGCTCCTCGGCCAGCAGCGGTCGCGTGGCGCCGGGCCGGGTCGACTCGCCGCCGATGTCGACCAAGTCGGCGCCGTCGGCGAGCAGCTCGCGGCCGTGCGCGATGGCGGCGTCCGTGGTCGCCCACCGGCCGCCGTCCGAGAACGAGTCGGGCGTGACGTTGACGATGCCCATCAACCGCGGGCGCGTCCACGGGACAGTGAGGGGATTCACGGGACTCACCGGGCCTCTCAGGACAACTCGTCGCGACGCCTGGTCATTCTCGCCGATGGCGCCGCGCCGCGTGCGCGCGGACCCGTCGGTCGCGTCATGCAGGCCCGGCGAGGACCTCGTCGACGAACCGACCCTCCCGCTCGGGGTCGAAGGTGAAGTCGGAGGTGTAGGCGGCCGCGGACCACTGGCCGGGCGGGTGCGGCGTGTCGGCCCGACAGACCGCGATGTCGTGGCGGTGGCCGAGCACGGACGAGATCATGTACTCGTTGCGGGCCGTGTAGGACTCGCTGCTCACCAGGATGGCGTGCCGTGGGCCACCGGTCAGGGCGAGCTGGAACATCCCGCTGCCGGCGAAACCGGCGATCACGGAGGCCTGGCGGAAGAGCTGCACCTGGTCGGCGAGCGGGTTCTCCTCCGGCACGACGACCTCGAAGCCTCGGGCCCGGAAGAACTCCTCCACGTCGTCGAGGTTGTGGCACGCCCGCTTGGCCACGCGGCGCGTGCAGAAGACCCGGTCGGGATAGCTGCGGTCCGAGGCGCGCGCGGCCAGGGTCTCGCCGATCGTCGCCCAGGTCGCCGCGATCTCGGGGTGCAGCTGCGCGGACATGCTGAACATCGGGGTTGCCGTGAACAGCGACTCCACGCGCACGGGATGCTCGGCCATGACGATGTCCTCCCGTGGGACACCGCCGGCTGCCAGCAGCTCGTACTCCCACTCAGCCAACCTGCGCCCGCGGTTCAGGAACACCAGCGCGCGCAGGTCCGGATGGCGCTCCTTCGCCTCGCGCCACGCCCACAGCAGGGAGATCTGCTCGGTCATCGCGTGACCGAAGTGCCCGCGGTGCTGGTTGTCGAGGTAGAACCACCGGCCACGGAGCCTCGGCGCATCGAGGGACGGCGTCCGCACGAAGTCTGCGGTCCATCCGACCAGGCTCCGGTTCGCGAGCCGGGGCTTGCGGAAGTGCCGATAGCTGGCCGGCAGCACGATGTCCTCGCGGACCGCGGTCTGCTCCGGGCCGCACACAACGTCGTGGTGGACGCGAAGGGAGACGTCGACGGGGTCGTGCATCGTCGAGAACGCGTCCAGGACCTCCTTGCTGCTGGCGCGGAGGCGGGCCCGGGAGGTCCACGGCCTGCCGGGGATGGTGGCGAGGACCCGGTCCGGTCCACCGCGCAGCTCGAGGTACCGCTCCATCTCCTCCTCGCGCACCACCGCCGAGGTGGTGACACCCATCACCGCGACCACCCATCGGCGGCGCACCACGAGCTCGTCGATCGAGTTCACGAGGGCCGCCAGGTCGCGTTCGGCCCACGGGCGGTCGTCGCGCCCTTCCCGGGGGGTGCGTGGAGGAGGCGGCGGCCCGTCCTGCCGCAGGCGCTGGAGCTCACCGAGCAGCGCATGGAACGGCCCGCGCCGCTGCGGGAGGCGGGACACGAGCGTGCCGCCCCGACACAGGTGGAGCAGCAGGACGGAGAAGCGCCGGTCGTGGGCGCCACGGCGCGACAGGTCGACGACGAGGTCCTGAGGGCCGGTCGCCGCCAGCGCCAGGTGCAGCTCCCGGATCCCGTCGCGACGGAGCAGGACCGTGACACGAGCCCGCGGCAGGGCCACCCGCAGGACCTCGGCGAAGCCCGGCTCCGCGTCGTCCGAGACGACCGCGACGACCGGGTCACGCCTCTCTGGCAGCCGACGGGCGACGACTCCGATCAGGCCCTTCCGGTCCGGTCCGGTCGACCACCCGAGCCGGTCCGCCGCCTTTTGGAGTGCCTCGAGACGAGCGGCACGCTGCTTCGACCGTTTGCTTTCCCGAAATCGCACGGTTCTCCCACGTTGCGTCGAGGAGGTCGCTGTCCCCCATCGTCTCATGTTGAATGGCCGCATGTTGCCACGAGTTGCCGTCGGTCTGTCCACGGGTCCGGGGTGGGTCGACAGCCTCGCCTCACTCGACCGCCAGTCGTTGCCCCCCCGCGACGTCGAGGTCCTGCTCCTCGACTCCGGCGACGATCCTGACCTGACCCGGCGACTGGTGGACGCGGTGCACCACCGCACCAACGTCCGGCTGACGCAGGCCGGACCGGCCGGCGACACCCCCTCGGCACAACACCTCGCGAAACTGACGTCGGCCGACTACGTGCTCGAGCTGCCGGCCGGGTCCCGGGTCACCCGGTCGGGTCTGGACTGCCTGGTCCGCGCCGCTGACCGCAGCAACGCCGACGCCTGCACCGGACAGGTGGGGCGTCCGTCGCGAGGGCTCGCTCTCGTCCCGGACGGCGCACCGGCCACCTGGGGGCGGCTGCTGCGACGCAGCACGCTCGAAGGCGGCGACCCGGTCGAGGTCGAGGAGACGGTGCCGGACGTCGTGCTGTTCGACGGCCCGAACGGTTCGTCGGCCGTTCCGGGTGACGAGCCCGACGTGGACACGGCGCCCCGTGCGACGGACGTGCGGTGGACCGGCGGTGTCCTCCACCTGGCCCTCGAGCTCCCGCCGTCAACCGGGGCCGACGCCCGGGTCACGGTCTCCCTCTTCTCGCCGGTCGTCGGCATCGACTGGCCCGTCGACGAGCGGGCCGTGGAGGCAGGGCCGACGTCCGGGACCGACGTCCGGTCCCTCCTGGTCGCGGTCGACCCGGCCACGCTGGCCGCGGGTCAGCCCCTGCCCACCGGTACCTGGTGGCCGGTGGTCCGGGTCCACCACGAGGGCCGACCGGCGAGCGTCTCGCTCGTCCGGGTCGGTCGCCGCCGCGCCGCTGGCGGCACCCATCACGGAATCCCCGTCGTCACGTTCGCGGAGCGGGGACGCCTCGGCCTCGATGTCGGCGCGAGCGACCACCCCCTGGTCCCCCGGATCCGCGCCGGCCAGTGCCGGGTCGAGGAGAGCGCGCGGGGCAGCCTGATGACCTGCCACGTCCCCGAGCTGGACCTGGAGCCGGGCGCCCGGCTCCGTGGGCACGTGCGCCTCGGCCGTTTCGAGGCGCTGGCCGACCTGGAGGGAGCCGCCGGGGGTGGCGCGGACCTGACCGCCTGGGTCAGCGGGCTGCCGGGCTCCTCCCGGCTGTTCACCAAGTTCTCGTCGTCCGGCTACTCGCCGACCGGCGCCCGGCTGGTCATCGACGGCACGGGCGGGATGCGGGTCCGGCCGGTACGACGGAAGGGCGGAGGCGGCGAGCAGGCTGCCCCGGCTGCCCCGGCTGCTCCGGGCCGCACCGACCCGGTGCGCTGGTCGCGGCAGCGTCTTGCCCCGGTGCTGCGCCGGCTGAAGAAGGTCACGCGTCGCTAGCCGGGCCGTTCCCGACAGGTGACCTGCCGTCAGTTGTCCATCGGGGCATAGGCCTCGCCGAGGTCGGCGGCCAGCTGCTCGCGCAGCCGGCGGTGGAAGTCCGGGGCGGGCGCGTTCCGCTGCTCGCGCAGCACCGACCAGAAGCCCGCCTCGAGGATGCGCTCGGGAGCGTGCACGGCGCTCCGCTCGAGGATCTGCCTCGGGACGGGCTGCGGGTCGGGGCGGCGGAACTCGGCCATGATCGCGTCGTACTCGTCCACCAGCGTGGAGTCGGCGGGGTCCAGGCCGAGCACCAGCATGAGGCCCGTCGGCTGGGTGTCGACCAGGACCGTCGTCACGTCCGGACGGTGGCGCTGCAGGGTGGGGATGACGGAGTAGACGTCGCCGGTCCATGCGCTGGTGTGACGCTGGCGTGCGGCCTCGTCGACGGTGCGGGGCAGCACGTCGTCGAAGACGATCACCGAGGCCGGGCTGCAGTGACGCTCGGTGTTGATGAGGTCGCGCAGGGCGAACTCGAACAGGTGGAGCCCGTCGATGAAGGCGAGGTCGACCGGGTCGCGCAGCGCCGCGAGCGGCTTCTCGCGCGCGAAGAACTCGTCGCTGGTCGTGCGATGCAGGTGCACCTCGCCGGACAGCTCGGCGGTCACCCGATATGCAGGGTCGACACCGACCGCGGGACAGCGCGCCAGGGACAGCGACATCCCGTTGCGGATGCCGATCTCCAGGTACGCGCGCGGCTCGAGGAGGGCGTGCAGCTGCGCGAGGAACGTGGTGTATCGCATGGCGAGCAGACTAACCGGACGCCGAGTGGTGCTGGTCGGTCACCGGTTGCGGTGGATGAGCGCCATCGCCTCGGAGCGGGTTGCGGCGTTGTGCATGATCCCGCGCACGGCTGAGGTGATGGTGCGGGCGCCGGCCTTGCGGACGCCGCGCATCGTCATGCAGAGGTGCTCGGCCTCGATCACCACGATCACGCCCCGGGCCTCGAGCAGCTCCATGAGCGCGTCGGCGACCTGCGTGGTCAGCCGCTCCTGCACCTGCGGGCGCTTGGCGTAGACGTCGACCAGTCGGGCCAGCTTGGACAGTCCGGTGATCTTGCCGGTCTCGGCGGGGATGTAGCCGACGTGCGCGACGCCGGTGAACGGCACCAGGTGGTGCTCGCACATCGACCAGAGCTCGATGTCGCGGACCAGCACCATCTCGTCGTGGCCGAGGTCGAAGGTCGTGGTGAGCACGTCCTCCGGCGACTGGTGCAGACCCTGGGTCAGCTCGGCGTACGCCCGCGCCACCCGGGCCGGGGTCTCCCGCAGGCCCTCCCGCCCGGGGTCCTCGCCGATCGCGGCGAGGAGCTCGCGGACCGCTGCCTCGGCGCGCGCGTAGTCGAACGGCGGCACGTCCGCGGGGTCGCGAACGGTGCGGTCGATCGGGTCGGTCACGGACGCGACCCGCCGCCCCCGGGGCGGTCCCCCGGCGGCAGGTCGTACGGCGGGGGCGCACCCTGGCTGCCCGGCACCGGGACGCCGGGCGGCTCCGCCTCGGGACGGATCGGGGCGTCGGAGTCGGGGTCACCGAGCACCGGGTGCTCGGGCTCCGCCGGCCGCTCGATGCCGGCCTCGCGCTCGGCGCGGGACGGGCGGTACTCGACCGGCGGGATCGTCGACGGGACGCGGTCCGGCGATCCGGTCCACGCCGGACGCGCCGGACGGCGGCGCAGCGGCGCGAAGACCTCGGCGACCTCCTCCTTGTCCAGCGTCTCCCGCTCCATCAGGGCGACCACGAGCGAGTCGAGCACGTCGCGGTTCTCCTCGAGGATGTCGAAGGCCTCCTGGTGGGCGATCGCGATGAACTTCTTGACCTCCTCGTCGACGATCGCGGCCACGTCCTCGCTGTAGTCGCGGCTGTGGCCGATGTCGCGCCCGAGGAAGGGCTCGGAGTTGGAGTCGCCGAGCTTGACCGCGCCGAGGCGCTCGGTCATGCCGTACTGGGTGACCATCGCGCGGGCCAGGTTGGTGGCCTTCTCGATGTCGTTGCCGGCGCCGGTGGTCGGGTCGTGGAAGACCATCTCCTCCGCAGCCCGGCCGCCCATCATGTAGGCGAGCTTGTCGAGCAGCTCGGCGCGGGTCTGGGAGTACTTGTCGGTGTCGGGGAGCACCATCGTGTAGCCCAGCGCGCGGCCCCGCGGCAGGATCGTCACCTTGTGCACCGGGTCGCTGCCGGGCAGCGCCGCGGCCACCAGGGCGTGGCCGCCCTCGTGGTAGGCGGTGACCAGCTTCTCCTTCTCGCTCATCAGCCGGGTCCGGCGCTGCGGGCCGGCGATGACCCGGTCGATCGCCTCGTCGAGGGACTCGTCGTCGATCAGCTTCTTGTTGGCGCGGGCGGTCAGCAGCGCGGCCTCGTTGAGCACGTTGGCCAGGTCTGCACCGGAGAAGCCGGGGGTGCGCCGGGCGATGCTGAGCAGGTTGACGTCGGCCGCCATCGGCTTGCCGCGCGCGTGCACCTTGAGGATCTGCTCGCGGCCGGACAGGTCGGGAGCGTCGACCTGGATCTGCCGGTCGAAGCGGCCGGGGCGCAGCAGCGCCGGGTCGAGCACGTCGGGCCGGTTGGTCGCGGCGATCAGGATCACGCCGCCGCGGACGTCGAACCCGTCCATCTCCACCAGAAGCTGGTTGAGGGTCTGCTCACGCTCGTCGTGGCCGCCGCCCATGCCGGCGCCCCGGTGGCGGCCGACGGCGTCGATCTCGTCGATGAACACGATCGCCGGGGCGTTCTCCTTGGCCTGCTCGAACAGGTCGCGGACCCGGGAGGCGCCGACGCCGACGAACATCTCGACGAAGTCGGAGCCGGAGATGGAGTAGAACGGCACGCCCGCCTCACCCGCGACCGCTCGGGCGAGCAGGGTCTTGCCGGTGCCGGGCTGGCCGTAGAGCAGCACGCCCTTGGGGATCTTGGCGCCCACCGCCTGGAACTTCGCGGGCTCCTGGAGGAACTCCTTGATCTCGGAGAGCTCCTCGATCGCCTCGTCGCAGCCGGCCACGTCGGCGAACGTGGTCTTCGGCATGTCCTTGGTGATCAGCTTGGCGCGGGACTTCGCGAACTGCATGACCCGGCCGCCGCCGCCCTGCACCTGGTTCATCAGGAAGATGAACAGCAGCACGATCAGCGCGAAGGGCAGCAGGGTCGCGAGCAGCGAGCCGATCAGGCTGGGCTGGGGGTTCTCGGAGTTGTACTTCTCGATCTCACCCGCCCGGACCTGCTTCTCGACCGAGTCCACCAGGCCGACCTGCTCGCCCTTGATCCAGTGCGTGACGACCTTGTCACCGCCGTCGCGGTTGACGTCGGAGTCGAGCGTGGCCCGGATCTCCTGGTCGTTGTCGATGAACGTGATCTCCTTGACCTGACCGCTGGAGATGTACTCCCGCATCTGGGAGGTCGGGATCTCGTCGTACCCCCCGTCGGGCGCGAGGAACTGCAGGGCGAGCAGCACGCCCACCACACCGACGACGATCCACAGCCAGGGACCCTTGAATATGCGCTTCACAGACTTCTCTCGGGACAGCTCAGGACAGGGCTGAGCAGTGACCTATGTGAACAGTGACGGTACAGGGTGACGGCAACCGCGCGGGGCGGGATCAGGAGTAGACGTGCGGCGCGAGGGTGCCGATGCACCGGAGGTTGCGGTAGCGCTCCTGGTAGTCGAGGCCGTAGCCGACCACGAACTCGTTGGGGATGTCCCAGCCGACGTACTTCGGCTCGACCGGCATGGCCAGCGCCTCCGGCTTGCGCAGCAGCGTGGCGATCTCGACACTGGCGGCGTTGCGGCTGGAGAGGTTCGAGATGAGCCAGCTCAGGGTCAGGCCGGTGTCGATGATCTCGTCGACCACCAGCACGTGGCGACCGGTGATGTCCGTGTCGAGGTCCTTGAGGATCCGCACCACGCCGCTGGACTTGGTGCCGGAGCCGTAGGAGCTGACCGCCATCCAGTCCATCTCGAGGTGGCGGTCCAGGCAGCGGGCCAGGTCGGCCATCACCATCACGGCGCCGCGCAGGACGCCGACCATGAGCAGGTCCTTGCCGTCGTAGTCCGCCTCGATGAGCTTGGCCATCTCCGCGAGCTTGGCCTGGATCTCCTCCTCGGTGAACAGGATGTTGACCAGGTCGCTCTCGATGTGGGCGGACTCCATGGGACTCAGCCTGCCACAGGAGTGGGGCGGAAGCGCAGGTGGCCGTCCCCCGGCCGCCCGTCGACGTACGCCGTGACCCGGCCGGGCAGCTGGACCTCTCCGCGGACGGTGCCGATCACGAGCGAGAGCAGCCCCTCGACGTGGACCGCGAACAGCTCGGAGGCGGGGGCTCCCGCGGCCAGCGCGGCCCGTCGTACGACGCGTCCGACGACGGCGGCCGGGTGCGCCGCGAGCCCGGCCAGGGAGAGGGCGGTGCCGGTCCCCTCCCCCTCGGCCAGCTGCCCGAACGCGGCGTCCGCGAGGTCGTCGAGAGCCTCCATGTCGACTCGGAGCTGGTCGGCGGTCCGGGCCAGTGTGGTGGCGACCCCCGGCCCGAGCTCCTGCTCAAGCAGCGGCAGCACGGTGTGCCGGACCCGCGACCGCAGGAACCGAGGGTCGTCGTTGTGCGGGTCGGACCACCAGGACATGCCCTCGGCCCGGCAGGCCGCCTCGGTCTGCGCCCGGGTGAGGTCGAGCAGGGGGCGGCGGTAGACCTCGAAGGAGCGTCGCATCCCGGCGATGGAACGGCCGCCGGAGCCACGGGTCAGCCCCATCAGCACGGTCTCGGCCTGGTCGTCCAGGGTGTGGCCGAGCAGCACCGCGGCGGCGCCGAGGCTGGCTGCGGCCTGGCCGAGCGCGGCGTACCGCGCCTCGCGGGCGGCAGCCTCCGGCCCCATCCCGGGCGCCTCGACGTGCACGCGGACCGCCATCGTCTCGTGCGCGCCGAGCGCCGCCATCTGGTCGACGACCGCGCCGGCCCGCTCCGACGACCCCTCCTGGAGGTCGTGGTCGACGGTCACGCCGATCACCCGCCAGCCGGCCGACCTCGCCTCGAAGACGGCGGCGGCGAGCAGGGCGAGGGAGTCGGCGCCACCGGAGCAGCCGACCAGCACCGGACCGTCGGCGGGGCCGACGGCGGCCAGGTCGCGGCGTACGGCGAGGCGCACCGCCGCGACCGCCGGGTCGAGGGGCACCGGACCGGCCTAGCCGTGCACCCGGGCCACCCAGGCGGCCGGGTCCTCGATCTCGGCCTTGCTCGGGAGGTTCTCCGGACCGGCCCACACCGCGTTGAAGTCCTCCATGCCGACCTTGTCGACCACCGCCCGTACGAACACGGCGCCGTCGCGGTACTGCGCCATCTTGGCCTCCATCCCGAGCAGCCGGCGCACGAGCCGGTCCAGCGAGGAGGCGCCCTTGCGGCGCTTGGTGAACCGACGCCGGATGGTGTCGACGGTGGGGATGACCTCGGGGCCGACGCCGTCCATGACCACGTCGGCGTGACCCTCGAGCAGCGACATCACCCCGGTGATCCGGTCGATGACGACCCGCTGCTCCGGCGAGCTCATCGCCTCCACCAGGCTGCCGCCCTCGCCCCGGATCACGTCACCGACGCGCTTGAGCCCGTCCTCGAGCATCCGGGCCGGCTCGACGCTGTCGGCGAGGTTCATGATCTCCGCGCGCAGGTGGTCGCGCATCCAGGGAACCGCGGTGAACTGCACCCGGTGGGTCTCCTCGTGCAGGCAGACCCAGAGCCGGAAGTCGGTGGTGTCGACGTCGAGCTCGCGCTCCACGTGGACGATGTTCGGAGCGACCAGCAGCAGCCGGCCGGCGGGCTCGTGGAACGGGTCGAACTGACCGAGCACCTTGGAGCCGAGGAACCCGAGCAGCATCCCGACCTCGGCGCCCGTGACCCGGGAGCCGACGGCCTGGCTGATCGGCCCCGGGGCCCCCTTCTTCGACGACATCTTGTCGACCAGCGGGGTGAGCACGGTCGCGAACCCGTCGGCGTTCGCCCGCACCCAGCCCGGGCGGTCCACGACCAGCACCGGCGCGGTGTCCGTGGCGGCACTGAGCCGGGTGTACTCCCGGACCAGCCCGGTCGACCTGTGCGCGTCGTGACGCAGCTCGGCGACGACCGCGTCCGCCTCGGCGCGGCTGATCTCCGGCCCCTCGCCGGCGAACCGCGACCCCACCTTGACCGCGAACTCCCAGTCGACCAGGGGCGTCGGGTCGCTCGGGCCCTGCGCGCTCTGACCGGGCTGCTCGCTCATGCCCGGAACTCTACGGCCCTCGCCCCAGCCGACCCGTGCGAAATGGCGGGCCCGACCGTCCGAAGTGGCGGGCCCGACTGTCCGAAGTGCCGGCCTCAACCGTCCGAAATGGCGAGCCCAACCGTGCAACAAGGCGCGCGCTTTGGTTTCGAGACGCTCGCTGGGGCTCGCTCCTCAACCAGCTGCCGGGCTTGCGCCGAGGTACCCCGTCTTGCGCTCCGAGGTGCCCCGTCTTGCGTCAGCCGCAGCGGCACGCGCCGAGCGCAGCGGCCATCTGGTCGAGGGTGGCCCGCGCGTCGAGGGTGTCCTCGAGCCGCACCTTGTCCGCGATCAGCACGAACGACATGAGGTTGCCCTGGCGGTCGGTGGTCACGCCGGCCAGCCCGTGCACGCCGGTGAGGGTGCCGGTCTTCGCGCGCACGCGCCCGCGGCCGGCCGGGGCACCCTTGTCGAAGCGGAACGCGAGCGAGCCGGTGAACCCCGCGACCGGGAGGCCGGTGATCGCCGCCCGCAGCTCGGGGCGCTCCGCGTCGGCCGCGTGCGCGAGCACGTCGAGGAGGGTGGCCGGCTGCAGCCGGTCGCTCCGCGAGAGCCCGCTGCCGTCGTGGATCACGGCACCGTCGAGGTCGACGCCGATCCCGGTCAGTACCTGGCGTACGGCGCGCGCCCCGCCCACGAAGGACCCTCCGGTCCCCTCGGCGAGGCCGACCTGGTGGGAGAGCACGTCGGCGCCCTCGTTGTCGCTGGTCGCGAGCACCTTCTCGACGATCTGCCACAGAGGTGGGCTCTGCACAGACGCGACGTCGGCCGACTCCCCTGACTTCACGCGCTTCGGGGTCCCGGCCACGGTGATCCCGGCCTTCTCCAGCCCGGCGACGAACGCGTCGGCGGCGACCGCGGCCGGGTCCTGGTCGAAGCCGTACTGGCCCGGCGTGGTGCCCTGGTCCACCCAGAGCGCCGAGATCGGCGCGGCCACGTCGGCGTACGTCGGCGGCCAGGTCGGGCTCGCCTTCGGACCGGTGAAGAGGTGGTCGTCGTACTGCACGCGGACAGTCGTACGCCCTGCCGCCTTCAGCGCCGCGGCGGTCTTGCCGGCCAGCGTGGTGACGTCCGCGACCCTGGGGTACGACGAGCGGCCCGGCTTGCGGGCGAGGTAGGGGTCGCCGCCGCCGACCAGCACGATGTCGCGTGGCTTCGCGCCGTCGACCACCCGGGTGGTGAACGTGGCGCCCGGGCCGAGCGACTCGAGCGCGGCGACCGTGGTCAGCAGCTTCATCGTCGAGGCGGGCGTGGCCGGGCCACGGCCCTGCTCGAACACCGGGTCCTGCCCGGGTTGGGCCACCGCGACGACGACGTGCGGGCCGAGGTCCTTGTCCTTCAGGTATGGCGCCAGGGCGGCGCGGACCTTCGTCGTACGCACGCTGCCACCCGGCAGCTCGCCGGCGACCGGCGCCGGGGTCGGGAGCTCGGGCAGCTCGAGCCCCTCGGGCGGCTCGACGCCCGCCGGGCCGGCCTCGTCCCGGGACAGGCCCAGCTTGTCGCCGAGGTCGTACTCGAAGGAGACGAACGCACCCGCCAGCACTGCCAGCACCAGGGCGACCGGCAGCCACCGGTAGAGCGGCCGGGAGAACCGTCGGCCGTCGTGGCGTGCGTCACTACGACCCACGAAATCTCCCTTCCGAGTACGCGATTGCAACCATTGTGCGGGAGGATGGCCCCGGCCCGGCGCCCGGGTCACACCGACGTCCGGGAGGCCGGCCCCCGCGGCCGCGGCCCCCGTCCGCCCGACCGGTGCCTGACGATGTGGAGGATGAAGTGCTGGAGTTCGACGTCCTGGTCGAGATCCCCAAGGGTGAGCGCAACAAGTACGAGGTCGACCACACCAGCGGCCGGCTCCGCCTGGACCGGATGCTGTTCACGTCGACGGCGTACCCGGCCGACTACGGCTACATCGAGAACACCCTGGGCCAGGACGGCGACCCCCTGGACGCCCTGGTGATCCTCCAGGCGCCGACCTTCCCCGGCTGCCTCATCGCCTGCCGCGCGATCGGCATGTTCCGCATGACCGACGAGGCCGGCGGCGACGACAAGGTCCTCTGCGTCCCATCGCACGACCCGCGTCTCGAGCACCTGCGAGACATCAACCACGTGTCGAAGTTCGACCGCCTCGAGATCCAGCACTTCTTCGAGGTCTACAAGGACCTCGAGCCCGGCAAGTCCGTCGAAGGCGCCAACTGGGTCGGCCGCGACGAGGCCGAGGCCGAGGTCCGCGCCTCGTTCGACCGCTTCCAGGAGTCCGGCGGCCACCACTGAGGCCGCAAAATTTCCCCGGACGTCCGGGGAATCCATGCCCTGTCAGGGAATGCTTCCCCTGACAGGGCATCAATTTCCCTGACCAGTCAGGCCGCAGCCTGGTCTGCGAACGCCCGTCGCACCTTGCGCGCGAGTCGCACGGGGTCGTAGAGGTCCGCCCACGTGACCCGAATGCAGATCCAGCCGGTGAGTCGGCGCACTTCGTCCTCCCGGAACTTCTCCCGCATGACCGCGTCAGCCGGGGTTTCTCCTTCACGCAAGAAGTCGACGTACTTGCTCTTGCCGTCGAACTCCAGCCAGACCTTCTGTGCGGGCCACGCGAAGTCGAGGCGGGCCACCAGCCGGCCCCGGTCACGAACCTCGAACTGGGGGATCGGAGTAGGTAGGCCCTGGGAGCGGAGGTGGAAGTACGTTCGCATCTCGCCGAGGGACTCGAGCCGCGGGTCGATGAGGGAGAGCACCACGCGCGTGGCCAGCGAGTGCGGTCGGGACTCCACGGCTTCGTACGCCCCGACCAGCTGCGGCACAGTGCACTCGCCAGCGCGTACCAGGCCGCATCCGACCACCAGTCCGTGCTCTGAGTCCGTGGTCGCCATGACGTCCAGCGCTGTTCGCACGGGTGAGGTCACCATCAGTCCGTTGCGGTACGTCACGTCGCCGACGAACAGGCGGCCACGGTGCTGGCACACACGCGCCTCGCGTCGACCTCCCCGCTGATCCAGCCGGGTCAGGTGGACGTCCGTCAGGGGGAGATCCCAGGCCGGCACGCCGTACTCGAGAAGCGCAGACCCGTGCGAGAGAACTGCCCGGGACTTCGTCTTGGACAGAACGGCGCGCGCGAGCACCCTGTGTCGGGCCGCTTCGTCGAGCTCACCCCACTGGCTGGCCGCCATGAACGCGCCGTTCCGCACACGGTGCCATGCGCCACTCTTGACCATCCGTGCGATGTAGTTGTCGTCGTTCCCGGCGCTGAGCACGTCCGCTCGAGTGAACAGTCCCATCGTCAGGTCGGTCCGGGCAGCGTGGTCTGGGTTCATGGCCACAGGTTGCGACCGGACGTCCGTCCACCCGGGTCGCGCGCTGGGCACCTGTGGAAATCACTCGGGCGATGGCGGTCTGTGGACGAAGACCGGGCCGCCCTCGCCGACCTTCCGCTGACGGTCAGGGAAATTGCTGCGCTGTCAGGGAAAGCATTCCCTGACAGCGCAGTATTTCCCCGGACGTCCGGGGAATCTCCCGGCCCTCACCCCACCAGGTCGGGCGACCGCAGCATCTCGTCCGGTACGCCGAACGCGTCGGCGAGGTCGACGGCGAACGGGCGCAGCTTCCGGCACAGGTCGGCGACCTCACGGGTGATCGCCTTGGCTCGCGCGGAGGGCATCCGGCCGTGCTCCATGAACCAGGCCCGGTCCTGCTCGAGGCCGTGCAGGGCGTGCAGGTCGCAGAGCAGGCCGAGGGCCACCTTCTGGTCGCCGTCCTCGAGCCCGGCGAGCTTGTCGACGAACGCCTCGAGCACCAGCCGCTCGACGTGGGCCCGGGCGGCGCCGATCACGTGGTCCTGCACGCGTGAGAACACCTCGCCGGGGTTCATGCCGTCGTCGATCCCGCGCTTGAGCCGCCGGGCGACCCCGGCGATCATGTGCTCCTCGCGGAAGCGGTACATCGCGAGCTGGTAGTTCGGGTCGAGCAGCCCGGCCTCCTGGTCCCACTCGTCGCCGCCCGGCAGGACGTCGCGCAGCCGCTCGAGGAGCTTGTGCACGCTGGTCCGCTCGACCACGGTCTCGACGGCGAGGCCGGCCACGAACCGGGCCATGCCGAGCTGGTCCATGTCCTCGAACTCGCCGGCGTAGTCGGTGAGCAGCCCCTTCGCCACCAGCTGCAGCAGCACGTGGTTGTCGCCCTCGAAGGTGGTGAACACGTCGGTGTCGGCCTTGAGCGCGGCGAACCGGTTCACCGCGAGGTAGCCGGCGCCGCCGCACGCCTCGCGGCACTCCTGGATGGTCCGCGTCCCGTGCCAGGTGCCGAGCGCCTTGGTGCCGGCGGCCCGCGACTCCAGCGCACGTCGGGCCCGCTCGTCGTCCACGTCGCCGCTGAAGACGGTGTGCAGGTCGGAGGCCACCACCTCCTGCGCGAAGTGCAGCGCGTAGGTGCGCGCGAGCAGCGGCAGCAGCCGCCGCTGGTGCATCCCGTAGTCGAGCAGGAGCTGCTCCTCGTCCGGCCCGGTCGCCTCGAACTGGCGCCGGCGTACGGCGTACCGCAGCGCGATCGTCAGGGCCACCTTCGCCGCGTTGATCGACGCGCCGCCGACGCACACCCGCCCCTGGACGAGCGTGCCGAGCATCGTGAAGAAGCGCCGGTTGCGGCTCTCGATCGGCGAGGAGTACTCCCCGCCCTCCGACACCGACGCGAACCGGTCGAGCAGCGCCTCCCGGGGCACCCGCACGTGGTCGAACCAGATGCGGCCGTTGTCGACGCCGTTGAGGCCCATCTTCGGCCCGTCGTCCTCGATGCCTACGCCGGGCAACACCGCGCCGTCGCGACGCAGCGGCACCACGAACGCGTGCACGCCCTCGGACTCGCCCCCTATCTCGAGCTGTGCGAACACCACGGCCACGTCGGCGTGCCGGCCCGCGTTGCCGATGTAGTCCTTGCGGGCGCTGTCGTCGGGCGTGTGGATCACGAACTCGCCGGCCCCCGCGTCGTACGTCGCGGTGGTGCCGAGGGCCTGCACGTTCGAGCCGTGCCCGGTCTCGGTCATCGCGAAGCAGCCCATGAGCCGGCCGGTGACCAGGTCGGCGAGGTACGCGTCGTGGTGCCGCTTCGTGCCGAGCTGGAGGATCGCGCCGCCGAACAGCCCGAACTGGACGCCGACTTTCACCAGCACCGACAGGTCGCCGAACGCGAGCGTCTCGAACGCCGCGATCGAGGCGCCGATGTCACCACCGCCGCCGTACTCCTCGGGGAAACCCATCCCGGTCTGCCCGGTGGCCGCCAGCTCGACGACGAGGTCCCGCACCCGGTCCCGGAACTCGTCGGTGGAGAGGGTCTCCTGCTCCTCCAGCACGCCGGCGTACTTAACCAAGTTGGTGCGGACGAGCTCGCGCACGTCGGCGTACCTGCCGTCCAGGAGCGCGGTCAGCGCGGCGACGTCGACGTGGGGCTGCTCGTAGGCCATGCCCAGACTCTGCCACCCCGGACCAGACCGGAGGGAGGGTCGGGGCGGAGCCAGAGGCGCGGCGTCAGGGGCGGGCGAAGAAGTTCGGCGCCGTCCAGTAGTACATCGACTCCTGGGTCACCGGCCGCCCGGTGCGCGGCGCGTGGATCATCTGGCCACCGCCGATGTAGAGCGCGACGTGGTAGATCGACGACGGGCTCGACGACGAGCCCCAGAAGACCAGGTCGCCGGCCTGCAGCTGGGAGGACCTGATCGGCGTGGACGACTGGTACTGGCCGACCGAGTAGTGCGGGAGGTACTTCCCGCCGGCCTGCCACGACTTCATGGTCAGCCCCGAGCAGTCCCAGGCGTTCGGGCCGGCCGCGGCCCAGCGGTACGGCTCGCCGATCTGGGCCCGGGCGAACGAGATCGCGCGCTGCGCGCCGGACGGGGACGGCGGAGGCGGCGTCGGGTCGGGCTGCGGTGCCGGGTCGGGGGCCGGCGCGGGGTCGGGCTCGGGAGCCGGGTCCGGGGTCGGGTCGGGCTGCGGCGTGGGGTCGGGGGTGTTGCCACCACCGTTGCTGCCCCCACCGTTGCCACCGCCGGCGGTGCTGCCACTGGAGCCGTCCCCGGAGCCGTCGCCGTTCCCGGCGGTCGGCGGGGTGCTGGTCTCGGTCGGCTGCGGGGTCTGTGCGGCGTCCTGGGCCTGCTGCCGGGCGGCGTCCTCGAGCGCGGCCTGGCGGCGGGTGGCGAGGTCGACGGAGATGTCCTGGAGGTCGGCGAGCTCGTGGATGAGCTGGTCCTTCTCCCGGGCGACGGTCTCGGCCTCCGTCAGCGCGGCGGACTCCTGGGTCTCCGCTGCCTGCTTGGCGCTCGCGGCCTCGGTCTCGAGCTTCGCGGCAGCCTTCGCGGCCCGGTCGGCGTCCTTGCGGGTGAGGTCGGCGACCTGCTGCGTGGCCTCGAGCTCGAGCTGCATGTCGTCCATCGAGTCGGTCATCTCGAACATGGTGTTGGCCTGCTCGACCACCCCGTCGATGCCGTCCTCGCCGACCACGGCGGAGAGGGTGGTGATCCCGGGCGACATCTCGTACGTCGCCGCAATCACGTCGCCGTACTGCTTCTGGTGGACGGTCAGCTCGCCCTGGGCCGCGGTCGCGCGCTTCGACGCGGCGGCGGCAGACTTGCGGGCCTGCTGGAGCTTCCAGCGCGCTGCGTTGTAGGCCTCCGACGCCTGCGCGGCGGCGATGCTGGCCGACTGCACGCGCTGGTTGGCCGCCGCGAGGTCGGCCTGGACCGCGGCGACGTCACGCTTCTTGCCGACGGCGGCCTGCCGGGCCGCCTCGACCTCGGCCCGGGAGGGCGTGCCCCCGTCATCGGGGTCCGCGGTCGCGGGGGCGAGCCCGCCGGCGACCAGGAGACCGGCGGTCAGCGCACCGACCAGGGCCACCACCGACCCCCTGCCCGGCGATCGCCGACGGGGTCGGGTCGTGCCGGCCTGCCCGGTGCTGCTCCGTCGCACTGGTCGAACCCCTGCCGTCTCGTCGTCGTGGAAGGGCCTCGGGCGACTTCCCCATCGCCCGAGGCACGGGAAGCACGCTAGTGCTCAGAAGTCACACGCGGAACAGTTTTCTCGAATTTTCTCAACTTTAACGGCGCGTCGGCTTGACGAATGACAAACATGTAATTCTGGGCCGTGGTTTCGAGAGGCTCGCTGGCGCTCGCTCCTCAACCACCGGGGTCACGGCGCCGCTGGTTGAGGAGCGGCCGCCGGCCGCTGGTTGAGGAGGTTGCGCAGCGACCGTCTCGAACCAAGGCCCCGCCCTGTCGCACGGCTCCGCCCACCACTCTGACGGTGCGCGCGTCAGGCGGCCGGGGCGCCGGACTTCTTGGTGGGGCGGGGGCGGTTCTCCTCGACCGGGACCCGGGAGGTGGTCGTCGTCGGATGACTGGAGAGACCGTGCCGCTCGAACTTCTGCCCGGAGGCCAGGCCGCCGAGGTAGAAGGAGATCAGGGCGATCGCGATGCCGGCGATGTCGTCGGCGACGTAGTGCCAGCCGAAGTAGAGGGTGGCGATGATGGTGAGCCCGAAGTTGGTCCACAGCGCCCAGTGCACCCAGCGGATGCGGATGGTGTACTGCGCCATCAGCGCCACCAGCAGCGTGATCGCGGTGTGCAGGCTCGCGAAACCGGCCACCGATTGCACGGCGCCCTCGATCCCGCCCCAGTAGACGTTCTCGCGTCCGGTGTTGAGCGCGTCCATGAGCTGGGTGGTGCCGGTGTTGTCGAGGTCCTGGTAGAGCCAGGTGTACTCGAAGCCGGGGCCGAGCGTCGGCAGCGCGTAGTACGACGCGGTGCCCAGGCTCCAGGCCAGGCACTGGGAGGTGGCGAACCAGTAGCCGAAGCTGATGTTGCGCGACCAGATCAGCCAGGCGGTGAGCACCAGCGGCACCATCGGCAGGAACCACAGGTAGATCGTCGACAGGACATGGGCGACGATGCCGGTGCCGAGCAGGTCGTGCAGCACCAGCGCCGGCTCGTGGCCGAAGAACAGCGCCTGGTCGAGGATGTGCAGCTGGCGGTCGTACTTCTTCAGCCCCATCGCCTCGGGCAGGAACGACTTGAGGTTCCGGTAGCTCACGTAGGTGATGTAGAAGCAGACCAGGCCCATCACCACGAGCGTGATGCGCTCACGGTTCCAGTGGGAGTGCCACCGGTCCTTGAAGACCTGCACGGAGGCCTTCGGCTTGAGCCGGGCGTACCAGATGATGCGAGGCAGCATGTCGAGCAGCAGCGCGCCGAAGACCAGCATCGGCAGCCGCAGCCACGACGGCCCGAGGAAGCCCTCGGGGTCGACCAGGTTCTTGTCCAGGCTGATCGCCGTGAGCACGGCAAGCGAGCCCATCAGTGTTGCGACTCCGATCAGGAGTACGTAGGCCCGGCGATACACGCGTGCAGTCTAGGCAAGGAGGCCAGCGCTCAGCCAAACGGGATGACGGCCACTCTGGACCCGTCGACGGCAAGCTTGACGTCCTCTCCGGGTCCTGGAGCGGGGGTCCCGGGGTGGGCCACGGCGGCCAGCTCCCCCACGCCTGTGACCATCACCACGAGCCGCGTCGCCTCGGGGGTGGCCCGGGCCGAGACCACCCGGCCCGTCAGCGGTCCCCCGTCGTCGACCCGCAGGGCGGACCGGCGCAGCGCCACCTGCCCGGCCGACGAGAGTCCGGCCGCCCGCAGCACCACCTCGGCGGGTTCCCCGTCGAGCACGGCCGCGTAGCCGAGGAACCCGGCGGCGTCGGCGTCGGCCGGCGCGGCCCAGACCTCGGCCGGGGTGCCCGACTGGACCAGGCGCCCGGCGCGCATCAGCGCCATCCGGTCGGCGACGGCGAACGCCTCCTCGTGGTCGTGGGTCACCAGCAGGGCGGTGGTGCGGCTCGCGGCGAGGATCGCGCGGAGGTCGTGGCCGAGCCGCTCACGCAGCGCCGCGTCGAGGGCCGAGAGCGGCTCGTCGAGCAGCAGCAGGCGCGGCTCGACGGCCAGGGCCCGGGCCAGGGCGACGCGCTGCCGCTCGCCGCCCGACAGCGTGGCCGGGCCGCGGTCGCCGTACCCCTCGAGGCCGACCAGCTCGAGCAGCTCCGCGACCCGCGCGCCGACCTCGCCCCGCGGCCGGCGCCGGATCCGCAGCGGGTAGGCCACGTTCGCCGCGACGCTGCGGTGGTCGAAGAGCTGGCCGTCCTGGAACATCAGCGCGAAGCCCCGCTTGTGCGTCGGCACGCCGGCGAGGTCGGCGCCGTCGAAGCGGATCCGCCCGGAAGCCGGCGGTTCGAGGCCGGCGACCGCCCGCAGCAGCGTGGACTTGCCGCACCCGGACGGGCCGAGCACCGCCATCACCTCGCCGCGCGGCAGCGCCAGCGAGACGTCGTCGACCGCCACCAGCGCGCCGTACCGGACGGTGAGGTCGCGGACGTCGAGCCCCTGCTCGAAGACCTGCTCGGACGGGGTCGGCACCTCAGAA
Source organism: Nocardioides guangzhouensis (assembly GCF_004519545.1). Lineage (GTDB taxonomy): Bacteria > Actinomycetota > Actinomycetes > Propionibacteriales > Nocardioidaceae > Nocardioides > Nocardioides guangzhouensis. Next base: position 105,458 of record NZ_SDKM01000004.1, read on the forward strand.
CCCTCCCACGCCAGGGACCCGGAGCCGCTCGACGACGAACATCACGGTGGCGGTCGCGGCCGCCAGCACCACGGAGGCGGCCAGAGCCATGGCGTAGTTCTGCGAGCCGGGGTGGCCGAGCAGCTTGAAGATCACCACCGGCACCGTCGGCCGGTCGTCGCGGGCGAGGAACGACGTCGCGCCGAACTCCCCCAGCGACACCGCGAACGCGAACCCGGCCGCGGCCAGCAGCGGGGTGCGCAGCAGCGCGAGGTCGACGGTGACCAGGGCCCGCAGCGGCGAGGCGCCCAGCGAGGTCGCGGCCTGCCGCTGCCGGTCGTCGATGCCGGCCAGCACCGGCGCCAGCGTGCGTACGACGAGCGGCAGGGCCACCAGCGCCTGCGCCACCGGCACCAGCAGCGGGGAGTCCCGGAAGTCGAGGGGCGGCTGGTCGAGCGTGATCAGGAAGCCGAAGCCCAGCGTCACCGCGGAGACGCCGAGCGGCAGCATGAAGAAGCCGTCGAGCCCACCCCGGACCCGCCGCTCGGCGGTCGAGTGCGACCGCCGGGTGACCACGACCGAGACCAGCAGCCCGAGCCCGACCGACATCCAGGTCGCGTCGACGGCGATCCGCAGCGAGTTGCCCAGCGCCTCGGTGACCGGCACCAGCACCACCTGGTCGGTGCCGGTGGTGTCGAGCGCGCGGTAGTTGTCGAGGCCCCATCCGTCGCCGACCTGCAGCGAGCCGACCACGAGCGTGACGATCGGGACCGCCACCAGGAGCAGCGCGACCAGGGTCACGAGCACGGCAGGCACGTCGGTTCGGCCGGGCCGGCGGGCACGGGTACGGCGCCGCGCGACCGCCGCGGTCCGGGCGCGGGTGCGGGCCGCGCCGTACAGCAGCACCGTGACGACGACCAGCTGCAGCAGCGAGAGCGCGGCCGCGGCCTGGAGGTCGAGCAGCTGGGTGGTGAGGAGGTAGATCTCGGTCTCGACGGTCGCGTAGCGCAGTCCCCCGAGGACGAGGACGACGCCGAACGCGGTGGCGCAGAAGAGGAAGACCACGCTGGCGGCGGAGACGATCGCACCGCGCAGGGCGGGCAGGGTCGCGGTCAGGAAGACCTGCCGCGGCGAGGCCCCGAGCGCGGCGGCGGCCTGCGCCGGCCGCGGGTCGAGGCCCTCCCACGCGGTGCCGACCGTGCGCACCACCACGGCGAGGTTGAAGAAGACCAGCGCGGCGATGATCGCGGCCGGCGTGCCGTCGAGGCCCAGGGACGCCAGCGGCCCCCCGGCGCCGAGCACCTGGCGGAACGCGACGCCGACCACGACGGTCGGCAGCACGAACGGCATCAGCAGCATGGCGCGGAGCACGCGGCTGCCCGGGAACCGCAGGCGGTAGAGAACGTGCGCGGCGGGGACGCCGAGCAGCACGGTGAGCACGGTGCCCGCGGCGGCGGACCACAGCGTGAACCACAGGACCCGGTGCACCCGCGGCCGCGCGAGCACCTCGAGCACGCCCTGCGGGTCGAACGTGCCGTCCGGCCAGAACCCCTCCGCGAGCATGCCCGCGACCGGCAGCACGAAGAAGACGCAGAGCACCGCGACCGGGCCGGCCGCCAGCCCCAGCAGGGCCAGCAGCCGGCGTGCGGTGGGGTGCCCGGCGGTGACCGGGGCAACTGCGCCGGTCACCGGGGGCTCACCGGCTGGTGACGTCGGTCCACTCGGTCAGCCAGTCCTGCCGGTGCTCGGCGATCGCGGCCGGGTCGACGGCGTACGGCTGGTCGGGGGTGACCGCGAACCGCTCCCAGTCCTTCGGGAGGACGACCCCGTCGGCGACCGGGAAGACGTACATGCTGTCGGGCAGCGCCGCCTGCACCTCGTCGCTGAGCAGGAAGTCCACGACCTTCTGCGCGCCCTCGGGGTTCTTCGCGTTCTCGAGCACCCCGGCGTACTCCACCTGGCGGAAGCAGGTGTCGAGCAGCGCGGCGGTCGTCGACCGGCCGGTCTTCTTGTCGACCGTGAACGCCGGCGAGGTGTCGTAGGAGACCACGATCGGACGGGTGCCCTTCTCGGCGCCGCCGGTGAAGTCGACGAAGTAGGCGTCGTTCCAGCCGCTGGTGAGCTTGGCCCCGTTGGCCATGAGCCGCGACCAGTAGTCCTGCCAGCCGTCCTCGCCGTACTGGGCGATGGTGGCGAGCAGGAACGCCATGCCGGGCGAGCTGGTGGGGGCGCCGGGCACCACGAGCTGGTCCTTGTACGCGGGGTCCGCGAGGTCGTCGAGCGTCTTCGGCGGGGCCTGGTCGTGCTCCTGGTACCAGGCGGTGTCGACGTTGACGCAGACCGACGCCTGGTCGACCGGCGCCAGCCGGTCGCTGCCCTCGTCGAGTGCGTAGGCGTCGGCTCCGGCCGGCAGCCGCGCGTCGTACTTCGCGAACACGTCCGCGTCGAGCGCCCGGGAGGCGAAGGTGTTGTCGACCCCGAACGCGACGTCACCGATCGGGTTGTCCTGGGTGAGCACGAGCTTGTTGGTGAGCGCGCCCGCGTCCCCGGACGGCCGGACGTCGAGGGTCAGCCCGGTGTCCTGCTCGAACTGTTTCTCCAGCTTCTTCGGCAGCGCGAACGACTCGTGCGTCACCAGCACGACCCGGTCGCTGGTGCTGCCGGTGCGCTCGGCCTTCTCGTCCGACGACTCGGTTGCGAGCGTGCACGACGTCAGTGCGAGCGCCGCGAGCGTGCTGATGGTGGTGGCCGTGGCACGGCGGAACATTCCGACTCCCTTCGCCGGTGCTAACCGGATCAGGTCCTGAGGGTCTGCGGCGGATCCGCACTCTCAGCTCTCCCCGGCTCCACACCGCGGGAGGGCTCCCCTGTCTCTCGTGTGCCCAACCTACAACCCCGCCGAGGTGCCCCGAATTGCGGGCCGAGGTGTGAGTTCTTGCGCGCCGAGGCGCCCTTTCTTGCGACACGAGTCAAGGCCGGGCACCTCGACCATCAAGACCGGGCACCTCGACCATCAAGACCGGGCACCTCGGGCTACCGCGAGATCGGGAGCGCCTCGCCCTCGAGCCGGGTCAGCTTGTCGGGGTTCCGCACGAAGTACAGCTCGGTGACCAGGCCGTGGTCGATGCGCAGCTGCACGGTGACCGCGAGCTCGCCGTGGAGCCAGATCCGCAGCGCTGGCAGGCCGTTGAGGTACGTCGAGTCCGCCGCCGTCATCGCCGCCATCCCTTGTGCGGAGGTGGCGCCGATGAAGCGGGCCACCTTGTCCCGGCCCTGGATCGGCCGGAGCGCCGCCTGCGCCTTGCCCCCGCCGTCGGTGAGCAGCACGCAGTCCGGGGCGAGCAGGTCCATCAGGGCCTGCAGGTCCCCACCGGCCGCGGCCGCCATGAACCGCTCGACGACCTGCCCCACCTCGTCGGGGGCGGTGAGCCCGGGTCGCCGGGCCTGCACGTGGCTGCGGGCCCGGCTCGCGACCTGCCGGACCGCCGGCTCGGACTTGTCGACCGCGGCCGCGATGTCGGCGTACCCGAACCCGAAGACCTCGCGGAGCACGAACACCGCGCGCTCGGTCGGGGTCAGGCTGTCGAGCACCCGCAGCATCGCCATCGACACCGCCTCGGTCAGCTCCACGTCCTCGGCGACGTCGGGGGCGGTGAGCAGCGGCTCCGGCAGCCACGGGCCGACGTACGTCTCGCGCCGGCGCTGGAGCGTGCGCAGCCGGTTGAGCGCCTGCCGGGTGGCGATCCGTGCGAGGTACGCGCGCTCGTCGCGCACCGTCGACCGGTCCACCTCCGACCAGCGCAGCCAGGTCTCCTGCACCACGTCCTCGGCGTCGGCCACCGACCCGAGCAGCTCGTAGGCGACGGTGAACAGCAGCGCGCGGTGCTGCTCCCAGGGATCGGGGGTGCTCATGCGGGGTCCCCGCGGAAGCCTTCGCCGGCGGAGCGCAGCGGGGGAGGCGAAGGGTTTCGTGGGGTGTTCATGCGCCCAAGGGTGCCAGCGAGCAGGAGTCGGCGTAGCCCTGGCTGGCCAGGCCGAGCGCCGCGTTCATCCGGGCCCGCTCGTTCTCGACGGCGACCATCTTGGTCAGCTCGACCACGGCCTCGACGCCCAGCTGGTCGGTGAGCTTGTCGACCATCCAGTCGGTGACCCCGAGCGGCGTGGTGCTCATCGCCTCGGCGTACTCCATGACGTCGCGCTCGAGGTCGGTGAACACCTCCGCATCGCGCCACGTCGGGACCTGGCGCACCTTCTCCAGGTCGAGCCCGTCGTGGTGGGCCATGAAGTACCCGAAGTCCAGGCACCAGCCGCAGCCCACGGTCGCGGCGGCGGTCATCACGGCGTACGCCTTGAGGTGCGGGTCGAGCCGGTCCCAGGTGGCGGCCTTGCGCTCGAACGCCAGCGTGGCCTTGAGGATCGGCTTGTGGTGGAACAGCGTGTAGGCGACGTCGGGGACCTCGCCGAACGTGCGCCTCGTGAACGCCACCAGCAGGCGGCCGTAGGGCCCGGTCAGCTCGGCCTTGGGGATCCGGAAGGTGCTGGGCACGGTGGTGCTCCTCGCGGTGCGGGGCCCGGTGCGGGCCCGTTCACCCACCAGACACCGGGCGGGGCGGATCTGTGACAGCCCGCCGATGTTCGCGCCGCTGGTTGAGGAGCGAGCGCAGCGAGCGTCTCGAAACCAAGCCCGAGAGATCCTCCGGTGGTTTCGAGACGGTCGCAGAACGACCTCCTCAACCACCGGAAGACGCCCCGGCCCGCACCTCCTCAACCAGCGCAGGACACCGCGGCCCGCACCTCCTCAACCAGCGGTGGTGTCAGGTGCCGAGGTAGGCCTTCGCGAGGTAGCTCACGAAGTGGTAGACCCCGTCCTCGCTGGGCGCCAGCGGGCCGGGCTCGAAGTGCGGTGCCTTCATCCCGCGCTGCACCGACTCGCACGCGGCCCAGTCCTGACGGTTGGTGAGGTCCCAGAAGTCCACGGCGTACGTCGGGTCGAACCCCTCGGCGTTCGCGACGTCGGACGGGAACGCCCACGAGCAGCGGATCCGGGTCCGGTCGGGCGTGAGCGGCGTGAGCAGGTGGGTCATCACGTAGTCGGGGTGCAGGCTGATCAGCAGGTTCGGCAGCACCGCGACGTACATCACCGTGCGCTGCTCGTGCTCGGAGAGCTTCTGGATCGCGACGCCGCCGCTGCGGCCGTCCAGCGACATCGTCTGGGCGTCGGCGCGGAGGTCCATCCAGCCGCCGACCCAGTTGCCGTCCTTCTCGATGTTCTCGCCGCTCTCGGGCGGGCTCACCCGGCACAGCTCCGGGTGGATCATCGAGCAGTGGTAGCACTCCTGGTAGTTCTCGATGATCACCTTCCAGTTGGCCGCCACGTCGTACTCGTGCGAGACGGGGGTGACGAAGCCGGCCGCGCCGTACGGCGCCACCACGGCCTCGAGCTCGCCGATGTGCTCCTCGAACGGGATGCCGCGACCGGTCCGGTCGACGAACACCCAGCCGTGCCACTCGCGCACCTCGACCGGCTTGAGGCCGAGCGCCGGCTTGTCGAGCTCGGCGCCACGGTGCCCGGGCGCGCCGATCAGGCTGCCGTCGAGGCGGTAGCTCCAGGCGTGGTAGGGGCAGACGATCGCCTTGGTCTGCTGGGACCCGCCGCAGGGCATCAGCTCGTGGCCGCGGTGCCGGCAGGCGTTCTCGAAGCCACGGAGCACGCCGTCCCCGTCGCGGGTCAGCAGCACGCCGTACTCACCGACGGACTCGGCGCTCATGCCGCCGGCCGCGATGTCGCTGGAGCGGCCGAGGCACTGCCAGCCACCGAAGACGTGCTCGCGCTCCCACGCCAGCACCGCGTCGTCGAGGTAGGACCCGCGCGGCAACATTCGGCTGGAGCCGAACGGCGCCAGGGCGCGGTGGACCTGCTCGACGTCGACCGGTGCGGGGGGAACGGTTCCGGTGACCAGCATGTGCGTCTCCCTCTGTCATTGAACGGCCATTCAAGCCTAGGCCTCGCCGGTGAACACGTCGAGCCTCCCCGCCTCCTTCTCGCCGCGGGTGAACCAGCGGTAGAGCAGGTAGCCGCCCACCACGGCGAGCACCGAGGCCAGCAGGAGCAGGGTGGTGAGCGCGTTGAGCGCGGGCGTCGGCGCGGCGCGTGCGGTGTTGTAGACCTTGACCGACACCGGCTCGGTCGAGGAGTCGCCGGACAGGTAGCGGACGATCACGAAGTCGTCGATCACGTCGGCGAACACCAGCACCGCGCTGGCGAAGATCGCGGGCACCAGCATCCGCATCAGCACCCGGCGTACGGCGCCACCGGGCGAGGCGCCGAGGTCGACCGCGGCCTCTTCGTAGTCGCTGCCGATGGTGAGCAGACGCGCCCGCACGATCACCACCGGGTAGGCCAGCTGGTAGGTGACCAGGCCGATCACCTGTCCGCTGGTGCCGAGCCCGACCGGGGTCGACACCACGGTCACCACGAACAGCAGCGACACCGCGATCAGGATCTCGGGCAGCACGAACGAGATCAGCACGACCACGTCGGCGCCGGACGGGACGCGCCCCCGCCACCGGTCCAGGCCCAGCGCCATCGCGACGCCGAGGGGGACGGTGATCGCCGTGGCCAGCAGGCCGAGCAGAAGTGTGTGGGTGAGCGCGGTGTGCAGGCTGGCGTCGTGCCACACCGATCGGAGCGGGTCGCCGTAGTACCACCGCATCGAGAAGCCCTGCCAGTTGGTGCGTGAGCGGCCGTCGTTGAAGGAGAACAGGACCGCCACCAGCACCGGGACCAGCGACCACACCAGGTAGAGGAAGGTGATCAGCATCAGCCCGTAGGGCCTGCGCCACGGGTTGCGGTACCAGCGGAGGCTGCTCATTCGGGGTCTCTGCGCACAGCGGTGCGAAGCGCGCACGTGCGTGGGGTGATCATGACGCCGTGTCCTCGGCGGTGCGGGTGTAGCGGACGTAGAGCACCATCGGCAGGATCGAGACCAGCAGGATCAGCAGCACGAAGGCACCGGCCTGCCCGGTCTGGCCGGGGGTGAGCACCGAGTTGTTGATCAGGTTGCCGATCATCGAGGTCTCCGGCGAGCCCGAGAGCAGGTCGGTGGTGAAGTAGTCGCCGAGCATCGGCACGCTGGTCACCAGGACACTGGCGACGACCGCCTGCCGGCTCAGCGGCCAGGTGACCCGGCGGAACGTCTCCCACCGGCTGGCGCCGAGGTCGCGCGCGGCCTCGAGGGTGGCGGCGGGCATCCGGTCCAGGCCCGCGAACAGCGGCAGGATCATGTACGGCACGTAGCCGTAGACCAGCCCCATCACCACGGTCTCGGGCTGGCCGCCCAGCCAGTTCACGTGCACGTCGAGCAGCCCGCCGAGGCTGAGCGCCTTGTTGAACAGCCCGTCGGTCTGCAGCAGGTTCACCCAGGCCAGCATCCGCATCATGTAGCTGATCCAGAACGGCGCGATCAGGGCGGCGAGCAGCGCGCCCTTCCATCGGCCGGCGAACCGGGCCGTGTAGTAGGCGACCGGGTAGGCGATCACGAGGCAGAGCAGGCTGGCCACACCGACGTACACGACCGTGCGCAGCAGGGCGGGTCGGAAGAAGGCGTCCTGGCCGACGATGTGCTGCCAGACGTACTCGAACTGGGTGAAGTCCCAGTAGACGGGGTTCCAGACCGGGACCGGCTGGCGCAGGATCGGGTCGACGCCGCCGAACAGGATCGCCAGCACCACGTAGAACGGCGCGACCAGGAGCAGGCCGAGCCAGACGATGCCGGGGATCGCAAGAGCCGGCCAGAGGAGGCGGGTCCCACCGCGCGCGCCCCGCTCAGCCACCTGCCTTGAACTCCTGCCAGATCTGGTGGTACGCCGCGTCCGCCGCCGCCGGCAGCTGCAGGAGGGGCACGCCGACGTCGAAGGCCTTCTCGGTCACCACGGCGCTGGCGAGGTTCTCCGGCACGTAGCCCTTCGACACCAGGGTCTCGGGAGTGAAAGCGGTCAGCGGCGGCTGGTAGCCGGTGAAGCCGAAGTTGGTCTCGGCGATCTTTTCGTCCAGGAGGTCGTTGATGAAGAAGTGCGCGGCGACCGGGTTCTTCCCCTGGGCCAGGCAGACGACCAGGTCGTTGTCGACCTCTCCGACCCCGTCCTCGGGGAACCAGTAGCGCATGATGTCGATCGACTTGCTCTTCGGCAGGTAGTACTGCGTGTTGATCGCGTCCCCGGACCACATCTGGCACAGGCCGTACTGCCCGGCGGGCAGCTCGGTGTACATGCTGATGGTGACCTTCGGGTTCATCGTGTCCTGCAGCTCGAGCATCTGCTTGCGGACCATCGCGATGTCGTCGGGGTCGGTGCTGTTGATGTTCGTCTGGCCGTTGCGCAGCAGCACCATGGCCATGGCGGTGTGCCAGTCGTCGAGGATGGCCAGGTTGCCGGCGTACTGCGTGTCCCAGAAGCAGTCGTAGGGGTTGTCGAGCGCCGCGATGTCGTCGGAGATCTTGTCGGTCCGCCAGCCGATGCCGGTGCTGTAGATCGTGTACGGCACGGTGTAGCGCGACCCGCGGTCGTACCACGGGTCGCGGAAGCCGGGCCAGAGGTTGCCGGCATTGGTCAGGTAGTCGTGGTTGAGCGGCCGCAGCAGGTCGGCCTGCACCAGACGGCCCAGCGAGTCGTAGCTCGGGAAGTACAGGTCGAAGTCGAGGTTCCCGGCGGCGATCTTGGTGAGAGCCTCGTCGGCGTCGTTGAAGGTCGACAGCCGGATGTCCACGCCGTACTGCTTCTCGAAGTCCTTGATCATCCGCGGTGAGAGGTAGTCGGCGTAGTTGTAGATCCGCAGCGTGCTGCCCCGCTCCGGCCGCAGCCCGGACTCGATCGCCGGGTTCTTCTTGCTGAGGTCCCAGGTGATCGGGTTGTCGGGCGCGGGGATCTTCTCGGTGCCCCCGCCGCCGGCGGACGACGTCCCGTTGCCGCCGCAGGCCTGGAGAAGCGGAGCCAGCGCGAACGCCGCCAGCCCACCCTTGAGCACGGACCTGCGCGCGACCTCGGAGCGACCCGAGATCCCTGGACGGCGCTCCGGCATCGACCCTCCCACGGGGTTCCGAACCTTGTTACCCGTCGTCACGGTCGCATAGACTGAACAATCAGTCAATGACCTCGATGCGTCGTACCGACCGATCCGGGAGCCCCGATGACCGCCACCGCGAGCCCGCTGTCCGACGAGCTGTCGGACGAGCTCGACGCCCTGATCGCCGAGGAGACCCGCTCGTTCGTGGCCCGCCAGCCGCAGAGCCGGGCCCACCGGGACCGCGCCGCCCACCTGGCCGGCGGCGCCACCTCGAACTGGCAGATCGCCGAGCCGCAGGCGGTGTGGTTCAGCCACGGGTCCGGCTCGAAGATCTACGACGTCGACGGCATCGAGTACGCCGACTTCCACGGCGGGTACGGCGTGTCCCTGGCCGGGCACGGGCACCCGGCGATCGTGGCCGCGGTCCAGGAACGGGTCACCCGCGGCACCCACTTCGCCCAGCCGACCGAGGACGCGATCGTCGTCGCCGACAACCTCGCCGAGCGGTTCGACCAGCCCCTGTGGCGGTTCGCGAACTCCGGCACCGAGGCGACGATGGACGCGATCCACCTGATGCGCGCGGCGACCGGGCGCGACCGGATCCTCAAGGTCGAGGGCTGCTACCACGGGCACCACGACTCGGTGGAGGTCTCCGTGCTGCCCGAGCCGGACGACGACATCGGACCCCCCGACCGGCCGCACGGCGTGGCCGACAACTCCGGCATCCCCGACGCGATCCTCGACCTGGTCACGATCGTCCCGTTCAACGACCTCGGCGCGGTCGAGCGGGCGCTGGCCGAGCACCCCGACCAGGTCGCCGGCATGATCCTCGAACCGGTGATGATGAACGCCGGGATCATCGACCCCGTCGACGGCTACCTCGCGGGGCTCAAGGAGCTGCTGCACCGCCACGGCGCGCTGCTCACGTTCGACGAGGTGAAGACCGGCCTGACCGTCGGGCCCGGCGGCGTCACCCGCCTGGTCGGCGTCACCCCCGACCTGGTCTGCCTGGCCAAGGCGATCGGTGGCGGGGTGTCGACCGCCGCGATCGGCGGCACCGAGGAGGTCATGTCGCTGATCGCCGACGGGCGGTACGAGCAGGTCGGCACGTTCAACGGCAACCCGCTGGCGATGGCCGCCGCCCGGGCGATGCTGACCGAGGTCCTCACCCCCGCGTCGTACGCGCACCTCGACCGGCTGCGCGACCGGATGACGGTCGGCCTCCAGGACGTGATCGACCGGCACGACCTGCCCTGGCGGGTGGTCACCGCCGGCGCCAAGGGCTGCGTGTCCTTCCTCCCCCACCCGATCCGCAACTTCCGCGACTTCCTGCAGCTCGACGGCCGCTACGGCCAGGCACACTGGCTGGTGCAGGCCAACCGCGGCGCGTTCCTGCCGCCCTGGGGCAAGGTGGAGCAGTGGCTGGTGTCGGTCCAGCACACCGACGAGGACATCGACCGGTTCGTCGCGAACTGCGGCCACCTGGCCTCGCGGCTCACCGCACCAGCCGCCCGATGACGCCGGACCCGACGAGCCGGACCCGATGACCAGGGGCGCCGTGTCGCTGACCGGCCTGACCAAGACGTTCGGCGACGAGGTGGCGGTCGACGGGATCGACCTCGACATCGGGCCCGGCGAGTTCTTCTCGCTGCTCGGCCCGTCGGGGTGCGGCAAGACCACGACGCTGCGCATGATCGCGGGCTTCGAGCAGCCGGACTCCGGGACCATCCGCGTCGACGGTCGCAGCCTGGCCGAGGTGCCGCCGCACAAGAGGCCGGTGAACACCGTCTTCCAGTCCTACGCGCTCTTCCCGTTCCTCACGGTCGAGGACAACGTCGCCTTCGGCCTGCGCTACCAGCGGACCACCAGGGAGGAGGCGCGGCGGCGCGTGGTCGACGCGCTGGAGCACGTGCAGATGGGCGGCTACGCCAAGCGCAAGCCGTTCCAGCTCTCGGGCGGCCAGCAGCAACGGGTGGCGCTGGCCCGGGCGCTCGTCCTCGAGCCGATGGTGCTGCTGCTCGACGAGCCGATGGGCGCCCTCGACGCCAAGCTGCGCAAGCAGCTCCAGATCGAGCTGCGCTCTCTGCAGCAGGAGATCGGCACCACGTTCGTCTACGTCACCCACGACCAGGAGGAGGCGTTGACCATGTCCGACCGCCTCGCGGTCATGCACCAGGGCCGGGTCATGCAGGTCGGCACCCCGAGCGAGGTCTACTCCCAGCCGGCGAGCTCGTACGTCGCCAGCTTCCTCGGCTCCACGAACCTCTTCCCGGCCACGGTCACCGGCGTGAGCCCCGACGGGCTGGTGTGCCGCGTGCGCTCCCACGAGCTCGCGGTGTCCAAGTGCGAGCACGACCCGGCTGTCGGCGACGAGGTGAGCGTGATGGTGCGCCCGGAGCGGGTCGAGGTCTCCCCGATCGCCGGGGGCGGGCGAGGCGACGCCGACCACGAGGCGGCCAACGTCCTCTCCGGTCAGGTGGAGGCGCTGGTGTTCCGCGGCGCGCACACCGGCGTGATCCTCGACTGCGACGGCCTCCGGCTCGAGGCAGAGGTGCCCAACCACCGGGGCGAGCCGCCGGAGTGGCTGGTCAGCGGGTCGACCGTGCACGCACGGGTCTCGCCGACCGCCCTGCGGGTGCTGGTGTCCTGACGCCGGAGCCGGTCAGGAAAGCCCGAGCTCCTTGACCGCGACCGCGAGCGCGACCCGCTTGGCCATCCCCCGGTCGACGACCGGGTCGTCGAGCGCGACCTGCACGACCAGGCCGTCGAGCAGGGCCGCCCACATCACCGTGAAGCCCTCGACGTCGGGCGCCTCGATCTCGCCGGCCGCCTCGCCCGCCTCGACCACGCGGGCGATCAGCGCCCGCCACTGGTCGTCGAGCTGGGCGCGGTCCTTCTTCACCTCCGGGTGCCGGAACGCCTGGGCCCACAGGTCGAACCACAGCCCCCAGTCGTCGGGCACGTCCTGGGACGCCGGCAGGCAGGCGTCGACGAGGTTCTCGATCCGCGCCCGGAGCGCCGTGGTCTCCTGGAGCATCTCCTCGACCGCGGCGTAGAACGACCGCTCGGACCAGCGCAGCGCTTCGGTCAGCAGGCTGTCCTTGGTGCCGAAGTAGTAGATGACGAGTGCTGGACTGGCGCCGACCCGCGCGGCGACGTCCGCGATCCTGGTGTCGGAGAAGCCGCGCTCGGCGATGAGGCGGGCCGCGGCGGCGAGCATCTGGTCGCGCCGTACGTCCGCGACGGCCTCCGCCTGCTGCTTCACGTCTGTCATCCGACAGACCTCCGAATCCTGTTGCCCGAGTGCTTGTCGGGCACCGTAGCACGCCCATAGACTGAACAGTCAGTCAGGACCAAACCGGCCCTCACAGGAGCGGGAGACGCGATGTCCCACGACGGCAGGGCGTGCCGGATGCCCGGGCGCGGCACCACCGGGGAGCGGTGACGTCGCCCGCGGTCCGGCCACGGCTGCGGCGGATGCTCGAGGGCCGCACGGTCGCGGTGGTCGGCGCCAGCGAGCGGCCGGGCTCTTTCGGCTGGCGGATGGCGACCGAGGTGCTGCGCAGCCCCGGTGTGGAGCGCGCGTGGCTGGTGAACCCCGGCCGTCGCAGAGTGCTGGACCAGCCCTGCCTCCCCTCGCTCGCCGACGTGCCCGATGCCGTCGACCTGGTGCTGCTCGGCGTCCCCGACCACGCCCTGGTCGACCAGGTGCGGCTGGCGTCGGGACGGGGCGACGGCGGGGCCGTAGTGTTCGGCCCCGCGCACGGGCTGCGCGACGAGCTGGTCGCCGCGGCGGACGGCCTGGAGATCTGCGGCGGCGGCTGCATGGGCTTCGTCAACGTGGTGCGCGGGGTCCGGGCGATCGGCTACCTGGAGCCGGACCCGGTGCCGGCGGGCCCGATCGCTCTGGTCACCCACTCGGGGTCGGTGTTCTCGGCCCTGCTGCGGACCCACCGGCGTCTGGAGTACTCCCTCGCGGTCTCGTCCGGCCAGGAGCTGGTGACCACGACCGCCGACCACCTTGCCTACGCGCTCACGCTCCCGGAGACCCGCGTCGTCGGACTGGTGCTGGAGACGCTGCGGGACGCACCCGCGATGCGCGCGGTGCTCGCCGACGCGGCGGCCCACGACGTGCCCGTGGTGGCGCTGACCGTGGGCACCTCGACCCGCGGCCGGGCGCTGGTCGACGCCCACTCCGGCGCCGTGGCCGGCTCGGACGCCGCCTGGGAGGCGCTGTTCGCGGCGTACGGCGTGCACCGGGCCGACGACCTCGCCGAGCTCGTCGACAGCCTCGAGAGCTTCGCCGTAGGACGGCGGGTACGCCGCCCGGGCGGCGGCATCGCGACCGTGCACGACTCGGGTGCGGAGCGGGTGCTGGCCTCCGACGTGGCCGAGCGGCTCGGCGTACCGTTCGCTCCCCTGTCCCCCACCACCACCGAACGGCTGGCGGCGCTCCTCGAGCCCGGCCTCGAGCCGACCAACCCGCTCGACGTGTGGGGCACCGGCAACGACTCCGAGGACGTGCTGGCCGACTGCCTGACCACGCTCGCCGACGACCCGGGCGTCGACGTGGTGGCACTGGCGATCGACCTGGTTCCGGAGTACGACGGGGACGAGTCCTACCCCAAAGCGCTGGCCCGGCTCGCCGACCACACCGACAAGCCCGTGGTAGTGCTGTCGAACCTCTCCTCGGCCGTCGACGGGCCGCTCGCGGCCGCCCTGCGCGCCCGCGGGATCCCGGTGCTGGAGGGGACCCGGTCCGGCCTCCGGGCGCTCGGCCACCTCCTCGACCACGCCACCCGACCCACCCCGCCGGCCGCCGACGTGGACGTCGTCCGGCAGGCTCGCTGGGCAGCCCGCCTGCGCGCCGGGGAGGTGGACCCGTTCGCGTTGCTGGCCGACTACGGCGTCCCGGTGGCCCGGACGCTCGTGGTCGACGACGAGGCCGCAGCCGTGGCGGCCGCAGCGGAGGTCGGTCACCCCGTCGTGCTCAAGACCGCGGACCCCGACGTCCACCACAAGCTCGAGGTGGACGGCATCCGCCTGCACCTCGGCGACGGCGCCGCGGTCGCCGCGGCGTACGCCGACCTGGCCGGACGTCTCGGCCCGTCGGTGACGGTGCAGCCCGAGGTGCCGACGGGCGTCGAGGTGGCGCTCGGGCTCTGGCGCGACCCGCTGCTGGGCCCCCTGGTCCTGGTCGCGGCGGGCGGGTCGCTGGTGGAGCTGCTCACGGAGCGGTCGGTGGCACTGCCGCCGATGGACGCCGACCGGGCCGCCGGTCTGGTCGCCCGGCTGCGCCTCGCCGAGCTGCTGGCCGGCTACCGCGGCGGTGCTGCCCTGGCCTCCGACGCCCTGGTCGACGCGGTCGTCGCCTTCGGCCGGTTGGCCCACGAGCTCGGCGACCTGCTGGAGGCGGTCGACGTCAACCCGCTGGTCGTCGGCCGGGACGGAGTCACCGCGGTGGACGTGCTCGTCGTACCGCGCCCTGCCTGACACCGCAGCGATGCCGCTTGGCACCATCGGACGCATGACCATCGAGCTGCACCCCCTCACTTCCGACGACCTGGAGCTCGTCGAGCTCGCACGCCGTACGGTCGACGAGAACTCGGACGGCGACACCGGCGTGCACACGATGGGCGCGGCGGTGAGGGCGGTCGACGGACGCACGTTCGCCGGGATCAACCTCCACCACTTCACCGGCGGCCCCTGCGCCGAGCTGGTCGCGCTGGGGCATGCCCGTGCCAGCGGCGCCCGCGACCTCCTCACCATCGTCGCCGTCGGTGACCGTGGTCGCGGCGTCCAGGCGCCGTGCGGCCGGGACCGCCAGGTGCTCGCGGACTACCACCCCGGCATCCGCGTGATCGTCCCCACCGAGGACGGCCCGATGAGCGTGCGGGCGTCGGACCTGCTCCCGCTGGCCTACGTGGCACCAGCGGAGTGAACGGCGCGGCCCGGCACCGCTGACCGAACGATCAGGAGGCGGTCTCGGGGAACGGCAGCGCGATCGGGTCGGGGGCCAGCCGACTGCGGCCGTGCTCGTCGAAGCGGTCCAGCCCGAGGTCGGAGACGTCGAGCAGGTCGGTCGTGCCGTCCACGGCCAGGTCGGCGGCGGCCCTGGACACGCCGGGCCCCCACATCATCCCGTGGCCGCCGGCTGCCGCCACCGTGGTGCCGGCGACCGGGCCGTCGTCGTCGACCAGGGGGCCGAGGATCGGCAGGTGGTCGGGGGTGTAGTCGATCGTGGCGGCCCAGGTCCGGCGCAGGCCGAGGTCCGCGGTGACCGGGAGCAGCGAGGCGATCCGCGGGCGCACCTTCTCGAAGTACGACCAGTCGAACTCGCCGGCCTCGCCCGGCCGCTCGTCGGGGTTGCTCATCCCCCACATCACGCCTCCCTCCTCGGGGCGCCAGTAGACCCCGGACGCGACGTCGAAGACCATCGGCAGCCGGTCCGGCGCGAGGTCGGGGTGCGGTTGCGTGACCACCACCTGGTGGCGGGCACCACCGGCCGGGATGCGCACACCGGCAGCCCGACCGACCGCAGCGAGGGTCGGGCCACCGGTGAGCACCACGCGCCCGGTCGCGATCTCGCCCCCGGTGGTGGCGACGCCGGTCACCCGGTCGCCGTCCCGGAGCAGCCCGGCGAACGCCGTGCGCTCGAGCACCCGCACGCCGGCGGCGAACAGCGCGGCGGTGTAGGCGAGCACGTTGCGCGGCGGGTCGATGTAGCCGTCGCCCGGCGCGTACGACCCGCCCATCGTCATCCCGCGGGCCATCGCCGGGTTGAGGTCGTCGAGCTCGTCGGGCCCGACCCAGCGGACGTCGAGACCGAGGGCCTGCTGCATGGCGATCCGGGCGTGCGCCTCGGCCACCTCGTGCTCGGAGAAGCACGGCATGAAGTAGCCCTGCGCGACGAAGCCGGAGTCGATGCCGAGCCGCTCCTGCTGGCCGGCGTAGAACGAGCGGCTGAACAGACCGAGCCGTACGGCGGCCTCCGTGCCGCCCTGAGCGCGCACCATGCCGGCCGCCCGCGGGCTGGCGCCGGCCCCGAGGGTGCGCTGCTCGACCAGCACCACGTCGGTCAGTCCGGCCTGGCGCAGGAACCATGCGCACCAGGCACCGATCGTCCCGCCGCCGACGACGACGGCGTCCGCAGTACGCGGCCAGGCGCTGGTCACGCCTGCGAGCGTCGCATAGACTGAACAGTCAGTCAATGACCCGTGAGGTGGCTGCATGTACGGACTGACTCCCGAGGACCTCGACCTCCAGGCCCGGGCCCGCGGGTTCACCGACGAGCTGATCGGGTTCGAGCTCGAGGCGGAGACCCACGACGGCGCGCTCCCCGCGGAGCTGACCAAGGCGCACCACGAGCGGGCCGTCGAGCTGGGACTCACCGCCACCAACATGCCGGCCTCCGTCGGTGGCCGCGGCTGCACGACGCTCCAGCAGGTCCTCGTCCAGGAGCAGGTGGGCCGCGTGACCAACGGGATCGCCTGGTGCTGCTCGACGCCACCGTCGTGGTGGCCGGAGGTCGCGAACGACCTGCAACGCGAGCGCTGGTTGCTGCCGACCGTGCGCGGGGAGATGGAGGAGTGCTACGCGATCACCGAGGAGGGGGCCGGCTCCGACGTCGCCGACCTCACCGCGACCGCGCGGCGGGAGGGCGACGACTACGTGCTCGACGGGGTCAAGTGGCACGTCACGTCGTTCAACGAGGCGGACTACGTGTTCTTCCAGGCGGTGCTCACGACCGGGCCGCACGCCGGCGACCAGGCGTTGTTCGTGGTCGACAAGGACGCACCCGGGGTGCGGGTCGTCCGCACGCCGGCGTACACCCACACCCTCGGGCACGCGCACCCGATCGTCGCCTTCGAGGGCGTGCGGGTGCCGGCCACGCACCTGGTAGGCAGCGAGGCGGACGGGATGTCGTTCGTCTACGAGTGGTTCCGCTTCGAGCGGCTGATGGTCGCCTCGCGCTGCCTCGGTGCCGCGGAGCGGCTGGTCGACGAGACCACCGCGTTCGCCCGGGACCGCATCGTCGGCGGGCAGCCGCTGATCGAGCGCCAGCTGGTGCAGGGGATGCTCGCGGACAGCCTCACCGAGCTCTTCGCAGCGCGCTCGATGGTCTACGAGACCGCCCGTTCGGTCGACGAGGGCGTCGACACCAAGGTGCTCCACGCGCGGTGCTCGATGGTGAAGCTCTACGCCTCCGAGATGGCGGGCCGGGTCGCCGACCGTGCCGTCCAGGTGTTCGGCGGGCGCGGCTACATGCGGGAGAACGTCGCCGAGCGGTTCTTCCGCGAGCTGCGGGTCGAGCGGATCTGGGAGGGCGCCAGCGAGGTGCAGCGGGTGATCGTGGCCGACCAGCTCGCCAAGCGGGGACGTGCCGCGCTGGTGTGACCGCGTGGTGGGTGGTTTCGAGACGGGCTCGTTCCTCGCCCTCCTCAACCACCGATCGTGTAGACCACGCCGTCGTCGGAGCCGGTGGCGCGCAGCTCGCCGCGGGCCACCAGCAGCTCGAGGTGCGCCCGGGTCTCCAGCGTGGCCAGCGCGGCGTTGAAGAGGTCGAGGTCGTCGAGCGCGTGCTCGTGCCGGGTCCAGGGCAGCTGCCGAGCCACGTCGTACGCCGTGCCGGCGTCGCGGGCGACCGCCGTGCGGCACAGGTCGAGTCGGACGTCGTGATGGGCGACCAGCTCGTCGATGCGGTCGTGGGTCGACGGGGCCACCGGGCCGTGGGCCGGCAGCAGCGTGAGGTCAGGCATGGCGCGGACCTTGGCCAGCGAGCCGAGGAAGTCGCCGAGCGGCTGCTCCGCGAGCACCGGCTCGAAGCCGATCGACGGCGTGATCCGCGGGAGCACGTGGTCGCCGGCGAACAGCAGCCTGGCGGCCCGGTCGGCGAACACGAAGTGGCCCTGGGTGTGCCCGGGCGTGTGCACGGCGTCGAGGGTGCGGCCGCCCACCGGGATCGGATGGTCGCCGTCCAGCCAGGCGTCCGGGTAGGCCCACACCGACAGGTCCGGCCTCATGTCTTTCGAGTAGCGCTCCCACGCCAGCGCGATCCGGGCGGCGCCCGCGTCGCGCAGCACCTGCACGTGCGGGTCGGCGGTCGAGGCCTCCGGGTCGAGGATCAGGTCGAGGGTCGGCTTGTCGCCCAGGCCGAGGCTGACGTGCGACCCGAACTCGCGGCGCACGGTCACGGCCTGCGTGTAGTGGTCGCGGTGCACGTGGGTGACCAGGAACCGGGTGATGTCACGCAGCCCGCGGCCGAGGTCGGCGAGCGACTTCTCGAGGAGCTGCCGGGACTCGTCGATGGCCCAGCCACCGTCGACCAGGGTCAGCCCCTCGTCGGTCTCCAGCACGTAGACGTTGACCGCGCGCAGCCCGTCCATCGGGAGCGGCAGCGGGATCCGGTGGACGCCGGGCGCCACCGGCCACGCGCCGGGCTCGGTCCAGTGCGGCGCGTTCTCGCTCGGGGTCGCGTCTGCTGCGGTCACGGCACCGACCCTAGGCGCTGGGGCCCGCGTGGTCGTACGACGATCGGGGTAGGGCGCGACGGCGACACCCTGGTCGTCGAGCTCACCGGCAAGTCGGGGGTGGACCACGTGATCGAGATCGACGACGCGCTGGTCCTGGCGGCGATCGACGTCCTGCGCCGACGGCGCAGCCGGTCCGACGCCGCCCTGCTGGCCTACAGGGAGGGCAGGCGGTGGCGGCGCCCGGAGCCGGCCATGGTCAACGAGTACGTCCGTCAGGTGACCGGACTCGAGGTCAGTGCCAAGGACTTCCGCACGTGGCACGCCACCGTGCTCGCGGCGGTCGCCCTCGCCGATGCCGACGAGGCCGGTGACACCGCAGCCTCCCGGAAGGGGGCGGTCGCGACGGCGATGTCCGAGGTCGCCGCCTAGCTCGGCAACACCCCGACCGTGGCGCGCGGATCGTACGTCGACCCGCGGGTGCTCGACCTCTACGAGCAAGGACGCACGATCACGCCGTCGTCCTGCCGGAGCCGCCTCGAGCCCGAGGAGCAGCGGGCCGCCACCGAGCGCGCCGTGCTGCGTCTGCTCAGATCCGCGTGAGCAGCGACGTCCAGACGCCGGATCCGGCCGTCGAAGGGGGCTGCAATCGCGATATCCGCAGGGTTGCTTCGGGTTACGGTCGACATGGTCGGGAATTCCGGTCTGGACCAATGAAATCGGTTGTCGGAATTCCGAGACAAAGCCTTGCCCGATGAGTCAGAGTAGGTCGTGCCCCGCAGGTGACCCGAGACGCCTGCGGGGCGCTTGCATTTCCGGACGCCGATCGGCGACCGGGCAGACTCATCCCGCCGGGTCGTAGGTGCCGCTGACAGCAGTCCAGCCTGCCGGCGGGTCCTCCCCCGTCCGGCCGTCGACGGCCTCGCGGAGCAGGTCCGCGTGACCCGTGTGGCGGCCGTACTCCTCGAGCATGTCGCAGACCAGCCGACGCAGGCTGGCGTGCTCCCCCTGGGACGTCGACGCGTGCACCGGCTGGCCGAGGCCACCGTCGGCCAGGGCAGCGGCCAGCCGCTGCCGGGACCGCACGACGGCGCCGTCCCATAGCGCGTAGAGCTGCTCCGGCGCGTCGTCGGCCGCCGAGCCGAGCTCCCAGTCGTTGCTGCCGTCCCAGCCCAGCGAGGCCCAGGGCTCCCCCACCGGCTCCCCCCTCATCCTGGCGGTGAACTGGTAGTCCTCCGCCGCGGCCAGGTGCTTGAGCAACCCGCCCAGGGTGAGGGTGGACGCACCGACCGTCACGGCCAGGCCGGCGACGTCGAGACCGTCGGCCTTCCAGCGGAACGTGGCGCGCAGCCGCTCGAGCGCGCCGAGCAGGTGCTCGGCCTCGGTGCCGGCCAGGGGCGGCTCCCACGGGGTCGCGTCCTCGGTCATGGACCCCGACCGTAGTCCGGGCCGCCGACAGACCACACTGGAGCCATGACCCCGGCTCCCCACGAGACGCTCGCCGACGGCTCGCGGGCGGTGGTCCTCGACGGCGGCCTGTCCAACGCCCTCGAGGAGCGCGGCCAGGACCTCAGCGGCGCGCTGTGGACCGCCGGCGTGCTGCGCGACCGTCCCGAGGACGTCGCCGCCGTGCACCGGGCCTACTACGAGGTCGGCGCCCGGGTGGCGACGACAGCGAGCTACCAGATGAGCGTGCCCTCGCTGACCGCGGCCGGCGCCGGCCGGGCCGAGGCCGAGGGCCTGCTGGGCCGGAGCGTCACCGTCGCCCGTGCGGTCCGGGACGCGCTCGCCGCCGACGGCGTACGCCGCTGGGTGGCGGCCTCGGTCGGGCCGTACGGCGCGGTCCTGGCCGACGGCTCCGAGTACCGCGGTCGCTACGGCCTGGGCTTCGCCGCGCTGCGCGACTTCCACCTCCCCCGGCTCGAGGTGCTGGCCGCGGCGGGCCCCGACCTGCTCGCGGTGGAGACGATCCCCGACGTGGACGAGGTGGCGGTGCTGGCCGGGCTGCTCGACGAGATCGGCCTTCCGGCGTGGGTCTCGCTGTCCATCGACGGCGACCGGACCCGGGCCGGGCAGCCGCTCGCCGACGCGCTGGCCGTCGCGGCGGCCCCGACCTGCGTGGTGGCGGTCGGGGTCAACTGCTGCGCGCCCGGGGACGTGCTGCCCGCGGTGGAGCTGGCCGTCGCGACCGGCAAACCCGCGGTGGTCTACCCGAACAGCGGCGAGGACTGGGACGCGACGGCGCGGGACTGGACCGGCGGGTCGTCGTACGACGTCGCCCTGGCCGTCGACTGGGTCCGGGCCGGCGCGGCGTACGTCGGCGGCTGCTGCCGCGTGGGCGCAGACCAGGTGGCCGCGCTGGCTGCCTCGATCGCCCGCCACGGGTGAGCTCACGCGAGGAAGTCGCGCACCACGGCGGACACCTCGTCGTGGAACTCGTCGAAGAAGCCGTGCCGCCCGCCCGGCATGATCACCACCCGGCTCACGGGGATCAGCCCGGCGATCAGCTCGGCGTTCTCCACGGGCGCCATCCGGTCCTCGTCACCGTGCAGCAGCAGGGTCGGCGCGGTGACCCGTGGCAGGTGGTCGACCGCGTCGTGGTGGGCGCTCACCCGCAGGTGCAGGCCCTGCGCCCGCTTGGTCATGCCCGGGTCGCCGAGCAGGTGGCTGCGCCGGCCGGGGCGGAACCAGGCCGCGGTGTACATCAGGTCCAGCAGCGCCCGGCGGCGCGCGTCCGGGTCGGGCTGCGCCAGCGACCGCCGTACGTCGGCGTCCCGCTCCAGCCCCAGCGTGCCGCCGGGCGAGGTGCAGGCCAGCACCAGCCGCTCGACCCGGTCCGGAGCCTCGGCCGCCAGCAGCTGCCCGACCCGGCCGCCCATCGAGGTGCCGTACACCCGGGCCACCGGTGCGCCGCAGGCGTCGAGGACCGCGGCCGCGTCGGCGGCGAAGAGCGCGGTGGACCACGACGGGTCCTCCTCGGCGGCGGTGGCGCCGGTGCCGCGGTAGTCGAACGTGATCGTGCGGTACGCCGGGAAGTCGTCGCGGAGCCCGGTCCACCAGGCATGGGAGTTCGCCTGGCCCTGGAGCAGCAGCAGCGGCGGCCCGTCCTCCGGCCCGGACTCCTGCACGGCGAGCCGCGTGCCGTCGGGGAGGGGCACCTCCCGGGTCCGGAGCGGGGGCGCGTCGTCCATGGGGCCACCCTCTCGCGGCTACGACAAGCAGTCAGCCCGCGAGCAGCTTCTCCATCGTGGCGATCTCGCGCTGCTGGGTGCGCCTGATCTGAGTGGCCAGGCGTCGGGCAGGGAGGTACTGCCCCTCGGCGAGGTGCTCCTCGGCCATGTCCACGGCGTCCTCGTGGTGCTCGATCATCAGCTCGAGGAACCGCTCCTGGAACTCGGCGTCGGAGGCCTGCTCGAGCTCCTCGACGTCCTCGGCCATGTCCTTCATCTCGTCGCTGGCCGCGCCGCCGTGCCCGCCGTGGGAGTTCACGTGGTCGCGGATGGTCTCCGGGATCGGCTCGCCCCACTCCGCGAGCCAGTCGACCATGGTCTCGGTCTCCGGGACCTGGACGGTCATGATCCGCTCGGCCAGCGTCTCGACCGCCGGGTCGAGCGGCCGCCCACGGGTCAGGTCGACCATGCGCCCCGCGCCGGCGTGGTGGGGGATCATCCCGGTCGCGAACGCCACGTCCGCGGCGTTGTGCTCGGTCCTCGACGGCGTGGGTGCAGCGTCCTCCTCCCTCGCGTCGCCGCCGCAGCCGGCGGCGAGCAGGGTGGTGGCCGCCACGAGGGCTGAGGTCATCGGTCGGGCGAGCATGGGCCCGAGCCTACGGGCGCTCCCGTCAGGCCTCGGTGCGGGAGCGGGCCGCGCGCATGCGCAGGTCCCGGTCCGGGTCGGCGGGCGTGCAGCACGCCTGTCCGCGGGTCCGGTCGCGGAACCGCACGGCCAGCGCACCCACGACGACCAGGAACCCGACCAGCACCAGCAGCACGGCCACGGCATCTCCTCCCGACGCCTCCAGTGTGGCGCGGGAGGGGACGCCGCGGCGAGCCCTGTCCGGTCCGGGTCACCCCTCCAGCGGGGCGGCCGCCTCGGGACGCAGGTCCAGCCGCCGCAGCAGCTGGGCGTTGAGCGCGACCACGATCGTGGAGGCGGACATGAGGATCGCGCCCACCGACATCGGCATCACGAACCCGATCGGCGCCAGGACGCCTGCGGCCAGCGGCACCGCTGCCAGGTTGTAGCCGGCGCCCCAGGCGAGGTTCTGGACGCTCTTGCGGTACGTCGCCCGCGAGAGCTCGATGACCGACAGCACGGACCGTGGGTCGTCGGAGGCGAGGATGATCCCCGCCGAGCCGATCGCCACGTCGGTGCCGGCGCCGATGGCGATGCCCACGTCGGCCTGGGCCAGCGCCGGGGCGTCGTTCACGCCGTCGCCGACCATGGCCACGTGCCGGCCCTCGTCCTGCAGGGCGCGCACCGTGTCGGACTTGTCCTCGGGGCGGACGCCTGCGAAGTACCGGTCGATCCCGAGCTGGTGCGCGACCGAGGCCGCCACCGCCTCGGCGTCACCGGTGATCATCACGACCTCGACGCCGCGGCGGTGCAGGGCGTCCACCGCAGCCCGCGACTCGGGTCGGACCTCGTCGGCCAGGGCCAGCGCCCCGACCACCGTGCCGTCGACGACCACGTGCAGCACGATCCGTCCCTCGCGGCGCCAGGCCTCGACCGCGTCGAGCTCGGCCGCGCCCTCCTCCTCGAGGAGCGCCGGGCCGCCGACCCTCACCCGCGCACCGTCGACCACGGCGGTGACACCGACGGCCGGAGACGATGCGAAGTCGGTGGCTGCCGGCAGGTCGAGCCCGCGCTCGGTGGCCGCGCGCACGATGGCCCGGGCCAACGGGTGCTCGGAGTCGGACTCGGCCGCGGCAGCGAGCCGCAGCAGCACATCTGCGTCGAGACCGGCGGCCGCGGCGGGCGCGACCTCGGTCACCGTGGGCCGGCCCTTGGTCAGCGTGCCGGTCTTGTCGAAGAGGACGGTGTCCACGGTCCGCATCGCCTCCATCGAGAGCCGGTCCTTGACCAGCACGCCACCCCGGGCCGCGCGCTCGGTGGCGATCGACACCACCAGCGGGATGGCCAGGCCGAGGGCATGGGGGCAGGCGATCACGAGCACGGTGATGGTGCGCATCACCGACTCGTCGGGCATGCCGAGCAGGGTCCAGACGATGGCCGTGACGACGCCGGAGCCGAGGGCGAGCCAGAACAGCCATCCGGCGGCGATGTCGGCCAGCCGCTGCGCCCGCGAGGACGAGGCCTGCGCCTCGGCGACCAGGCGCTGGATGCCGGCCAGCGCAGTGTCGTCACCCGTCGCGGTGATCTCGACCCGCAGGCCCGAGTCCGTGGCGACGGTCCCGGCGACGACCTGGTCGCCCACGTCACGCCGTACCGGCCGCGACTCGCCGGTGATCATCGACTCGTCCATCGACGCGGAGCCGTCGACGACCCGGCCGTCCGCGGGCACCCGGGCGCCGGGCCGGACCACGACCACGTCGCCGACCCCGAGGTCGCCGGGGGCCACGGTGACGACCTGGTCACCCTCGACCCGCTCCGCCTCGTCGGGCAGCAGCGCGGCCAGGGAGTCGAGGGCCGAGGTGGTCTGGGCGAGCGAGCGCATCTCCAGCCAGTGACCGAGCAGCATGATCACGACCAGCAGCGCGAGCTCCCACCAGAAGTTCAGCGTGTGGTGGAGCAGGCCGAGCGTGGCGCCCCACGACGCCACGAACGCGACGGTGATCGCGAGCGCGATGAGGAGCATCATCCCGGGCTTGCGGGACCGGATCTCGGCCAGGCCGCCGGTGAGGAACGGCCGGCCGCCCCACGCGAAGACCACGGTGCCGAGCACCGGCGACACCCAGGTCACCCAGTGCGGGCCGGGGACCTCGTAGCCGACCAGCATCGCGAAGCTCTCCGAGAGCAGCACCGTGGGCAGGGCCAGCACGAGGTTGGCCCAGAACAGGTGGCGGAACATCGCGACGTGGTCGCCGTGGCCGGCGTGACCTCCGTGGTCGCCCGGGCCCCCGTGCTCGCCATGACCACCGTGCGCCTGGTGGTGGTCCTGGGCGTGCCCGTGGTGAGCGGTCCCCGCGTGGACGTCGCCGGGTTGGGTCTGGTCCTGCACGGAAGTCATCATCGCCCCTCGTTCCGGATCGTTGTCAGGATACCCCTAGGGGGTATATGCGCCGACAACTCCCGGCCGACGATCATTGTTCCCGTCCACGCCGCACGGTGCCGGACTTGCCAGAACGGCAACGAGGTTTGCGATCTGTGCCGGAGAGCGCGCACGATCGTGGCCGACGTACGACGGAGCAGGGAGCGCGCAGGTGACCGACGCGGAACAACCGCAGGACGGCCCGACCGGGCACGAGTTCGACCAGCCCTACTGGGAGGAGCACTGGCGACGCACACCCGGCTCCGGAGCCCGGCAGGCGGTCCCGGCCAACCCGTACGTCGTCGCGGAGACCGGGCAGCTCGCGCCGGGAACGGCGTTGGACGCCGGCTGCGGCGAGGGCGCCGAGGCGATCTGGCTCGCCTCGCAGGGCTGGCAGGTCACGGCGGCGGACATCTCGTCCTCGGCCCTCGCGACCGCCGCCGCCCGTGCCGACGAGAGCGGCCTCGCCGGACGGATCACGTGGGTCGAGGCGGACCTGACCACGTGGGAGCCCGGCAGGCTGCTGGACCTGGTCACCACCAGCTACGCCCACCCCGCGATGCCGCAGCTGGCGTTCTACGACCGCGTCGCCGACTGGGTGGCGCCGGGCGGGACGCTCCTGGTCGTCGGCCACCTGCACGGGCCGGGGCACGGGCCGGGGCACGGGTCGGGTCACGGGTCGGGTCACGGGTCGGGTCACGGGTCGGGTCACGGGCACCCGCCGGCCGAGGCGACCGTCTCGCTCGCATCGATCACCGACCGCCTGGACCCGCGGACGTGGGAGGTGGTCACCGCCGAGGAGCACGCCCGCTCCGTCACCACCCCCGGTGGCCGGCAGGTCCCCCTCCACGACGTCGTTGTCCGGGCTACCCGGCGAGCCTGAGACTCGCGCGCGGCCTCAGCGCGGCCGGCCGTACTTCGTTGCGGTCGGTCCCACCGTCCGCACGTTCAGCGGCATCACCCGCACGCGGTAGGAACCTCCGCTCCGCAGGTGGTCGATCCGGAGGTACCTGCTGCTGGTGCGGCGGCGGTGCTCTCCGCCCTCGGCTCCGCGCCGCTTCCAGGACACGACGTACGCCGTCGCTCTTCGCGAGGCCGTCCACCGGGCGACGAGCCGGTGCCTCCCGGACGTCAGGGTGAGGGAGACCGGGCCGGGCGCGGGCTTCCGCGGCCGGCTCGGCACCGTGTTCGAGAAGGTCTCGGAGACCGCCGTGCCCTTCGCCGCCTGGAGCCGGAAGCGGTACTCGTGGTAGTTCGTCAGCCCGGTGGCGGTCCACGTCGTCGTCGGCCAGGGGACGGCGTACGGCAGCCTCGTCCATGGCTCTCCCGCGGTGGCGTCGCGCAGCCACACGACGACGCTCTCCGCGCCCGGCGGGAGCGTCCAGGCCAGCCGGACCCGGCCATCCCCGGCCACCGCGGAGAGCACGGCCGGGCGGCTCGGGCCGTTGGGGACGACCGGCAGCGGCCGCGGGTAGGGCGTGCCGACCCCGAGCGCGCCCAGAGCATCGGCCACCCCCGCCGCCAGCTTCACCTCCCCCGTCGCCGAGAGGTGAGCGACGTCGTAGGTGTCCACGTTCTCGACGAAGCCGGTGCCGGTGTCGGCCGCCACGACCCGCGACTCGTCGGAGCTGAGCTCGGCTGCCAGCGCGGGAAGCACTGCGTTGTACTCGGAGACACCGGCGAACCAGGTCTGGGGCAGCGCGGACAGCACCACGTCGACCGTCGGGTCGGCGGCCCGTGCGTCGGCCACCAGGGTGCGGGCCTCCTCGACCACGGTCTGCGGCGAGGAGTCCTGCCAGACCAGGTCGTTGATCCCGAGAGCCTCGACGACGACGTCGGGGCGGCAGGGCGTCACCAGGTCCCCGATCGGGTGGTCCTGCTCGGCGAAGGCCATCCCCCAGCGGGCGGCGTGGTCGCGGTCGAACACGGGGTCGGCGTACGCCTGCGAGCCGAACCGGTCCGCCTGCCGGTCGAACAGGTCGTCGCGGGGGCCGACCAGGTCCACTCGGGCTCCGGACCCGGTGAGGTGCTTCCAGAGCCGGTAGCGCCAGGTCCAGTCGCCGGACGATCCCTGGGCCACCGAATCACCGACGACCAGGATCGAGGTGGCCTCGGGGTCGGTCGCCTGCCGGCAGGCCGGCGGGACGGACCGCGCGGGGCGGACGTCTGCCAGCACGCCCGCAGCAGCCAGCGTCATCGTGAGTGCGGCGACCAGCGCCGTTCGCGCTGTCGTCACGTGCGACCCTCCCAGCCCGTCCGGCCAGACGATAACCCGGAGACCGCGGCGGTTCGGGCAGTTCACGCGAAGTGGACCACCGAGCCACCGGCCGGGCCGGTGGGTAAGGTGCAGGCCATGCCTCAGGACGAGCTGGACCCCGCCGCCAACACCGAGATGTTCCAGGCCTTCGTCGACCGGCCGGAGCCCGAGGAGTCGCGGGCCAGCCGCTCGTGGGTGGTCCTCGCGGCCGCCGCCGCGGTCGTGGTGGTCCTGTTGGTGCTCGCCTGGATCCTCCTGGGCTAGGTCCCGTCCGGCGGAGGACGCGTGAAGGGCACGGCGGTGTACCGCGTCGAGCACGGCGACGGCCGGCCGGTGCTGGTCCTGCACGGAGCCGGCGTCGACCACCGGGAGGCCGAGGCCTGCTTCGAGCCGGCGCTCGGGGCGCGCGAGGGCTACCGGCGGATCTACCCGGACCTCCCCGGGACGGGTCGCACGCCGGCGCCCGAGTCGGTGCGGAGCGCCGACGACGTCCTCTCCGTGCTGCTCGACCTCGCGGCCGAGGTGGCCCCGACGGAGCGGCTCCTCGTGGTCGGCCACTCGGCCGGCGCCTACTACGCCCAGGGGATGGCGGCCCGTCGGCCCGACCGGGTCGCCGGGCTCGCTCTGGTCTGCCCGCTGCTTGCAGGGGTGCGCGATGTCCCCGGCCACCACCCGGTGGTCGCGGCCGAGGACCTGGGCGACCAGGAGTTCCGCGACTACTTCGTGGTGCAGACGCCCGCGATGCTGGAGCGCTACGAACGCTTCGTCGCTCCGGGAGCCGCCCTGGCCGACCAGGCCGCGATGGCGCGGATCGGCGAGCGGTGGGAGCTGGCCCCGGCCGAGGGACCGCCGTACGAGGGTCCCACCCTGGTCGTGGCCGGGCGGCTGGACTCGGTCGTCGGCCACGCGGCCGCGGAGGACCTCCTCGACCACTACCCCCGCTGCACCCTCGCCGTGCTCGACGGGGCCGGTCACGCGCTTCCGCACGAGCAGCCGCAGCTCCTTGCCGCCCTGCTCGACGACTGGATGCGCCGTTCGGAAACCCCTGCTGGCCAGACCGGGGTGCTGGTGACCCGTTCGACCCGGTCCGAGGACCCGGGCGGTACGGCGAACGGGCACGCGAGAGGGCCCTCGTGACGAGGCCAACTTGGTGCGCGGGCGTCATGTCCGACGACAGCGACGCGGCGGTTGACTGGGGCCGTGGACGTGACAGCTCCTGCCCTCCGCCGACCTGAGAACTCCCGAGCCGAGCGGGCCGCCGCCGGCAAGGCGGCACGAGCTGCCGTACCGCTGCGCGCGCATGCCGAGCTCGAGCTCGCCCCCGACCGCGACGTCGTGGGACTGCTCCTCGGGCAGGCCACGTCGCGGGTCCCGGAGCTGGTGCCGGTGCGGCACGGACGCATGCTGGCCTCGCCGTTCACCTTCTTCCGCGGCGCTGCCCTGCCGATGGCGGCGGACCTGGCCAGCTCGCCCGACTCGGGGCTGCGGGTGCAGCTCTGCGGAGATGCGCACCTGGCCAACTTCGGCGCCTTCGCCTCCCCCGAGCGACGGCTGGTCTTCGACCTCAACGACTTCGACGAGACCCTGCCCGGCCCCTTCGAGTGGGACGTGAAGCGGCTGGGAGCCAGCTTCGAGGTGGCCGGTCGCGACAACGGCTTCTCCGACAAGCAGCGGCGCGCGATCGTGCTGGCGGCGGCGCGCGGCTACCGGGAGGCGATGCGCGACTTCGCCCAGATGCCCACTCTCGACGTCTGGTACGCCGGCACCGACCTCGAGGAGGCCCTGCAACAGGCCAGGTCCAAGCTGAAGAAGGGCCGCTACGAAGCCTCCGAGGCCCTGCTGACCAAGGCCCGGAAGCGGGACAGCACCCAGGCCCTCGGCAAGCTGACCACCGTCGTGGACGGACGCCGGCGGATCGTCAGCGACCCACCGCTGGTGGTCCCGGTCGAGGAGCTGTTCGACCACCTGGCGGCCGACGCGATCAACCAGGAGATCCGGTCGCTCGTCGACAGCTACGGACGCAGCCTGCAACCCAACCGCCGCCACCTCCTCCACCAGTTCACCGTGACGCAGCTGGCGCGCAAGGTCGTCGGCGTGGGCAGCGTCGGGACCCGCGCCTGGATCCTGCTGCTGGAGGCCGACGGAGGCGAGGAGCACCTCTTCCTGCAGGCCAAGGAGGCGCAGGAGTCGGTTCTGGCCGCCTACGCCGGACGCAGCCGGTTCGCGAACCACGGCCAGCGGGTCGTGGTCGGCCAGCAGCTGATGCAGGCGGTCAGCGACATCTTCCTCGGTTGGCAGCGCACGACCGGGGTGGACGGCGTCGAACGGGCCTACTACGTGCGGCAGCTGCGGGACTGGAAGTTCTCCGCTCCCATCGATCAGATGGTCCCCTCCGGCATGCAGGTGTACGCCGACCTCTGCGCCAGGACCCTGGCCCGGGCGCACGCGCGCAGCGGCGACCGGATCGCGATCGCGGCGTACCTCGGGTCCTCCGAAAAGTTCGACAACGCGATCGCCGACTTCGCCGTGGCGTACGCCGACCTGACCGAGCGCGACCACGCCGCCCTCGCGGCCGCCGTCGACGAGGGGCGGGCAGCCGCGCGCTTCGACGTGTGACGGCTCATGCTCGAAGCATGACCCAGCGCTACCTCGAGGCAAGCCCCACAGCAGACCGCCCGGCCCCTCGGGCAGATCGGCGACGTGCTGGATCGGTCACGACCTGAACGGGGACAGCCTTTGGATCGTGTCCGACGTCCCGATGGTGAGCAGCTCGGAGCTCGCGCTCGGGCTACAGCACCCCTCACCGTTCGTCTGGACGGCCGGGACGGCCTCGGACGGAGACTGGTCGATTCCGCAGACGGCACCGTCGTCGAAGTCGCCGGATCCTCCGCACACACCGGTCTCCGGCAGCACGAGCTCGACGCGAGCGGCCGCCTCGCGATCTCCGGCGATGGCGGCGACGATGCTGCGGGTCTGCTCGAACCCGGTCAGGGTGAGGAACGACGGAGCGCGGCCGTAGGACTTCATCCCCGCGAGGAAGAAGTTGTGCTCGGGTTGCTCGAGATCCGTGGCGCCATGCGGGTACACGGTGCCGCACGAGTGCACGTTGGGGTCGATGAGTGGCGCCAGCTGTCGCGGTGACTGCAGCACGGGATCCAGGTCGAGTCGGACCTCTGTCAGGAAGGACAGGTCCGGCCGGAAGCCGGTGACGACGACGACCTCGTCGACGTCGTCGACGACCTGCCCGTCCAGCGACTCGAGCCGTAGCCGCCCGTCCGCCGTGTCGGTGACGGCAACCGTCCGGAACGACGTGAGGGTGATGACCAGGCTGGACTCGGCCGCCTGCTGCGCGCGCTTCCCGAGCGCGCCGCGCTCGACCAGCTGGTCGTTGTCGCCGCCACCGAAGGCCTGTCCGACACCGGCTCGGCGGACCAGCCACGAGATCTGCGTCCCGGGATGGCTCTGTGCCAGTCGGGCGAGCCCGACCAGGGTGTTCTGGGCGGAGGCGCCGGTGCCGGCCACGGCGACGTGCTTGCCGGCGTACCTGGCGGCGGTGGTCGGGTCGGCGACGTCGGGGATGCCGTAGGTGATCCGGTCCGCATGGTCGGCCTCCCCGATGGCCGGGTAGCCGTCGGTGCCGAGCGGGTTCGGGGTTCCCCAGGTGCCGGAGGCGTCGATGACCGCGGAGGCCAGCAGTCGCTGCGGCCCGTCGGGGCCGGTGACGTGCACGACGAACGGATGGTCCTCTCGGCCGGCGTCGACCATCACGTCGCGGCCGGAGCGGGCGACGCCGGTGACCCGGTGACGGTAGGCGATCGTGACGAGGTCGGTGGCCGCGAGGGCGTCGGCCAGGGGCTGGAGGTAGTCGGCAACCCAGTCCGCCCCCGTCGGGTAGTCGGTGGGCGTCGGCGCCTGCCAGCCGGCGTCTGCCAGGAGCTTCTCCGCGGCCGGGTCCACCAGCTCGGCCCAGGGCGAGAAGAGCCGGACGTGCCCCCACGTGCGGACCGCCGCACCGGGGGCGTCCCCGCCCTCGAGCACCACCGTCTCCAGGCCGCGGGCGTGGGCGTGGGCGGCAGCAGCCAGTCCGGTCGGACCGGCTCCGATGACGACCAGCGGATGAGTCACGGGAGTCTCCTCTACGGCATAGACAACTGTCGATGTGTTCGCGGACCCGACTGTATCGACAACAGTCGATGAAAGCAACCATCGATGGCGATCGATGTAGAGTCGATGACGTGACGACCCCCTCGCTGACGCTCGACACCGACACGGCGGCCACCTACGCGGAGTGGTTCGCGACCCTGGCCGACCCGACCCGGGTCCGGCTGGTGCACACGGTCGCGACCGCTCCGGCCGGCGGGATGAGGGTGGGCGACCTCGCGGCCGCACTCGGCGTCAGCCAGTCCACCTGCAGCCACCACGTGCGCCAGCTCGCCGCAGTCGGCTTCGTGCTCGTGGAGAAGGTCGGCACCAGCAGCCTGGTCTCGGTGAACCGGGCCTGCTGCACCGGACTGCCGCACGCTGCCGACGTGGTCATGGGTTCCCTGTCCTCGCAACCCTGCTGCCCCACCGATCTCCCGGTCGACGTCGACGTCCGGGCCGCGACCCGCCCGGACCTGCCGGCGGTGCTCGACATCTACGACCAGGGCCTCGCCACCCGCAACGCCACGTTCGAGACCGAGCTTCCCACCGCCGAGGAGCTGTGGGCACGGTGGATTCCCGGTCACGCCTGGGTGGCCGAGCTCGACGGCGAGGTGGCCGGCTGGGCCGCCGTCACGCCCGTCTCGTCGCGGTCCTGCTACGCCGGCGTCGGAGAGACCTCGGTGTACGTCGCGGAGTCCGCCCGGGGCCGCGGCATCGGCACGGCACTGCTGCACACCCAGGTCACCGAGGCCGATGTCGGCGGCCTGTGGACCCTGCAGACGTCCGTCTTCCCCGAGAACCGCGCCAGCCTGGCACTGCACCACTCGGCCGGTTACCGCACGCTGGCGGTGCGCACTCGCATTGCGCAGCTCGACGGCATCTGGCGAGACACCGTCCTTCTCGAGCGCCGCAGCGAGGTGTGCTGAGCGCTCCTCCCTTGATCGTCGGAGCCGGGGACGGCGAAGCAGGTCACACGTGGTGCCGGTGCAGGCCCTCCCGCGTCACGTCGGTGCGCGTCTGGCGAACGAGGTCGTAGCCACAGACCTCGCAGTAGGTCTCTCTCACAGTCGATCCGCATTCGGGGCAGACACCCGCCCTGGCGAGCAGGACGTGGTGAGTCGTGGCGATGCCCCACAGCAGCACGAGAAGTCCCGTCAGCACGCCGAGGGCTGTGGTGCTCGACGACCACAGCGTCACGATGCCGGCAACCAGCGCACCGAGGCCGAGCACGGACGTAACAGCCAGGTAGAGCCGGTTCCCGTGGAGCAGCCGCTCGAAGCCCGGCACGACCGCGGAAGCCGACGCCACGAACCCGAGGACCAGAACGACCAGCCCGGTGGCCCGGACGCTCATGTCGAGCAGCGCCGCATCAGCCCGCCACAGCACGTACAGCACGACCGCGGCGGCCACGGCACAACTAGCAATGATGTCTCTCTTCGGCAGGCGCATCCTTCCCGCCTCCTTCATTCACCTCGTTCGGTGCACCTCGCGCTGGATGTCCTCCTCGGTCACGTCGTGCCGGTAATAGGCGTCCCAGCCGTCCAGCAACAACAGCACGCCCCAGCCGGCGAGGACCCAGCCGGGCCAGAAGTAGCCGAAGCCGGCCACGGCCCACATCCCCATCAGGAAGGCGTTGATCACCGCGTAGGCCACCACATCGCCCTTGAACTTGCGCTTCCGCGTCAGGCGATCACGTGCCACCTCATAGTCGGAGGTCGTTGTCTGTGTCATCCCGCACCTCCCTTGCGAGCGCAGGGCTCTCCACTGTCAAGTG
The DNA here is from genome assembly GCF_004519545.1 of Nocardioides guangzhouensis. Classification (GTDB taxonomy): domain Bacteria; phylum Actinomycetota; class Actinomycetes; order Propionibacteriales; family Nocardioidaceae; genus Nocardioides; species Nocardioides guangzhouensis. The sequence continues at coordinate 138,353 of NZ_SDKM01000004.1, forward strand.
TCTCGCTGCGCTCGCCCACCAGGTCAGGTGCAATGGTCCCGACTCGAGGTGACCTCATGCCTGCCATGTCCTGACGCCTCGAGCGTGCCGCGGCACGGCACTCGGTACTCGGCGGGCCGCTTGCTCAGGCGCCCCGGTCGAGCACGGAGGGCACCAGCTCGAGGTCGGGGACGAGCTCGACGAGCAGGTTCCGGACGCGGCTGTCGAGGTCGGCGATGATGCGCCGGACGGTTGCCTCGTCCTGGCCGCCGGGGTCGTCGACGGGCCAGTCGGTGTACCGCACGCCTGGCACGTAGGGGCATTCCTCGCCGCAGCCGAGGGTGATGGCCAGGTCGCTGTCGGCGATGGTCTCGCGGGTGAGGAGCGTGGGGTGCTCCCGGGAGGTGTCGAGGCCGAGCTTCTCGAGGACCTCGGCGACCTCGGGGTGGATGTGCTCGCCCGGCTGGGTGCCGGCCGACAGCGCGCGCACTCGGCCCTGGGCGTAGTGCTCGGTCAGGACGCGGCTGGCGACGGAGCGGCCGCCGTTGCGGATGCAGGCGAACACGACCTGTGGGACGCGGCCCTCCTGCTCCTCGGTTCGTTCGGTCACGGCGTCGGTCATGGGTGCTCCGCGGGGTCGGTGTGCTCGTGTGGGTGGTGGGGGACGACGACGTCGTCGGCGACGAGGGCGGCGCCCGGGAACAGGTAGCGGACCAGGCCGACCCCGACCAACCCGCCGACCAGCTGGGCGGCGATGAAGGCGGGGGCCGATCCGGGCGCGATGCCAGCGAACGTGTCGGAGAAGATGCGGCCGATCGTGACCGCGGGGTTCGCGAACGAAGTGCTGGAGGTGAACCAGTACGCCGCTCCGATGTAGGCCCCGACCGCGGGCGCGGCCAGCATGCCTCGTCCGGTGCGGGCGAGCGCGAAGATGAGCGCGACCAGTCCGGCGGTGGCCACCACCTCGCCGAGCAGCAGGTTCGCACCTGTGCGTTCGGTGGTGGAGAGCTGGTCGAGCGGGACGTCGTACATCAGGTTGGCCAGGACCGCGCCCGCGACGGCCCCGACGACCTGGACGCCGGAGTAGGCCAGCACCTCTGTCCCGGTCAGGCCGGTCCCGGCCCGTCGACCGAGCACCCAGTCCGCGGCCGAGACCACCGGGTTGAAGTGGCCACCGGAGATCGGCCCGAACAGCAGGATGAGGACCGTGAGACCGAGGAAGGTGGCAGTGGAGTTCTCCAGCAGCTGCATGCCGACGTCGTCCGGGGAGAGGCGTTGGGCGGCGATGCCGGAACCAACCACGACCGTGACCAGCAGGCCGGTGCCGAGGAGCTCGGCAACCAGGCGGCGGGTCAGGTCGGGCGTCGACATCGGCACCCCGCCCGGGTGCTCCGGGGAGTCGCCGCGCCTCATGCGGTGACCTGCGGGGCCGCCGTGGCCGGCGTGACGTGCAGCTCGTCGAGCAGCCCGAGCACACGGCGCTCGATGTCGTCGCGGATCGAGCGTACGGCGACGAGGTCCAGCCCGGCCGGGTCGTCGAGCTCCCACTCGAGGTAGCGACGTCCCGGGTAGACCGGGCAGGCGTCACCGCAGCCCATGGAGACGACCACGTCAGCGGCGCGGACGATCTCCTCGGTCCAGGGCTTGGGGTACTCCTCGGAGATGTCGATGCCGCGCTCGGCCATGGCGGCGACCGCGGCCGGGTTGACCTCGACGCCGGGCTCGGTGCCGCCGGACCAGGCAACGGCGGCGGCACCGGCGTGGTGCTGGAGGAACCCGAGTGCCATCTGCGAGCGGCCCGCGTTGTGCGTGCACAGGAACAGCACCACGGGCGTCCCGGCATGGGCGCTGCCTTCCACTCTGGCCAGGGCGGTGAGGCGCTGCCGGGCGAACCGTTCCGCCAGCAGGGGAAGGAAGTTGGGGACGGTCGCGGAGCCTGCGAACTCGTCGTACGAGGTGATCAGTAAGCGCTCGATGGTCGCTGCGTTGAGGGTGCCGGAGAACTCCTCGGCCAGTCGGGCGGCGGCCGTCCTGAGGGCGACCTGCTGGTCCAGGCTGACCCGGTCGGAGATGTCGGGGAGGGTGACGTCGGCGGCGGACATGGCGTGCTCCTCAGGAGGTGGTGGCGCTGGGTGCAAGTCGGGGGGCGAGGCGCGTGACTCTGTCGTCGAGCTCGGCGTAGGCGGCGTCGAACGCCCGCGCCGTACCCACCGCGACCGGGTCCGGGACAGACCAGTGGGCCCGGACGGAGCCGGGGTCGAGCTCCTCGTGCGCACGGTCGCACACCGTGATGACGAAGTCGGTCGGCTGCAGCACCGCCGCCAGGGCCTGTGGTCCGGGCTGCACCAGCGTCAGGCCGTGCTTGCCGGCCACCCCGCGGGCTCCACGGGCGATCTCGCCCGCCGGGTGCGTGCCGGCCGACGACACGGGAACCTCGCTGGCGCGGGCCCACAGGGCGGCCGCGAGCTGGGAACGCGCCGAGTTGGCGGTGCACACGAACACCACGCGGGGCACGTGCGTCAGCGACGCGGGCAGCAGCCCGTCCAGAGGTTCCCGGAGGAGCCGGAGGTAGGAGCGTCGCCGGTCGGCCTCCGACCGGTGCCGGTGCAGCAGACCAGCCTGCTCGAGAACGCGCAGGTGGTGGGCCACCAGGTTCGAGGGCATCTTCAGGAGCGCCTGCACGTCGGTGGGCGAGGCGTCCCCGTCGGCGAGCAGGTCGACGATGCGCACGCGCGCCGGATCGGCGAGGGCGGCGTGGACGCGCGCGCGTTCCTCACTTCTCACTTTTCGCTCAGTAGCCATTGACTCAATTATCACTGAGTCAATGTCACCGTGCAAGCCCGGTCCATCCCGAGGCGATGGGGTCAGCCGGCAGGCAGCCTCAGGCCGTGACTCCCCCCAGCAGGCCGGCCAGGTCACCGAGGGCGGCGGTGTTGATGCGGTAGTACACCCACACCCCGCGCTTCTCCCGGTCCAGCAGGCCAGCCTGGTGCAGCAGCTTGAGGTGATGGCTGATGGTTGGCTGGGACAGGTCGAAGGCGTCGTTGAGGTCGCACACGCACGCCTCACCGTCAGCGTGCGACGCGACGAGGGAGAGCAGCCGGAGCCGCACCGGGTCCGCGATCGCCTTGACCAGCGGGACGATCCGCTCGGCCGCCTCCGCACTCAACGGCTCACGGGTCACCGGCGCGCAGCAGGCGACCGCTTCGACCGGGGTGAGCTCCAAGAGGGACTTCGACATGCGTCGATATTGACATATCTCGATGCGTGTGCCAAGTTCGTCACATCGACATCCATCTATGTCCGGAGGAACGATCTTCATGTCCCGCATCCAGCTCGCCCTGAACGTCGACGACATCGACGCCGCCGTCGACTTCTACGCCACCCTGTTCGACACCCCGCCGGCCAAGCGCCGCCCCGGCTACGCCAACTTCGCGGTCGAGAACCCGCCGGTGAAGCTGGTCCTGTTCGAGAACCCCGAGGCGACCGGGACGCTCAACCACGTCGGCGTCGAGCGCGAGTCGATGGACGAGGTCCAGGCCGAGGCCGACCGCCTGGAGGCAGCGGGCCTGACCCTCGACGTGGAGGGCGACGTCGTCTGTTGCTACGCCCGCCAGGACAAGCACTGGGTCACCGGCCCCGACGGCCAGCGGTGGGAGAACTACGTCGTGCTGGCCGACGCCCAGCCCGAGCTGGAAGGACGCACGCTGCTCGACCTGACCGGAGAAGTGTCGACCGGCGGCTGCTGCACGTCAACGACCGAGGGTACGGCGCTGGCTCCTCACACCGACACGAAGACCTCTGAGGCGGTGGGCTGCTGCTAGCAGGCCCGCCGCACAGCGAAAGGAAAGTGCCATGGAACAGATCGCCATCACACGGGCGGTGGCCGGGGAGCTGCACCGCGACCGCTCTCGAGCAGCGGCGGGCGCCTGGCTCGTTGCCGTCGCTCGCTGCTGCCGACCCAGCACGTGGAGGCAGGCAGTGCGGCGCCTGGCCTCGATGACCCGATCGATGAACCGAGGGCCGCGGACGACCGGCGTAGCCTGCTGCGCATGACCACCGGTGACGGGGCTCGTCGCGTCCGGGTCGGAGGTCTCGACGGCCGCGGCACGGCGAGCCGCCGTTGACCAGGTCGTCCCGGAGTGAAGGACATGACTGCTCAGGTGTGGTCGCGGGAACCGGCGAAGCCGTGCCGGGCGCCGGGCTACGACTGCTGCGACGGTGAGGAACCGGCGAATTGACCGGTCCGGCCCCGCGGCCGCGGTGCCGGCGCTCAGTCCTGCCATCTCGTCCTTCATCGGAGTCTTGTCATGCACGAACACCTTCCGCCTCTTCGCGCCCACGCCGGGCGCTCCGCGGTGGCCTCGCTCGTCGCGGCGGCCGCCTGCTGGGGCCTCGGCACCGTCGCCTCCAAGCAGATCGTCGACGACGTCGCGCCGCTCATCCTCCTGCCGGTGCAACTGACTGCCAGCTGCCTGCTGCTGTTGCTGATCACCTTGATCCGCCGCGAGTCCTTCTCGTGGACGCCGTCGACACGCCGCCTCGCCGCGCTCGGCATCCTCAACCCCGGGGCCGCCTACGCGCTCGGCCTGATCGGGCTCACCACCATCACCGCCAGCATGTCGGTCCTGCTGTGGGCGCTCGAGCCCGTGGTCATCCTGCTGCTCGCCGCCCTGGTGCTGCACGAGCGGATCCCGGCTACACTCGCTGGCCTGGTCGCGGTCGCCATCACCGGGGTGCTGCTGGTCGTCTACGAGCCGGGTGCCGCCGGAAACACCGTCGGAATCACCCTGACCCTGGTGTCCATCGGGTTCTGCGCCCTCTACACCGTGCTCACCCGCCGACTGATGCTCGATGACTCCTCCCTGGCCGTCGTGCTGGCCCAGCAAGCCGCAGCCCTCGGCTTCGCGGTCCTCCTGGCCGCGGTCGTTCAGCTGGCCCGCGGCACCGGCTGGGCCCTCGGCGACCTGGGACCGAGGACCTGGCTGGCCGCTGCCGCGTCCGGCGTCCTCTACTACGGCCTCGGGTTCTGGTTCTTCCTCTCCGGCCTGCGTCAGGTGCCCGCGTCGTACGCCGGTGCGTTCCTGCCGCTCATCCCGGTCTTCGGGGTGGCCGCCGGCTTCCTGACCGGCGAGCGACTGGAGCCCCGCCAGTGGATCGGCGCGCTCCTCATCGTGGCCGGGATCACCGCGGTCGCGGTTCGTCTGCGCGGCCCGGCGTCGACACCGCACGCGGTCACCCGCTGACGTGGTCACGCTCGAGGTGCGAGGTGGTCGGGCCGCGGTCCGACCGGGCCGCCCGACAGGAACGGTGGCTCGTCGCAACCGGGTCGCGGGGGACCAATCAGGTGACCTAGGCCTCTGGGCGGCCTGGACGCCACGCGCGACGCTGGTCCCGTCGGGAGGGAGTCGACATGGAGCGCTGGGAGTACAAGGTCGCTGACCTGACCAAGGTCGAGAAGAACATCGACGAGCTGAACCGGCTCGGAGGCGAGGGATGGGAGGCGGTCGGCATGGTGTCGACCTGGGGAGCCGGCGGCTTCAAGTTCGTGCACCCGATCGCCCTGCTCAAACGACGCGTTCCGGAGGGCTGAACCCGTCCGGCCGTGCCGCCTTCGCACGGGGCGGTGCGCCCGATGTCGCCGCACCCTCCGTGAGGGGTCAGGGGATGTCGCCCGCGCGCAGCTCCGGCCCTTCCCCGCCGGCGGTCGCTCACACCGGTTCGGCGATCGACTGGATGCGCGCCGTCGCCAGCTGAATCATCAGCTCGGCGGCCTTCGACAGGGTCGCGCCCGACCGGTGCACGATCCCGAAGGTGTCGACCTGCTTGGGGCGCAGCGACACCCAGCCGGCCTTCGGAGCGAGCCGGGGCAGGAGCGCCTGGGCCGCGCCCTTGGGGATGACCGTGTCGGCGAATCCCATGCCGACCAGCTCGACGGCGGTCTCGACGTCCTCCACCTCGATCCGGGTCTGCGGGTTGATCCCGGCCTCGTGCAGCATCTTGCGCAGGACCAGCCGCGTGGAGTCCTCGTCGCGCCAGGTCGTCTCGGGCATCACGATCTGGGCCTGACCGAGGCGGTGGGCGGTGACGGGTGACCTGAGCTTCTCGGGATCGGCGCTGACGTAGACGAGCTCGTCGGTGGCCACCGGCGTCACGGTCATGCCCTCGCTGCGCACCTGGGGAATGGCGATCATGGCGGCCTCGATGTAGCCCCGGCGCAGCTGCTCCTGGACGTCGCTGGAGTTCTGCCCGATGAGCTCGACGCGCACGCCCGGGTGACGCTTCAGGACGTCGGCGATCAGCGACGCACCGGCGTAGAGCCGTGACGTGCCGAACATGCCGAAGCGGATCGTCCCCGACTCCATGGCCGTGACCGACTCGATCGCCTTCTGCGCCTCCGCAGCCGCAGCCAGGGTGCGCTCGGCGTGCGGTCGCAGCGAGTCGGCGACGGTGGTGGGTACGACGCCTCGGCCGACCCGGCGGAACAGCTTCGCGTCGATCGACTTCTCCAAGGTCCGGATCTGCTCGCTGATCGACGGCTGGGCATAGCCGAGGTGCTCGGCTGCGGCGGTGAGCGAGCCCAGCTCGTAGGTGGCCAGGAAGCACCGGAGCTGGTGCAGCGACATCATAGGAATCTCCTTGACTTTCCGAAGGAAACTGAGGCTACCCCTATGGGTCTGGCTCCCTCACACTCGAGTAAGACAAGAATCCCCGAGGGAGGTCCCGATGTTCACCCACCACTGCACCGCCTGCGACAAGACGCAGCTCATCTTCTTCAGCCAGGTCACGGGCCTCGCTGAGGTCGACCACGGCACCGCCGTCACCTTCACCTGCTGGTGCGGCTCGGAGCAGACCTGGGTCGCCGGCCAGCGCTCGACGGACGCTCGCGTCGCAGCCTGACTCGACCTCTGACAGGAGACCCGGCGCTCACGAGGCGTCGGGTCTCCTGCGTCGAACGCGGGGAAGCCGAGGTGGCGTCGTGGCCGTCACTGCCGGGCCATGGCGACCCGGAGCCGCTCCTCGGGTGTGATCAGGTGGTCCGCGTCCTCGGCGTCCTGGTCGAGGTCGATCTGGACCCAGTTGACAGTGCCGCTGAAGGTGCTCGTCTCGCGCGTGTAGTCGGTGCTGACCGGGGAGGCGGTGTCGCTGCCGACGTCGGCGGTCTCGTCGGCGGAGAACAGCATCGGGACGGTGGCGTCGACACGCCCTTCACCGACCGGGGCTCCGTCGACGTACAGGCGCACGGTTCCCCCCTTCGCGAGACCGCCCCCGTCGTAGTCGAACTCCATGCGCACCTGGTGGGTCCCTGCGGGGATCGACTTCTCCCCCTCGATCGTGAACTGCTGCAACCCGAGGAGGTTGTAGCAGTAGCGGGGCCTGCCACCGACGGCGTACAGGGACCACCCGGCGAACGCCCCACCCTGGGCGATGATCACGCCTTCGGCGCCGGTGGCCGGCACCTCCACCTCGGCGGAGACGGCGTGCGACCTGTTCTTCACGTTGAGGAGCGAGGCCTCGGTGAGCCGTCCCATGCCCCCGAAGAGCAGCTGGGTGTTGCCCGTGACCAGGTCCGGTCGCCCGGCGAGGGCAGAGCTGAACCGTTCGATGCGGCGGTCGTCGAGGGGGAGAACGTTGTACGCGCGGGCCTCCTCCAGCCACAGCTGCTGGAGCTCCGCGAGCTTGTCCGGCATCTCGGCGGCAAGGTCGCGGGACTGGCTCCAGTCGGTGTTGGTGTCGTAGAGCTCCCAGACGTCCTGGTCGAACGGCCCGAGGGGTTCGACCACCCAGGGTGTGCTGTGACGGGTGACGGCCGTCCAGCCCTCGTGGTAGATGCCCCGGTTGCAGAACATCTCGAAGTACTGCGTCCGGTGCCGCTCGGCGCGGTCCGCGCCGTCGAAGGAGTAGGCCATGCTGACCCCTTCGATCGGCCGTTGGGGTACGCCGTTGACCAGCGTCGGTTCGGGCAGCCCGGCGGCCTCGAGGATCGTGGGCGCCACGTCGATGACGTGGTGGAACTGCGCGCGCACCTCGCCCTTCGCAGTGAAGCCGCGCGGCCAGTGCACGATGGTGCCGTTGCGCGTCCCGCCCCAGTGGGACGCGACCTGCTTGGTCCACTGGTACGGCGTGTCCATGGCGTGCGCCCAGCCGACGGCGTAGTGGTTGTAGGCCGTCGGGGTTCCGAGCTCGTCGATCCGCGACGACACGTACTCCGGCGTCTCCAGGTGGGCGGCGCCGTTGAAGATGAACATCTCGTTGAACGAGCCGTTGACGGTGCCCTCGGCCGACGCGCCGTTGTCCCCCACGATGTAGTAGACGAGGGTGTCCTCCAGTGCACCCAGGTCGTCGATCGCGTCGACCAGTCGACCGACGTGGTGGTCGGTGTGCTCGAGGAAGCCGGCGTACACCTCCATCTGTCGCGCCAGCACCGGCTTCAGCTGCTCGGGCATGTCGTCCCACGCCGGGATCTCGTCGTGCCGGGCCGTGAGCACCGTGTCCTCCGGCACCACGCCCAGCTCCTTCTGCCGCGCCAGGATCTCCTCGCGCAGCGCGTCCCACCCCGCGTCGAACCGGCCCTTGTACCTGTCCGACCAGGCCGTGGGCACGTGGTGCGGCGCGTGCGTCGCGCCCGGGGCGTAGTAGACGAAGAACGGCTTGTCCGGCGTCAACGACTTCTGCTGCCGGATCCAGCCGATGGCCTTGTCGGTCATGTCCTCGGTGAAGTGGTACCCCTCCTCCGGGGTCGACTCCGGCTCCACCGGGGTGGTGCCCTCGTAGATCGCCGGGTAGTACTGGTTCGTCTCGCCACCGATGAAGCCGTAGAAGTACTCGAAGCCCCCGCCGCCGGTCGGCCACGCGTCGAACGGTCCCGCGGGACTGGTCTGCCAGACCGGCACCTCGTGACACTTGCCGAACTGCGCCGTCGCGTAGCCGTTGAGACGCAGCGTCTGCGCCAGCGGGGCACACGTGTTCGGGCGGACCGAGCTGTACCCGGGCGCCGACGTCGCGAGCTCGGTGATGACCCCCATCCCGACGCTGTGGTGGTTCCGGCCGGTCAGCAGCGCCGCCCGGGTCGGGGCGCACAGCGCGGTGGTGTGGAACCGGTTGTACTTCAGCCCGCCCGCTGCCAGGCGGTCGGCCGTCGGCGTCCGGCACGGCCCACCGAAGGCGCTCGACGCGGCGAAGCCGACGTCGTCGAGAAGGATGACGAGCACGTTGGGCGCCCCGGCCGGCGGCCGCAGCGGCTCGATCGGCGGGAACGTCGCTGCCGGATCCTTCGCGTCGTACGGCAGCGAACCGGTGAAGGGCTGATCCGGTATCGGAAGGGTCAGGCGCGGGCTGGTGCTGTCGTGCGGCATCGCTGGTACCCCCGGGGTCGTCGTGGCTGCGGTCCTCCACCCTCGAAGCCTCCAGCCCGAGCCTCGGCCGTGATGGACTCGGTCTCAGCGTGCCCGGAGACCTCCTCGCGCGCCAGTGGGAGTGGCCCTATCCGGGCACATGACGTCGTCGCCGACGTACGCCGTCCCCCACCAGCATGCGAGACGGCTCGCACGCCCTCGAACGTTCCCTAGGGTTCGAGCATGGACGACGCGGAGACCGCGGCTGGGTTCCCGATGCCGAGTGACCCGCGCGGCCTCCGCGCCGACGCACCGCTCCTGGACGCCTGGCTGCGCTTCCGTGAGGACCCGCCGACGCCGTTCACCATCCCCGGTCACAAGCAGCGGACCGACCTTGTCGGCGACGTGATCGCAGGAGACGTCCCGCTGTACGCCGGTCTCGACACGATGAAGCTCACCTCCGGGGTGCTCATCGAGGCCGAGTCACGGGCCGCGCGGCTGTGGGGCGCGGACCTCTGTCGCTTCTCCACGGGCGGCGCCACGCACGCCAACCAGGCCGTCGCTCTCGCGGTGGCCGGCGAGGGCGACACGGTGGTCGTGAGCCGGACGCTGCACCGCTCGCTCCTGCTCGGGCTGGTGCTCGCCGGGCTGACGCCGGTGTGGGTGCGGCCCGAGGTCGACGGAGCCACCGGTCTCCCGTGGGGCGTCGCACCCGAGACGGTCCGTCGCGCCCTGGCCGACCATCCGGAGGCGCGGGCGGTCTTCGTCGGCGACCCGTCGTACGTCGGCACCGTCGGCGACGTCGCAGGTCTGGCCGACGTCGCGCACGGGCACGGGGTGCCGCTGGTCGTCGACGCGGCGTGGGCCGCGCACTTCGGCTTCCACCCCGACCTGCCGCAGCACCCGCTGCAGCTCGGGGCCGACGTGATGGTCACCAGCGCCCACAAGACCCTGCCCGCGTGGAGCCAGGCAGCCCTGGTGCTCGTCCGCACCGAGCGCATCGACGCCGCGCGCATCGATGCCGGGGTCGAGGCGACCGCGACCACCAGCCCCGCAGGCGCGATCCTGGCCAGCACCGACGCCGCCCGTGCCCTGCTCGAACGCGACGGGGAGGAGCTCCTGGGTGGGGCGATCGCGGCAACCTGCGCCGCACGCGACCGGCTGCGCTCCGTGGACGGGCTCACCGTGCTCGAGGGTCCGGCGGTCGACCCGCTCAAGCTGACCATCGTCCTGTCGGGCACCGGTGCCGACGGCAACGCCGTGGAGCAGGACCTCCTCGCTGCCGGGCTGCCGGTCGAGTCCGCCGACCGCGACGTCCTCGTGGCCATCGTCTCGCTCGCCGACACCGCGCAGAGCATCGAGATGCTCACGGACACCCTGATCCAGTCGCTCGCGATCCGCCGCGACCCGGCGCGGCCCGTCGTCGGCCCGGCGGTCTACCGCGTCGAGCCCGTGTCCGCCGTACCGCCTCGACAGGCGTTCTTCACCACCGCCGAGCCGGTCCCGCTGGAGCGTGCGGTCGGCCGGATCAGCGCCGAGCTCGTCGCGCCGTACCCACCCGGCATCCCGGTCCTCGCGCCGGGTGAGCAGATCACCGCCGAGACGCTCGAAGCCCTCGAGCACGCACGGGAGGCCGGGGTGCGGATCGCGTACGCCGCCGACCCCACGCTGAGGACCCTGAGGGTGACCATCCCGTAGCTGTTCCGGCCGCACGGGCGCCGGTGCGGAAAACGCCCAGGGCCGTTCGTGCTGACCGTCTCCTGGGCCAACGGCCTGGTGCTCGTCGCGCTCCAGGACGGGTCCACCTCGCTCCCCGTCATCGCCGTACCGGATGCGACCGCCACCGGCGGGCGCTGGCTGCTCCTCGTGGATTCGTTGAGCCGCAGCTGGGGCTCCCGGACCGACGGGGCGATCCGTGGTCCGGCCGCCTCGGGCGCCGTGTAGACCTCGACATGGAACCGCAGACCCGGGGCCTCCTGCTCGCGGAGCGCGCCGGGTCGAGGCCGAGCTCGATCTCGCTGACCGAGGCCGGGTCGGCGGCGAGCTCGTGGTCGGCGGCCATCTCGTGCTAGCGCGCTCGACGCTCGCTGGTGCTTGCGGACCGCGTCTCCAGGGCTCGCCCGACGCCGTGCACCAGGATGGCTTCGCCGACCGCCTGGCCGTCGAGGGTCGCTGCGGGATCGACGGGTCGGGTCGCGGTCAGTTCCACGACGTGCGACGAGTGATCGGCACGAATCAGGCGGGCGTGAAGGTGGACGGTGCCGTCGAAGATCCCTTCGTGGTCGCCGACCTGCAGCTGGTCGTACCCCGCGAACGCGCCCTCCAGCCCGCACCAGCGAGCGGACAGTCGCCGGCGCAGCAGCTCCAACCGTCGAAGCACGCGATCGACGGTCAGCGGGTGGTCGGGGTAGATCGTCAGGACGCAGGTCTCATCGAGGTGTTCCGGTTCGCTGCGGTGCCCGGCCGGAAGGGTGGCCGCGGTGTGGCTCACTGCCGGGCACCGATCTCGCTCAGCGCTGCGTCGAGGACGTCCAGGCCTTCGACTGCCTCCGCGGCCGAGATCGTCAGCGGGGGAACGACGTGGATGCGGTTGACGTTGGCGAACGGCAGCAGGCCGCGCCGCGTGCACGCCCCGATGAGGGCGGCCATGGCCGGGCTGCTGCCGCCGTACGGCGCGAGGGGCTCGCGGGTCTCGCGGTCGCTGACGAGCTCGATGGCCCAGAAGGCTCCGGTGCCGCGCACCTCTCCGATGCACTCGTGTCTGGCAGCCAGGTCGGCCAAACGGGGTCCGAAGACGTCGTCGCCGAGGGCCGCGGCGTGCTGCACGATCCCGTCGTCCTCCATGGTCTGGATGGTTGCCACGGCCGCGGCGCACGCGAGCGGGTGGCCGGAGTAGGTGAGCCCGCCCGGGTACACGCGATCCTCGAAGGTCCGGTAGACGGCGTCGTTGATGGCGACGCCGCCGAGCGGGACGTAGCCCGAGTTCACGCCCTTGGCGAAGGTGAGCAGGTCGGGAGCCACGTCGCCGTGCTCGATCGCGAACCACCTGCCGGCGCGGCCGAAGCCGGCCATCACCTCGTCGGCGATGAGCACGATGCCGTGCCGGTCGCAGAGCTCGCGGACCCCCTGCAGGTAGCCCGGCGGCGGGATCATGACGCCGGCGGTGCCGGGGATGGACTCGAGGATGACGGCCGCGATCGTGCCGGGACCCTCCAGGGCGATCACCTGCTCGAGGTGGGCCAGTGCCCGCTGGCACTCCTCCTCCTCGGTGGTCGCGGCGAAGGCGCTGCGGTAGAGGAAGGGGCCGAAGAAGTGGACCGTTCCTGAGGACCCGTTGTCGTTCGGCCAGCGACGCGGGTCGCCGGTCACGTTGACCGCGAGGTGGGTGCCGCCGTGGTACGAGCGGTACGTCGACAGCACCTTCTGCCGACCGGTGTGCAACCGGGCCATCCGGATCGCGTGCTCGTTGGCGTCCGCTCCCCCGTTGGTGAAGAAGATCCGGTTCAGGTCGCCGGGCGTGTGCGAGGCGATGAGCCGCGCCGCCTCCGACCGGGCGCCGTTCACGTAGGCCGGGGCCACCGTGCACAGGGTGGCGGCCTGCTCCTGGATCGCCGCGACGATCCGCGGGTGCTGGTGCCCGAGGTTCGTGAACACCAGCTGAGAGGTGAAGTCGAGAAGCCTGTTGCCGTCGCCGTCCCAGACGTAGGAGCCCTCGGCCTTGGTCACGACCATCGGGTCGATCTGGCCCTGGGCGGACCAGGAGTGGAAGACGTGGGCGCGGTCGAGCTCGTAGGCCCGGTCGGCGTCGGTGAGCGCGCTGCGCGTGGGGTCAGACATTCTGAGGGAAGCCCAGCTCGAGGCCGCCCTCGGGACGGGCGGCCGGGTTGATCCAGCGGGAGGTGACGACCTTGGCGCGGGTGAAGAAGTGCACGCCTTCGGTGCCGTGGGCGTGGGTGTCGCCGAAGAGTGACCGCTTCCAGCCGCCGAAGGAGTAGTAGGCCACCGGCACCGGGATCGGCACGTTGACGCCGATCATGCCGACCTGGACGTCGTTCTCGAAGCGCCGGGCGGCGCCGCCGTCGTTGGTGAAGACGGCGGTGCCGTTGCCGTACTCGTTGGCGTTGATCAGCGCCACCGCGTCGTCGTACGTCGGCACCCGCACCACCGACAGCACGGGTCCGAAGATCTCCTCGCGGTAGATCTCCATGTCCGGGGTGACGTGGTCGAAGAGGGTCGGGCCGAGCCAGAACCCCTCGTCCTCACCGCGCGGCTGGACGTCGCGGCCGTCGATCACGAGCTTGGCGCCGGCGTCCTCTCCCGAGGCCACGAACCCGGCCACCTTGTCGCGGTGCTCCCGGGTCACCAGCGGACCCATGTCGGCTTCCCTGCCGGCAGCGTCGTCGGAGGTGGCGCTGGCGCGGCCGTCCCCGGTGAGCAAGGTCTGCGTGCGCTCGGCGATCCGGGCGACGAGGTCGTCTCCGATCGGGTCGACGGCGACCAGGACGCTGATCGCCATGCACCGCTCGCCTGCGCTGCCGTAGCCGGCGTTCACCGCGGCGTCGGCGGCGAGGTCCAGGTCGGCGTCGGGGAGCACGACCATGTGGTTCTTGGCGCCGCCCAGTGCCTGCACCCGCTTGCCGTGCCTGCTGGCCTCCTCGTAGACGTACCGGGCGATCGGGGTGGAGCCCACGAAGCTGATCGCGTCGACGTCCGGCGACTGCAGCAGCGCGTCGACCGCGGTCTTGTCGCCGTTGAGGACGTTGAAGACGCCGTCGGGCAGACCGGACTCCTTCCAGAGGTTCGCGATCCACAGAGCGGCCGAGGGGTCCTTCTCGCTGGGCTTGAGGACCACGACGTTGCCGACCGCGATCGCGATGGGGAAGAACCACATCGGCACCATGGCCGGGAAGTTGAAGGGGCTGATGATGCCGACCACGCCGAGGGCGTCGCGCCTGGAGTGCACGTCGACGCCGGTCGAGGCGTTCTCGGAGTGCCCGCCCTTGAGCAGATGTGCGATGCCGCACGCGAACTCCACGACCTCCTGACCGCGCGCGATCTCGCCGAGGGCGTCGGAGTAGACCTTGCCGTGCTCGGCGGTGATCAGGTGGGCCAGCTCGTCCTTGCGCCGGTTGAGGAGCTCGCGGAACGCGAAGACCACCTGCGTACGTCGAGCGAGGGAGGTCGCCGCCCACGCGGTCGATGCCTGCCTGGCCGACGTGATCACGGCCTCGGCATCGGCGCTGCTGGCGAGCGCCACCCGCCCGGAGACCTGGCCGGTGGCGGGGTTGGTGACGTCGGCCCACTGTCCGGAGGTGCCGGTGAACTCGGCGCCGTCCCTCCAGTGCGGGATCGCGTTGGTCATGGTGCTTGCCTCTCGTCGGTTCGGTGCGTCCATCGTGGTTCCGCCCGGCGTCGGGAACGCCCGACAATGTGTAGGATCAGAGTCGATCCAGCGACGATCTGTCGGCCTTGGCACGAGTTCTCCGGAGGAGTCCATGGCGGTCCTGTCGGTCGAGCAGGTGCTTGCCATGCCGGTCCTGCGTGCTGCGGCCCCGAGGGTGCTGGCCGGGCGGGCGAGCCTGCACCGAGCCGTGCACTGGGTGCACTCGGCCGAGCTGGCCGACATCGCCCCCCTGCTGCGCGAGGGCGACCTCCTGCTCAGCACCGGGATCGCCATGCCCGGGACCGCGCCCGAGCTGGCCGAGCTCGCCGCCGGTCTGGCGGAGACGCGCGCCGCCGGCCTCGTGATCGAGCTCGGACGCCGTTGGGACGACGTACCCGCCTCTCTCGTGGAGGCGTGCGAGCAGCACGGGCTCCCGCTGGTCGCGCTGGCCCGGGAGGTGCGGTTCGCTGCGGTGGCCCAGGCCGTCGGGGAGCGCATCGTGGACGAGCAGCTGGCGGAGCTCCGGGAGGCCCAGCGCGTCCACGACACGTTCACCGAGCTCAGCATCTCCGAGGCGGGTCCGCGCGAGGTCCTCGAGGCGGTGCAGCGACTCTCGGGGGCCGCCGTGGTGCTGGAGAGCGAGCAGCACCAGGTCCTGGACTACCGCGCCGGGCCCGATGACGTCGCCGAGTTCCTCGCCGGCTGGGCCGCCCGATCGCGCGCGGTCGAGCCGGGGGGCCGCACGACGTGGGACCCGACGAACGGCTGGCTGGTCACGCGGGTGGGCAAGCGGGACCGGGGGTGGGGACGACTCGTCGTGCAGATGCCTGCGCCCCCGTCCGAGCCACAGATCGCCATGGCGGAACGAGCCGCCGCCGCGCTCGCGTTGCACCGGTTGCACGACCGGCAGCGGGACAGCGTCGTACGACGCACCCACCACGAGCTTCTCCTCGGCCTCCTCGCGGACCCCACGTCGCCGGACCTGCACCAGCGGTGCGAGCTGGCCGGCCTCCCCCTCGACCGACGCCAGCTGGTCGGCGTGACGCTGCGACCGCTGGTGACAGACGGGGCGAGGGTCGGGGCCTCGGATGCGCGGACGGAGGAGGTCATTGCGGCGGCGGTCCACGCGGTCCACGAGCTGCGGGTTCCTGCGCTGGTGTGCGAGATGGACCGCGACGTGCGGGTGCTGCTGTCCCTGGCCCCCTCCGGCAACGCCCGGCGCACGGTGGACGACCTCGCAGCGCGCGTACGGCGCCGCCAGCCGGTCCTGGTGGGCGCCGGTCGGCCGGTGGAGCGCCAGGGCGAGGCGGACCGCACCCTGCGCGAGGCGCACCACGTCCTGCAGTCCTTGCGCCCTTCCGCCTCCGCGCAGGTCGTCCACCGCCTCGAGGACGTGCACCTGCGCGGCCTCCTGGCCATGCTGGCCGACGACGACCGGCTGCGGATGTACGTCGAGCGCGAGCTCGAACCGCTCCGGACGCAGGATGGCGGAGGCAACGGCGGCCTGCTCGACGCCGTACGGGCCCTGGTCACCCATCCGACGAGCAAGTCCGAGGCGGCGGCCAGCCTGCACGTCTCCCGACCGGTCTTCTACGACCGGATCGCCAAGGCCGAGCGCCTTCTCGGAGTCAACCTCGACGATCCGGACATCCGCGTGTCGGTGCACGTGGCTCTGGTCGCCGACGAGATCGCCCGGCAGACCGGTCAGACGACCTAGACCTGTCCGGTCGCGTCGTGCACGACCGACCCGTCCACCAGAGTCAGCCGGACGCGGGCGTGCTCGAATTTGTCCGGGTCGGTGAGGTCCTGGTCCACGACGACCAGGTCGGCCAGCATCCCTACCGCGATCCGTCCGGTCTCGGCGTCCAGATGGTTCGCGAACGCCGCACCGGACGTGTACGCCGCCAGGGCGAGGTCGGCGTCGAGCCGCTGCTCGGGCAGCAGCGGCACCGTGCGGGCCCTCTCTCCCGCGTGCGGGTCGTCACGCGGGGCGGTGCGGTGGGTCGCGGTGTGGAGTGCCCAGAGCGGGTCGGGGCTGGTCACGGGCCAGTCGCTGCCCATCGCCAGCCGGGCACCGGCGCCGGCCAGCGAACCGAAGGGGAAGTGGTGCGGCTCGCGGGAAGCACCCAGCAAGGGCAGCTTCGTCGCCTCGATCTCCGAGTCGCGACGGGCCCACAGCGGCTGCAGGTTGGCGATCACACCGAGCGAGGCGAAGCGCGGTCGGTCCGCAGGGTCCACGACGTCGAGGTGGGCGATCTGGTGGCGGAGGTCGTTGTCCCCGTTGGCCGCCCGCGCCGCCTCGACGGCATCCAGGCACTCGCGGACGGCACGGTCGCCGACTCCGTGGAAGTGCACCTGGAATCCGTGCGCGTCCAGCGCCGTCGTGATCTCCGCGAGCTCGGCGGGCTCGAGGAACGACAGGCCGGTTCCCCCGCTCGGCGTTCCCCCCGGCCCCAGGTACGGCGTCAGCATCGCGCCGGTGCAGTTCTCGCAGATCCCGTCCTGCATGATCTTCACCGTCCCGGCGTGGAACCGACCACCCACGGTGGCTGCACGCCGGGCCAGCAGGTCGGGCAGCTGGTCCAGGCCGCGGTCGACCGACCACCAGAGTGCGCCGCGCACGCGGGCAGTGAGCAGCCCGTCCGCCTCCAGCGCCAGGTAGGTGTCGAAGGGGTCGGGCATGCCGAGGTAGTCGCCGACGATGGCGTCCTGCCATGCCGTGATGCCGAGTGAGTGCAGGTAGCGCTGGGCCGCCAGCATCCCGCTCCGCAGCTCCGCCACCGAGGGCTCGGGAAGCAGCTCGGCGACCAGGGTGGCCGCGTCCTCGATCAGCACCCCGGTCGGCTCTCCGGTCTCGTCCCGCTCGATGAGGCCGTGCGGCGGATCGGGAGTCTCACGGGTGATCCCCGCCTTCGCCAGCGCTGCGGAGTTCACCCAGGCCGTGTGACCGTCGTGACCGTTGAGGTAGGCCGGCCGCTCAGGGAGGAACCGGTCGAGCTCGCGCCGGTGGGGGTGTTGCCGGGAAAGGCGTCGCGGTACCACCCGCCGCCGCGAACCCAGTCCGCCTCGGGGTGCGCGGCGGCCCACCCCTGGACTGCGGCCAGATAGCCGTCCAGGGCGTGCACGGCGGACAGGTCGCAGAGCTCGAGGCCGAGCCCGCCGTCCAGCGGATGGACGTGCGCGTCCTGGAAGCCGGGCAGGAGGCTGCCGCCGCCCAGGTCCACCACCGGTGCGCCCGGGCCCGCCGCCGCGACCGCCTCCGCGTCCGAGCCGACCTGCACGATCCGCCCGGTCCGGATCGCCACCGCCTCGGCCTCCGGCCGCCGCGGGTCCATGGTCAGGACCCGGCCGTTCGTGAGGACGGTCCCGACGGCCGACGTCATCCGGCTTCCGCGGGCAAGGGCACTGCGGTCTGGGCCGTGCGCGCAACCGGACTGCCGCGCCGGGCCAACGGGAGGTAGACGGCGCCCGCGACGAGGAACCCGACGAGCCAGGCGACGTCGGTGTAGCCGAGCGCCTCCGCCAGTGGTCCGGTGTAGAGACTGGTCACCATGAACGGCACCTGGGCGACGAGCGCCACGGCGTACACGAGCAGCGCGCGACCGTTCCACAGCCCGTAGCGTCCCCCGTCGCGGCGGTAGAAGTCGCTGATCACGTAGCTGCCGTGGTGGACGAGGTAGTAGTCCACCAGGTTGATCGCCGACCACGGGATGAGGACGTACAGGAGAAGGCTGACGAAGTTGTAGTAGTTGGCGAGGAAGTCGGCGGAGGCGCCGAGGGCGATGTACACGCCGATCGCGTGCAGGGCGATCGTGGTCACGACGCGGGCCCGGACCCCCGGGATCCAGCCGGGACGCGCGTTCTCCCCGAGGGTCAGCGCACACAGCATGCTGCAGTAGGCGTTGACCGAGTTGCCCGTGATGGCCGCGATCGCGAACGCGACGAGGACCACCTTGCCCAGCGGCCCGAGCAGGTCGGCGAACGCACCCATGACGTCGTCCCCCGTCGCGGCGAGACCGAGGACCGCCCCGAGGGCGAACAGGAGCACGGTGCTGCTGACGCAGCCGAGGTAGGTCCCCCAGAAGGCGCCACGACCGCCGCTGTCCGCGGGCAGGTAGCGGGAGTAGTCAGAGACGTACGGCGCGTAGGCCAGCTGCCAGACCGCGCCCACGGCCAGCATGGAGAAGAAGCCGGCGGTGGAGAAGCCGCCCCGGTCCCAGACGATGTCACCGGAGCCGTTCACTGCGAGCACACACATGCAGAGGACCAGCGGCACGCCGACGAGGTAGGCGCTCACGCCTGTCACCCACCGCACCAGGCGATAGCCGCACAGCGCGATCAGGAGGCTCGCCACTGCCGCGACCCAGGTCACGCCGCCCGGGTCGATGCGGTTGTCGACCGCGACCAGCGCGTCGCCGGCCACGACCAGGTTGGACGCGAAGAAGCCGACGAACATCACCAGCGCCACGAGCACGATGAGGGCCGACCCGCGCAACCCGAACTGGCCGCGGGCCTGGATCATCTGAGGGATGCCCATGGTCGGACCCTGAGCCGCGTGGAGCGCCATCCCGATGCCACCCACGACGTTCCCGACCACGACCGCGACGAGCGCCCACGGAAGTGACAGGCCGAACAGCGTGGTCGCCAACGCTCCCGTCACGACCGTCAGCGGGGTCATGTTCATGCCGAACCAGATCGCCGTCAGCTCGCGCGGACGGCCGTGGCGCTCGCCCTCGGGGATCGGGGCGATGGTCTGACGCTCGATCTCGAACAGACGCGGACGGGGCACGCGTGTCTCGGGCATGGCTTGCTCCAGGGTCGGCAAGGGAATTCCTTGCGGTCGATGCCAAATAATCCGTGATGCAGATCACGAAGTACAGAAGCGAATGCATCGCCGTTCTTGATGACCTGCATCAAGATTTGGGGCACTGCTTCGCGCCCCAGGGAGAAGCCATCGCCCATCGGCCGGCTGCGGGCGATCAGGGCGACGGCGGGTGGGATGCCGCCGGCCCCACGGCCGAAGGACTGTCCGGGAGCCGGCGGCATCTCCTGACGGCCAGATCGGTGTGGCCGTCGCCCGACCGCCGGATGTCCCGCACCCGGCCGGCCGCCTTCCGGAGGAAGTCTCCGTGGTCGAGGAGGCGCTCAGTCGCTGAGCCGCTCCCCGGTGTCGGTGTCGAACACGTGCACGTGGCGCGGGTCGGTGGTCACGAAGACCGTCTCGCCCTTCTGCACGTGGTCGCGCCCGCTGACCCGGATGATGACGTTCGAGGGGGTGCCCTCGACCCCGCAGGTGCCGTAGACGTAGGCGTCGGAGCCGAGCTCCTCGACCACCGTCACCTGCACCGGCAGACCGTGCTCACTGTCCTTCTCGATCCGCCACGCCTCGGGCCGCACCCCGACGGTGATGTTGCTCTGGGCGAGGTTCCGTCCTCCCGCCCACGCACCGGCACAGAGCGTCAGTCCACTGAGACGCACCTTCCTTGGCGGCAAGACGGCGCGACGTGGAGGGAGGCGACGTGTCGCCCCGATGAGCGGTGTTGAGCGCAATGCCCAGGGAGGGCGATGTTGTCCCATGCGGTGGCGCTGTTGCGGCCTCTGGCAGGAGTATCCGCGCGTCCGCTCAGGACACTCAGTGGGACCGGAGACGCCAGCCAGCCCAAGGTGTGGCCAACCCACCCCCAGCCGTGCGGCTGCCAGCCCCTGCCGGCGGGTCTGCACGACCGCGCAGGAACGGCGCAGGTCACTAGCGTTCCAGGCACACCGAGAGACGGTGAAGCCCAAGAGGACCAGGAAGCGAGGCGGCGAGGAACATGCAAACCGATCAGACCACACGGAAGCTGCACACGATCCTGATCCAGCTCGCCAAGCGACAAGACGAGCTTGCGGCTACCGAGGCTGCCGCAACGCGCTACTGGGCCCCCTGCCCCCCAACCGTCCTCGGAGACCGCACGGCGGCCACGCTGCTGCGTGCCGAAGCCGATCGACTCGCCACCGCCAGCTGAAGGAGCTGACCATGCACACCGTCCTCCCCCAGAACGAGAAGTACCTCCGCGACCTCTTCGGCTCCGAGCTCGGAGACGGAGCGTGCGTCCTCGACGCCGATCGACAGGTGGGCTACGTCCGCCTCGAGTTCGGCAGTCACCGTGGCCCTGACTCGGCGTACTGGGACGGCTGGTTCAGCGTCACCCGCACCCGTGACGGGCACCCGCTCAGCGGCAAGGTGATGAACGGTCCGCTCGTCCAGGTGCTGGGGAGCCGGTCATGACCTGGCACACTGTGGTCGCGGCCGCCGACGAGTTCCAGCGCCACCTCGGCGCCATTCGCGCCGCGGGCGGAGTCATCACAGGCAGCTGCCCGTGCGCGGCCGGCTTCCGGGTCACCTACGTCACGAAGGAGGGCTGAGCCATGCATCACGAGATTCCCAGTCCCGAACAGGCAGCCGAGCTTGCTGCGTGGTGGCGTCAGGCGTTCGAGGCACTCGAGCGCAGCGTGCCCCGGCGAGTGAGTGAGGGCTCCCGATCCAGCTCGTCGGAGACGTAGTCCCACCGACGCCGCACCGAACAGATCGAGTCCGAAGTCCGCTCCTGTGCGTTCCAACCCGATCGCCTGCGAGGACGACCTCTCACGGTGCGGCGATTCACGGTGTGGCGATCAGCCCATCGCCTCGGCGGACAGGTGGGTCGCCGACCGATCTCTGCCAGCATGGGCGAGTGGAGCCGTTCTTCGACCTTGCCGACCCCGCTTTCGACGTCACCTCCGATCTGGTGCACAGCACCCGGGACGACCGGTGGTGGGTGGAGACGCCCTACGGGTGGGCGGTGCTGTCCTATGAGCAGGGCGTCGAGCTACTGAAGGACCGCCGGTTCCAGCAGGGCAACGCCCGCTGGCCCGCGCAGAACGGGGTGCCGGATGGCCCGTTCACCCAATGGTGGCGGGAGACGCTGCTGTCCCTGGAGGGCGAGGACCACCTGCGGATCCGCCGGCTGCTCGGCCCGGCGTTCCGCAACCGGGCGATCTTGGCCATGCAGCCCCGGTTTCAGGAGCTGGCCGACGAGCTGGTGGACGGGTTCGCAGACCGCGGTGAGTGCGAGTTCATCTCAGAATTCGCCGAGCCGTACTCGGCTCGAATCCTGTGCCTGCTGCTCGGGCTCCCGGAGGAGAACTGGCCACAGCTCGCCCACTGGGCCGACGACCTCGGCAAGTCCTTCGGAATCCGGATCGCCGACGATCTGCCCCGGATCGAGGCGGCCCTCGAAGGGCTCTACGGGTACGTCGACGAGGTGATCGACAGACGGCAGGCAGAGCCGGCAGACGACCTGGTGTCGACCTTGATCGCGGTCTCCACCGCCGAGGACGGGCGACTGTCGCGGCGCGAGCTCGAGGTCGCCCTGGTCTTCCTGGCGTTCGCCGGGATGGAGACCACCCGCAACCAGTTGGGGCTGGCCCTGCAAGTCCTGCTGAGGCATCCCGATCAGTGGCGACTTCTCGGCGAGCGGCCGGACCTGGGTGCCCAGGCCGTCGAGGAGGTCATGCGCGTGAGCCCCACCGTCACCTGGGTCACCCGAGAGGCAATCCACGACGTCGACTTCCATGGGCTGAGGATCCCGGCCGGTGGCATCGTCCAGGTGCTGTCCCACGCCGCCGGGACCGACCCCCGCGCGATGCCCGACCCGTCCTTCGACATCACCGAGCAGCGGCCGGCCCACGTCGGCTTCGGCGCCGGAATGCACCACTGCCTGGGCCACTTCGTGGCCCGCACCGACATGGCGGTGGCGCTGCCGCTGCTCGCCCGGCGGATGCCCGACGCCGTCCCCGACGGACCGGGCGATTGGCTCCCGGTGTCGGGCAACACCGGCGCGCGGCGGTTCCCGATCCGGTTCCGCGCCGTCCTACCCGACTGACGGGCACCGGTGTTCGAGGACTCCCCCGGTCGCGTGTCCCTGGGCTCGTCGCGCGCTCGGGCGAGCGAGTGGCGGAACGGCAGCCCGGGCCACTGCCTCGGGCCGGACGAGTCGCCGAACGGGAGGCCACAACAGCGTGACCGACTCACCCGGCTCGGCACCATGCACTGGAGGGGCGGGACCGACTGACCCCTGGCGCCACCAAAGGTGTCCCATTCCGTCGCGAGCGCTTCACGTCGTGTCCTCACGAAGCCGCTAACCGAACTGGCCGCCCGAGATGAGCGTCCACACTTCTCCTCCGCTCGCCCGGCGGAGGAGAATCGGGTGCATGTCCGCGCCGTTCGGCGACCTGGGGCCGACCCGCAGCCAGATCATCGGAAGGCTGTTCGTGGCCACCGTGATCGGTGCCCTGGCGCTCCTCACGGTCGCTGCCGTCACGGCCGTCGGCGCGAACGGCCTCGGTGAGGGTGTGGACACCTCCACAGCCCTCGAGCTCGCGTTCACGCTGGCCGGGCCGTCGCTGCTCGGGGTGGCGCTCGGCGCCGCCGCGATGAGGATGCGCGCCGCCGGGACCATAGGGTCGTGCGAATCCCCGTGCAGCCATTCCCAGGGATCGCGGCATCCGCCGCGAGCCGCCACCGCATGAAACGTCCGCGATCCCGTCGCGTCGGAGATCACAGTCATACCGCCGCCGTCCGGCGACCCACGGACATCCACTCATGCCGGTGGTCTCAAGGGGTCATCGCCACACTTCCTGATTCGAAGAAGGTTGCGATGGTTCGGAGCTTTCGGGGGTGTGGCCCCCGGATCCAGGCGATTACCCGGCGTGTGGCGCCAAGCCGTAGCGGCAGCGAGGCTCGGCATCGTGTCCTCCTGCACGACGTCGCGGTCGGGCTGACGTTCTGCAGGCGTTACTACTCGCGGAATGCTTCCGCGGGCTCGCGCTCGCGTCAGCCGGCAGCCCGGTAGAACAGCCAGGCGTCCCGCATCCGCTGGGACTGTCCTCGGGTGAACTGGGTGTAGCACGCGTCGTACGAGTAGTCCATGTAGTTGTGGATCGGGTCGAAGCCCGGCGCGTTGCATGTGTCCTTGCCCTCGGGACAACCGTTGGTCGGGGTCTTCTCGGCGGGTGTGTCATCGACGAAGTCACCCTTGCTGTTGCAGCCACCGAAGAACGTGTGCTCCAGGTTCAGCCAGTGACCGACCTCGTGCGTCGCGGTCTCGCCCTGGTCGTACCGGCCCGCGTAGGTCGTCGACACACCGCGGAGCGACTCCCAGTCGATGACCACGCCGTCGAGATGTACCTGTCCAGGCTTCGTGACGACGTCAGGAAGGTAGGCCCAACCCAAGTAAGGACCTGCGGTGGAGGTGTAGAAATTCAATGCGTCCGCACCGCCCTGGCGCAGGGCGGTCTTCATCGAGTTCTCGTTCACGCCGCTCGGGCCGGCGTAGAACCACGCCGCGTTGTCCGTGCGCGTCACTCCAGCCAGTTCGAAGGAGAACCCGGTGTCGGCACCGCCCTCGCCTCCGGCGAACGTCTTGTTCAAGACGGCGATCTGGTCGGCGAGCTGCCGGTTGGTAAGAGACCCTGTCCGTCCGTCGGTGACGACGTGGACGTAGACCTGAATGGTCTGGGCGAAGTCTGACTCGGCCTGGCCCTTGGCCGAAGCGGGCAGGTCGCCATGGGTCTCGGAGAGGACCGGCTCCCGGTCGGAACCGCCGCGGCCCTGCACGGACGCGGACGTTGAATCGCATACGCCCCGGTCCCGAGTGGCGGCCGCCGTGTCGGCGCCCTGCGCCGGAAGAGCCGCGGCCACTGCCACGGCGATCACCATGCCTGTGATGAGATTCATGGTCGGCTTCGATTCGCTCGAAGGAGAGTGACAGCAGCCACCCGGATCAAGGATTCGACCCTAACTCCGCGAACTGCCGAGAGTCACCACCGCAGAGTTCACCGAACGGACTCTCTCTCATCTGCCGCGATCCGCGCTCCCAGGAAGGTGCGTGACACCGCCGCCAGTCGGCGCGCCGCAAGCGGCCACCCGGCGCGCACCCCATGGGCATGCGGCGAACCCGACTCTGGCGTCACGCCCCACCCGCGCGAGCCTGGAGCGTGACGCAGGTCGGGAGTCTGCTGCGCTACCCACTCGCACCTTCATGTCTACGTCACATGTTCGGTGCCCCACGACCAAGTGGTCGCTGGGGTTGCCTCGACAAGACGGCGAAACGTGGAGGCACGCGAGCGAGCGCTCGAGGCCCTGCGGCCCGGAGCCGTTCCGATAGGACTTCTCTCGGGCGCACCCGTGGCCTGAGCCCGGGATAAGGCACCTGTCTCAAGTCGGATGCGGGAGTTAGGGATCCTGCCCGACGCGCCCGGCTACCTCAGGCACGCAGAGTGATCGGTGTCCGCATTCAGGCACTCCATGAGGAGCACATCATGTACGCCAACTACCCCTACGTGGCCAGCGAGGTCGCCTACCGTGGCGACCGGATCCGTGACGCGCTCGGACTCGATTCCCGCGTGCCCGCTCGTTCGCGCCGACGCTTCCGCAAGAACAAGGCCCGCGCCACCTGACCGAGGTGGCAGGCCGACTGTCCCACGGCAGAGCTCGCACAAACCTGATCCGGTCGTCCGGATCAGGTGCGATTCGTGCGCTGCGGAACCTGCGACGCTCCGCCGCCCAGGCGCTTTCTCCGGCCAGTCAGTTCGGATGGCGTTCGCTCGCCGGACCGGTCCGTCGAGACCTGGCCTCACAGCTAGGCTCCGACGCATGACGGAGTACCAGGTGACCCGGTGGCGCGAGCTTCCGTCGATGGTCGCGGCCAGGGCGGGGGACGAGCTCGTGAAGTCCGAGCTCGCATCGCGGTTGCAGGAGGCGATCGATGAGGCTGCGATGCGGCTCGGTGACACCGGCGCCGACGACTACCTCGCGGGCTGGGAACGGACCCCCTGGACCACGACCGACGGTACGCCGGTCGAGGTGCTTGACCGAGTCACTTCCGAGCTCGAAGCGGAGTGGCCGGCCGACAGGATCGCGGAATACCTCAGCAGGCTGGGCCGGTGAACCGGCTGGCGGCGCTGCTGGGCGCGGAACGCCCCGTCTTGCTCGACGGCGGTATGGGGTCGCTGCTGCAGGACGCGGGTCTCGAGGACGGTGCGCCCGGTGAGCTCTGGAATCTCGAGAACCGGGACGCGGTCCGCACGGCGCACGCGGCGTACGCCGAGGCGGGGGCCCGGCTTCTCACCACCAACACGTTCGGCGGGACGCGACCACGGCTGGAGATGCACGGCCTGGGCGACCGCGTCGGCGAGGTGAACCGGACGGCGGCGCAGATCGCGCGATCAGTGGCGGACGAGCGCCGTCTGCTCGTCGCGGGCGACCTCGGCCCGACCGGTGAGCTGCTCGCGCCCCTGGGGGCCCTGACACGCGAGGACGCGCAGGAGTTGTTCGCCGAACAGCTGGTCGGACTGGTCGAGGGCGGCATCGACCTGGTGCTGGTCGAGACGCTGAGCGACCTCGGCGAGGCCGAAGCGGCCCTGACTGCGGCACGCACGGTCGCGCCCGGCCTTCCGGTCGCAGTGACGATGAGCTTCGACACCAACCTGCGCACGATGATGGGCGTCCGCCCAGCCGACGCGGTGGCGCATCTGGCAGCCGCAGGCGCCGACGCCGTGGGCGCCAACTGCGGCCGGGGACCCGCGGAGATGGAGATCATCGCAGGGGAGATGGTGCGTGCCCGCACCGGTGACCTGCTCCTGATCGCCCAGTCGAACGCCGGCCTACCCCAGGTCGTGGGAGACCACTTCGAGTACGACGCCACCGCCGACGACCTGGCTGCTCACGCCGGCCGGCTGGCTGAGCTCGGTATCGACCTTATCGGCGGCTGTTGTGGCTCGACCCCCGCACACATCGCCGCCATGGACGCCATCCTCACCCCAACCTGAACCGCTGTTGGCTCGATCAGAGGTGAGTCATACCCGCTTGTCGGCGCCCCTGAGGAAGGCTCGTCGCGCCGGCAGTCGGGGAAGCGCCACGGTCACTGGCTGCCACTGCCACCGCCCGGCCTCAAGGACCTGCCCTGTCGTGGCGCGTCTTTCCGCGTATGACAGTCACGAACCTCATTACTGGGCACGCGTCGGGCGCGAAGGGCGCAGTTCCGATCCCAGCCATGACAGGTGTCATGGGCAGGTCGTGACAACTTCTCCGGGATCGAGGGCGCCCAGAGCCGGAGGGTGGAGCCATGAGCACACCAGCAATCCAGGCGACCGGCCTGACGAAGCACTTCCGGGGTGAGAGCGGCGAGACCGTCACCGCAGTGGACGGGATCGACCTGACCATCGGGTCCGGCGAGATCGTCGCGTTCCTCGGGCCCAACGGGGCCGGCAAGACCACCACCGTCGACATGTTCCTGGGGCTGACGTCGCCGACCGGCGGGACGGTCGAGGTGTACGGCGCGAGCCCACATCGCGCGGTCATGGAGGGCCGGGTCTCCGCGGTGATGCAGACCGGCGGGCTGCTGCCGGGCTTCACGGTGCGGGAGACGGTCCGCGCGATCGCGGCCCTGCACGGGCGGCCCGACCGGGTCGAGGTCGTGATCGAGCGTGCCGGGCTGGGTCCGCTCGCGAACCGGCTGGTGAAGGCCTGCTCGGGAGGCGAGCAGCAGCGGCTGAAGTTCGCCCTGGCGCTGGTCCCCGACCCCGATCTGGTGATCCTGGACGAGCCGACGACCGGCATGGACGTCGGCGCGCGGCAGCAGTTCTGGGACACCATGCAGGCCGACGCCGCCGACGGCCGCACGATCGTCTTCGCCACCCACTACCTCGCCGAGGCCGACGCGTTCGCCGACCGCACGGTGCTGATGGCCCGCGGCCGGATCATGGCCGACGGCCCGACGAACGAGGTCCGGGCGGCGTACGGCGGGCACACGGTCACGTTCCGTCCCCCCGCCAACGTGACCGGGGCAAACGGGATCGACCAGGCCTGGCTCGACGACCTCAGGAAGGCTGTCGCGCCGCTGGGCATCTACGACCTGGAGGTCGCCGGCGCCAGCCTCGAGGCCGCGTTCCTGGCCCTGACCGGCACCCCGATGAGCAACGAGAACGAGACTGAGGGAGCACTGCGATGACCACGATGACCACCACCGCTACCCACACCGCGGCCCCCACCGGGCGGCGTACGGCACGGCCCCTGGCCCTCACCTATGCCGGCCTCGACCTCAAGCGCCAGCTGCGCGACCGGATGGGGATGTTCTTCACCGTGGCGCTGCCGGCCTTCCTGTTCTTCGTCTTCGGGATCGGCGACGGCGAGGCCTACGGCAGCGCGAACGTCGCGATGTTCGTGATGGTCTCGATGGCGGCGTACGGCGCGGTCACGGCCACCACGACCGTCGCCGGGGCGGCGGCGACCGAGCAGACGATGGGCTGGGGCCGGCAGGTCGCCCTCACGCCGCTGCCGTCGCTGGCCTTCGTGGCGATCAAGACCGCCGTCGCGATGATTGTCGCGGCCGTCCCGATCGCGCTGATCTACGCGATCGGCGCGGCCACCGGCTCGTCGGGCAACGCGTTCGACTGGCTGGCCAGCGCGGCCATCGTGTGGCTCGGCTCGGCCGTGTTCGCGGTCTACGGCCTGGCGGTGTGCCTGGTCTTCAAGGGCGAGAACGCCGCGGGGATCGCCTCCGGGCTGATCGTGATCATGAGCTTCCTCGGCAACCTCTTCACGCCGATGGACGGGATCATCCTGGAGATCGGTCGCTTCACCCCGCTGTACGGGTACGCCGGGCTGGCTCGCTACCCGATCTCGGAGGGCCACCTCCCGAACGACGCCGGACACGACCCGGTGTGGCTGTTGCTCGCTAACGTGTGCGCGTGGACGGTGATCTTCGCAGCGCTGGCGGTCTGGGGGCTGCGCCGACGCCGGGAGCGGGTGTGACAACAGCCGACCACGTCGCCGGCCCCGCCCGCTCCCCCTGGGAGCGGTGGGGCTGGGTGGTCGCCGGCGTCTGGCTGGTCTTCCTCACCTACCCGGTCCTCGAGACCTTCCAGACGGACGCCTCGGCGCCGGTCAAGGGGCTGATGCTGGCGCTGCTCGCGGCCTTCGCGGCGATCTACCTGCTCGGTTGGGGCGTGTGGCGCGAGCACGGGCTGCTGATCTGGTTCGCGATGCTGGTGCTCGCCTTGGCGACGGTGCCGGTGATCGGCATCGAGGCGGTCGGGCTCACGCCGTACCTCGGAGCGTTCTCCGCGCTGATGGTGCCGGCGCCGTACTGGAAGTGGACGACGCTGGTCAGCGCCCTGCTGCCGGTGCTCTCCCTCGTCGGCGGGGACTTCCCGGCCTTCTTCTTCCTGATGGTGTGGCCGATCATCGGGTTCTGCGCGGCGATGCGGGTCTTCTCCGAGCTCGAGGAGCGGTCCGAGGAGACCCGGGCGGAGCTGGCGCTGGTCGCCGAGCGCGACCGGGTGGCCCGCGACGTGCATGACGTGCTGGGCCACTCGTTGACGGCACTCTCGATCAAGGCCGAGCTCGCGGCCCGGCTCATCGACGTGGACCCGGAGCGGGCCCGGGCCGAGCTGGTGTCGATCCAGGAGACCGCCCGGCAGGCGCTCGCCGAGGTCCGCTCGACCGTCGGCGGCCTGCGGGCGGCCAGCCTCGAGGCCGAGCTCGCCGCCGCGCCCCGGGTGCTCGCCGACGCCGGCGTCGAGACACGGGTGGTCGGCACCGTCGCCGACACCGACCCACGGCACCGCACCCTGCTGGCCTGGGTGCTGCGCGAGTCGGTGACCAACGTGGTCCGGCACGCGCACGCCTCGACCGTCTCGATCGAGCTGTCGCCGAGCGGCCTGGTCGTCGCCGACGACGGCACCGGCTTCGAGGCCGACGACCGCCGCGACGGCAACGGGCTGATCGGCATGCGCGAGCGGGTGTCCGCAGCCGGCGGCACGCTGCGCCTCTCGGGCGGCTCGGGGACCAGGGTGGAGGTGGTGCTGCCGTGATCCGGATCCTGCTGGCCGACGACCAGGCGCTCGTCCGTGGCGCGCTCGCGGCGCTGCTCGACCTCGAGGCCGACATCGAGGTCGTCGCCCAGGTCGGTCGCGGCGACGAGGTGGTGGCCGCCGCGCGCTCCTCGGCTGCCCAGGTGTGCCTGCTCGACATCGAGATGCCCGGCCTCACCGGCCTCGAGGCGGCCGAGCGGCTGCGCGCCGAGCTGCCGGAGGTGCGGTCGCTGATCGTGACCACCTTCGGGCGGCCAGGGTACGTGCGCCGCGCCCTCGACGCCGGCGCCGCCGGCTTCGTCGTCAAGGACACGCCCGCCCGCGAGCTCGCGGACGCCGTACGGCGGGTGCACGCCGGGCTGCGCGTGGTCGACCCGGCGCTGGCCACCGAGTCGCTGATGTCCGGCCCGTCGCCGCTCACCGCCCGGGAGGCGGAGATCCTGCTGCTCGCCCTCGACGGGTCGACTGTCGCGGCGATCGCCGCGCGCGCCCACCTCTCCGTCGGAACCGTCCGCAACCACCTCTCTGCCGCGATCGGCAAGACGGGTGCGTCGACCCGGGCCGAGGCGGCGCGGCTCGCGCAGTCGAACGGCTGGATCTGAGGAGCGAGGGTGGAGGTGTGAGACGACACCAGCGCGTCACGGCTGGCGGCGTGCGCAGACCGCAGAGCGAGCGACTGCGCCGGCGTCAGCGATGGTACTTCGCCCTGATGGGCGTGTGCCTCGTGCTGATCCTGCTGGCGTGGAATCTGGTCCGCTTGTGGTCGACGGCGGCGGCCGTGGCCATGTCGGTCGTGGTCGCCCTGCTCCCACCGATCGCCGCGATCGTCGCCAACTGGGCCGAGGACCGATGACACCAAGGTGACCCATCCGGCCGCCTCCAGGCGGCATTGCAGACGTCCGACCGAGCCCAGCTGTGGACCTGACCGCTGCGAGGACGTAGGGCTTGGGCGTTGGTGGCGTTCGGCCCTGCCTTCTCTTGCTCGGGTGTTGTGTGCTTGAAGTCGGGAGGGTGAGTCCTGCGGACTGAGCTGCCGAGGGAGTGATTCTGGTGCGCGCTATCGCGGTGTCCGGGTTGGTCAAGGACTTCGGACCGAGGACGCGGGCCCTCGACCACCTCGATCTGGATGTCGAGTTCGGCGAGGTGCACGGTTTCCTCGGCCCGAACGGTGCCGGGAAGACCACGACCATCCGCGTCCTGCTCGGGTTGCTGCGCGCCGACGCAGGCCGCGTTGTCCTGCTTGGCGGTGACCCGTGGCGCAACGCGGTGGCCTTGCACCGGCGCCTGGCCTACGTGCCCGGTGAGGTGAACCTGTGGCCCAACCTCACCGGCGGTGAGGTGATCGACCTGTTGGGTGACCTGCGGGGTGGGCTCGATCCGCGTCGTCGCGAGGAGCTGCTCGAGCGCTTCCAGCTCGACCCGACCAAGAAGATCCGCTCGTACTCCAAGGGCAACCGGCAGAAGGTCGCGCTGGTGGCTGCGTTCTCCTCGGACGTGGAGCTCTACCTGCTCGACGAGCCAACGTCGGGGCTCGACCCGCTCATGGAGGCGGTCTTCCAGGACGTCGTCCAGGACCTGCGCGCGGACGGACGCAGCATCTTGCTGTCCAGCCACATCCTGTCCGAGGTCGAAGCACTGTGTGACCGGGTCACGATCATCCGCGCCGGGCGGGCCGCCGAGTCCGGCACCTTCGAGGACCTGCGTCATCTCACCCGCACGTCGGTGGTGGTCGACACCGTCAAGCCGCTCCAGTCTGTGACCGGGTGGTCAGGGGTGCACGACGCACGGGTGCACGGCGAGCACGCCGAGTTCAGTGTCGATCCGGGCGCGCTGAACGACGTGCTCGAACACCTGGTCGACCTGCAGGTGAGGACCATGACCACCTCGCCCCCCACTCTCGAAGAGCTCTTCATGCGGCACTACGGCGATGACGGCTCCGAGCCTGCCAACGACCGTGGCGCCGAGGTGGTGGCTGCGCGATGAGCGGCTTCACCGGCACGACCCGACTGGTCCGTCTCGCCCTGCGGCGCGACCGGATGATCCTGCCGGCATGGATCCTGGGGATGGCGGGGTTCCTGGCTGCAACGACCGCCATGTTCGAGGACAGCTACTCGGCCCATCCTGAGCTGTTGGAACCAGACACCCGGATCGTGGTGGAGAACCCCGGCATGAGGGTGCTCGGTCTCGTGACCGGTCCCAGCGTCGGCGGGTACACCCTGCACCGGGACGCCCTGACCCTGGCGGTGCTCGCCGCCATGATGAGCGTCCTCGCCGTCGTCCGCCACACCCGCCAGTCCGAGGAGCTCGGGCGTGAGGAGATGCTGGCCGCGGGCGTGGTCGGCCGCTACGCCTCGTTGGCCGCGGGCGTGGTCGTCTCGCTCCTCGCCAACGTGGTGCTGGCCGTCATGCTCGGGCTGGCCATGGTCGTCGCGGGACAACCGGCGGTCGGCTCCCTCATCGGCGGAGCCTCGGTCGCCCTCGTAGGCGTCGCCTTCACCGGCGTCGCCGCGGTCACCTCGCAGCTGGCGTCGACCACGCGCGGTGCGACGGGCCTGGGCGGCGCGGTCCTGGGTGTGGCGTTCGCGCTCGCGGCGCTGGGCAACATGCTCGGAACCGTGGACTCCGCCGCGCTCCGCGTCAGCAGCGCGTGGCCGGCCTGGCTGTCCCCGATCGGCTGGGGCCAGCAGATGCGGCCGTTCGCCGACAACCTGTGGTGGCCGCTGGGTCTGGCCGTCGCCGTCATGGTCTCGCTGTGCGGAGTGGCGGTCGTACTCGTCGACAGGCGAGACGTGGGCCGGGGGATGTGGCCCGAGCGGAGGGGTGCCGCCCATGCGAGCCCTGCGCTGCTGAGCCCCGCCGGTCTGGTCTGGCGCCTGCAGCGCGGTGCCCTGCTGGGCTGGGCGGTTGGCCTGCTCGGCTTCGGACTGGTGTTCGGGGCGCTGAGCGACCGGATCCAGGGCCTGGAGGGATCAGCGACGGAGTGGTACGCCACCTTCGGCGGAGAAGCCGACCTGATCGGCGCCTACTGGGCCTCCATGATGCAGATCGCGGGCATGGCGGTGGCGGTGTACGTCGTCGCGCTGATGCTGCGCCTCCGCCACGACGAGTCCGAAGGCACGCTGGAGCCCGTGCTCGCCGCCGCAGTCTCCCGGCTGCGCTGGCTGGCCGCCTACGCCGTCAACGCCCTGGCCGGGGCCACCTTGCTGATCCTCGTCTACGCGGCGGCGATGGCCCTCACCGGCGGCCAGGCGCTCGGGGGCACCGCATCGCTGCTGCGTGACCTGATCGGCGCCGCACTCGTCCAGCTACCCGCCGTCGCGGTGCTCGGCGCCGCGGTGGTCACGTTGGTCACGGTGCTACCGCGCTGGTCGGTCGGCCTTTCCTGGCTGTTGTTGGTCTTCAGCGTGTTCGTCGGCCCCATGTTCGGCCCCTCCCTCGGCCTGCCGACATGGCTGCTGAACCTCTCTCCCTTCACCCACGTGCCCAACGCACCCGCCGTCGCGATCAGCTACGAGCCGCTCCTTGGCCTGGTCCTGGCCTGCGTCCTCGTGGGAGTCCTCGCAGTCATTGCCCTGCGCCGGAGAAACCTGTTGCTCCCAGCCTGACGACAAGAACCCGTCAGGTGACTTCGGCCCTGGGGCGGCGACGACGTGTCGCCTGAGGGCTGGATCCAGCAGAAGGGGCGCCGAGGTTGGGAAGCGGTCGGGATTGGTGTCGACCTGGGGAGCCGGCGGCTTCACGTTCGTGCATCCGATCTCCTCTCCCGAGCGGCCGCCAACCGCCTACTCGACGCGAACTTGCGAGTAGGTGAGCAGGGCGAGACCGGCGCCGACAATCCTGGTGTCGACGAGGCGCAAGGCCTTGGTGGCGCTGGTGGCCCCGAAGAGGCGCTCGCCGCCCCCGAGCACGAACGGGAACACCATCAGGCGCACCTCGTCGACGAGATCGTGCTCGATCAGGAGGGGGACCAGCTGTCCGCTGGCGTTGACCACGATCTCGCCCTCGACGTAGTGCTTCAGCCTCGAGACCGCGTCCACAACCTCGCCCGTGATGACGGTTGTGTTGCTCCAGACGGGCTTCATGAGCGTCGACGACACGACGTACTTGGGCATGCTGTTCAACCGGTCGGCCCACGTACCGGTGCGACCCGGCCAGCGCTCGACCAGGTACTCATAGCTCCGTCGGCCCATCAGCAGCGCCTGCGCGCGCAGGGCCTCGCCGCACTCGACCTCGGCCCACGCCTGGTGGTCCTCGTCCGTGACCTGGCCGAACCAGCCGCCGCGTTCGAAACCGTCATCGCCGGTCGGGTCCTGCATGACGCCGTCGAGCGTCATGTTCTCGCTGATCACCAACATGCCCATGCCCGTGCTCCGTTCCTCGGTGTCACCTGTGCGGAGATAGACACCTCGGAGCACCGCAAAGAGGTCGCCCGGAAGCCGCCCAGTTCCGTCACCAGCCGGTGTCGATACGGCGAGGAGGTGCGGCACGATGGAAACCATGGATGCGGCGATGTCAGCCACCGCCACGGCAGATCTCATCAGCCGGGCGCAGTCCGGGGACCACGACGCGTTCCGCGCACTGACCGCGCCGCACGTACGCGAGTTGCAGGTGCACTGCTACCGGATGCTCGGGTCCCTCCAGGACGCCGAGGACGCCCTCCAGGATTCGCTGTTGACTGCGTGGCGAGGCCTCGACCGGTTCGAGGGACGCGCCTCGCTCCGCACCTGGCTCTACAAGATCACCACCAACCGCTGCCTCAATGCCCGACGCTCGGCCGCCCGTCGCCGGGCGCACGAGTGGGACATCCCCGGCGTCCATCCGCCCGACCCGACCCGACTTGGCGAGGTCGTCTGGCTCGAGCCGCTTCCCGACGCTCTCGTCGCAGGTGGTGTCGACGCACTACCCGGGCCGGAGGCGCACTACGAGCGGGTCGAGTCCATCTCCCTGGCCTTCGTGACCGCGCTCCAGCTCCTTCCCCGCCGCCAGCTGGCGGTCCTGATCCTGCGCGACGTGCTCGGGTTCCCCGCGAAGGAGACCGCGGACATGCTCGACTCCAGCGTCGAATCGGTGACCAGCGCCCTCAAGCGAGCGCGCGCGAGCCTGGATCGCCAGAGGCTGTCGAACCCCGACCGCGAACCGCCACCCGCCCCGCGTTCGCGCTCCGAGCAGGAACTCCTCGCCACCTTCGTCAGGGCCTACGAGGCAGCGGATCTCGAGGCGGTGGTGGCACTGCTGACCGACGATGTCTTCATCTCGATGCCGCCGATGCCGTACGAGTACGAGGGCCTCGACACCGTCGCCGAGTTCTGCGCCCGCATCTTCCGCGCCGGCCGGCGGTTCGAGCTGGTGCCGACCCGCGCCAACGGGCAGCCGGCGTTCGGCACCTACCTGCGTACCCCCGACGGCACCAGCAATGGCGTCGGTCTCTTCGTCCTGACCCTCGCTGGCGACCGCATCAGCGCCATGACCCGCTTCGAGAAAGGCGTGCTCCCGTGGTTCGCGCTACCACGCTCGCTCCCCGCACGAGGAGGACTGCCCGGATCACGTCCATGATTCCGTCGTCGCCCATGCGTCCCTCCGCCGCGAGAGCGGTCTTGTCGTGTCGCAGCGACCAACCGCTGTCGCAGCGGGCTTGGATAGACCTGAGGACTCGTGGACCTTTGTCGGTGATTGAGGGGAGGATCCCCACATGCCGGCTGATCCTCCCCAGCTGATCGTGCGCGACGCTGCAGCGTGGCGGACCTGGCTTGCCGAGAACGTCGACGAGCAGGCCGGCGTGTGGCTGGTCCTGGCCAAGAAGGGGACGACGGATCCGACGAGTCTGAGCTATGCCACCGCGCTCGAGGAGGCCCTGTGTCACGGCTGGATCGACGGTCAGGCCCGTCGCCGCGATGAGGGCACGTACGTGCAGCGGTTCACGCCGCGTCGCCGTCGGAGCATGTGGTCGCAACGCAACGTCGGCATCGTCGAGCGGCTCACGGCTGAAGGCGCATGCATCCGCAGGGGCTGTCCGAGGTGGCGCGGGCCAAGGCCGACGGGCGCTGGGAGGTGGCGTACGCCGGACCGGCGACCGCAGAGATTCCGGCGGACCTGACCGAGGCGCTGGCCGCGCGGCCGGAGGCGCAGGCGATGTTCGAGAATCTCACCAGCCAGAACCGCTTCGCCATGCTGCACCGTCTCGGTGCCGCCAAGCGGCCGGAGACGCGAGCCCGGCGGATCGAGCAGTACGTCGACTTGTTGGCTCGCGGCGAGACGTTCTACCCGCAGCGCAAACGCGCGGATCGGGGCTAGGGGATCGAGTCGACGATGCGGAGGGCCGTGGTCTCGACGAGCTCGGTCGACGAAGCTTCGCGAAAGACAGCAGACTCTGCCTGAGACGAGTGCACCATTCCGCCGTCTGCCGTGCGTGAGAACGCCACCTGCCGGAGAGCACCTTCCCGGGAACCTCGGACGATGGGACGATCAGCCAGGAGGTCCGCGATGCCGCGTCAGATCATCACGACACCACACGCCCCGAGCTCGCCGCTCTTCAGCCAGGGAGTCAAAGCCGGCTCCCAGGTCTTCATCTCGGGAACCACCGGCATCGACCCGAGCACCGGTCGAATGGCCGGTGACAGCATCCAGGCTCAGACCCGCCAGGCATTGGCGAACTGCGAAGCCATCCTGCGCGAGGCCGGTGCGACGCTCGATGACGTCGTCGAGGTAGGCATGCTCCTCACCGACCCGGCCGACTTCGCCGGCATGAACGATGAGTACGCCCAGTGGTTCCCTTCTGATCCACCAACCCGCTACGCGGCCAAGCTGGGAGCCGAGATACCAGGACTGCTCGTCTCGATTCGCATGACAGCGTGCCTTGCCTGACCGTCAGGTCGATTGATGCCCTGGACGTCGGTTTCGATGCCGCGTCATACCGGCCGCCTATGCACGCCAGCGCCAGGCAGCCAGGCCCACGAGCAGTTCAAGAAGAAGATGCGCCAGATTCAGGCATCGCGACCTACTCATTACGAGGCCGTTCGACGAGGTGTCCGACGGGCGGCAAAATGCCCTCTGACCTGCGGTTTTGCACTTCCCTGCACTTCTACGAATCGAGCCGTTTTGGGTGCTGCGGGGGCACCACGGGGGCACGGGCTCCGACGCCGATGGGATCCGGACCGGGTTGAAGCGCAGCGATCTGCCCGGGTGCGGCCACCTCATCTCGTCGGCGAGCACTCCATGACGGACTGGGTCATCGGGGCTCGACGAAGCGGACTGACTCGACCATCTCAGTGAGCTCACCGACCTGCGCGGGAGTGACCCCCGGTTGCTCGATGGCGACCAGGACGACCCGCTGGCCGTTCACGTCGATGATCCACGCGTGGTCGACCGTGCCGGGAGTTCCCACGGTGTGCTGGGCGTCGTCCGGCATGCCCTCCCAGTAGCCGAAGTAGCCGCCGAGCCCACAGTCCTCGAACGCGATGTCGCTGGGGGCCGTCAGCTCGAGGTAGATCCCGTCGTGACCGTCCAGGCTCACCGGCAGCGGCTTCGACACCGAGGTCAGCTCCTGTGCCGCGAGCGCATTGGCCAGGTCGTCGACGGACGTACCGGCGTGCGGAGCGTCCTCGTCCATGGCGCATGGATCGACGAATACGCCGTCGACGGTCCAGTACTGCACGGCCCGGAGGGGATCGTCGTCGTCGGGGTTCTCCTGGTTGAGCGCGAAGAACCCGAAGTTGGAGTATCCCGAGGGCACGTTCAGCACCGCCAGCGGGGCGCTGGCCGCGCCCCGTGCGGTCAGGGCGTACGCACCCGCCCGGCCGAGGATCTGGTCGGGATCCGAGTCGTCGTCCAGGAGCAGGACGTATGCGTCGGTCTCGGACGGCGGGGAGGCGGTCGACGGGGAGAGCGCCACCCGGCCGTCGTCGGTGTCGCCGCCGCATCCGGCGAGCAGGATGGCGCCGGCCGAGAGGGCGAGCCAGAGGACGGGACGCGTGTTCATCGGGTCAGTTCGGGAGGGTGACGTGCGGCACCAGCCGGAGGCTGCCGTCGGGACCGGGGCCGGGGGCGGCGAGGGTGCAGCGTTCACGGGCGATGTCACAGACCAGGATGTCTCCGTAACCCTCTCCGGGCTCGTCGAAGTCCGCCGCGCCCGCCATGACGGCGAACCGGTCGTCGTCGAGCCACTGGAACAGGGCGTACGGGTGCTCAGCGGGGCTGTAGCCGGCCGGCAACCGGAGGTTGAGGCGCCTGCCGGTCGTGTCGAACCCGCCGTAGCCGAAGATGACCGGGCCGTCGCCCTCGCCGTCGCCGTCGATGTCGGCGCCGGTGTCCCGGACCCATCGCTGCAGTTCCAGCGTCGAGCCCTGGGGCACGAAGCGGACGGCCCCGGTGTTGACATCCTGGCTGACGGCCGCGCCGGTTTCGTAGTTGTCGCCTTCGACGAACCCACGCGGGTATGCGCGCAGGTCCTCCCACAGAGCTCTCGTGTTGGTCTCGGAAACCGTCTCGGTGGCCACGTCCAACACCTGCAGCGGACGCCCCGCCCACTGCGGCCGGCCCCCCCCGGTGGGGTCAGGTGACTCGGACCAGTAGACACGATCGCCCACCAGGGCCTCGAGCTGGCAGTCGTACCGGCCGCAGTCGGGCCTCGCGACCTGCGTAACTACCCGGTGCTCGTGGGCGTCGTACACGACGAGCGAGCGGTCTGGCCCGAGAGGGGTGAACCACGCAACCAACGACCCGGCGGTGGAGGTCTTGACACCCCACTCCGCCCAGCTCATAGCTGGCCCCGGGATCGTCGATTCTCCGATCTTCTCCGTCGCCTCCCCGTCGGTGAGGTGGATGCCGCCGTCCGGGGCGACCATCACGACGCCGTCGTCGGTGAGGTCGAGGGCCGTGGCGTCGATGCCGGGACGGAGGGTGCGGTCGCCGTACTCGATGCTCTGCATCCGCCAGTGGATGTCGAGACTGGGGTCGGCGGTGTAGTCGTCGGCATAAGTCAGCGGTCGAGTATCGGTGGGCGCAGCGGTGTCGGTGACCGACGGGGTCGGAGTGCCCACCGGCGGGCTGGACCGCTGGTTCGACCCGGTGAGGGTCACACCGGCGACGATGACGGCGAGAACCAGGCCGGCGGACCCGGCGGCGAGTGCGGCCCGGCGCCGACGCAGCCGCGCATCGCCGCGGGCGACGATGCCCTCGACGTCGAACTGCGGAGGAGGCGCCGCGTCCACGTGCCGCCTGAGGTCTCGAAGGGAGGCGTTCACGGGGTCACCGCCTGCTCGTCGACGAACGGAGGAGAGAACCGGGCACCCATCTCCGCGCGGAGCTTGTCGAGGGCGAGGGAGGTGTGTCGTTTGACGCTGCCGACCGAGCAGCCCATCAGCTCCGCGGTCTGGGCCTGGGAGAGGTCCTCGCAGAAGCGGAGTACCACAGCTGCCCGCTGCCTGGGTGGTAGATGTCCCACCGCCGTCCACAGCTCGCCCTGTTCGGGCAGGAGCGTGGTCGGGTCGGTGACGCTTGCATCGGGAACATGGGTCGCGGGCCGCTCGCTGAAGGAACGTCTGCGCCGCCAGGAGATGCAGGTTGTGACGATGACCCGCCGCGTGTAGGCCTCCGCCTTCGCCACGTCCCGAAGCCGTGGCCACGCTAGGTAGGTCTTGACCAATGACTCCTGCACCAGGTCCTGCGCCAGCTGATAGTCACCGATGACCAGATAGGCGGTCCGGAACAGACTCGCCGACCGCGCGGAGGCGAACTCCGAGAAGGCCTCGTGGTCCGGCTGGCGCAGCACCACCATCACAGCCTCCTCCGCCCCAATGCCAATTCTGGAACCTCTGACAGAAAGACGCACTGACACGGCTTGGGGGTTGAACGAGGCCACGGCGACGCCAGGCCAAAGACCACCGGGGGCGGATTGCATCTTCCGCTTCTCGGAGTGCAGTTCTGGCGATGGCTGGGCAGGCGTACGCGGCGAGCAGCCGATCCGCCCCGGGCCGAGGACGGCGCGCCAGCGCCGCCCGCAGGCCATGCGCCGGCGGAGCCGGCGCCTTGATCTTTCTAGAGCCAAACTCGGCAACCTGGAGTGGAGGTCCGTCTCAGCGTGAGGGCGGTCCGTCGCGGCGCAGTCTCTGCGAGGCGACGGAGTGACGCGAGAGCTGTTGAGTTGGGTCAGTTTGGGGGACGCAGACGGCTTCGCTCGACATACTCGTGCGATGGACGACCTCGAGGCTCGCAGTCCCTTGATCGTCACAGTTGACGACTCGCCCGATGCACGTCTCTTCATCGAGCTATCGAGTCATGCGGCAGATCTAACCGAGGCCAAGGATGCGCTCGGTTG
Organism: Nocardioides guangzhouensis; assembly: GCF_004519545.1. Lineage (GTDB taxonomy): Bacteria > Actinomycetota > Actinomycetes > Propionibacteriales > Nocardioidaceae > Nocardioides > Nocardioides guangzhouensis. Next base: position 178,257 of record NZ_SDKM01000004.1, read on the forward strand.
GGTTATGCGCGCAGGGCTGGACGATCCACTGGCTGGCGTCAAGCGACACTTGATCGGCGCCGCTGTGGTGTCCTACTGCCGGTGCTTCCTGCACTCGAAGGTGCGAACCCCTCTGGGGGATTACATCGACGTTCCGGAAGGGCTGAGCCGAACCCACGAGACAATCAGGGCCTTTCGAAATCAGACCATCGCTCATTCGCAATCTGAGCTCACGGTCACCTACCCGGTTGGGGTCGTAGACGCGGAGACGATGGAGTTGCAGTTTGTCTCAGCAGTAACGGTGGCAAGCACTCTTCCTGACAGCATCGTCAACGACTTCGCAACGCTCATCGGCGCCGTGCTGGACCTGCTCGACGACGTCCTCAACCCGGTACGAAGACGTCTTGAGCAGGTCCTGCGGACCGCCGGTCCGGAAGCCCTTGAAGCCGCTGCTCCTCGGGGCATCGAGAAGATGGCCGCCGACTTCCGCCCAAGGTCCAAGCGAGCTCGCTACCCAATGGCGCACACGCTTTATTGGGACCGTTAGGGATACACGGCGGCACTGGCGCGAGCCACGAAGCGTGGGCAAGCATGACACCAATGCGAATCTCGGACAGCCGAGGTGGGGTCATGCCGCTTGGTCACTCGTCGAGTTCACAGTTCTGCTGACGGGCAGAGCGGGCTCAACATAGCCTTCCGGGCATGAACTTCGGACGTCTCACCACCCCCCAGCGAGTCTCGGGCGTGGCCATGTTGGTCGTGGCCTTGGCCGCATTCCTCCCCTGGGTCTCGATCCTTGGCATCAGCGCGATCGGTATCGAAGGCGACGGCGTCCTCACGCTCGTGTTGGCACTGGCTGGCGCGGTGATCCTTGCCTTCAGTACCGGACTCGTCGGTTCTCCTCGGGTCCCTGGTCGCAAGTCGCAGATCGTCCTGTTGGTGCTTGCGGTCCTTGCCGCACTCATTGCCTTCGTCGACATGAACGGCGCGGCTGCCATCGGCCTCTATCTGACGCTACTGGGTGGCATCACCTGGGTCGTCGGCGCCGCTTGGCAGTTGACCCTGACTAAGCAGGCAGAGACGTCTCCGGCCGAGGGTTCTCAAAACCAACTCTGATCGACGTTTCTCAAACTCATCGCGCCCCGGCTCCCGGGACGGGATTACCTACGAATCCGTAAAAGGGACGCCAAATGCGCATTGCGGGTCGGATCGCGTCGGTCATCGCCGCGATCACGCTTGTGTTCGTCGCCATTGTCGGCACGGCCGGGTTTCTCGACATCAAGAACCCGTTCCGGACCCGATCAATCGATCGGAGCCAGCCCGCATTGCTGAAGTCGATCCAGGACATCAGCCAGTTCCACGCCGCGGTCGGAAACTTCGAAGTCGTGCTCGACTACGAGCAGGACGTGGATTGGGTACCGAGCTTCATCGCTGGTGAGCGGTCGCTGTTCGTCGCCGCCGGCACGGTCAACGCCTACGTCGACTTCTCCGGCCTCACCGCAGGGGACCTCCGCTTGTCCGAAGACGGCAAGTCGGTGGAGATTCGGCTGCCGGCGGCCGAACTGGACGAGCCCAATCTCGACCAGGACCGGACATACCTGTTCTCGCAGGACCGCGGCGTTGTCAACCGGGTCGGCGACGCGCTCTCCACAGACGACCAGCAAGAGCTGTACCAGCTCGCCGAGCAGAAGCTGGTGTCCGCGGCGGAGGAGTCCGTGCTCACGCAACAAGCCGAGAAGAACACCAGGGCGATGCTGGTCGGTCTGTTCGACTCACTCGAAATCCAGGTCACTTTCGCCGAGGGCGCCCTCAAGGAGTAAGCGGCGCTCCGGCGACGGGCACGTGCGCCACAAACAGGCGTTCCGGCCGGTACGCGGTATGACGCTGCGGCCAGCCGATCAGCGGGCGGCGCACGCATAGCCGCTGTATGCCGTGATTCCGATTGGACCCTCGGTGACCGCGGCAAGTGGGTTGAACCTGTTCTCGACCCGGGTGACGACCTTCATTGGCAGGCATTCCCCCGGCTTGCTTGTCTCGCCTTCGACGGCAGCGAGTCGCTGGGCGATGTCGTTGAAGGCGTCACCCCAACTCGCGGTACCAGCTTCCGGCGGCAGCGCAGGCTCGGGACCCGTTGGGCCAACGGAACCGGCCGGGCCGCGTGCCCCAGGTGGACCGGTCAGCCCGGTTGCGCCAGTTTCTCCAATCGGACCCTGAGCTCCATCCGGACCTCGGAGTTGATCACCAAGAACAACAACGGCTCCCGCGGCGCCAGCGAAGCCGCAGGTCGCGCTCATTGCCGCCACAGCAGCCCAGAAGCGAAGTCGACGCATATCCGGAGAATGGCCTGGTTCCGTGATGCGTGACTCTCAATCCTGGAGATACTGGGGAGTACCGCTGCGGCGATGTGGCGCGGTGGTCGCTCCGCGACGGGACCTGGCGCGGAACTTCTGTCAGCGATGACGCTCCCGCAACGAACGAGCCCCGCAGCCGACGGTTTAGATTGGGTTGCGCATTTCAAGGGCACGCGGCCAACCCTCTCCGACAAACGCGGGAGCGATGCCCCGATTCGCGTAGGCCCGTCACCCCACCGCTGCATGGTCCGACACGGGAGGTTCGGATGCCGGTGAGGCTCACCCACACGATTGTGTCTTACCGCGACAAGCAGGTCTCGGCATCGTTCTTGTCCGACATCCTGGCGGGAGGTGCTTCGCTCAACTTCCGGCATCTACTTGCTCACGGCGCAACAGGCAAGCACTACGTGGGGTCAGCCAAAGGCGGCGAAGGATTCCTCGGACGATAGGCTGCCTACCGGAAGGGAAAGTCAGGCGGGAACGTTGGCCTGAAAGGTGCGATGTGCCGTTCCCTGTCGCGGTGCTTCAGCACCTTCGACCCAAGCACCTCGGACCAGACCATCGAGCGAGTCGAGTCGCTGTGGCAGGACAAGTTCGGTGCACGGCTCGTTGGCTAAGACCTGAATTGAACCACTTCAGCCGGGCACGTTCCTGTTTCGCGGAAGTGACGCACTGCCCCCCGAGTACGTACGCATATCCCAGTCCGTTCGGTGTCCCGCCACGACTTGCCGACGCTGGCTCGCGGTGCGCTGAGCCCGGCGGCGCCCTAGGAAGTCTGAGCCCAGTCGATCGTGCCGCGGCCTGCATCGCGCAGCAGGTCGTTGGCTTGGCTGAACGGTCTACTGCCGAAGAAGCCCTTGTATGCGGACAGCGGAGACGGATGAACCTGTTCGATGACGTCGTGCCGGTCCCGATCGATCAGCGTCGCCTTTCGACGGGCGTCGTTGCCCCACAGGATGAAGACCACCCGCTTGTCCTTCTCTGTGATCGCGGATATCACCGCGTTGGTAAAGGTGTTCCATCCTTGGCGATTCCAGCGCCACCGACGATGCACAGCGTGGTCTTCGTCCGAGCCGGCACGCAGAGTCAACGCGGTGTTGAGGAGCAACACGCCTTGACTTGCCCAGCCTTCAAGGCTGTTGCTGGCGGGCGTTGCGACGCCGATGTCCGAGGCGAGTTCCTTGAAGATGTTCTTCAGGGTGTCGGGAGTCTTCGAGGCAGGATTCGACACCGAGAATGCCAGGCCATCGGCGTCATCAGGAGTGGGGTACGGGTCCTGGCCCAGAATGACGACGCGGACCTTCTCGTACGGTGTCAGTTCGAAGGCTCTGAACGTCCGATCGGGCGTCGGGAAGACCTCGTGAGAACGACGGTCGGACTCGACGAACTCTAAGAGCTTCGACCAGTAGGGCGCTTCGAGCTCCGATCGAAGTCGCACGGCCCACTCGCCGGTGAGGTACGGGAACCGAGAAGGCGGGACGTCGGCGTTCGTGGCTGCGGGATGCCTGCGGATCGCATCAAGGACGTCATCCCAGTCGAGCGCCATCGGCCCGTGTCCGAGGTTGTGGTGTTCTCGCTGGCGGTAGAACGCCCAAGCACGGAGAAGATCGACACCGCACCACTCCGGAACCCGCCCGGACGCCTCATACGCGGACATGGCGGGTCGCAGGAGCTCGTAGTACGCACTCATGTCTCGCGAGAAGCGCTCGTAGCCGTCGTATGTCAGCGCCCACTTCAGCTCTTCGTCCGTCGCCACACCGCGGATCCTCGCACTCTCCACTGACAAGACTCCAGCGCCGCACGTGGCGAGTTTGCGGGGTACCCGCAAGGCAGAGCCAGGAGAGTTCCGGCCGCATCGGCGAGCCCGAGTGATCGTTGGTTCGATAAGACCGCGCTACAGATGCCGATTTTGGACCGCCAAAGGCCGCCGGCGACCTACCATGCGCTCGTGACTTTGAGGGGTGCTGCTACGGGCGCGGTTGTCGCGGTGGGCCTTGCCTTGAGTGGCTGCTCGGCCCAATCCGAACGTGATCAGTACAGCTACGACGCTATCCAGGACGACGGGTTCGCTCAGGACAAGTACCTGACGGACCAAGGCTACCTAGTCGACAGTCAAGCGCTGACTGCGAAAGGCGCAGAGCTGGAAAGCTGGGTCGCGCTCCAGACCGACCAGATCTGTGACCAACTCTCGAGCGGTACGACGTTTGACGAACTCGTCGGGTTCTTTTCGCAGACCTTCGGTGACGTTGTGACGGACCCGGAGGGGTTTGTCGGCAACGCCGCTGGCTACTCCTGCTCTGGGTACTTGGACTAGCCAGAAGCCTTGAAGCCTCGGCCAACCGGCCCGTGGATGAGTCACGGCTTTCGGTACGGCTCGCGGATTGACGCGCCTTTGCCGCGGGCTGGAGCAGACACGACGGGAGCGCCCCCATCGCTCATTCGGTTCCTGCGATGGGCGGCCGCGCCGCGGAGTTTCAACGCCTCGGACCCGTCCTCCTGAGAATTCAGCCCGCGTCTACGGATCGACCTGCATACTTCGAGTCGCCATTGAGCCACGCGCGCCTTCGCCAGGGCGGAATGGCGATCGGTTCGTGTCGTCGATTGGAAGGATGGAGTTTGGATGACTGAGTTCTGGCTCGCCTTGTTCGGTATCGCCGGCACCGCTACGTCCGCAATAGCAGTAAATGCCCAGCAGAATCGCGCGGCGCGAGACCGCGCTAAAGATGACGCCCAACGCCGCCAGGGCGATCTTCGCCGCGAGGCCATCGCTGTGTTCGCTGAGACCCTAAGTGACTATCGGCGAGCACAACTTGCGGCATGGTTCGAGGCTCACGCCGACGTCAACTCGAACATGGACCACGACGAGGTTCCGTCTGCTGCCGAGTTGCGTCAGCTCCGGGCGAGTGCATGGGGAGCGCTCTACCGGGTTCGATTGCTGTGGGACAACTCCGCGGTTGTCGAGCGCGCCGAGTCCCTCGTGGAGCAGACCTCGCAATTAAAGAAGGCCGAGGATAAGCACGGCGTGGCCCGACGGGCCGACGACATCCGAGCGCGACTAAGTGACCTGGTGGATATCGCCCGCGGCCCCGCGTGAGTCCGCCTTGTCGGACGAAGCAGGTTCCGACAGACGTTCCCGTCGACGACGCGCCTGTCATCGAGAGTGATGTTTCGCACTACGAGATCGCTGGGTAGCGCTCGCTGGCGGCGATACGACGCCGACGTGCACGTCGGGCCAACGGCCATCCCAACTCGCAACGTTGCAGGTGTGAACAACGGACCCTGCCTAGCGGGTCCGACGTTTGGCAATCAGGGCGCGGCGAAGGTGCCTTCGAGCCGCCAAGTGGTCTCGACGTGCTCGACGAACTTGCCGCCTGCCTCGAGCCCCACTTTGTCCACGGAGGCTTTCAACTTCGAATTGATGCCGAAGTCGTCGGATGACCGAACATCGATCGAGAACTCACGCAAGCCAGAGTCGATGCGTGCGCTGGCTATCTCTTGCCATAGCGGCTCGTGGGAGAACCAGACGAGATCGTCGGGTACGTATGGGTCGCCCAAGGGGGTGAGGGTCATGGTCGTGATGATCTCGTCGTCTGCATCCGACCTGCGGTCGGCGCTGCTCGACGTGTTGGTAGCGTCACCACTGGACGGCTCGGGGAAGCTCAGACCGAGATGTGCCGCGGCTTGGCGATTCCAGCCGCGGACGCTCCTGACTAGCACGGAAGTAGCACCCAGCACTCGGATCAGACGTTGTGCCTCGGCAACTTTGTGCTGGAACAGGAACCGGTGAAAGTCGGCTGCAGGGATGTACGCGCCGGTGTCAACCGGATGGGCCGCGTAGACGACGTTGGTTCGCGGATGCCCGGGCGGAAAGCGGAGAGATTGAGCAGTCGTCAACGCGATAGGCCGAACGGTCGTGCCCTGCGCCTGCAGCTTGCGGACGGCCCGTGCTAGTTCCCAGCCCACGGCTCCAGCGAGCACGAGCAGGGCGACTCGCGGCTGCTTCGCAATCAGCTGGCTGAGAGCGCCTGCGCCGTCGATCGCCGATGCAGGCTGCGCGGCCACTGATGCAGGCTGCGCGGTCTTTTCAGAGCGCTCCGTGAGGCGGTCCGAGACAACGATGAGTCGCCGCAAGTCATAGGGGAGGTCCAGGAGTGCGTCTGAGTCCACGGCTTGACCATAAATGGCGAAACCTGCCCCACCAATTCAGAACCGATGGTTGGCGCTAATGGGCAGACCCTTGCAGGGTTGACTCCCGCTCGGTGAACGGGTGCGCCAGGACACCGGCGGATCGGCGCGACCAGCTAGCGGCGGAAGGACGCGGGTGCGGTGGCCGCTGATCACCTAGGGGGAAGGATGTATCTCCGGCGCATGAGTAGCGCCCAATTGGCTAGCGCGTCTTGCTCCGCGCAAGCGTCAAAGAAGTCTTCGTGGCTCCAAAGATCCACCATGGTCGGCAAGTCATGCCTCTTGACGGATTCCACTACTCTTCGCGCCTGTTTGTCGTCGGAACGAGCCAGCACCACCGCCATGGATTGGTCAACGCCGCCGTCTCCGCGTACCCCGTGACGTCGAACGGAGTCCGTGAGCATCACGGAGCGCAGGAACTGGCTGCACCCGTCTGTGACCAGCTGGTTGGTCGTCTCCCTTGACAGTCCCAAGGCGACGAGGTGTTCCTCATACCTGTCGTAGTCGACCTTCTTGGCGGAGAACGTGTCGATGTACTTGACCTCGATTGTCACCAGGTGTGATTCACCGGACCGAAGGATCTGATGAGTGGCCACGTCGAAACCGGAGCGATCGCCAGTGTGATGTTGCCTGGGCGGCGCCCACTCAGCCTCGATGCCATCCAATGGATGCGTGCTGTCGACCAATGGCTCGAATCGGCCAATGCCGACGCCAGCCAACATGCCAATGACGGCGGCCGCAGCATCGGGTTCATGACGGAACTCGCCCGCGATGCTGAACGCAAGAGGCTGACTTGAAAGGAGATTCCGAAAGAGCCGATCCTGCTCAGCAAGCCCGCCCGTAGCCTTCAGTTGCGCGCAGCGGGACTTCGCGTACTCCACCGCAGCACGTGACATGAGGTTCGGGCCTGCAACTTCAGCTCGTTGCCCCTTCCACTCCTCAGCAAGACAACTGTCGATGGTGGCGTACCGCCTCCTCGCACTTGGGTGCGTCGGCGGACCCGGCGGCCATCCGTCCAACTCCTCCGCGCGCCAGCGCGATTAATGAGCCCGATGTGCCGCGACCGTGGCGCTGCGGTCCTTTGGAGCAGCTGCCTGCTTGCCATTCATGTCCAGCAACGTAGACGAGGCCAGTCGACTCTGGGCAGCACTCAATGGGCGCCTGGAACCGGGCGAATCCCGGTTCAGGCGACGGGATGACCGGGAGCCACGGCATCCGACTTGTCGGCGCGTGGGCCTACGCTGCCGGCATGTGGGAGAGCCCGACCGTCCTGTGGGGTCGATTGAAGCTTGGTCGCGAGGAGTATCTCCAGCGGCTCGTCACCACGCTGATCCTCGACGGTGACGCCCCACCGTGGAACACGCCGCGGTCACCAGGCGAGGAGGGGGAACGGTTCCTCCAGCTCTTGGACGAAGCCGTTCATGGTCCGACCGCCGGGGATCGATCTTCGATGCCTCGGGGGGTGTTCATCGACGAATACCTGCTGCCCAAGCTCGAGCAGGACGCGGCGAACGGGTGGCCAGACTGGGCGGTCTTGTCTGCTGACCGCGTGTGGGTCATCGAACTGAAGACCGAAGCCGGGAGCCACCGTGCCGACCAACTGCCGTACTACTTGAGACTCGCCGCAGCAGCCCACCCCAACTGCAACGTGGACCTGACGTACATCACCGGCCCGATGACGAAGCCCGGGCCAGCCCTGCTAAAGGGCCAGCGCTACAGCCACGTGACGTGGCAACAGGTCCTTCCGCTGATCGAGAGCGCGTGGGGTGACGACCAACGCCCAGAGGTTGCGGCCTACGTGGACATGGTCGCGACGGTCGTAAGCAACCTGAGCCTGCTCAAGCCAACGGAGCAGCGCCAAGTGGTGCTCGGCCTGCCACGCGCCGAGCCTCACCCGGCGACGGTTGAAGGGCGCGTCAATGAACGAACGACAGACGTCCCAGCCGCGACGGAGCCATCCGGGCTGCTCGATCTCGCTCGCGCAACCGCCGCCGACGGTCGCCAACGAGGTATCGGCGCTCAGAATCCCGAAGAGCTGGAAGTGCTCCGAGACCAAGCACTGGCGGAAGTCGGCCGCCTGCCGACGGACGACGCCACTCGGTTTGTCCTTCCCTGGCTGTGGCAAGGCGGCCGCACCGATGGCCGGGCGCTCACAGTGGAGGGTGAGGAGTTCGGACTCGAGCTTCGCTTCTCCCGGTACAAGAAGATCCAAGTGAGGGTGTAGCGCGTGCTGCCCGCCACGCGGCGAAAATGACGCTTCTTGAACGCCCGGCGTCCGTTGGCGGTACCCGAAAACCCAAAGGCTGAGATGTCGACGCGGACGCTTCTGCCGTGGAGCGCAGAAGCCTGGCGCAGCGGTCGGAGCGTCAGCAGCGCTGTCCTCCACACGTCGTACCAGACGGTGTTGGACGGTCCGTCTCGAGCCCGGCCGGTCCCCCGCACTACCTCCAAGTCTTTGTTGTCGAGCGCCGCCGCCGCCCTGATCCCGCCTCCGAGGCCGAGCAGCGCCCCGCGGCGACCACTGTGGACGCCGCCCAGGATAACGGCCAGCCGTTCGCCAAATTTGCACGGAGACCGCCGCAAGGCCGGGCAGTCCCTCAAGGAGTCGGCTCACGTCCGCGGTCGACGAGGACAAGCAGACCGCGGCGGATTCCATGGAAGGTCAAGGCGGAGAGCAGGGTCTCCACCGAGCACGTCAGGGACGAGGCCCGGTCGGGGACCGGGGGGTTCGCGGCAGCCCGGGCCCGGCGGCAGCACGCCCCGGCAGCGGGTCGTCGTACCCGGCCTACTCGACGGATCTGATTCGCCCTTCCTGGTACGTACGAGGCACGTGCTCGGTAAGCCCGACGGCTCAGTCCCCCAGCGGCGCCAGCAGGCTCTTCTTGTTCTCGAACGCGAAGACGAGCAGGTCGGCCATCTTGAAACGGTCGGTCACCGGACCGAGCGACGGGCGCCAGTCGGGGTCGCGCACGATCGAGTAGCGGCTGCCCTCCATCGCCCGGTGGAAGGTCTCCGCGACGATCCGGCCGCCCACGCCGGTCAGCCTGCCGTCGGCGAGCTCGGCCTCGCGCAGGACGTAGAACCACAGCGGCGTGTCGGCCAGGAAGGCGGCGCGCTGGGTCGGGGTGAGGTCGTCGAGCACGGCACCGCCGGCCCCGTCGCGGATCTGGGCCTTGGTCAGCGTCTTGACGTCGACGCCCTTGCTGCGCAGGAACGTCGCCATCTGCT